>NZ_JBIAUQ010000002.1:0-581585 GCF_042893155.1 Streptomyces sp. NPDC001668
CCCGCGGAGCGGGTACCACATCGCTTCGCGATGTGCAAGCGAACACCCGCGCTGCGCGCGGGTGTTGCGCTCCCGCTCCGCGTGAGCGCTGGCGGGTGGCTGCGCCACCCGCACACACCCTGCTTGCTGCGCAAGCAGGGTGACGGTCCGTCCGCTGCGCTCCCGGACCGGCGGGACTGTGTCCCGCCACCAGGCTTCCGCTTCGCTCCAGCCTGGCCGGCGGGTCCGCTGCGCTCCCCCCGCCTGACGGTCCTTCCGGCTGCGCCTCCAGAACCGTTGAGGCCCGCTGGCGCGGGCCGGGCTGGCTACGAGGGGTGGGGGTGGCTCGTTCGTGTCGGTTCTAGTGCAATGGGTGCATCAGATTGATGCCGCATGTACTATTGGCGGAAACTGGTGACCGCCGTTGAGGCGATCACCAGTAACGCGGCTGCTACTTCTTGTTTCTAAAACTGCAAATTACGTGATAGATGGAGAGTGCGAGACCTACAATTCCCACCAAAATGGGAATGGGTCCGCCAATCATTAGAACGTCTAGGGTCAATCCGCAAGCGCTGAGGATTATCTCGCTAATGCCTGAAAATCTGTTACGCATCTACTTAGGTTCCTGTTCTGTGAATAATTCATTGAAATCAAGTCCCTTCTGGGTGCTTGAAGCTTGCACAGGAACGTCCTCCTGTGCTGTTAGGTACTACTCTACGCTGGTCAGATGGCCAGGTCAACACTTTCTGTAAGCCTCAGAATGCGGCCTGTGAGAATTTCAGAAAGAGCGCTGGGGTGACCGCCCCACCCGAATTAAAGGCAACCTCTCATTTCGCCTGAGGGGTTTGCCCAGGTCATCGCGCTGCTGATGCAGCATGTACCGTTGGCGGATATCAGGCATGGGGCGAAGCTGTCAGAGTTGGTAGTCTTAAGGACGAACCTGGAGGGGGAGCAAGAATGGTTTCAACGGGACATCGTCCGATTAGCCTTCGTCCACATCAATTGGAACAGAAAGCAAAGTTCCGTGCCTGGGTGGGCACCCCATTCTTTGCAAGACCCTCTGTGCCTTCGCGTGGCTTCCGAAGCACCATCGTGTCGGCGACCGGGTCGGGGAAAAC
Source organism: Streptomyces sp. NPDC001668 (assembly GCF_042893155.1). Lineage (NCBI taxonomy): Bacteria > Bacillati > Actinomycetota > Actinomycetes > Kitasatosporales > Streptomycetaceae > Streptomyces > Streptomyces sp. NPDC001668. The sequence goes on from NZ_JBIAUQ010000002.1 coordinate 1,098, forward strand.
GATCACAGCCGCCGCGTGCGCGCTGGAGTCCTTCCGGGACGGGCGGATCCTCGTGACTGTCCCGACCCTGGATCTGCTCGCGCAGACTGCCCAGGCGTGGCGTCTGGTCGGTCACCGGGCCTCGATGGTCGCGGTGTGCTCACTGGAGAACGACCCGGTGCTGAAGGAGCTGGGCGTGCGGACCACCACCAACCCGATCCAGCTCGCTCTGTGGGCCGGTTCCGGGCCGGCGGTCGTGTTCGCCACCTATGCCTCGCTGGTGGACCGTGAGGACATCGACGCACCCGTAGGCCAGCGGAAGGTGCGCGGGCCTCTGGAGGCCGCTCTGGCGGGCGGAGAGCGGCTGTACGGGCAGCGCATGGCGGGCTTCGACCTCGCAATCGTTGATGAGGCGCACGGCACGGCCGGTGATCTTGGGCGGCCGTGGGCGGCGATCCACGACAACGCCCGTATCCCCGCGGACTACCGGCTCTACCTGACCGCGACCCCGCGCATCCTCGCCGCGGCCCGCCCGCAGAAGGGCGCGGAGGGCCAGGAGGCGGAGATCGCGACCATGGCCGACGACCCGGAGGGCACGTACGGCGCGTGGCTGGCGGAGCTCGGGCTGTCGGAGGCAATCGAGCGGGAGATCCTGGCCGGGTTCGAGATCGACGTCCTGGAGATCCACGACCCCTCCCCCGTCCTCGGGGAGTCGGAGCAGGCGCAGCGAGGCCGGCGCCTGGCGCTTCTGCAGACCGCGCTCCTGGAGCACGCGGCGAAGTGGAACCTCCGTACGGTCATGACGTTCCACCAGAAGGTGGAAGAAGCCGCGGCGTTCGCGGAGAAGCTGCCGGAGACGGCTGCCGAGCTGTACAGCCGGGACGCCACCGCCGACGACCTCGCGACCGCCGACAAGCTGCCGAAGTCCTCCATCGACGCGCAGTTCTACGAACTCGAGGCCGGCCGCCACGTACCCCCGGACCGGGTCTGGTCGGCGTGGCTGTGCGGCGACCACCTCGTCACCGAACGCCGGGAAGTGCTCCGGCAGTTCGCCAACGGCATCGACGCGGTCGGTCGCCGGGTGCACCGCGCCTTCCTCGCCAGCGTTCGCGTGCTCGGGGAAGGCGTGGACATCACCGGCGAACGCGGAGTCGAGGCCGTGTGCTTCGCGGACACCCGCGGCTCCCAGGTCGAGATCGTGCAGAACATCGGCCGCGCGCTGAGGCTCAACAAGGACGGCTCCACCAAGGTCGCGCGGATCATCGTGCCGGTGTTCCTGGAGCCCGGCGAGGACCCGACGGATATGGTCGCCTCCGCCAGCTTCAAGCCGCTCGTGGCCGTGCTCCAGGGCCTGCGCTCGCACGATGAGCGCCTGGTCGAGCAGCTCGCCTCCCGCGCCCTCACCCACGGCAAGCGCACCGTCCACCTCCAGCGCGATGAGGACGGACGGATCATCGGCGCCGGCCAGGGCGACGACGAGGACAAGGAGACCTACGACACCGACGCCGCTGCCGAGTCCGCCCTGCTCCACTTCTCCAGCCCGCGCGACGCGGGGACCATCGCCGCGTTCCTGCGCACGCGGGTCTACCGGCCCGAGTCGCTGGTGTGGCTGGAGGGCTACCAAGCCCTCATCCGCTGGCGGAAGGAGAACAAGATCACCGGCGTCTACGCCGTGCCTTATGACGTTGAGGTCGAGGTCGGCGTCACCAAGGGCTTCCCCCTCGGGCGGTGGGTGCACCAGCAGCGCAAGGCGCTGCGGGCGGGTGAGCTGGAGGAGCGGCGCAAGGTCCTCCTGGACGCGCCGGAGGCCGGGATGGTCTGGGAGCCCGGCGAGGAAGCGTGGGAGGCCAAGCTTGCCGCGCTGCGGTCCTACCGGCGAGCGACCGGGCATCTCGCGCCGCGTCAGGACGCGGTGTGGGGCGAGGGCCAGGCGATGGTGCCCATCGGGCAGCACATGGCCAACCTCCGACGGAAGGGCGCAAAGAACGGCCTGGGCAAGGCCCCGGAGCGGGCCGCCGTACGCGCGGCGCAACTGACGGAGATCGACCCCGACTGGAACTGCCCGTGGCCGCTGGACTGGCAACGCCACTACCGCGTCCTGGCGGACCTGGTCGACGCCGACGGCCAGCGCCCCGACATCGCACCCGGCGTACGCATGGACGGCGACGACATCGGCAAGTGGCTCCAGCAGCAGACCCAGTCGGCCATATGGGCACGACTCCTGCCCGAGCAGCAGGAGCGGCTGTCCACGCTGGGCATCAAGCCGCTTGAGGCCCCGTCTCCCGCCCCGGCTGCCAAGGGCGCGACGAAGAGGCAGGGCAAGGCATCCCAGGCGTTCCAGCGGGGCCTGGCGGCGCTCGCGCAGTGGGTGGAGCGGGAAGGCGCGGACCGGCCGGTGCCAAGGGGCCACAACGAAGAGATCGCGGTCGACGGCGAGACGGAGCCGGTGGTCGTGAAGCTAGGCGTATGGGTCTCGAACACCCGCGCCAGGCGCGACAAGCTCAGCGCCGAACAGCTCGCCGCCCTCGCCGAACTCGGTGTCGACTGGGCGGGCGCAGCACCCAAGCAGGCCAGCCCAGCTGCCCCGGCTCCGACGGACGGCGGCCCGGCGCAGCCCATGCCGCCGGAGGTGCCAGCGCAGGGGCAGCATGTCCCCCACGCCGACACGTTGACGGACGAAGAGCGCGAAACCGAGGCGGCCCGCGGCCGGGCACGCATGCAGCGCGTCGCCGAACTGATGCGGAAGCACACCAAGGCCGAACTACTGCGCATGGCCTACGCGGGCGGCCTGGTGCGCCACAACTCCCCCGAGCAGTGGCGCAAGGACGAGATCGCCTCCGCCGTCGTCGACATCGAGCTCCGGGCCGCCGCCCGGGCCAGCGCCAGCCGCTCCGCCGAAACGGCCGCGGGTACGGCACCACCATGACGAGTGCGACACGGTGCTGTACGAGGGCGGCCCCTGCACCTGCGACCTCCTCGAGCAGTATGGGCCGCCCTCCGAACGGGAGGACTCGTACTGAGACGACCGCTGCATGCTCCCCCACGAGAGCCCGGCCCTGTACAGGCCCGGGCTCTCGTGGTGTCGGCGCAGTCGTACGAACCCTGTCACGGCCGACCGGAGCGTGTCGCTCAGGTGGAGACGACATGCGGATAGCGGCACCGGCGGGCGGGCGTGTCCCGGTCCGCCAGGACCCACTCGGGCCGTCTCCTCCCAAGCACGGAGTCACGAGTTGAGATTGTCAAACGTTGGGGTCCAGACTGCCAAAGATTGCAATCTGAACGCACATGAGTTGCGGGCCCCAAACACGGTCCAGCCTGCGGTCTTTGGTGGAGAGAGGCTTCCTATAGGGGTCATCAGTGTTCACATGTTTTCCGACTAGCCGAGCTGAGCAGGCGCCCGGCCGGGTGCGCGCTTCCGTAACCGGCACCCGAACCGCCCACGCTGGGGCGCATAGTTGGGCCTGTGAACACCGAACTGACCGTTCTCAAGCGGGACAAGGCCGTGAGCCAGGGCGACACGATACGAATGCTGCTGGACGAGTCCAAACGCACCAGTCGTGCCGTCCCCATCCGGCGTGCGTTCGTCCAGGACACCCTCCCGGGCCCCCGCCTGGTCACGAAGCCCGGCCCCCTCCGTCACCTGCTGCGCAGCCCCGAGCGGCTGGAGCTCTTCCTGCTGGTCCACTGCGTCGCCGCACGAGGCCCACTCCCGCGCGGTCGCGTCGACGGCGACTGGGGCGTCACTCGCCGGTCCGAGACATGGGGTCGCGCCGCAGGGATCTCGTTCGCCACCGACGGCACGGCGAGCGCCGCGGTCTCCCGGCACCTGGCCAAGCTGAAGGAACTGAAGCTGATCAGCACGGCGCCGGACGGCCGGATGACCCGCATCACCAAGCTGCACGAGGACGGCTCCGGGGACCCGTACACGCTGCCATCGGGCAACTTTGAGGGCTCCCGCAAGGACATCTATTTCAAGGTGCCCTTCGAGTACTGGGAGCAGGACTACTACAAGTCGCTGGCGATGCCGGCGAAGGCGATGCTGTTCATCTTCATGAGCCAGCGCAAGCCCTCCTTCGTCCTGCACAAGGACACGCAGTTCGCGTCCTGGTATGGGATCTCCCCGGCGACCGTCGGGCGCGGCATCGCGGAGCTGAAGGCGAAGGGGCTGCTGTACGAGTTCCTCACCGAGCAGTACCTGGACGGCTCATCCATCTTCGGCCAGAGCACGGGTGTGCGCTGGGCGCTCGCCGCGCCGTTCGACCTGAACATCAACAAGACGGACCGGGACGCGGCGGCCGCCGTCTGGACCCCGGCGGGAGCGGCCGCCACCGCGCTGCAAATCGCCTCCGGCGTCCCCGTGCTCTCGGAGGCCTTGGCCCCGCGATGAGCACCGCCGGAACGCTCTGTCCCGGCCCATGACTCCCGGCCCCATACACGGGCCGGGCGCGGCGCAGGCCGCCGTCCCCGCAAACGGGCGACGGCCCCCTGTTGGAGCAGGGAGCCGCCCAGTGAAGAAACCGACAGTCACTCCCCAAGGAGGCACCATCAGCATGTTCAACGAGCCTAAGGGCACTGACCAGCCGGCGTCGACCCGGCATCACCAGGGCAACGGCAAGCTGCGCCACGCCTGGTCCGAGATCCGGGCCCAGCTGCGGCAGCTGCTGGACGGCGGTCGCCGCCGTCGCCTGCGCGCCCTCGCCCGTACTGCGGGCTACGGCATCCTCCGCGGCGCCGCCGGCACCGTGGGCGCGAGCGGAACCGGGTGGATCATCTGGTGGATCCAGCAGCGCTGACCCGGCGCACCCGCTGATCCCACGTACGCCGACCTGGTGGTCCCGGTCCCGAGGCCGGGCCACCAGCGGCTCCCCCGTACGAGGGTCACCGCACGCGCGCAGTCGTACGGGGCCAACTGCACGGGTGCCAGAGTTCGGTCACCAGCGCGGAACAAGAGTCGCAGTTCGGCGTGCAATTCCCCGCGCGGGCCATGCCCTCGTGCGCGTACGCTCCGACGACATGGCCGCCGACAGCAGAGTTCAGCTCGTCTCCTATCTCGCCGTGCAGCAGCCGTACGAGATCGTGGGCACGCCAGAGAGCGAGTGGGTCGACTTCAAGAGCGTCCCGCCCGAAGGGCCGTACGACCTGAGCACCGACAAGGGCAAGTTCGAGCTCGCCAAGGACGTCGCCGCGTTCTCGAACGCCGGCGGCGGGCTGATCGTGTGCGGCTTCAAGGCGAAGAAGAAGCAGACCGAGCTCTACGAGGTCGCCGAGAAGGTCACGCCCTTCGACAAGAAGGTGGTCGACAGCACGAAATACAAGGATGTCATCACGGAGTACGTGCGCCCGCTGCTCCAGGTGAAGTTCTTCTGGTACGACCACCCCGAGGGCGACCCGGAGGCATCTGGGCACTACTTCGTGATCGAGGTACCGGCGCTGCCCGAGGCCGACCGGTGGGCGATGGTCACCCGGGGCATCACCGAAAACGGTCAGTTCATCAAGAACAGCTGGACCATCCCGATCCGCAACGGCGACACCACGGCCTTCCTCCCGCAGGACGAGGTGTACCGGCTCCTGAACGACGGCCTGCGTACGCGGCGCGGCCCTGAGGCCGCGCCCGCTCCGGCTGCTGACCGCGCCAGGAGTCGGGATGACCTGCACAACGCCCTGGACCTGGAGGAGTGGCCGGTGCTCTTTTTCCAGAGCGTCCCCGATCATCCGCGCGGGCTCGTCCCCGGCATGTACGCCGAGCAGGGGCTACGGGACGTCCTGAGCCACCAGGACACACTCCGGGGCGCCCACGCCTTCAACTGGTCCACGGCATACACACATCCGGAACCTCATGAGGGCGGTCTCCTGCTGGCCGACGCTCCCCGTCGCGGACTGCTGATCGAATCGGACGGAGCGGTCACCGGTGCCGCGGCAGCCACCTCGGAGATGCTGGGCTGGGCAATGGAGCAGCACTCCGGCGGCGAGGGCCGCAGGATCAGCGTGTTCGTGCTGACAGAGATCACTCTGGAGTACTTCCGACTGGTCGACCGGCATGTCCTGCCGCTGGTCGGCGGCATGTGGACGCACCGGATCGTCGCCTCGGGCTTCACCCGCAGGCCGGCTCGTACACTGGCTGCCGGGGACGATCCCACCTTCCCGTTCGTCGGCTCGCCGCAGCCCGCAGCGAGCGCCACCTGGAACCACAGCTGGCAGGCGCTGGAGGATCCAGAGCGCGACGCGTATGAAGCTCTGCGCCATATCTATGCGCTCTTCGGCCTTGATGTCAGCGTCAACCCGTTTGTCGACGCGGACCGCGTGATCACGGCCAAGCTGCTGGAGAAGAAGGGGTAGTCGTCCGGCCCCGGGCGGCTTGTCCGCCCGGCGTCGCGCGCGGCCCCGCCCACTTCTCTGTTCTTCCTGCGGCGGGGCGTGGGCTCGGGTGCGTGAGGGGATGCGGGCCTGGCCCACGGAGGCGTTGTCGCTTCGTGACCGTAGTCGGTCGGGTCTCCGCGGTCCGTGATCTGGTCGGGCCGACTGCTGCCGTGACTGGTACATGCCGCGCCGGGCAGGACGGGAAGCGAGCAGCCGCGCGGACGCGGGCAGCGGAGACCGCCTGGCGCTGGACGTGCTGACGCAGTACCGGATGGCCGCCACCGAGTAGATGCACCGGGTGATCGCCCCCCGAGGTACGCATCGAGCGGGCCCAGTGGCGGCTGGCCAGGTTGCACACCGACGGGCGGTTGACTGCATCACCCCGCCCACGCCCGTACGCCTGCTCACGCAACCTGCCCCGGACTTTCCAGGCAACGGTGGGTCAGAGGTCGAACTCAAGGTGCTCGATGTCGGTGAAGCGGACCTCCTCCAGCTGGCCGGCGCGGCGGCCGTTGTCCTGGAAGTACACCTCCTTGAGCGCTTCGGCGGCGATCTGCTGGAGCTGCTGGTCGCTGGCGCCCTGTTCCTGGGCGTCGAAGAGGCGGGCGGCGTAGCGGGGCGGCAGCGCGACAGTCAGGTGCCGGAGGCGGTCCTCGTCCGTCGTGCCGATCGGCGCGGTGTAGCCGATCCGGGCGCGGGTGTCGATGACGATGCCGTCGGTGGTCGCCGCCTTCTGCCGCGCCTTGGCCCGGATCTGCGGCTGCCAGCGCTTCTTCACTTCGGCCTCCAGGCGGGCGGCGAGGTCCGGGCGCGGCTTTTTGATCTGGTCTTTGACGTACCGTTCGACGGTGCGCTGGGAGACGCGCAGCATCTGGGCGACCGCCTTGGTGCTCTTGAGCTGCTTGACCAGGTAGCGCATCTGCGCGGGCGCGCTCTTGGGCGCCGGGCGGGTGAACGCCTTCTGCACCGCGGCGTCCAGGCCGTCCCCGAACACACTCATCGCCTACTACTCCCCGCTGTCGACGTCGGTGACGGTGCCGTCCTTGATATACCGGGCGAGATTGAGCTGCGGGGCGTTGAACTGCTCGCGCACGCCCTCGCCCCACAGCACCTCCTGGGTGCCCTCCCACTTCACCAGGCCCGGATTCACCCCGAGCTTGAAGCCGCCCGGCAGCGGCTTGCCGTCCCGGTAGGGCAGGAAGTCCAGCGGCGACGGTCCGTCGGAGGCGTAGACGGCGCAGTCCGAGAGGACGGCCACCGGGTACTGCCCGGTGAAGGCGGCGTGCTTGACGATCTTTCGGTGCATGTTGATGCGGGTGCGGGAGATGACCGCGGCGCGGATGTCCGGGCGCCAGGTGGGCCGGGCGAGGGCCTGCCACGGCTGCCCGGGCTTCCAGCCCTCGCCACGCGGGCGCTCACGCAGCTTGCCGATGCCACCCTTCACGGTCGCCTTGATCGCGGACACCACGATCGCCAGCTGGGGGTCACGCCGGCGGTAGCCGTCCATCGCCGCGAGGAACTCGGCTGGCGGCATGTCGGCGTGCACGCCGAGGTCGGCCATCGTGGCGAGGTAGGCATCGCGGAGCCGGTTGTACCAGGCGTCCAGGTAGCGGCCGTTGTCGTGGCGGACGTACGCCTCGATCGGCGTCACGTCGTAGCCGAGCTCCACCGCGTACGCCACGGTCGGCGTCGCGTACCAGGCCGGCCCATCCGGGCGCTCGCCCTTCGGCGTGAACGGGCTCGGCAGCAGCTCGCCGTCCAGGTCCGCCCACTTGTCCTTGGCGACCTTCACGCGGGACAGGTCGACGTGGGAGAGGTCGACGAGCCAGGAGCCGGGCAGTTTCGCGTCGAAGACGGGGTTCTTGACCTGCGTCGGCTCGCCCAGGCCGACGTTAAGGCCGTTCGCGCCGGCCGCGAAGGCCATGTTCACATCGATGCCCACCAGATGAGGGCGCAGGCATTCGGCGTCGGTGAGCGGGCGCGCCCAGTCGTACGCCTCCTCCACCAGGACCTCCGCCGGGGTGCGCTGGTGGAAGCGCGGCAGGTCGGCGAGGAGCGGGTGCCCGTCGGGGGCCTCGCACGGCGCGCAGTCCACCGGATCCTTGCCCAGCGAGCCGGGGTTGTGCTCGGAATGCCGCCTGCCGTCCGCGTCCGGTTCGGAGGCGCGGGTCGGCGGGTGCAGGGCGGTCATCAGCTCCAGGCCTGTGACGGCGGTGGAGCCGCGCGGTGTCATCACCCGGGCTGCATAGGTGCCCAGGAGCCGCGCGAGTTCGGCCGGCGGAAGCTGGGCGGCGTCGGCCCAGTGCCGGGCATCGAGCGCATCCCACGACGGGATGCACAGCTGCACGCAGGATCGCTCCGAGCCCTGCGCGGGGCGGTAGATCCTTGCCCACGGTCCGAAGCCCCGCTTGGTCAGCTGCCAGTTGGCGCGCGTCAGCTGCTTGATGACCTTGTGGCCCTCCGGGATCCGGCCGGCCAGTCGCTCCTCCTTGGTGAGCGTGACGGGCAGGCCGTAGTGCTCGCACGCGGCCCCGGTCAGCACGAGCAGCGGGTCGGCATCCTTGCCCGGCCCCGACAACTTCGGCTGACCGAGCCGCCCTTCGCCAAGCGTCCACTCCACCAGCGCGGGAAGCGACTTCGCGGTTACGTCCAGGACCAGGCCGCCGACGCAGTACGCCAGCACCTGACCATCTGCGTCGACGTCGACGACCGCAAGCGGGCCGTTCTCGAAACGCGGATCGGTGCCGGCCTCCGTCGTGCCTGCGGGGGCGGCCTTCCGAGCGGCTGGACGGCGCGACGCCGGCCTGGTCGCGGCCGCCGGACGCGATACAGCGGCAGGGGCAGCGGGGCGGAGTGCGGTGTTCGCGGGCTCCGCAGCAGGGCCTGTGGGTGCGGTGCGGGCTTGGGCCGGTTCAACTGCCGATGGCGCAGGAGCGGCCGGAACGGCAGGCGTCTCAGGGATCGCCGTGTCCTCAGGGGGCACGGGAGCGCCTGCGGGGTAGAGGTGGGCGAGTTGCTTGAGCATGCGGGCGTATGCGTCGCGCTCCGGCGGCCGCGGCTCGGTCTTGCCGGCCTCCCAGCCGCTGACCGTCGCGCGCCGCACCTGCAGTGCGGCGGCCACCTCGTCCAGCGTCAGGCCGTGCGCCTGGCGCAGCCGCTTGCGTTCCGCCGGGGGCGGCAGCGGGGAGCGGGACGCGATGAGCGCGTCGACCGCGTCGAACAGCTCGGACATGCAGCACCTCCAGCCCCGACCCTAGCGTGAAGCGCACATTTCGCGTACCAAATGCGTACGGACGGCGTAAGCGGCTGCCGCAAGTCCTTTAGCCGAAGGTCCGCAGTGGTGTCTCGGCTATGCCTGAACTGACCGAGGGAAGCGGCTTGGTGTGAGAGATCTGAGAGAGCAGACGGCTGCCGTGCAACAGCCATGGCGGTGGCAGAACGCTCGGGGGCGGGCATGGGTGAGATCGTCAAGGGGCTCGAACGAGCGTTGCTGACCCGTCCTGTGCCCACGCGTGACGCCGCTGTGCGTTTCCTGCTGAAGGCGGAGAAGGGCTCCACGAAGAACGTGGCCGTCCTCCTGGGGATCTCCCAGCGCACGGTACAGAGGTGGGTCACTACCCGGCCGGGAATGCGCCGCCGCCCCAGTGCCGTGCATGCGGGGTTGATCGATGAGGCCGTCAGGGCACGTTGGCAGCCTCTGGTGCGGGCCCGCCGGCGGGCCCGGGCCGAGGCCGACGGTTTCGTCTTCCACACCAGGGCGCGGTTCGGTTTCGCCGCTCCGGCAGGATCGTCGGACGATCCGCGAGTACGGCTGATCACCCAGTACCTGTCGGGAGAAGTGGCCCGCGAGCTGTTCGCCGCCCGGGACGCCGGCAGGGGTGAGCAGCAGCAGATGGTGATCCTCGCCCGCGCTTTGGGGCATGCCTACTTCCGGGACTGGGGCCAGCGTGCCCACGGTCTCGGGATCGCCTTCACCGACGTGGAGTTCGCCGATTTCTCCATCGACTGACCGTGCACCGGAGTTGGGGCTCAGTGCGAGGGCGGCATCTGGTGCCGTGTCAGCATCGCGTCATAGCGCTGTGCTTCCTTGCGTTCGCGCCAGTCCCACTGGATATGGAGGGTGCGCTGGCCTGCGGGCGGCTGGGGCGGGCGGAGCCTGGCGGCCTCGGCCACGCGCAGCAGGTGGGTGCGGTCGTGGGGGCCGGCCAGCAGATGCTGGTCCTGGCCGGGAGCGAGCTGGGCGAAGCAGACGGCGGCCTTCAGGAAGAGGCGTGCCCACGGGGGTAGGGGGTGGGTGGCGCAGCCATCGGTGTAGCGGGCGCGGTCATGCAGGGCCAGGGTGGCCGCCACGTCGTCATAGTCGCCGGGGCGGGCGGTGGCGAGCTGCTGGAAGGAGGCGCCGGTGAAGAGCGTGGCGGCGAGGGCTGCGGCCAGGCGGGGGTGGGCGGTCGCGGCGGCCAGGCGTCGGACGGCTTCCCGAGCTGTCTGCTGGGTGGGGGGTGCGGGTGGCGGCCGGTGCCGGAAGGTAATCGGCGGCGGTGTGCACGGGACGGTACAGGTGGCGGGGCTGTCGTAGGAGACGAGGCGATCCAGTGCGGGCAGGGTGAGCCACCGGTTGGCCGGCCGGGCGGGCTCCTCCGCAGGCGGGGATACGGGAGCGGTCGTGCCGTAGTAGTGGCGTCGGGCGGCCTGGAAGTCGGCGGTGACGCAATAGTCGGCTGTCTGCAGCGCCTTGTGCAGGGCGGCGGGCAGGTACGGGCGGTGGCAGACCAGAGTCAGACGGATGCCGGTGAGGGCACGCAGTTGCAGAAGGCGCATCGTGCGGCGGGCGGTGAGGCGGTGGGCGCGCAGGACGGTCAGCCGGGTGACGGGAAGGGCGGTCATCCAGGCGGTGGCGGCTTCCCAGGCGGGCTGACGGCCGGCGGGGAAGCCTCCCTGGAGCAGAGGCGGTTTGCCCAGGGCGGCGAGAAGGTCGTGGGCGAGGCCGGTCTCGCTGGTCGTGCCCGGCCCGGGGTGGAGGGTGACCCGGCCGGGCGGCGGATGATGGGCGGCCAGGGCCGTATGCGTGTGGACCGCGTCGTCGCCTGGGTCGAGGACCACGGCGACGGACGGTGGCACGGCGGGCGGCATGGCGGCGTGGTGATCAGGCGAGGCGGCTGAAGGCCCAGCGCAGCAGCTCCTGGTCCACACGGGGGCGGCCGGTGCGGGCCAGGGCGGTGCGGGTGTGCGCGGTCAACTGCGCCCAGGCACGGAAGTTGCCGTGCGCGGCATGCTGGTCGGCGAAGGCGATGTCTTCAGGGGCGGCGTCGGCCCAGACCGGATGAAACAAGGGAATGGCCTCGAGGACCTCGCTGGGGGTAAGGCGAGTGAAGTGCTGCCAGATGAAAATGCGGGAGGACAGCATCGGTTCACGGCGCAGCACGGTGTGGCAGCCCTCCCCGCCAACGAAGATGATCGCGAGCTGGGTTGAGGGTTCGTCCCACAGATAGCGGAAGTACTCGAACGCCTCCCCATTGAGCCACTGGGCCTCATCCACAAGGAAAGTGCGGGGGCGTTCGGCCAGGGCCGTCTTCAACAAGCGGTCGAACTCGCTGGGATGGCGCGGCGGTTCGCCGACCAGGTCGAGCGCGGTGAACAGTTCGTAGCGCACCGCGCGGGCGGTGGGCCGGGCCCGGAAAGTGATCTTGCGGACGTCCTCGCCCGGTTCAAGTCCCCGCAGGCAGATGTTGACCGCGAGGGTCTTGCCGAAGCCGGCACCGCCGTGGATGCACATCATGGCGCGGGCGTCGACCGTGTCGGAGATGTTCTCCCGGGCGGTAAGCAGGGCGCGGGTGGTGACCACGGACGCGTCAGGCAGGTCGACGTACTGGTAGGTGGCCGCGGTCACGAGACATCTCCGTCTTCAGCAGTCTGTGCAGTGGGTTCGGGTGGGCCGTCGGAGGCAGGTTCGGACGGGACAGGAGCAGGCTGGCCGGGAGTGGTCCGGGTGGCGAGGGAGGGCGGGGTGCGCCAGTCGGCCGGGGGCGCGGCGGGCGGGATGAGGTCCGGCAGCGCGAGCTGCGCGAGGTCGGTGTCGGCGGTCTGGGCGAGTTCGGCCTCGGCCTGCGCACCGGTCAGCGCGCCGAGCCGCCGGGGCGCCTCCGGCGCAGGGTGCGGCGGCCGGCGCACAGCCGCCTTAGCCGCGCCGCCCTCACACGGCCCGGCCAGGGCGAGGTCAGCCAGGGCCTGCCGCGTCTGCTGCTCATCCCGTTCCCGACGCGCCACCGTGCGGTCCGGCAAAACCCGGCCGGCCTCCACATCCCGCCGCACCACCCGGTGCAATGAGGCCAGCGAGGGCACCTCGCCGTCGGTCTCCTTCAGATGCCGGTGCAGCGCCGCCACGTTCCCGCCCGCCTGGGCCAGCACCGCCCACGCCTGGTCGGACAACTCCAGCCGGGCCCGCGGCCTGGGCTCCAGGCGGCCCTCCGTCCCCGCGCCGCATCCAGCCAGCGCCACACCGTGCGCACATTCACCCCGCCGACCTGGGCGCCCGCCCGCACATGCGCCGTGGTCAACGCCCCAGCCGCATCAAGCTCCAGCAGCCGCGCAACCAGCACCGGCCTGGACACCCTCAGCCCGGCCGTGATCTCACCCCACGCGCCCGGCTCCCCCACCCCGCCCCCTTCCGCCCGCGGCAAGACCGACACCGGCCACCGTGCCGCCGCGCAGTCCTCGGAAGGATCAGAAGTGCCGTTCCCGAGACAGTGGAGCGGAGCGGGGTGTACCGGCACATGACAGCCGCGCCCCCTGCAGAAACCGCTCTACGTCAGTGAAGCTGCCCCTCCTCAACACCCCACCAGCGAAAACACCCAGCCCTGACGCACCGTCACCGAACCAGCCCACCGACCCAGAGTCGGAGGGCTGATCGGTCAGCCGGTCAATGCCTTTACTTCCTTGTCCACGGAGTCGGCAGCAGGGGTCAGGTCCCCATCGAGCGAGTCCAGAATCAGTCCAAGGGCAGCCTGCGGGTAGTACTCGCGTCCGTGCAGCGGCCTGTGGCCTGCGCCCTTGAGGCGCGCCAGCATCCCGTTCTCCGCCTCTCGGGCAACCCCCTCAGGAAGGCCGGTGAAGAGCCGATGTCGGGTGTTGTAGCCGTCGCGGGCGTGCCGCGACAGCCGGACCTCTCCGTCCCCGTTGCTGATGCCGAACTTGACCCCCGGCTTGCCGGTCACCCGGTCTTGCCTGTCACGACGTAAAACACATCCTTCCGTTTGACGGCCCCGGCTTGGGCGGCTTGGCCTGTCCTAACCTTCCGCTCGGCTGCTGCAGCAGCGCGCGCTTCCTGCGCCCGGGCCCGTGCCTCCCGGTCGGCCTCCAGTTTCTGCATGGCAGCCTCGCGCTCAGCCCGGAGGGAGGGTTCACGCGCTTCCGCATAGTTCCGCTTGGTCCCATGCACGCGCATCACATGCATATAGGCGCAGAAGCGGTCGTAGTCGACGCCCGGATCGAACCGCACGATCGCCTCTGCGATGTGAGCCTCGTTCAGTGTGTATTCGCCATCCTGGTGAGCGTGATCCTCCCGGCTCGCCTCAACGACGCCCCAAAGGCGCGACGTCTTGACACCTCGCAGGCCGGCCAAGTGGTAGTTGACCTGGATGAGGTATCTGCCGACAGGGTCGTCCCAGAAGGGGTCGTAGATGTCAGGGCCGGGAATTCGACGGTCGGTGTTCTGAGAAACAGCAGAACAGACGCCCGTCAGGCGATGCCGTGAAGCGGCGTACGTGTCGACCCCCACGTCACGCGCAGCAGCCCGCAGAGCCGTCACGGCCCCTGCCAGGGCGATTCCTGCAGAAGTGACCGCCTCCATACAGGCAATCACCTCGGCCGATTCGCAGACCTCGCTTGCGCGCACTTCGATCGCAACTGGCTCTGACTGCGACTCGTCCGCCGGAACGATCGGAACCACTCCCGCAAGGGCGGCTAACAGGTGATCAGCGTCCGCCCACGGGACCGTGATGTGCACGAACCCGGATTCAGGGAGTGAGTGGGAGCCATGCCCAGCACCCTATTTGCTGTGCTCACCGTGACAGGTCAGGTCGATTCCGACCCGCTCTGCGAGAAGCCGAATCCCTCGGACTGCTCCATCGACCCAGGCGCTTCGTACTTCGATAGGGGCGCGACCGTAGCGGTCGACGACCCCCTCGTATGACGGGGCTGGAACCTCGATAACTACCCCTTCATCGCCCCGGGCGAGAAACGCCTCCGCGTCCGGAGCACCCCCTTCCCTGAGAACCGTTAGGAGACCTCGCCCAAGACGCTGCTTCTCGTCCTCGGTGTACCTGGACCACCTGCGCACGCGCACGCCGACTCCCCCCTCGTGGCCGGGCCCACCCGGCCGGGACGGCGACTCTATTCCGCTGCTCTGCCATGTCCGCCGAGCAGGCGTAACAGGATTTCGCCGAACAGGACAGGACCATCAGCGCCACCATCGTTCAGAAGTGCCGCTCTCACGACAGTGGAGCGGGACGGGGTGTACCGGCCCATGACAGCCGTGACCGCCACAAGCGCCGCCCCACGACAGTGACCACACCCCCGCTCAATGCGCCACCAGCGACAACATCCCAGCCTGACAAACCGTCACTGCCACGCATCCACTGACACCAACACGGCACATCGCACCCGCCGTACGCGCTGAACTGTTCGCCGGTGGCCTGGTCGGCCAGGTCCGCAGGCCCCAGGTAACGGCCCGTGGCCGCGTGGTAGACCTCGATGCGGTGGTCGTGGTGGGGCATGAAGCGGACCCGGACCTGGATCCCGGCCTGGCCGGTCATCCACGCGCTCACGTAGTCGCGTTTTTTGAACAGGACAACCGGCCGTTCTTGGGTGAGATTGAGGCACTATGCCACCTTCGGGTGTGAATTTGTCCTCAGGTGATGCATCACGAGTCCTGGCTGTGCAGAGTCTGGGATCAGATGCTCCCCCCCTACTGCTGCACATCTTGCGCCTGAATTCTGTTTGCATTTACGCGCCACATTCTGCAAAGAAGGAGAACACGGGGCATGGCTGTCCTTCGTGTGGGCCTCAGCATAGTGCGTGGGTGACTTGATACAGCATGTAGGTTTGGAGAAAATATGACACCACCTTCTCAATCGCTCCAAAGGTGCTTACAATCCATCCGATTTACAACCATCAGATGTAATTAACACCCGATCGCAGGCGTGTCCTTCCCGCTGTCGGCACAAGTCGGCAGTCATTCTTCTGTCATGATCAGTCAACCTTTTGTAGTGGTACAGGCGCCTGACGAGCGAGGCTTGCGGCCCGTACGTGTCGGGGGTAGCCCCGTGGGTAGCGCCTGGTCTCCCCGAGAGCTGCGAAGGCTCTTGCGTCGGGTGGGACTGCCGCGTGACATCGACCTCAATGACCCCACACGTGTCCACTGGTTGGCCGACAGCGAGCGCTGGCCCGACCGTCCATGGAGAAGGCGGGGTAAAGCCGTGGGCATGACCCTGGGGCTTCTTGTATCCGCTGCCGTGCTGTTGCACGTGGGAATGGAGGACGCCTTCAATGCGCTGGCGTATGGCGGACGTCTCATGGGAGTCACTCTCATCGCCGCCGCGCTGGTAGAGCTCGTTGCGGTTCTTGCTCTGTTCGACTACTGGGGGAAAAGGGTCATGCCGTACTCGGGCGCGGCGGTCCTTGTTGGTGTCGGCGCCGTGGCCGGCACTAATCTGATGTTCCTCATCATCCAGATCGAGGGTCGGGAACATACTCCGTTCCTCTGGCTTTGGATCGGCTTGGCACTCTGGGTTGTGTGGGCACTGTGGGAGCTGACTCGGCAAAATGTCTGGCGCGGGATCCCTCATCCACGCGGCTTTGCCCTGGGTGCTGCTGTGTCCGCGGTCGTCGGAGCCGCCAGCCTCGCCTACTCCCAGATGTACGTCCCGTACAACACTCCCGTGAAGGTCCCCTTTGGCGTCTCCTTCGGAAAGCCCACTTTGAGTGCGGACGGGTCGGCCCTTCAAGTGCCGGCTCATATCGAGTTCCGCAACTCCGGCTCAGTGCGCATTTACGTCGTGGGAACCATGTGGAAAGTCAACGGGTATCCCACAAAGTTCTCAGAAGACGATGGTGACATGAGTGCCTGGAAGAATGACATGTGGAGCTACGGCTCTACGCTACCTCATGTCATTTACTCCCCTTCTCACATGTTGGGTACCGGAGACATCACGTCTCCAGGTTCCAGGCTCGACCCCGGCGACGACTTCTCACTCGACGCCACTGTGGAGGTACCCATCAAGTCTGGCATCGGCCGCGTAGCGCTGAGCGCAAACGCATCTTTCATTAGAGCTGACAGATGCAAGCTGGGGAACAGTTATCCGGAATCAGCGGAGGCTTCCTGGGACACGGACTCTGAGAACGGGAAACATATCTGGGACGCCCCAGGATGGGTCGCAGCCCAGGGGGACGAATTCTACCGTTTTCATTCGAGGATCTACCGGAGCAGCGAAATGCTCAACATGACACACCGAGCCGACTATGCTACCGCCTGGTGGGTGTTGCCAAAATGGAGGGAAGGAGATTTTTTCACCAGGTCTGGCACCGATCCGTACCTGACCGTTGCTATCTCTCGCGATCCGGATGGTGAGGAAATCCTCAGCGATTCTGAACAGGAACCGTACGGAATGAAGACCATGACCCAATCGACGGACCGAACATTTTCTCAACTCATGGAAGCAGCCAAGAAATAAAAGTCCACCCAGGCGACACTTTCGGATCGATATCTCTCTGGGGACGCCCGGTCGCCCCTGAAGGGCGATATGCCTTCTGCGTAGTAGCGAGCCGGGGTTGGGGATGCATATACTGCTCCACGGCAGTCGCCGGGCCGCGAAATGCCTCCTCCGTGTCAGCGGCATGCTGGGGCCACAGGTGGGGAACCAGCAGCGGCCGACGCGTCACCAACCCGACCCAGTTGGCACTGTGCGCCCGTCCGGTCCGGTCATCGTCTTCGTGCCTCTCGTGTGAATCGCGACCGCTATGCCGCGGCCGTCGTGCCTTCCGATCCGAAGACATCGTCGAAGCAATGCGCTAACGAACTCGTGCACGATAGGCGGTGAGACCTCGCGAACTTCGGTGTGGCCCCGGTTCCGTCTGCCGTGTCGGCTTCAGGTCCACGGTCTGCTGGTGGGACAGGCGATTGCTTGGATGGTGTCGCTCATATGCTCGCGGCGGCCGAGGTGACGGGCCAGGGCCCGCCAGTTCTTCAAATGCGCGATGCCGTGCTCGACACGGATACGGCGCGAAGAGTGTGCCTTGCGCTGGCGCTCGTACATCTCCTCGTACCGCTCCGGGGCATTCCTCTTGAACTTGCGGTGCGGTGGTGTCATCACCCGGCCGCCGGTCTGGGCGCCCAGGCCTTGGTAGCTGGCATCGGCGAGGATCTCGACTGCTGGCCCGTCGGCCAGGAGCACAGGCCACCTCTACTGGACGTCAGACGGCGCAAGCATCCCCGGTCTCTTCGACTGCTACGCCCTGAACGTGTCGGGCACCACCGCCTGGGCGTGCCCGTACACGGACTTCCCGCTTGCACCGACCGACCCATGAAGATGTGGGCGAACCGTGTCCGGGGCGCCAAGGCGGTGGCCGTCCACGGCGAGCGGGTCGCCTTCTACGGCGGCTACGGCGAAGAACTGGACCGGCTCACCCACGGAGAGGGCACCGAGACGTCGGTCGAACCAACGGGACGTCAGCCTGCTCACCCTGCCCGAGGGGCCCCTCCTCGGCCGCCACCGGGTCGTAGGCGGAGGGAGCAGCATCTTCGTTCTCAGCAGCTGAATACCCAGCCCTGTCGCGCGCCGTCCTGGTGGTAGCGCGTGGATCACCGCCACTGGGGCGTCGGCGTGCCGTCGGGGTCCAGTCCATGCGGCCACAGTCTGGTGAACAGCATCTGCGCCGCAGGGTGCAGGACGGTGTTGGCGCCGTGGTCGGCGGCCTGCCGGAGAAGGAGTTCGGCACCGACTCGATCGCCGGCCGCCTCGCGCATGACCGACAGGCGCTCCAGGGTGCCGACGCTGCCGTGGTGGGCCACCTGTCCGGCCAAGGACGAGGCGCCTTGGCCGTCTCCGGCTTCCTCGCGCATGATCGCCAGGTGTTCCAGTGCATCTGTCTTGCCATGCTCGGCGGCCTGGCGGGCCAGCGTTTCGGCGGCTTCTTGATCCCCGGCCTCCTCCCGCAGCATCGCCAGGGGGGACAGGGCGTCGGTGTCGCCGCGCTCGGCGGCCTGCCGGAGGAGGCGTTCCGCCCCGTCTCGATCCCCGGCTTCCTTCTGCATCGCCGCCAGATGGCGCAGAGTTCCGGTGTGGCCGTGGTCTGCGACCAGCCGGGCCAGGCGTTCAGCGTCGTCCCGGTCCCTGGCGCCCTCCCGCATCTCGGCCAGGCGGGAGAGGGCAGCGGTGGCGCCATGGTGAGCGGCCTCGCTGGCCAGCACTTCGGCGTCCTGATCCCCGGCCCGCTCCCGCAACACCGCCAGGAAGGACAGGGCGGCGCCGGCGTTGCCGCGATCGGCGGCCTGCCGGAGAAGGCGTTCGGCCCCGTCCAGGTCCCCGGCCTCCCCTCGCATCACCGCCAGACGGCACAGAGCTGTCCGATCAGCCTGCCGGGCCCCGGCCACTCGCCGCCGCCGCTCCCGGCCGCGTCCCGCTGCAGCGCCAGCAACTCCTCGACCGGCAACTTCAGCGCGCGGGCCAGCACCGCCACGGTCTGCGCCGAGGGCACCGGCCCGTCCGTCTGAAACGCCTGCGACACCGTCGTACGCCCCAGTCCCACCCGGCCAGCCGGCTCCGTCTTGATCAGCCCCAGCGTGGCCAGCCCGTCACTCAGCCTCCTGCGCAGCGTGGTGAGCGCCTGATTGCGGCCATTCTGGTCGTCGCGCACGTGCTCGCCCCCGGGCCGTGATGTGTTCGCCAGTGTTCATCTTCATCCCGGCGAACCATGGTGCACACGGATTCCGAGACCTTCGTCCACTCAACACCCCCTCGCGCAACGGGAGTCCGCCGTGACCGTCGCCTCACTCTTCCTCGCCACCGCTCTGGTGATCGTCCTCGCGCTGCTGGCCGCGGCCGGCGCGCCCGCATGGACGGCGCCACCTACCCCACAGCACTCACACGCGCCGCCGTCACCTTCGCCGCGGTCATCACCCTCGCCGCCGCCGTAGCCGGCACCTTCGCCACACTCCTGAGCTGACTGCCGAGCGGCTCGTCGACGGGCTCGACCAGGACGCCAAACGGCCCCGAAGCAGCCAGCCCTCGCAGCTGTCCAGCCGCCCCGCGCCGGATACGAGATCTACCGCTTCGGCGGCTGGGAACTGACCAGCCCGGGCGGTGAGCAGGTCCTCACGGACTTCATCACCGAACTCCTCGCCCGCCATCAGAACCTCCGATCCCGTGACCGTAGCTCCGGGTGAGTCGACTGGGGGAGCAGCTGTAAGCACGTTGCGCGTCCGCGGTGGGACGTCCGTCGCGGCCGCGGACGGGTGGGATGGGTTGAGCAGGCGGAGAAGCCGGATGACGTCGGGGGTGAAGCCACTGGCGGGCCCTTTGAATGTGGGTGGATCAGCGAACTCGTGCTGAGGCGTGGTGGATGAAGGTGTCGAGGGCCGTTCGTACGGCGGCCGCGCGGGCACTCATCTCCGTCCGGTCGGCGGCGCGGTGCACGGTGTTGGCTTCTTCGAGGATCTGGCGGGCTTCGGCGACCAACTCGGCGTCGCCTACGGTGAACAGCAGACCGTTGATCGTCTGCCGGGCCACGCGGCGCAGCCGTTGTCCCTCGACGCGCGCGGCCTTGTGCTCGGGTCCGTCCGGCTGTTCGTGCTTGCGCCACCACCAGTCCTGCTGGGCGTGTATGAGTTCGGTGATGGCTCCGGTGTAGGCGAGCACCGCTGCTCTCCGTTCGGCGCGGTTGCCGGCGTGTCGTTGGAGGAAGTAGCCCAGGCAGCCGCCGAGCAAGGTGCCGGCGACCGCGATGAGGCTGATGAGTACCTGGGTCATCGGTGCTCGGCGGGCTCAGGAGTGGCTGCTACAGCGGGAGCTGTATGCCGAGTTCCTGCATGGCTGCGGAGGGCGGGCCGCCTTCGGAGCGTTCGGTCTTGTAGCCATTGACGCGAGGCTAAGAAGTCATTTCAGTTGGTGTGATCTTGCGGCAGTCTGGGGTGATGACTGCTGCGCTTGTCGAACGGTTGGCGCCGGAAGACCTGTGGGAGTTGTTCCAGCGGGTGGTCCCGCCCGCTCCGGAACGCCCACAGGGCGGAGGGCATCGTCGGCGAGGGGACCGTGAGGTACTGGCCGCGATTATCTTCGTGGCCACCTCGGGCTGCACCTGGAACCAACTGCCGCCGGGTTTCGGCCTGTCGGGTGTGACCGCCTTTCGCCGGTTCACCGAGTGGACCGAGGCCAGAGTGTGGGCGAAGCTCCACCGCCTGGTCCTGGACGAACTTGGTTCCCGCGGCGGACTGGACTGGTCGCGGTGCGCGATCGACTCCGTCGGCGTCCGGGCCCTCAAAGGGGGCAGCTGACGGGACCGAATCCGACCGACCGCGGCAAGAAGGGTTCGAAAATCCACCTGATCGTGGACCGTCGTGGTCTGCCTCTGTCGATCGGGATCTCCGCCGCGAACCTCCACGACAGCCAGGCCCTGATACCGCTGGTCCGCGGCATCCCACCGATCCGTTCACGACGCGGGCCCCGACGCCGACGGCCCGGCAAGCTGCACGGGGACAAGGGCTACGACTACCGCCACCTGCGACGATGGCTCGCTTCCCGAGGCATCCGGCACCGCCTCGCTCGAAAAGGCATCGAATCGTCCCAACGCCTGGGCCGGCACCGCTGGGTCGTAGAACGAACCGTTTCCTGGCTGTCCGGCTGCCGACGCCTCCATCGCCGCTACGAACGCAAGCCGGAGCACTTCCTCGCCTTCACCGCCATCGCCGCAACTCTCATATGCCACCGCAGACTCGCCAACTGAAATGACGTCTAAAGAGTGCGGGGGTCTACGGCTTCGGCGGGGGCGCTGTTGGCGTAGAGACCCGCGGGGTCGGCGTCGCGGTCGTGGGGCTGGAGCCAGAAGACACGGCGGCGGAAAGTGCCCGAGGCGCGGGAGGCCTTGGCTTCGGGGCCGAGGATGGCGTAGCCGACCATGCGGCCGGGGCGCCGGTACGGGGGGGCGGCCTTTGCGGGTGGGGAGGCGGTCGATGCTCTGGCGGACGTAGGCGAGTTCGTCCATGTCTTCCAGCCAGACAATGTCGGTCTCGTGGCTGATCTCGTCCGCGTCGATCAGGGAACTCATGTGCCGGTTTCCCTTTCCTCGTCGGTGAGCAGTCCGATGCCCGGGTAGTACTTGCGCTGGTTGGACACCTTCATCTCCTTCGGCGACGCGAGTCCGACCAGTTCTCGGGTGCGGGCGGCGAACGCGCGGGAGGAGATGATCTGCGCGCCTTCATTGTGGCACCAGCTGGTGTAGGCGGCGTAGAGCGTGGTCTGTTCGGCGCGCAGGTCCGGGGCGAGGCGGCAGCATTCGTCGTAGAAGCGGCCGGTGTGGTCCTCGGTCTCGGCGTAGGCAGTGGTGGCGATGCGGACGCGCTCGGGGCCGGCGAGGTCGCGGCCGCCGCCCAGGTAGCGGCGGGCGCCGTCGATGAGCCAGCCCAGGATGCCGGGGCCTTCCTCCATGACGAGGAGGTCAGCCAGGTTGTCGATCTTGCGGTCGTCGGGGACGACGCGTTCGAAGGGGATCAGGCGCATGCGGCGCCAGAACGCGAAACCACCGGTGCCGACTTCGGGCTTGTGGTTGCCCAGCAGCCAGAGTTTGTGGGTGGATTCGAAGGAGAAGGGGGCCTGGCGCATGCGGCGGGCCTTGATGCGGCCGCCGCCGGTCAGCAGCTTGACCCGGGCCTCGTCGAACTTGTCGCCGGGCTTGATCTCCGAACAGACGTAGACGCGGGGGCCGTGGAGCTCGGCCAGGTCGGTGGGGTGGCCTTCGAACGGTTTGGCCATGAGGAAGCCGGGCGGGGCCGCGTCGGCGTAGTCGCCGAGGAGTTTCATCATGACGTCGAGCAGGACGGACTTGCCGTTCTTGCCGGTGCCCCACAGGAAGGGCAGGATCTGGGCGCCGACGTCGCCGGTGATGGAGTAGCCGAGCAGCAGGTGCAGGTAGCCGATCATTTCCTGGCCTTCGGCGTCGTCGCCGAAGGTGTCGTGCAGGAAACGCAGCCAGCGCGGGACGGGGGTCTGCTGGGGGCCGACGGTGGTGGAGCGGGAGTGGAAGTCCTTGTTGGGCTCGGGATCCCCGAGGAGGCCGGTGCGCAGGTCGACGATGCCAGGGGGGTGCACAGGGCGTAGGGGTCGGCGTCCAGGCGGTCGGCTTTGAGGACCATGCCGGGTGCGGAGCGGGCCTGGGTGAGCATGGCGTTCATCCCGGCGGTCGACATCGCCCGGCCGCGGGGCGTTCGGCGGCGGACTGTGCCGGGAGGGGCACCGCGGGGCCTTGCGTGCGGATCTGGGCGGCGACGGCTTCGGGGTCGAACTCGAAGAGAGTCTCATTGCTGGGGGAGGTCACGGGCGCCTCCCCGTTGCGTGGAGGGGCCGTTGCAGGCCGGCAGACAGACCGCTGCGGATGATCTGCTCGATGCGCAGTTCCTGGCCGGGGGCGGGACGCGGCCGCGGTGTCCTGGAGTGCCTGCTCGGCTTCCAGGTGCGGGAGACGGCCAGCCGCGATGAGGCCGCCGAGGGTGTAGGCGGCCCGGTTGAGGCTGCCGGAGAAGCCTGCGCCCTCGGGGACCTGGCCGCAGGCCTCGACGGGGGCCAGGATCGAGGCAAGGGTGCGCTCGGCCGGTCCGCGGCCGCCGCCAGCGGCAAGGACGGCCTGCTGGGCGCCCGGCGGAGCGGCGGCGTGCCGGCCTTCTTGGAGGCGACGCCGACCGGGCCTGCGAGGTCGCGGCCATCCCCGTGGACATGTTGCGGGACCTGGGCGCCGATGAACACCGGCTTGCTGGTCGCCCAGGTCGGGGTGTGCGGCGTCCCAGGCAAGGCGTTCGGGGTCCACGCCGGTGAGCACCCATTGGTCGTCCGCCCCAACCCGCCCGCTGTCACACGGGATTCGGATCCTGACAGGCTCTTGACACTGAATCGATAGAGGATCAGCATTCAGAAATCTCCCCGTCTTCGACTCGATAGCCCCACGTCAGGACGGATGTTTACGTAAACATCGACCAATCGGACAATGGAGTTCGTGTGAATCACCTCCGCTCTCGCACCCGTCTGCGCGCCTTCCTGATCGCAGCACTCCTCGCGCCACTGCTGACGGTTTCTCATGGCGCATCCGCCGTCACCAACTCCTTCCGCGGAGTCAACTGGGCGGACAGCCGCGACAATTACGTGGACGGCTGGGTGATCCCGACCGGCCTCACGGCCGGGGACAGCTACGACAGCGTTCGCTCCAAGGCCGACGGCATCATCAGCGGCTTCCAGCAGCAGCTCGGCGCGAACACCGTGCGGCTGCCGATCAACCCGCAGAGCGTCAACTCGGACTGGTGGGGGCGGTACAAGGGCGCCGCCGACTCGGCCCTGTCCCACGGCATGAAGGTCATCTTCGGCTACTGGGAAGCGAACAAGGACGGCAAAGTCGATGACATGAACGCGTGGAACACCATGTGGGACAAGGTCATCAGCGACTACGGCAGCAACGGCAACGTCTACTTCGAGCCGATGAACGAACCGTTCGGTTACAGCCTGAACGACTGGGTGTCGCTCTGCTCGTCGTGGCTGTCCCGGCATTCGAGCACCCCCCGCGGGCGGGTCCTCATCAGCGGCACCGGTTACAACGACAACGTAACGGGCGTCGGAGCGGCCAGCGCCCTGAACGGCACACTGCTGTCGCTGCACTTCTACGGATACTGGGCCTCGGACACGACCCGCTCGGCGTGGACCACCAACCTGAGCAACCGGCTCGGCTCATACTCGTCCCGCACCATCATCGACGAGGCCGGCGCCCCGATGACGACCGGGCTGAACTACTACGGCGGGAACCAGGACGGCAACACCTTCACCGCGTATTTCGCCGCCACCACGGACCTGACGAGGTCCCGTCAGATGGGCGTCGTCTACTGGCCCGGCCTGCGCTCGGACGACAGCTATTCGATCACCCGGCAGAGCGGCAGCGGACTGGCGGTGAACAACTCCTCGGGCGTGGCACAACTGCGTTGGGGCTGGGGCCTGTAACCGGACAGACGGCCGAAAGAGCTTTCCGCCCCATCTTGACGTTCTTCGTCGCGTCTACAACGACCTGGACAACTCCCAGCTGATACACCGCCGTACACCCACTGGTGAGGTCCAGACGCTGACCGTTGACGGTTTTTACGGGGCGGTGAGCGCCGCGGAAGGCCGGAACGCGCTGCTCTCGGGCGGTGAGCCGCCTCGGCTCAAGTGCCGCGGCGGTAGACGTCAACGTCGGTTCGGCGTGCGTGCCCAGCGAGCTGCAGGTCAACGGCCGCTTCGTCTACTGGGCGTGCGCCGCGCAGAACAAGGCCGGCGTGTTTGACCGCTCCCGCGGACGGTCGCTGTCCGTGCCTGTGGGGGACGCTCTGCCGGCCGACGGGTTCCTGGTCCCCCATGACAATCAGCGTGGCGAGCTGGTGCACACCGACATCCGCTCAGGGCAGGCAGGCACCTCCGACCTGGCCGATCTGTCCGCGACCACAAACCTCATGCCCGAGGGCAGCACCTCGGACCGACGCGTCCGCTGGACCCGGGACCCTGACAGCGGCCGCGTGGCTTTCGTGGACGCCGACGAACGCATCCACCTGATGACGGCCGGGGCGCTCGCCGCTCCCATGCGGCGCGTTCAAGCCGGCCGCGACGGCATCAGCGACCTGCTCACCCTCTCCTCCGGCGGCGGGCTCACGTTCCAACAAGGCACGGGCAAGGGCACCTTCTCGAAAAGGTGAGCGGTGCTGGCTGGGCGACCTCGGTCAAGGCGGTGCCGTTCGGGGACCTCAGCGGGAACCGGTGCAACGACGTCCTCGTGCACCTCAGCAGCGGGGCGCTGCGCGCCTACAAGCCGGGATGCGGGGCCGCGCTGAAGCCGTCGACGCCGTCCACCTCGCTGGGCACGTCAGAGGGCGTTTCGCTCCAATGTTTGGTCCCTGGATGCCCCTTTTTTGGAGGGTTCTAGGTTCCGCGCCAGGTCGGGGTGGATTCGGCGGTGAGGCGGCGGGTCATGAGGTTGATCATGGTCAGCTGGACCATGGCTTCGTAGTCGCGGGCCAGGCGGCGGTGGTTCATGAGCCGGCCCAGGGTGCGCTCGACGGTCCAGCGGCGGGGCAGGACGGTGAACCCTCTGTTGATGGGGTCGCGGCGGACGATGTGCATGTCGATGCCGAGGGTGGCGGCATGCTCGACGAGGTGTTGGCGATAGCCGCCGTCGACCCAGGTCTTGCGGATGGTGGGGTGCTCGGCGGCCACCTTCTCGATGAGGGCCCGGCCGGCGACGGAGTCCTGCACGCTCGCGGCCGTGACCAGCACTGCCAGGAGCAGGCCGACGGTGTCGATGACGATGCTCCGTTCGCGGCCCACGATCTTCTTGCCTGCGTCGACGCACGGGCCGGCCGCGGGGACGTTGGTGGATGTCTTGATGCTCTGTGAGTCGATGACGCATGCGCTGGGTTCGGCCTGGCGGCCTTCCTGCCTGCGGACTTGGCGGCGCAGGAGGCTGTTGAGCTGGTCGAAGACGCCTTCCTCCTGCCAGCGGGCGAAGTAGGCGTAGACGGTGTTCCAGTGCGGGTAGTCGTGCGGCAGGTAGCGCCAGGGGATCCCGGTGCGGTTCACGTAGAGGATCGCATCCAGGAGGCTGCGCAGGTCGTGATCCGGCGGACGGCCGATGTCCAGTCCACGGCCGCGGCGTTCGGCCCGCCAGGCGGTCAGGATCGGTTCGACCAACTCCCAGCGGGCATCGGACAGATCGCTGGGATACCGACGACGCTCAGCCATGACTCCTGGGATACCGGGCATCTCTTGCCCGGCCCAGGCGTGCACACCGGGCGCGCGAAGCGAACGGGGCAGGAGAGCGCGTCTTGGGATGAAACAGGAGGAGTGCAGACGAGAAGGCTGCCTTATCGCCTCTCAGGTGCCGCTACTCTCTCTTGACTCACCAGCACCCTCGAAGTCGTGCCGCATAGCATTTCAAACTGGCGAATTAGTGATGTAAACCCTCTGAACCTCACGATCAAACCGGTCAGCCGCCCCAAGGACGCTTCCGGTTTCGTCGTGATGCCCCGCCGGTGGGTCGTCGAGAGGTCGCTCGCGTGGATGATGCACGCCCGCCGCCACGCGAGGGACTACGGACGGCTCATCCAGCACTCCGAGGCCCTGATCACATGGGCCGCCATCACCCTCATGACCAGGCATCTCGCCCGGAAGGGAGCTACCCCCAGCTGGTCGAGGAAACCGCCGGAGCATTTCACGGTCGACGACAGCCAGCCTGTTCGAGGAGCCAGCTCTGTGCTGCCTGCAGGACCTCGTCCCGGTTACGCGCTACCGGCCGTGGGTCTTTGACAATCTCCACGTCTGGAGGAATCGGCGCGTCATACGCACGGCCCGTTCGGTCCGCGTCCTTGACTTCCGTGAGGACCAGCACAGCTCCGTCGGATAGGTGGTACGGCTCGTTTCCCGTGGGGACGCCATAGGTCTGCTCGCCGAAGAACCGGGTGTCAGGACGTCCCCGGAAGGCCACCACGACCGCTTCACCCGCACTGCCTGTTCTCTTGCCCGTCAGGACCGCGACCGGCGGGGCGCTCTTGGCGAACGGTCGGCCATCACTCCAACCGACCGACTTGCCGTCTTCGTATGGACTGCCGTGCTTGATGGCCCAGAGGGACTTGCTGCCGTCGGCATCCACGAACGCACCGACCGTGCCATCGCCCAGGACCGGGCCTACCACCGCAAGCATCGGCCACATGTTGCCTCCGGTGTCCGAGCGCAGATCCACCACCCAGCCGCAGGCTTCACCCGCGCCGGCCTTCGCCACGGCATCCCGGCCCTGCCGCACGTACTGGTCGTACGCCTGTTGAGACCCCTGCACACCAGGCAACGAAATGTAGCCCACACCGCTTTTCAGGGAACGGCCTTCCAAGCCGTCGAAGCTGACCACTGAGGCTCCGAAACGCTGCTTTGCCTCCTCCGGCTCCCAGAAGAGACTGTGCCCGTCACCCAGCACATACAGAGCCGAGTTGACCGCCCCGTATGTGTCCGCCGTCTTCTGCGCGCCGCGCGCCTGTGAGAACGCCCTGCTCCGCAAGTCTGACCAGTCAACCTTGTGGCGAAGAAGAGAGTGCTTCTCCATGATGTCCAGCGCCTGCGACAGGTAGGTCCGGGCACCGGGCGACATGTCGGTAGCCGTTGGATCGTGCGACCGGCTCATGCACCCCGTCGCGGCGAGCACTACTCCAACCAGGCCAGCGCAGACCGCCATGCGCAGTGAACGGTTCCGCCGCATCCATCCCCCGAACAGGCTCTCGACTCACACGGAACCCTAGCGCCGACGATCAGCTACTGACGGAGCACCCGGATCAGAAACTTCCCAATGGCGTTGTCAAGCCGAGGCCATGACTGGTTGTGACGGCTGGTAAAGCGATCCGTCACGAATCATGGCCCACAGGACGTTGGCTCGGCGGCGGGCGAGGGAGAGCACGGCCTGCTGAACAGTGTCGCCATCGCCTCCAACGAAGCTTTCGGCGGGTGGACCAAGACGTTCACGGATCCCCGGCTCTGCACGGCCATCGTCGACCGGCTGACCTTCAACGGCACGATCATCGAGACCGGCACCGACTCATACCGCCTTGCCCAGCCCCGTGCCAAGGCCGAACAGACTGCCGTGACCTGAAACAGAGCCGGGGAGCTTGCAGTCAGTTCACCATGGCGCGATGGCGAGCTTCCCGGATGACGCGATCGGCGGTCTCCTCGGGAGTAAGGGCCGCGGTGTCGAACCACCAGCCGACATCGCCGAGCTCGCGCTTCATGCCGGCATCGAGATCTTCATAGCCGTCGAAGTCGAACCGCTCCCGTGGATCACGGAGGGTGTTGCGGTACTGGCACGCCTCGATGCCCGGTGCGAGAACGACGAACAAGACCTGCCGAGCCGGGAGGAGAGACACGAAGAAGTCCAGTTGCTCGCGGTCGGGGATCACCCAGTCGATCACGGGCGTGAAGCCGGCGTCGGAAAAGTTGTTCGCCAGCGTGCACAGATTACGGTTGCACAGCTCCACTTGCCGCGCTGCCTCGTCGGCAGGCTCGCCAAGCGCCCAGACGTGACCGCTGACGATCAGCCTGCTGATGAAGTCGCCGTCGAGCCAGGCGGAGCGTGGCAGGCGTTCGGCAACGAGCCTGGTCACCGTCGACTTCCCGGCCCCCGGCATCCCCGTCATGATCAGGCAGTCCGGCCGTTCAGCAGTGATCACGCCCGCAATCGTGTCAGCGTGCCTGGTGGTCGGCAATCGTATTTTCGGGGCTCGGTCCTGGTGAGCTGTCCGCTCCGTCCCCTGGGCCAAGAACGCCCTCGCCCAGGTCTCCGGGAGTCCGCGAGCGAGAGGCCTTACACGGTCTGACCCGACGGCGGCCTGGCCGTGCGGCGTTCCTAAAACTCGCCGACATTTCTGCGCCTGAGCCCCCTCAAGTGTTCCCGGAACTCACCATCACGCGTTGCTGCTTCCCACCGACACAATCATCCATCGCCCACTGCACGTCCTGGGACAGTGCCAGCACGTCCCTGACCAGTTTCAGCAGTGCCGGCTCGTCGTTCAGGGCCCGGCGCGACAGCAGCCGCTCGCCCTCCGGTCCGGTCACCACGCAGCACGTTCCCTCCGCCGGTTCGTCGTCACCTTGAACCCACAGACGACCTCGCCGGCGCTGTCCTACAGAGCGATCGTGTCGCGTTTCCCCATCAGCGGTCGAATCGTCGTGGGGTTCCGGGCGGCCAAGTTTCTGAAGCCATCAGACGGCTAGGCACTCAGAGCCATACCCGGAGCCCCTCGGCCCGACGATCTTACGAATGACCGTCCGCGACCCGCGCTTGAAAGGTAGGACACGTACTTACTCTAGTTATCGGTCCCGGTGCGCTGCCAGGTGCGTATCAAAGAGCCGCCCGACAGCACTCCACCCCGCCACCCTTTCGGGCGATCTTCCTCAGCGCACGGTGCAGACGCGGGTCGCGGGCAGCCGGCAGACCGACGACTTCCCGCACCCAGAGGTGAACGGTGGTGCGGTGTGCCCGTTCCCCAGGGCCAGTCGCTGTCTGTCTTCACCTTGGCGCACCTGGTGGGCTTCGACTTGATGCTCAGGATCAGGAACTGGAAGGGGCCGGCCTTCTACCGGCCCGACACGGCGACGGCAAGGGATCCTTCGGCGCGCGGGGCCGCAACGCGGAGCCGTCGGCGTGCGTGATCGACGCGCAGAGCGTCAAGACCTCCACCAGCGTCCCTGCCACAAGTCAGGGTACGGACAACGCCAAGAAGACATCCGATGCGAAGAACGTGTCAATTGCGAGGGCGCGAGGGGGTTCTGGCGAGGTCGGGAAGGCTGTGTTCTCGTTGAACGGGACGCGATGAGTCAGACAGCGGTGCAGGCAGCCGAACATTCGGTTGAAGACGTTCCTCTGGGCGGCCGTGTGACCGATCTCCGGCCTCACGTCGGCCGTCCTAGTGAGCCCGCGCTCCGTCTGAATGGGCCATCGCTGAGAAGGCCCACATGTAGCCGACTCCGGCCAGGCGCTGGTTCTTCACTCTGCGGGCCGCGACGGACACGCTTTTGCCGGAGGCCCGGGTGACCGGGGCGGAACCCGCGTACGCCTTCAGCCCTCTGGCGTCGGCGAACCGAGTCCGGTCGTCGCCTATCTCGGCCAGAACCCGAGCACCGCTGAGCGGGCCCAGCCCTGGGAAGCTGGTGATGATATCGGCGCCAGCATGTGCCTCGAACGCCTGCACCGTGGCCTCGGCAAGATCGTCGGCGCTCGTGCAGGCAGCTTCCAACTGCCGGAGCAGCGCGAGTGCCTGGCGCCCCATTGCCTCCTCGACCAGGGGAAGGTGGCGCATTTGCGACGCGCGAAGTTCGCTGTGCAGACGCTCGACCTCTCTGTCGATGGTGTTCTTGCGGCCGGCCTTCTTCAGCACGGCTCGCAGCTGCATCCTGGTGCACCGGATCCGCGATGACCCTCCTCGCGTCCCGGGACGCCGCGTGTTTAAGTTCACTTCTACGGCTTCCGGTTCACACAAAGGCCGTTTGTGATTGATTCGGTGAAGTATGTGGCATCTGATTGCCGAATACGACCGCTTGGATCGGGAATCCCAAGGGAAGCGGCGACGCCGTTACGATTCCTGAGAGTTGATGGCTCCAGCAATTCTTCGAATGGGTGGATCTGCCGGAACGAGGGGCGACTGATGCGTCAGGTGATGATGCGGTGGGCCGGGGGCGCGCTGTTCGCAGTCGTTCTCCTGGCGGGGTGCGGCGGTTCTGATTCCTCCTCATCGTCTTCCTCGTCGTCCCCGCCTCCCTCTTGGCCCTCGCCTGTCTCCTCCACTTCCGCTGCCTCTGGCGCTGCCTCGTCTTCCCCCTCGGCGTCGGTCCCCGTGGAAGCCGAGCCCGATCCACCGGTGGCCACCCTTCCGAGGGGATCCGTCCCTCCGGAGCTCGTGGGCGAATGGGACGGCGACGGCACGGACGTACGCTTCGACAAGATCAGGTTCGATGCCGACGGCAGAGTGACCCTGCTCTTCAACAACGGCAGGGTATTCGAAGGAACCGCCGTCACTGAGGAAACGTCCTTGACCCTTTACGTGCCGGGCGGGCCGATTCATTATCGCCGGTGGGCGATCGAAGCATTCGAAGCAGGCTACGGATACGAATTCGAAAATCTTATGCTGGATGGCGTCAGTTATGTCCGCCAGACCAGCGACACATAACGTCAATCAGTGGTGAGACAAGGGGCTGAATTGATCAGCAGGCGTAAGGGCGGGCGGGCACCGGACGACGGCGGTGCAGTGGACGAGGAACTCGTCAGGGATATCGCTCGAGGCGTGATCGGCCAGGTGACACCGCGGGAGTTGACGCTGTTCAGGCGCCGCAGCGACGCCTTCCTCAAGGACCCCGAGGCGGAACTGAACGCGGCACGAAAAAGCCTGCGGGCCAGGCCGAAGGAGGAGTTGCTCGCCTGGGGTACCTCAGAAACCGTCGTAGCGCTGACCCCCTTCGCCCTCGCCGTCGTACAGGGCGTACTCATTTCACTCACCGAGTCCTTGGCCACATCAGCCATCGACCGCAGCCGGGAAGGCGTCGCACGGCTGCTCCGGCGGGTACTGCGCCGGCCGGCCGCCGAGGACGCGACGCCGAACCCACCCTGCGCGACCTCCGCGGGTGAAGAGCCCCTCACCGCCGAACAGTTGGGCACGATGCACGCCCGCGCCCGCGAACTTGCCCTGGACCTGGACCTGGACGAGGACACCGCCCTGCGGCTCGCCAACGCCCTGGTCGAGGAACTGAGGTCCTGAGGGTGTGGACGTTCCCGCTGGCTCCCGCGGGTACACGGCAGGCAGGACATCGCTGCGACCACGCCGAGGTGGGCCACCCTGACCCGTTCGGCCTTCCCGACGGGGTGAGGTTCCGTTTCGTCCTGCTCGTCACCGCTCTGTTCGGAACCTCCGCGTTCATCTGCAACCTGCTCTACTACACGATCCGTCCCCACGCCGCGGACCACTTTCAAGACTGTGTGGTGAAGGCCGACGTCGCACCGGGGGCCGCGCCAGGCAGCTACACGAAGGAGTTCCTTGCGTGCACCGCGCCGGGTAGGGAGGAGGAGACGTTGTGGGTTCTCGCGGGCCTGGCGCTGCTGGCACTCACGACCGCTGTCGTCCACGTCGTCCTCCCGTGGCTGCGAACGAGGTGGCAGCGGCTTGAACCTTTGCGACCGGACATCGATCCCAGGGAAGCCGCGCTGTCGGTGGTCCTTGAGTCCCTGGTGACACAGGCGGGGCTGCGCGTGAAGCCGCGTTTCTACGTGGCCCCGAACCGCAAGGAGGCCGGCGCCCTCGCCTTCGGCAGACTCGGCGACTACCGGGTAAGGCTCAACGACGGACTCATCGACAAAGGCACCGAGGACCCGGAACACCTGCGCACCGTAGTGCTGCACGAACTGGCGCACATTCGGAACCGGGACATCGACATCACCTACCTCACCGTGGCGCTGACCCTGTCGTTCGTGCCGCTCGGACTCATTCCGCTCGCCGTCGTGCTGGCCGGGGCGGGATCCGAGAGCGCGTTCGACGTGGGCTGGCGGGCGGTGGTCCTCGTTGGCCTGGTCTTTCTGACGGCGGCAGCCGTGCTGCGTGTGCGGGAGACCGCCGCCGATGTCCGTGCCGCCTCCTGGAGCGGTGCTCGGGCAGGGCTGCTGAGGCTGCTGACCGCCCCACCACCACCTGAACAACGGCGATCGTTGTGGCTCCGGGGGCCGTTGCGGCTCCATCCCCCCGGGTGGCAGCGTGCCGCCCAGGTCCGGTGCCCGGCGGGACTGTTCCGTCTCGGCTTCACCGAATGCCTGGCTGTCGGACTCTCCGCCACGGTCGCGGTGTCAAGTCTGCACACCCTGCTGTTGACGGCCTTCATCGGTCCGGACACTCGGACAGTTCCCTGGGCCGTCGCCCTCGTGCTCGCCCCCTTGGTCGTGGCCGCAACCGGGGCCGGAATGTGGCGGGCCGCCGCCTGGGCGAGGGGCTCGGGCCCTGAAACGGCGGACGGGGTCCGCCCCCCGACGGTGCTGCCAGCCTTCGGTCTGACCGTGGGTCTCGTGGTGGGCCGCTACATCGAGGCGGACAACGGAATCGGCGGTCGCGGAGCCTTGTTTCCGTCGCAGGCAGCCGGAATGTGGTCTCTCGTTCTCGGCGTGCTTTTGGTGCTCTTCTTCCGCTGGATGGCGCAGGGCGCGGCGGTCTGGCTCGATCCCCTGGGCCGCCCCCTCAGCCGAGCCTGGCCCGTCGCCTGGGTGGCGGCGGTGGTGCCACTGGCCGTCCTGCTCGCCTGGTGGTTGCTGCTCTACGACATGGCGGACGGTCTCCAAGTGATCAATGAAGGACTGGTGGCCGACCACCGCGCCGCCATGGCAGTGGCCCCCGCGGGACCGCTGTGGGCGTGGGCGGCGCTGAACTATCCCATGGCCCTGCTCTTCTATCGCTGGACACCCGCTGTGCTGGCCGCAGCCACTCTCTGGGCTCTTCCACTCGCGGTGCTGTGGCGCCGGGGTGCGAGCGCACCGTCGTCCGGCTGGGCCCGGCGGGTCGTGATGTCCGCCTTCGGGGGAACGGCCGTTTTCGCCGTCGTGGTGGTCGGCGCCCGCCTGGCGGCCCACTTCGGCGTATCCGCGGAGCTCCGCGGCAGCCCTGGCTACGCCGGAGTGTTCGAGCACTGGATGGTCATCTCGGCCGTGCTGCTGCAAGGGGTGGTGGCGACGTTCGTCACCGCACGGCTGCACCACGCACACGGCCGCCCCGCGGTGCTCTTCGGGCTGATGGCGGCGTTCATGACTGGGTGCCTCGCGACGACGGTGTTCCTCGGGTCGGCCATCGCGGGTGGATGCTGGAACGTGCTCGCTCTGGCTTCCGGGCCCTGCGGCTTCAACCTTGATCCGTCCGCCGTGCGCGACAGCCTGCTGCGGATGGTGGTGGCGGGCGCCGCGACCGCGGTGATCGGAGCTGGAACGGCCGCCACGGTCCGCTCCTGGTGGACACGTCGGCGAGACGCACCGCCCCGTGTCCACGCCGCACTCGCGCCCGTCTCCCGCGGACAGAGGGCCGTCATCGCCACAGCCGGCGCACTGGCCCTGACGGTGGCGCTCACCGGACTGACGGTCGACACGAGTGCAGGGCGGCCCGAAGTGGCCTCCCGCGGGGCGGCCGCGCGTGCCTGCCAAAAGCTCGACGAGGTCATGGGCAGCGCGGACCTCACGACCGGAGCGGACAAGACCGCAGGGCTCTTCGAAGCCGTGGGTCTGGCCGAGGACGGCCACAACACCGCACTCGCCACGGCACTCAAGGACTTCGTCCGCGCCGCACAGAGACAGGACCTCCCCGCCTTCGTCGATGCCGGCGAACGGATCCGCGCACAGTGTGTGACAGAGGGGTCCCCACTACAGGCGTTCTGACATGGCAAGGGCAGCGGTGGATACGATCGCGGGCTGCCTCGCCCGGCCTGCGCCCCGCGCCACGCCAGCGCAGATGCGCTCACTGGGCCGCCAGCTGAGGAGGACCCGCACAACTGCTGGGCGCCGGCTGAGGCCATCGGTCATCCAAGCCCGAAATGGCTGCATCACTTGCTGTCACGTGAGGTACGACAATGACCTGGTCCAGGAGGAGACCACCCGCCTGACCGTGCGCGAACTCGCAAGTCAAGGCGTGGTGCTGGTCGCGGACGCGACCTGGGACGCGAAGTCCGCGACCGACAGCGTCGGCTCCGGCCAGCGACTGGACCGCCTGCTGACGTACAGCAAGTCCGGCACCGACGACGACACACCTGCCTGATCGGCATCGAGTTCCTTGAGGAGCAGCAGCCGTGACGGGTCGCCCGTAGACCCGTCGCGGGCCGACGGGCCGTCACATGTCGTCGGCAAGGCGTTCGGCCAGGGCCAGCATCTCCGGGTCGTGGGGCCACCGGTCGGCGAGCGCCCGCACGGCCGCCTGTCGCAGTCGCCAATCGGAGTCGTCCGCGGCCCGTTCCCGAAGCAGCACCTCGGTGGTGGGGTCGTGGCGCCAGCCACCGGCCAGCGCCTCGACCGCCGCGCGCCGGCTCGTCGCCTCGGTGCCGTCGGTGACGATGCGCCGAAGCAGCTCGCCGGTCGCCCGTTCCGCGCGCCAGCCCGCGGCCAGGAGGTGGATGACTTCAGCGCGCAGGAACTCGTCGGGGTCGTCGACGGCGAGCCGACGCAGCAGATCGCCGGTCCGTGAGGAGCGGAAGCCCAGGGCGAGGGCCCGGACTGCGGTCGTACGGACGTAGGAATCGGGGTCCGTCTCAGCCCGCTCGCGGAGCACTTTCTCGGTCCAGGGGGCGTCGCGAAGGCTCGCGCCCAGCATCCGTATTGCCGTCGCTCGTACGTACGTGGCGTCTAGGCCGACTGCGAGTCTGCGGAGCAGGAGCCGGGTGTCCGGGTCGTCGCGCCATCCGGAGGTAAGGGAGAGAACAGCCGTTTCGCGCGTCCTCGGCTCGCCCTCGCCGTCGGCGATGCGGTGCAGCACCGCTCCGGCCTCGGGGTCTCCCGGCCACAGAGAGCCGAGGGCCCACAGCGCGGCCTGCCGCACCGACTCGCTCGCCTGTGAGGCGGCGAGCTCGCACAGCCACGGCAGCGTACGCGGATCATCGCGCCATCCCGTGGCCAGAACCCGTACAGCAGCCACGCGGACGTCCGCGTCCGGGTGCGCTTCGGCACGTTCCCGCAGCAGTAGAGGAGTACGTGCGTCGGCGCGACGCTCGACGACGAGTGGCCCGAGTGCGGTGATGCGCGGATCCTCCGGCGGCGCGGGGAAGGTCGCGAGGCCAGCGTCAGGGCGGACGGGTCCGGCCCGCATCCAGTCGAGCGTCCGCTTGGCGGTCTCGCGCAGCCACCTCTCGTCAGCCGGATCTGCGGCGATGGCTTCCAACAGGGCCGCGGTCCGCGGGTCGTCGGGCCAGCCCTGGACCAGGACGGGAAACAGGTCAGCCCGCAGGTCTGGGTCCCGGTCGCGCGCGGCCCGCTCGCGGACGACGGCCCCGGCGTCGGGGTCGCCCGGCCACCCGGAAGCGAGGCACCGCACGGCGGTGAGGCGGACTTCGGGATCCGGGTCATCGGTTGCGTATCGGCGGATCGCGGCGAACGTCTTGGGCTCGTCGCGCCAGCCGTTGACGAGTGCTCTCAAGGCTCCCCGGCGGAGGTAGGTGTCGTCGTCGCCGAGCCAGTGTCGCAGCGAGCGTGCGGCGGACGGGTCCGTGCGACGGGCCAGGGCGAACAACCGGACCCAGCCCTCCCTCCTGTCTCCATCGGGGTCCGTCTCAGCGCATTCGCGCAGCAGTTCGGCCAGTCGCGGGTCATCGGGCCGTTCCTGGACGAGCGCGCGCAGGGCCTCCACCCTGGTGGCCGGCATGGGACCGAAGACCGCCTGGCTGTAGAGGTTTTCGTAGAACTCCGGGTACTCGCCCAGCAGTGCGGCGCCGACCTGTGCGGCCGGTGGTACCTCGAGCCACGCGAAGTTCTCCCCTTCCCTCATGACACTGAGGAACTGACCGCGCGCCAGGTACCAGTCGTAGTAGAGCCGATGGACAGCGGGACAGCGCGCGCCGAGCCGGGCGAACACGGGCGGCAGGGTTTGTTCCACCGCGAGCATCACCGGCGAACCCGCCCGTACTCGTTCCGTGACCACGTGCTCGATCAGCGCGATCACCGCGCTGACGACGGCGGAGCACTGGGCAGGAAGTGCGCCGGGGTCGCGGACCTCACCCAGGCAGCGGGCGGCGAGCACGATGTGGTGGGGGATCTCGCCCGAAGACGCCCCGGACAGGCGGACGAACCACAGCGGATCCGCCACCAGGAGGTGGTCGACGATCCGTCCGGCGACCCGAGGCTCGACCATGCCCGCGGTGAGGACGAGGGATTCGTGCCGGGAGGGGTCGTTCCAGTGCCCGCCGTACTCCTGGTAAACGAGCGCGTCCTCGGTCAGGCTGCGCTCCACGGTGAGCCGGTGGTGGAGATCCGCCGCGTCGAGGTATTCGAGCAGCGCGCGATGGAGGAATCCGTACATCGCGCCGCCGAAGTGACTGAGGATCCCGTTGCGTACGCGGAACTCCTCCAGCATCGCGCGGGTGAGCGCCGGCGAGCGATCAGGTGGGAGCTTGTCGCGCAGGTAACCGTCCAGCTCCGCGGTCAGCTCCCCGTCCGTCAGGAGGTTTCCCGCCGTCCCACCCGCCCCGGTCCGCATCCGATGTGCCACGCGGCGCAGCAGCTCCATCCGCTCGCTGGCGCGCAGGCGCCCCGCGTCCTCGGCTACCCGTTTGTCGCGCGCGAACCGGCCCGGGTCCCACTGGGCGATGAACGTGCTCACGGTCTGTTCGAGCACCGCGCGCCGGTCCCTCGGCAGATCCCGGTGTTCACCGCGAAGGGCCAGCATGGTGAGCATCAGCGGGTTGCCCGCCAGCTCAGCCGCCGCCGGTGTGTCGTCGACGGCGGCCAGTAGCCGCTCCCGCAGACGGGCCGCCTCGGCGGGCTGTTCGGGGAAGGCCAAGCGGTACCAGCGGGTCACGAACGCCTCGATCCGCGCCCGGTCGAAGTCCCGCAGTACATGGACGCGGAAGCCCTCGCGCTCGAGTACGGCGTGCTGGTAGTCGACGATCCGGGACGTCACCACGATGCGGGCGCTCGGGTAGCGTTCCGCGAGCCCCGCGATCTCGCCGGTGACCTCCTCGCGCAGCCGTGGGTCGAAGATCTCGTCGAGCCCGTCGAAGATCAGTACCGCGCGGCCACCGGCACGCAGGTACGCGTCCAGCACGTCCTTCGGCAGGCCGGGCCCATGGGCGTGGTGAAGGCGGTCGACGAGGTCGAGGAGTGTGCCGGTGCGCCACTGCGGGTCGGCGTACGCGCCGAGCTCCACCAGGAGTGGCAACGCCCCCGCGAGCGGCGCGAGATCCGCGTCCACCTCATGCTTTTTGTCCATCGCGTCCGCGAGCGTCAGCGCGAGGTAGCGAGCCAGTGTCGACTTGCCGTGGCCCGGGTCGCCGAGCAGCACGATCCGGCCCGCGTCTTCTTGCGCCAGTACCTGGAAGGCGGGGCGGGTCCGGCCGTCGTCCAGCGGCCAACGGTCGGAGGCCGATGCGTCGGCGCGGCGGGCCGGCGGTGCGCCCAGCCCCCCACCCTGCGCCGGCGTCTCCGGACGAACGGCCGGGGCGACGAACACGTCGGTCAGCCGGAGCGGGTCGGGGCGGACCGGCGAATGTGAGGAAGCGACGACCGCGAGCTGTGCGTGCCGTCGCCGCAGTTGGGCGAAGTACGTCTTGCACGCGGCGTCGAAGCCGGCCGGGGCGGAGCTGGCTCCGCGTGCGGAAACGGCGTCCTTGTACCAGCGTTTCCACTGATCCTCATCGCCCAGCGTCTCGTTCTCCGGCGTAAATGCCTCTGCTTCCTTCGCCCGCTTGATCAAGTTTCTCAGCACGGGCCTGAAGCTGTCCCAACTCTTCGGGTGGTTGCCTTTGTCGCTCATCCAGCCGCTGATAACCGACTTGTTCAAAGGCTTTCCGCTGCCGGTGCCCCCCGACCTTCTTGCCACCCCTGCCACATTGGGGGGTGGGGCGGCGGCCGTTGCCAGTGCTGTCAGGTCAGGGTGTTCGGCTGCTTCATGCAAGTCCCGAAGCCGCTTGGTGAACTCCCGCCGTGCCGCGCTTGCGGGCTTTCGGCCTGCCATGAGACTCCCCCTCCGGCACGTCCTGCCGTCCGGTCCGGTCCGGTCCGGTCCCGTCCGGCCCGGACAACTCGCAGAACCAGACCTGACCTGCACGTTCGATCGGATGAGGCGAGCAGCGGCTGCCGAAGCGGCCCAGATGCCGCTTCACTGATGCGGGCCGGCTTCCTAACGCTTCCGATCGAGGAAAAGGAGTCTTCCATGAGCACCGCGATGATCACCCTGCTTTTCGGAATCTGCCTTGCCCTTCTGGCATCCGCTCTGATTGCGGCCGTCGTCGGCTTGGCGGCCCGCGTAGGAGGGGCGAGTCCCGCCTCGGCCTTTTCCCGGGCCGGTGACGCATTCAGCAAGTCCCTGAGTGTCACGCTGCTGGTCATCGGGCTCATCGTCACCGTCGCCGTCCGTTGAGGCGCGGCGGTTCGCCCCTGTTCGGCACCGAGAAGGAGCGGCAGGTAGTGGACGCCGTCGATGGACACGGTGTCGCGCATCTCGATGTCCTGCGCCGGCCGCGCGAGCCGGAGACCGGGGAAACGCCGGCACAGTTCCTTGAGGGCAATCTGCATCTCCAGGCGCGCGAGCTGCTGGCCCGTGCATTGGTGGATGCCGAAACCGAAGCCCAACTGCCCCTGGGCAGCCGGGTTGGCGATGTCCAGCGTGTCTGGGTCGGGAAGCGGTGGGCGTCGCGGTTGGCGGCGACCAGGGACACCGTCACCGCCTCGCCGGCCCTGATCACCTCTCCTGCCAGCTCGACGTCCTCCAGGGCGGCCCGGGTGGGGCTGGCGCGGATCATGGTCTGGTGCCACATGAGCACTTCCACGGCGTGTTCGGCGAGCGACGGGTCGGCCAGAAGCCGGGCCAATGGAGGTCCGGGTCGACATCCATGCGGAGGGCAAGGCGGTGACCGCCATCGTGCCGTGTCCCACTGGGGTCATCCCGCCAGCTCAGCCCTGTTTCGGATTCCTTGATCACTCGTTAGCCCGGTTGTGGATGATCTCGGTGACGACGCTGTGCCCATTGCGGCCCTACTGGGGGCCTACTGGCTGGACCTGGAGCCCGAGCCCGGTGATCAGTGCTGTGTTGCGGAAAGTGAACGCCTCACCAGGCTGCTGCCGTTGCGCGACGGACGGGCTGTCATGGTCGCCGTCGCCGCGGTCACCGTCGTCGCCGCCGTGGTGGCGGCCATGATGTAGCAGGACCTGTCGGGCTGTAGCACTTCAGCCGCACCCTGCGGACGCTTCATGCGCCGGCCGCTCAGGGGCCGCCGGGCGGCTATGGCCGCGGCTGGGCGAACAATCCCTGGGGCCAACACCGTGCCCGGCCCGCTGTGGCGGGCGGTGGAGGCTGCGGCGCAGGGACGGCCGTACGCCCTGGCGCGGGCGGCGAAAGCGGTCGCGGCCGGACAACTGCTCGGTGAGGGCCTCGGGATGTGGACGTGGTGCCCTATCGGCGCGGCCATCCAATGGCTCACCCCGCACAGACGGCAGGTGGTCGCCCGGATACTCGAAGCCTCCGCGCGGGTGGCGGGCGACGTCCGGCGAATGTGAGACTCCCCCGGCGTGCGGAAGGTGCTGATCAGCTGGTCCGTGCGGGCCTGCGCGCCCACCACCAGGAGCTGCACGAGCTGATCGACGCGAGCACGCCGGTGGGGCACAGACTGATCGACGCCACAGCGGTGCACCCGGAGCCGACCCCCGCCGCGGCGGGGGTCGGCTCCGGGTGCCGCTGCCCGCCCTGGAGAACTTCCTCAGCACGTCCTGGTGGCTGTCGCAGACCATGGCCCTGGCCCCGACCGGCGGTGCCCGGCGAGATTGCGGGTGCCGCGGCTGCGCAGGGCGTCGTTTCGAGGGCCAGCTTGCGGATGCCCTCCTCGTACGGCGGGCTGACTTCTCCCCGCACGTCTGCCGCGTCGACATCAGGTCCCGGGCTCACAACCTGGTGCGTGATGCCTGGGGCAACGCGTCCCGGGCGAAGCGGGCCTATCGGAGCACTGTTGGTTTCCCTGGCGGCTTGCCGGTGGCGGCGATGGAGTTGTCCGGCAACCGGCAGGAAAGATTCTGGCCCGCTTGCCCGCTTCCGCACCTCTCGTTTCAGGCTGTTTAAGAGCTCGTAACACGATCTTGTTGAGGAGTCCTGGCCGGGCGTGACCGATGTGACGATTCGGCCGTTCGGGAGGGCGTGAGTACTCGGCCGTGGATCGTGGATGACGACTTGTGGACGCTGATCGAGCCGCTGTTGCCGCCCTGGCCGGAGCGATCTCCGGGGCCTCGGCCGGTGGCTGACCGGCTGTGTCTGCAGGGCATCCTGTACGTGCTCCACAAGGACATAGCCTGGCAACTGCTGCCCTTGGAGCTGGGGTTCGGCTTCGGACAGACCTGCTGGCGGCGTCTGGAGCGGTGGCAGCAGGCCGGGGTCTTCGACCGACTGCACCGCATTCTGCTTGCCGAGCTGAATGCGGCCGGCGAACTCGACTGGTCGAGGGTGAGTGTGGACGGCTCCCACATCCGCGCGAAAAAAGGGGAGCCGACACCGGTCCGTCACCGGTCGACCGCCGGAAGACGGGCAGCAAGCACCATTTGAGTTGCGACGGACGCGGCACCCCGCTCAAGGTCATCACCACCGCGGCGAACGTCAACGACGTCACCCAGACCCTCGCCCTGGTCGACGCCATCCCGCCGGTGGCCGGGCGCCCCGGCCGGCCACGCCGCCGCCCCGATTCGCTGCTCGGGGACAAGGGCTACGACTCCAACCCACACCGCAAAGAGCTGCGCAAGCGGCGGATCCTGTCGGTGGGACGTCGTCCCCGTACACCAAGGAGCGTCGCCATCAGCAAGCCGATCTCGACATGAAGAACCTGGCCTTCATCAGGCTGCTGCACCGCCAGGGCATCGAGCAGTCGCTCCTTCCCGAGCCGCTCTCCTTCACCTCGGTCCTGACGTTCCACGACGCCGTGGAAATGTTCCTCATCGTCACAGCCGAGCACCTGGGCGCCATCGTGAGGGACCGGGACCCGTTCATCAAAAGGTTCTTCGAGGGGCTACACCCGGACACCTTCCCCGGCGGGGTCGAACTCCAGGGACAGTACGGGATCAAGCGCCTGAACGATCTGCGCAACGGGTTCAAGCACACGGCTGGCTCCCCCGGCCCGGTGGCCATCACGGACGCGAAAGCCGACACCGTCCGCTTCTTCGAAGAGAACACCCCCGCGTCTTCGGCCTCGTCTTCGACGATCTGGCGTCGACCTGCCGGCTACCGCCTCGCAGGGCCTCGTGATGCACGCGGAGTTCCTCGGCCAATCACGGGCTTCGGCTCGGCGATCTGGCACGTCCCGACCGTAAGCTCACGCAAGTCCGGCAGGCACTTTTTCGGAGCAGGCAAGTCAGAGTTCCTCGCACAGGTTGCTGACGTGCTGTCACGGCCCACATCCCGGCATCTCTGATTACAAACACACTCAGAGAACTCCCTGGTGATGGTCTGTAGCGCCTACGAGCCATCACCAGGGAGAACCCGTAATATGCGAGATGATGGGTGAAAATGCACCAAGTGCGACAATTCCTTCCCGGAGTGGCTCAAAGATCTGGGTGGTTGCGGCCGGTATCAGCTTTGCGCTGGCGGCATCCCTCACTCTGGCCAATGCCTTAGGCGCAAAACCCGGCCGGGCAGCGACCCTCATCGGTGTCCTGGTCGGCCTGACCGGCTTTCTGGGGTCCGTCACCCAGCTTCTGCGGGAGAAACTGGCCGAGGTGCCTCGGTGGCAGCGCGCTACATACGCAGTCGTCATCGGGTGTGTCTTTGCCGGCGGGGTCGCGGTACTCCTGCGCTTCCAGGCCCCACCGCCCCCGCTGCCGCGGCTGACCGGACCTCAAGACGTGGCCGTTGTCGGCTTCAAGGACCATGGCTCCGGGCAAGACCAGCAGATTTTGGACGATGTCTCCTCGACCTTTGCCCAGGCCCTGGGCAAGGCCCTTCCCAAGGGCACAGTCGTACGCGACTACGCAACGCAGTACGCGCTTCCGTTGACCGAACTACTCCACGGCGATCACCGCCGACTCGACAGCCGCACCCGAAAGTTTGTCGGGCAGTCCAACGCGGCCGTCCTCCTGGGCGGCATCGTCACCCCCGGTTCCGGCGGGCAGATCAACGTCCGCCCAGCGGTCTATGTCCGCGCCGACCAAGTGCCCGACGCCCCCGAACTTGCCGGCTGGTACACAAGCGAACCGGTCCCCGCCGACCAGAGCCTCAGCTTTGCTCACAGTCGCAACGCCCTGGTGGCCGAGCTGGTCCGGCAAGCCAGCGGTCTTGCCCAGTTCACCTCCGCCCTGGACGCCTGGCGCTCAGGCCGCACCACCGAAGCCGTAGCCGGCTTCGCCCGGCTGCTGCCCGGCAAAGGGACATCGGACCTTAACTCCGGCTCCGGATTCGTCACCACCGACCTTGTCCACCTGTTCCGGGGCCACGCCCTGGAACAGACCACTGTCAACGGGCAGGCGGCTTCGCGTTCCGCGCTGGAGGCCGCCGGCGCCGACTACCGTGCTATCCCGGCGGACTCTCCCATCCGGCTCCGGGCACAGCTCAGCCTGGCCGACAACATTTATCTGCGCGCTGTGACTGCGACAGACTGCGCTCCCGGAGCCCTGCGTGACACGGACATTGTCGGCGTCACCTCCACCCTCCGACGGCTGATGTCCGATGCGAACTTCACCACGCTGGGCCGCCTCAAAGCCGCGGTCAACCTGGCCCAGGTGGAGTACTGCCGGATCAATGCGGGCCTCACCAAGGACGACGGAACCATCGATGCCGTTGTGCGGCGCGTCCGGGCCGCAGGGCCCGGCGTAGGCATTCGCGAGCTGAAGGCGCTAGCCGCTTCCATCGCCGCCCAGCGCGAGGCGGACCGAGGGCACCTAGAGGCCGCGATCTCCGGCATCCGCCAGGCACTCGCGTTGGAGAGCCATTTCGTCAGGCGCGCCCAGTGGCTTGGATGGCTGGCCGCCTGGGCCTTCGCTCGGTGCGATCTGGTCACCGGAGACCAGGCCGCGCGGGATTCTCTCGACCAACTGCGTAATGCCTTCCGCACCGGTGCCGCGAGCCGGCAGGACTACGAGACGGACCGCAAGTACCTCGATCAGCAAAGGAACCAGGCCCGCGCGCAGTGCGGGTCTGGGAGCGCACGGTGAGCACAGGAAAGGAAATTCTGATGAAGCGTCGACAACTAGCCGGGTGGCTGGTGCTGCTGTTTATCGCCGCCGTTGGATGCGGCTCGGCCACCCAGGACGCCACACGTCGAACGAACACGACAACAGGAGCCGC
Source organism: Streptomyces sp. NPDC001668 (assembly GCF_042893155.1). Lineage (NCBI taxonomy): Bacteria > Bacillati > Actinomycetota > Actinomycetes > Kitasatosporales > Streptomycetaceae > Streptomyces > Streptomyces sp. NPDC001668. The sequence continues at coordinate 45,208 of NZ_JBIAUQ010000002.1, forward strand.
AGCGGAGAGCCGACAAGCCGCAGGCGCACGTACATCCAAGCCGCGCAAGGGCCCAAAACTACAAGGGAAGTTCAGAAACCTCGCGGCAGGCGACGGCGCCGCCCCAGACTGTCAGCGGGATCTGTCCTCTCTGCCTGCGGGGTTCGCCACCTCGCCTGCCGTATGGATGAGCACAATCCAGGGCCCCAGCAACCTCGTGTTCAATCGCGAAAATGCGCTGTGCCTGCACGGATTCACGGCCCAGCGAGCGGTCACCGTCACCATCTCTGACGGTCGCCACGGCTACACCACCACCGCGCAGCCCACCACCGGCGAGCTCACCTTCGACCAGTACGAGCCTCCAGAGTCGCTCTTCAACGGTGCGCGGTTGCGGGTGTACGACATCGGCAACGGCATGATGCAAAGTGAAACCTGGGACTTCGTCCCCCAGTCCACCGCCCGTGAAAGCCTGGCGGCAGCAGGCCACTTCACCATCACCGCCTCCCAGGGGAGCACCACCGCCTCTTACACGCAGTCGGTTGCCGTACCGACGAACCCAGAACGGGCACGGCTGCGCGGTGAGGACAAGCGCCGACTGGTAGTCGACGGTTTCAAGCAGGGAGATACGATTCCCATCGGGCTCTACCGCTTGGCTGCCGGGGCCAGCGACCAGGCGACCCTCGTCCGACAGCTCGGCAGCGTCGTAATGCCCCGCTCGCGCACCGCCGTCTTCGCCGTCCCACAATCGGCGGCGGGCAGTACATACTGCGTCACGGTACCCCTGGCTACGCAGTACAACTGTCCGTCCTTCTGATCCTCTGGTCGGGGTATGACCGGCGTCACCTTCCCGGAGCCGACCACGGCAGTTCAGTCCTGGAGCCGTGGCCGACCCATCAGGTCGACGATCCTGCGACGGAGCAGAGCGCCGCACTCGGTGTCACGAAGGCTTCTCAATACAAGAGGGGGCTGAAGGCGGAGGATTGGGCGGAGATCGGCGAACCTCCTCTCCCAGCTCATCGCCTCCCGCTACGAGCAGGACGCCGTCATGGTGACTTCGAACCTGCCCTTTGGAAAAGCGCACATGTTCCGGCGAACCCGTGCCAGGTGCTGCCGAAAATCACGGGTTCGTTGGTGTCGAGGAGGCTGCCCAGGCGCCTCGATGTTCGCGCCACGCGGTCCTGAGGGCTTCGAGTTCGGCTCGGGGGAAGTGCTCACCCCACTTGCCGCGGTATGTGCTCTCGCCGTACTCCCTCACGACCTCGTCGAAGCAGCGGATCACTGCTCGGGCAACGACGTCGATGTTCTGCTGGGTGGACCAGATCTCGGTCCCCCTGTTGTCGTGGGCGCTACCGTTGGCCAGCTCGAGTAGGCGGATCCACACGTTGGTGCCTTCACGGTAGAAGATCCATCGGAAGGCGGTGGGCTCGGCCTCGAACTGCGCTCGGCATTCTGTCTCGCCGACGATCAGCCGGGTTACTGCCGTCAAGAGATCTTCGGGGGCAGTGGTGATATAGGAGGCCGTGACTTCGGCTTCCGCCTGGTGGTCGCTGACGATGCAGTCGGCCCAACCACGTCCGGACAGGACCCAGGCGAGTCGCAGGTGGGCCATCCTCGATCCCTTCTTTCGGCCGCGGGTTCCCTGTGCTGATTACCGAGGGCCCTCGCACCCGTCCGAGTCTGGGACACGGTGAGACTGCTGACCAGCGGATTCTCTGACGTTGGCTGACGATCAGTGATCGGGCGGCGCCCGGGGTCGACATGGTCGGCGAGATAGATCAGGGTGGCTTGCGGGTCCATGCCGAAGGCCGCGGCGACGAGCTTGGGATCCATGGTGTTCACCAGGTCGACGAGCCGGGTGCCGTGCCCGGCGGGGGCCGGAATACCATCTGCCCCCCGTGGAGGGCCGTTCGCCGTACTGCCGCCGTCACGGACGCGCGAGCGTGAGCAGCCCCCTGTACGGCCGTGGCGGGCGGGGAGCTCCTGCTGCCGCGATCCGGCTGAGGCCGCCAAGCTGGTCAGCCCTGCACGCAACGCCGTGGCGGAGCGTGTATCAAGATCCGCCCGCAGCCAGGCATCGACCGTCTTCTTGTACGGCTCCATCCGTGGCGACGTCCGTACCGGCCGACGCCTCGGGGTGGGCACCGGCGAGGCCAGTGCCTCGCGCACGAGTCGGCGGTGGACTCCGTACTTCCGCGACAGGGCCCGGATCGACATCTGCCGCTGCCAGCTGTACCGCCGGATCCGGTCAAACAACTCCTGTTTGGATAAAGACATCCACGCCACCGCCCCTGCCGGAGACCATGGAAACCGTCTCACCGCAAGAGCCGGGGTGGGGCCACCTCGCCCCGTCACCACCCCTCAATGCGTCCGTGTGACGACCCGTCAACTGGGGCCAGCGGAAGCCAACATGCCGGAGCCGCTGACCGACGTCAGAGCCAGCCACGATCGCCAAGGGCGTGCACCCCCTCAGCTACGGCGACTGGTGCACCGCATCGAGGCCGGCGCGGGAAAAGCACCTGCCCGGCTACACCGGCTCCGACGTCACCCGCCGCGGCCCCGACACCGAGAAAGACGCCTGCTACAGCGTCGCCCAACTGCAGGACCTACTCGATGAGTGGCTGGTGCACTACCACCACCGCCCCCACGAAGGCCTGCGCCACCCGATGATGCCCCGCAAAGCCCTCACACCGAACCAGATGTGGGCCGCGCTCGTCGCCGTCGCCGGACACGTTCCCGTCCCGCTCACCGGCCGCGACTACCTCGAACTGCTGCCCGTACGCTGGCAGGCCATCACCCCCGCCGGCATCACCATCCACCACCGCACCTACGACGCGGATCTCCTCGCCCCCTACCGCGGCCAGCCCTCCCCCGTCGCCGGCCGGAGCGGGAAATGGGAGATCCACTACAACCCCCACGACGTCCGCCAGATCTGGATCCGCCTCACCGACGGCGACCTCACCGAAATCCCCTGGATCCACCGCGACCACGTCCACCAGCCGTTCAACGACCACACCTGGCAGCACATCCGCACCCACGCCCACCGCAACAACCACGACGACAGCCAGCAGCACGAAGCCCACCTCGCCGACGCCCTCGACCAGCTCATGCGCCGCGTCCACAGCGGCCACGCCACCACCACCGAACAAGCCCTCCTGGCCCGCGCCACCACGCTGCCGGTTCCCGCCGCACGGCACCCGCAATACGGCACCGACCCCACCACCGGCGAGCCGGCGCAACACGGCGAGGACGACAGCATCGACGACCTCGACGACCTCCCCGAGGACGACACCCGCCCCACCGCGGCCGCCGGATTCGGGCTCTACGACGCATACGAGGAAGCCGACAAGTGGTGAACACCCGCCCCCATCCCGCAGCGCACCAACCGCGCAGCGCACCCGCCGACGCGGGCAGCGGCCACACGGCCGAGCCGTCCTGGCCCCTGACCACCTGGCAGGGCTGGCAGCGCTTCGCCACCACCGAGCCGCCCGCCCCGCCCCAGCCCGGCGAGGCGCCCCGCAGCCTTGAGGAACGCCTCGCCTACCACTCCGCGTTCGTCACCATCCGCACCCCCGCCATCAGCCAGCTCGCCACCCAGGTCCGCACCCTGATGATCCTCGGCCGCCACCAGCAGACCACCGCACGGCCCTCCCTCATCGTCACCGGACCCGCCGCAGCCGGGAAAACCACCGCCCTCCTCAACGTCGGCCGCACCTGCCACCTCGCCCACACCCGCAAAAACCCCGCACCGCCCGGATCAGCCCACGGCGAGGCACCCGTGGCGTACGTCCTGGTCCCGCCCGGCGCCACCGCGAAAACCCTCATCACCGAGTTCGCCCGCTACCTCGGCATCCCCGTCACCACCCGCATGACCCAGACCCAGATCACCGACGCCGTCTGCCACACCTACACCCAAGCGGGCGTCCAACTCGTCCTCATCGACGAGATCCACCGCCTCAACCCCCGCACCACCACCGGCGCCCAGGCCGCCGACCTGCTCAAAGACCTCACCGAACGCCTGCCCGCGACCTTCGTGTACGCCGGCATCAACGTCACCGACACACCCCTGTTCAGCGGCACCCGCGGCGCCCAGCTCGCCGGCCGCGCCACCCTCATCACCTGCGGTCCCCTCCCCGCCCGCCACGGCACCCGCCAGCCGTTCCGCGACGTCATCACCGACATCGAGAACGCCCTCGACCTCCACCACCACAAACCCGGCACCCTCCCTCGGCACGCCCCCTACCTCCACCAGCGCACCGCCGGCCGCATCGGATCCCTCACAAGGCTTATCCGCCAAGCAGCCATCACCGCCATCCACGACGGCACCGAAGGCATCACCAAAGCTGCCCTCAACGCGGTACAACTCGACCACCTCGCCGAACAACACAACCGCCCCACCCGTGCCCGCTAACCCCCACCCCACCGAACAGGCAAAACAGCCCTGACCAGCAAAAACACCAACCGATCCTTTACACGCTAGCGAAACCCACAACGAGCCCGGCCCCACTCAGCACACACAACACAACCCCAGCTCACACCTCGAACTACCCGCTGGAACCGCGCACCCGGCCTCTCTCAACGAACCCACAACACACCAGGCCAGCAAGCCCGCGACACACCAACAAACCCCCCTCCGAGCGTTAGGTTGCCTCCCAGCTCGTGCCCCAGATGATCAACCCGTCTGGTGTCCCCCACACAGTCGTGATGTGTCTGTCCCCTGAAATGGCCGCGCTCGCCGCCTGGCTGGAGGCGCCTCTCGCCGAACCGGACGGCACCGGACAGGGGCTGCTGCGGCTGCCCGGCTCCGACGCGTTCATGCAGGCCTGGATTAGCCGCCTACGTGAACTCAGCGCCCGCGGCCTCTCAGTGTCAGCGATCTTGAAGGATGACCGGGCGATAGCGGCGACGGTCATTGGGCTGCGGCCGCAACCCCAGAGGGGTCCCGTTCAGATGGAGGACGGGGGCGTGTGTGGTCCGGCCCGTTATCTGACGCGGGCTGGCAGGAGTTGGGTGTTCTCCAGGCCCAACTCGGTAGTGGCCTCGTCAATGCTGGCGCGCAGGGGATCGCCGTCGATCAGAGGGCTCATCACGGTGGCGGTCTGCAGGAGCGCCAGGGCCAGCTGGATGATGTCGGCGTGGCCAAGGTCGGCGGCTTCCTGTCGGATCTGCAGGGAGCCGTCGATCATCTGCTCGACGTATGCGCTCGCGGTGGAGATGGTTGTGTGCGAGAGCGAGGAGAGGTGCGAGTAAACGGGGTAGACGTCGGCGACGTCGTAGCGGTCCAGCATGTCGTAGAAGTTCGTCAGCTCGTGCTTGAGCTTGTCGTGGAGGGTCTGTTCGGCCAGGGTGCGGACAGGCGGGGCCTGCTGCTGGGCGGCGGCCTGGTCGATCACGGCACGGAACTCGTCCGCGTTGGGCCAGCCGGTTTCCTCCAGTTTCCTACACAGCTTCTCGCGCTCCTCGTCGCCGCGGGCGACGAGGGCATCGACGGCGGCATCTCCGTTGTCGACGAGCCAGTTGATGGCGTACGCGTGGTTGAGGATGTTGCGGACCATCGGTGCCGCTTCGAGGGTGAAGCCGCGCTCGGTGAGCAGCAGGACGGCCTCGGAGGTACGGCAGACCAGACGCCACCAGCTGTAGACCGGGCCGAACACCCGCACCTTGTCGGCAGGCACCCGCACGCCGTTGGCGATGGCCGCGTCGGCGCCCTTGAGGAGGCTGGCGGCCGTCGACCGGGCGCGGTCGGCGGACTCCTGGTCGTTCGCAAGGGTCGTCACACCGAGGACTCTAGGGTTGCGTGGCGGGCGGCACGATCGGTTTGATGCGGCTTCGAAGAATGCACAGACGCGCCCTCGTCGGGGAGCGACTTATCCGAGCATCTCCTCGGGGCCGGTAACGGTGCGGCGGGGCGGGGGCGGCTCACGCCGTGCCCTGTCTTCGCTCAGCACCCTCTGCCGTGCCTGCCGCCACAGGATCTGCTCGTCCGACGGCACGCCGAGCGCGCCGAGCACGGGACCGAAGAAGAGGTCGCCCGGCTGCAGCCCGGCCATAATGCGCTCGACAGCGGTGCCAGGAGCCCACAACCCGATACGGGCGGAGTGCTCTGAGATCTGCTGGTCGGTCGGAGACCCGGCAGCCAAGCGCAGGGCGCCCAGCGCGGCCACCAGATCGTCAACCGTGCGCAGCGCGTCCAACTCCTGGCGCAGTCGCCACAGGTGCGGCACCTTGCGCTGGATCCGTACGGGGCCGTTCAGGGTGATCACCCGGTCCCATGCCTGTACGCACTGGGAGCGCAGGGGTTCGTGGACTTCGACGGCGTCGAGGAAGGCACTGAACTGGTCCCGGTCGGCCGGGATCGTCCTCTTGGTGACGAGGCGGTGCGCCGTGGAGTGCCCGAGCCGGCCGTCCGTACGATGCTCCATCTCGCTCATCGACGGGGCGCCGTTCTTCTCGTACAGCTCCTCGACGAGCGCGGCCAGGTCGACGACGGTGCGCACCAAATGCGCGGCGGGAGCCTGGGGGCGGGGGCGGTCGGCCAGCCGCTGGTGGTAACGAGCCTGCCTCCACAGGTCGATGGCCTCCTGCTCGGGTCCGCCGCAGTGGGTGACGGCGTCCCGCACGACGTCCCGGCGCGGCGGGCGGCGACCGGAAGCGGCATTGCGCAGGGTGGCGGCGGACCAGCCGGTGGCGTGCGCGAGATCCTCGTACGTCAGACCCGCCGTCGCGCGCCATGTGCGCTGGAAGTCGGCGAGCCGGCCGACGGCGGGCACCTTCCGGACGACTGGGTTCTCCTTGCGTCCCACGGCCGTTCACTCCTCCCCGGCGAGTCTGCCGAGCTTCCGGATCCAGGCCCGTACGGGGATCCGGCCCGTCGCCGACGCCAGGATCACTGCTGCCAGTCCACCCACAGCGGCGACCATCCGCATGACCTCGCCGAAGGTCGACCCGGTGAGATACAGGACCACTGCCGTGGCGAAGACGACGGTCATCATGGCGGCCTCGGCGCCGTTGAGCCGCTTACTCCCCTCGCCTCCGGGCGAGGAGGCCGGGCTGGCCGGGGGCACGTCGGCGGCGGCAACCGCACGCAGGGAAGGGGGCACGGGATTGTCCTCGGGGGACATCACAACTGGCTCCTGGATGACAGGGGCTCCGGCAGCGGGGCCCGACGAGGTTGGGGGAAGCGGCGCCGGATCGCGGGGCCAAGCCGACCGACCGGCACGTGTCGTCATCGTTGCAGTCATCGGGCCAAGTCCCATACCGAAAACGGGCTGTTGAAACGGGTTCCGCAAGGTGCATCCCAGTAGTCCGGACGCCGCTTCGAGGGACCCACGGCCTCGTGCCCGGCGCACGCAGGAGACCGATCGCGCGGGCAGCTGTGCTTGTTGCGTACGCCGCCCGGTCCCCCGGGCCCGCACATTCCGCAGCTGTCATCCCAACCCTGCGCCGCCCCGGGGCCCCGGCCTGGGCCGAAACGCGTCTCCTCGCGCTCGGCAAGCCGACCGGCGCGGCCACAGCAAGGAAACGAGGAGGTGCGGGCGGGACGAGACCGCGTCCGCGGGCGCCCTTGTGCTGGTGCGGTGCGGGCAGACAGGCCTGACGCCTGCCGGAGCCGGGCGACCACAACGCGGAAGTGGAAGCCCTGCCGGTCATGCTGCACCCCAGCCAGTTCAGCGACGCCAGGGCCATCGCAGTGCCGGGCATGCGTGTCGTCACCCCGGCCTTGTTCAAGAACCTGAAGGACGCCGTGACGTGCTACGCCTGTGCGCTCGCCAGCAGCCCCGACCGCTGGACAGACGGACAGCCCGTCCGCGGACAGCGCGCACCACAAGCTCGCCTGCGGTGAGGGCCCACAGGCTGAACTCCCCGGCGTCGACACGATGCGTCCCATCCGGCGGGTAGGGGCCTCGCCTCGGATGGGCAAGGACAAAGAGGGTCTTGGCGAGGGAGTAGACATCGGCCCGCTCGCCGCGATCACGGCTGTCAGCGCTGCGCATCTCGGGGGCGATGAAGTTGGCGGGCCCGAGCTTCTCCCCGGCCCGGGTCATGCGGGCGGGGGCTATGAGCGAAGGCCGCGATCCCGCTCGCTTTTGCGCGGCAGTCTCATGAGCCGATGCAGTCCCGCCGTCACCACGGCGCCGAAGCGGTCGCTGCGGCACGATCCTGCCAGCCCCATGACCAGCACAAACCCATCCACCGAACCACGTCACGGCCTCTAGTGATCAGCAACGGATTTGTCAGAGGGCAGCGAGGCCAGCAGATAGGCGGGGCCGGCGTCGGGGTCCTGGGCCAAGCCGAAAAGGGCGACAAGTCCTGTCCAGATACAGCACAATCATGATCCGGCCGACGACCCGGAAACCCGGACCGTGTGCCGATGGTCGACGGATGCCGGCACGCAACGGGCCGGGCGGAGTGGGGAACGATGCGGGCAGTGGAGATCGTCGGGGTGCACGGGATCGGGCAGTCCAGGACCTCAGGGGAGCAGTTGACCCGGGACTGGGGGAAGGCGCTCGGGCGCGGCATCAAGGAGTTCACGGACCAGCCCGACCGCCCGGCCACGCTCCGCATGCCACACTGGACTTCCCTGCTCGCCAAGGGCACGGATCGGTTGGGGCCGCAGGACGACCTCTACGGCGCGTCGATGACACCGGCGGAGGAACAGTTCGTAGCGGAGGCTCTCGGTGACGTCGTCGGGCCGCAGGACCTGGCCTACGCCGAGGAACAGCCGCTGGCCGTACTGGGCCCGCCGAAGCTCTGGCCGCCCCGGATCACCCGACTGCTGATGGCCTATGACCACCGCTTCCCCGGCGGCGGCGGGCGGTTCTTCGTCCAGCGGATGCGGGAAGTCCGCTCCTATCTGACGGAGCCGAACCTGGCCGTCAAGGTCCGCGCACTCGTCCGGGACCACGTCACCCCGACCACCTCCGTGGTCATCGGCCATTCGCTCGGCAGCGTCATCGCCTACGACCTGTTCCGCCACGAGGGCGACGCCGGGGGCCGGACGCCCGGAGATGTCCCCGGGCCCGCCGTCCACACCCTCATCACCTGTGGTTCCCCACTGGGTATCCCCTCGGTGCGGCGGCTCATGAAGATCGAGGACGGCGACCACCTGCGTCTGCCCGAGCACGTCCGGTGGATCAACGTCTACGACCCAGACGACGTTGTCACCGGCGGCGCCGGGCTGCGCCGGGTGGCGCCGGGGCTGGTCGATGCCGCGGTCCGCAACGGCGCGGGCGACCCCCACAGTGCCGTGCGCTACCTCCGCAGCGAGCCGGTGGCCCGCGCAGTGGCGGGCGGCCGACCATGACGCGCGACCCGGTCACCGGCACGTACGCCCGTCGCCTCCTCGTCATAGCCGTCACCGAGTACGACGACGGGACGCCGGCACAGCAACAGGAGTTCAACACGGGCGTCTCGGCGCAGGTGACCGTCGTAGAGGGCTGGTGGGCCGATCCCGGCCTCGACGACGGGCGCCGCTTCTCCCCCGCCCGGCCCAAACAGCTCCATAACCTGAGGGACCTGCGCGAGTTCCTCCTGGACGAGGAACTCGCCGAGGTAGACGACGACGAAGCCCTCGTCGTCTACATCACCGGCCACGGTCTGGCCCCCGCCAACTCCCCACAGCACTTCCTGCGCTTGCCCGACTCCTACGAGGACCGGCCGCTCAGCACTGCCTTCCCAACCGCCGAACTGATCGCGACCGTGCTCGACTCCCGGGCCACGCACGCCCTAGTGATGGTCGACTCCTGCTTCTCCGGCAGGCTCGAAACCGAGCTCAAGGCCAACCTGAAGGCTCTCCGAGAGGGGCGCCGCTCGCTCGGCTCGCTCGTCGTACTCGCGGCCGGGAACGACGAGAGCAGACCCCGGCTCGGTCAGTTCACCAACCTGCTCCGGGCCGCCCACGAATACTGCTCCGACCAGGCCAACGGCTACGCCGGGTCCCACCTCAGCTGGCAGGACTGGAAGGGCATCGTCGGCGCGGTGTTCGATGCGAACACCATGGCCGACGTCCACGAGATCTGGCCGACCCCGTCCGCCGCAGTCCAGAGGGCGCACCAACAGCCGAGCCCCTGCCTTCCGAACCCCAGCTACACGGCCGTCGAACCCGTACTCGGTGCCTCCCTCAGCCAGGTCGGGTGGACCCGGACCGAGCTCGACACGTACTGGATCTCACGCGCCGCCGGTCAGCCGGGAGCCGGCGCCCCCGGCTGGTACTTCACCGGGCGCACCGAGCTGGTCAAGCGGGTGCTCGCGTTCCTGGTCGGCACCGAGAACGTACTCATCGTCACTGGCGAGGCCGGCTCGGGGAAGTCCGCCCTCCTGGCCCGCATGGTGACCCTCAGCGACGCCCGTTTCCGCGCGGACCCGCACTACGGTCCGCTCATCGCCGACATCCCCGAGGAACTCGACGTCCCGGTGGGGTCGGTGGACGCGGCCCTCCTCGCTCGCAACTCCGATCCGGACGAACTCGCCCAGACCCTGTACGAGGCGCTCGGCGGCTCCCCGAGCGTCTTCGGCACGGCGCGTACGGCACGCCCCCGGACGGCATCCAGCGGGCCGGCGAAGCCCCTGGAGGAGGGTCCAGTGGTGGCCCTGTGCAAGCTCGTAGAGGAGCTCGCCCTGCTGCGGGGACGGCCCCTGACCCTCGTGGTCGACGGCATCGACGAGGCCAGAAACCCGACGCGCGTCATCACCGACCTGCTCCGCCCCCTCACCCAACTGCGCATGGAAACGGACGGACGTCCCGCTGTCCGGCTGCTTCTGGGCGTCCGCAGCCCCAGGAAGTACACGACGGTCGCCGAGAGCGAAGCGCGGCGCCCCTCCACCTCAACCCCCACAGCCCCTTCCACCGACCTGCTCGGGCTTCTCATCCGGGCCACTCACTCCGGGAACCTGATTCGCACGGACGACGTCGAGGCGACCATGGGCGACATCGCCGCGTACGTCCGCGCGCTGCTCCAGGCCCCGTACGAAGGCCAAGGCGGCGCCGAGGAAGGGCGGCCGGAGCTCCTGGGGTTGGACCCCGCCCAGCCCCAGCTCCGGTACCAGCACCGCTCGCTGGCCGCAGCAGTCGCCGAAGAGGTGTCCCCGTCCTTCCTGGACGCCCGGATCGCCGCCGAGCGACTTCGCTCGATGCGTATTCTGCCGAGCCCCGACGACCCTCCGTGGCGCCGGACCCTGCGCAAGGGGACCGAGGCGCTCCTTCGCGAGGACCTCGGTGAGGTGGCCCGCTGGCACGACACCCCGGCCGAACACCTGATGACCGTGTTGCGGACGTCCGCCTTCGGGCAGGGGGCGGGACTGCCCTGGGCCGACATCTGGCCCGCCGCGGTGCGGGCGCTGTGCCTGACCCCCGTGGCCGACCCGGACGCGGTCATCCGCCAAGTGATGGCCAGTCGTCTCAACGGCTACCTGACCACCGCGGTCGAGGACGAGCGGACCGTGTACCGGCCGATCCACGAACGAATCAGCGAAACCCTCCGGTACTCACCGCAGTTCCTACTCGGTCTCCCGGACACGGACCCGGCGGAGCGTTTCCCCGAGATCTCGATCACCGCCACGCACGCGCAACTCGTATGGGCTTTCGGAGAGCTGCTCCCTCCGGCACCGGACCAGCCCCCACACCCGTACCTACGACGCCACCTCATCGCGCACGTCGCCGCCGCCGGGCTGGTCGACGACCTGCACGTCCCCTGGCGTTTCCTGCCATGGGAGACGAGCGGCACGGTCCGGGCAGCCCTCGGACTCCCCGCCGACTTCCACACCGGTGCCGCGTGCCTCGCCGCGTGGGCCCGTATCGAAGCGTTTCTGGGCGATGCAGGAGCGGCGGCCCGGGCCGACAGCCTCCGCCTGTCCCTCCTGGGCACGGCTGTCGGGCGTGGTGCCGCCGGGAACATGGTCGCGACACGGCCCCTACCCCTCTACCGCTCCGGCATCACACCGCGGTGGAGCCAACTGCGGGTGCCCGACAACCTCTTGGCACGTATGTCGACCCCTCTCGCCTCGCTGGTGTCCTTCACCCTTCCGGACGGCAGCCCGCTCGTCGCGGCGGGCGACCATGGTGGTGAGGTGCGCGTGTGGGACCCGCGCACGGGAACGGAGTTCGGCCTGCCCTTCCGGCCGGCCCCGTACGTACGCGCCCTGGCCGTGCTGACCGCCCCCGCGGAGAGCCCTTTGCTCGCGGTGGGCACCGCCCGCGGCGTCTGGATCTACGACCCGCAGAGCGGCGATGCGGCCCGGCTCCCGGTGACAGGAGCCGTGTTCGCCCTCGCCGCCTTCAGGACTAGGACCGGACGGGTCCGGCTGGCCGTCGGAACCGACACGGGACTGATCATCTGTGATCCCTTCGACGAGGAGACACCGGTCCTGCCTCTCAGGCCCCTCGACGGTGTGATGGGCCCCTCAGTCAAGGCGTTGGCGACGTTGCAGCTCCCCTCGGGCAGGACGCTGCTCGCCGCGGGCGGCAGGAACAGCACGTTCGAGGTCTTCGACGCCGAATCGCTCGACGTTGTCACCGTGGTACACGGGCAGGGCAGGGGAGTGGTCGCGCTCGCCCTGTACTTCGACCAGCAGGGCCGTCCCCGGCTCGCCGCGGCTTCGAGCACGACGCGCAGCGTGCGCACCTACGACGCGCTCACCGGCAAGGAGAACAAGGCAGCGCGCATCCCGCGGTCGGCGGCCTCCCTCGGGCCCTACCCCCATCCGGATTTCGGAGCACTGCTGGCACTCGGCGGAGCTGAAGGGGGGCCCGTGAGCCTCTGGGATCCGGCCACGGGGGAAGAGGTGTACACATCCCCGCCCGACCACACGGGAAGGGTCAAGGCCGTGGTCGCGGTCGATACGGGACAGCGGATGCCTCTCGTGGTGTCCGCATCGTTGGACCGGACGGTCCGGATCTGGAACCCCGCCGGGCGCACGTCGGAGCCGGAACTCGATCTGGAGGCGTCGGGAGACGGTTCCCTCCTAGCCGTGCTCCCCGGATCGGACGGCGGCCCCAGCCTGCTGACGCCCGCCCGCTCAGGTGCTGTCAGCATCCGATCGGCGGCGAGGGGGCAGCTGCAGCGTACGCAGCGGCGTCCCCAGCAGTTGACGTGGCCCGCCGAATGGCACTGCGACACGTTGACCGCCCTGGCCACCCACGTCTGGTCGGACGGGTCGGCGTCCGTCGTCATCGGCCTACAGAATGGCGTGATCGGCCGCTGGGACGAGCAGCGCGGCTGGCAGTCCCCTCCGGTGGACCAGAGCTGGCAGGCGGCGAGCGTGCGCTCTCTCGCCACGCTCTCCCTCTCCGGTGCTGACGACGTCGTCCTGGTTAGCGGCACGAGCGCGGGAAGCATCTGCTTCCATGATCTCGCCAGCGGCGAGCAGCGCTGGGAGCCCGTCCGCGAGGACGCGGCTGTGCGCGCCCTCGCGGCTCTGCCGAGCGAGACGGGCCCGCTCGTGGCCTTCTCTAGCGGTCGTACCGTGAGGTTCAGCCACGTCGGTGCGCCGTCGCACCTGCGCCTGCCCGGCCGCACGGGCCCCGTCCCTTCGCTCGCAGTCTGCCCCGCGGAGGACGGCAGTTCACTGCTGGTCACCGGCGGCAGCGACGGCTGCGTCCGGCTCTGGTCCCCGGACGCTCCTCGGACGGAGGCGTATCCCGTACTCGAGGGGCACCACGGCCCGGTCTCCGCCATCGGCCTTCTGTCGCCCACCCCCACCTCGCCACAACCGCTCCTCGCCACTGCGGGTTTGAGCGACACCACCGTGCGCCTCTGGAACCCGTGGACCGGGGAAGAGCTCACGCGGGTGGTCACCGGCACGCCCCTCACTTCCCTCTGCACCCTGCCCGACGGCAGCATGCCAGACACCACCGACCCGGCGATCGCCTTCGGCGGACCAGCGGGCCTGGCAGTTCTCACCGTCCGCCGCTAACAGCGGCTAACAGAATGGGCGTTGGGGCCTGCGCTTACAGGTATCCCGGGTCGCCGTTGGCGTTGAACCTTGTCAGGGAGCACTCCAGCAGCTCCAGAAAGTGCCGGAGGTCATCGGCCACCTTGTCGAACTCCGGTTCGTCCAGTGACGCCGTCCGCGTCCGGTAAACGGCTCCATCGGGCCCCGCGACGTAGGTCAGGCCGCCGCCGTTCGAGCCGATGACCAGGCCATCGGCCTTTTGGTCCGTGCCGACGTCGACCACGCCGTACTCCTGGAGCCGCAGCAGGACGTCGCCGGCCGGATCGAGGAAGTAGCCGTTGCCGACGTCCGACCAGGTGACATCGCCGATGTTCTCGTAGAAGGTGACCAGGTCAGCTGGTGCAGGGGTGACTTGGGCAAGCATGCGAGCTGCGGCTTGATCGTCGTGGTCGGCCAGCCGGACCTGGTTGGTCCCAGGGGGATAGCCGTGCCGATGCTCGAACTCGCCTGTCACGGCCGTGAGAGTCCCGGAAACTCTGTCTGTCCACGAGGCCAACCAGGCAGATGAAAGCGATCGGTCACTCATGAGGCCGGATCATGGCATGCGCCACGGACATCCATGGAGTGCCTAGCGGTTCCAGCGTCAGCGCAATGCCCTGAGTTGCCGATGGGTGATGAGGCAGCAGGCGAGTTTGAGGAAGGCTTCGTGGATGTCGGCTCGCCGTTCCCAGCGGATGCGCAGGCGTCGGAAGCCGTGCAGCCAGGCGAAACTCCTCTCGACGCCCCGGCGGTAGGTGCCCAGTCCCGTGCCGTGCAGGGTCCCGCGCCGGGCGATCGCTGGCACGATGCCTCGGGCGCGAACCTGGTCGCGGTAGATGTCGTGGTCATACCCGCGGTCAGCGAAGAGCGAGTCCGGCTTCCGGCGAGGATGACCAACCCGACCGCGGACCGGCGGGATCGCGTCGAGTAGGGGCAGGAGCTGGGTGACGTCGTTACGGTTGCCGCCGGTCAGCAGGACCGCGAGCGGGGTGCCGTGTCCGTCGGTGATCAAGTGATGCTTGGAGCCCGCTCGTCCCCGGTCGACCGGCGACGGGCCCGTGTGCTGCCCCCTTTTAGCGCCCTGACGTGCGAGGAGTCGACTACACAGCGGGACCAGTCCAGACGTGCGGCCGCGTTCAGTTCGGCCAGCAGGATCTCGTGCAACCGCTGCCAGACGCCACCTTTGTTCCAGTCCCGCAGCCTGCGCCAGCACGTCATGCCCGACCCGAACCCGAGGTCCTTGGGCAGGTACTCCCACTGGATCCCGGTGTGCAGCACATACAAGATCCCGCACAGCACCGCCCGGTCCGGCAACGGCTTGCGACCGGGATACCGGAACCTGCGCTCACGCCGCGGCAGCAGCGGCTCCAGACGGTCCCAAAGCTCATCCGACACGATCCATGGCGATGTCCCCACACCGGACCGAACGCTCAACTCCCGTCCCGGACACGGCAACCAGGACTGATCCACCTCATTGTGTTAGCCGCTATTAAGGCGAGCGGCGGCCGTGCGGCGGGCCTGCTCCTCCATGGCCAGGCACACGGCCTGACGTCGACGCTCCAGGGTCCGGAACGTGCTGCTGCTCGGATCCGCGATGATCTCCTCAGCAGCCTTCACGGCCCTGGCCAAGGCCGGTGTGAAGCGGGTCGCCGCCAGTGCGGCCGCCTCCTGCTCCTTGCGCTCAGCCTCGCGCCGCTGCTTCTGGAGACCGGGCCAGGCGGGGAACTCCTCATGCCCCATACGCTGTCCGCGCGTACGCAGATGCGCCTTCTCGGACTTGGTCAGGCGCGAGTCCCAACTGCCGTGTGCGGTGAAGCTGTAGGCGCTGCAACCGACGGTCCCCCACCCCCCGAATCCGTGACGGCCATGGGCCCAACGGTCGTTGACGAAGGTGATCGGCTCACCACAGTGCCGGCACAGCTCTTCCGACACTTCACGTCCCATGGTCACGATGCCCCCAACTGACTGGGCGGTTCCCCCTCCGGAACCGTGTGAACTGCTCAATCCTGTCACTCTCCAAGATGCCTGGGAGGCCGAAGTCTCGGCAGAGGCTGACGCAGGACCATTGCGCGGTCAGGCGTCTGCGGATCTTCCGTCTCCTTGGGACGCGTCCCGGCCCCGTTGACCGCCTCCCCCGGCCCCTGAACCAACCTCTGGCACGCTGGCCTTCGCACCTTTCGATAGTCACCAGCCCGATTGAACTGGCCGTGCCGCGGCATGGTCGTCGTCGCCCACGTGACAGGCGTGGCCCCAGCCAATGCTGTAGACCGTAGCTCGGCATCACTGCGTTGCTCATGGCCGGCTCGGCACATCAGCGACGGATGATGGCCTGGTCAAGCGCCTGTTTTTTCTCTGTCCTCAGCCGGGTCAGTGGCTGCCAAGGCGAAGGTCCACGGCGAGTCAGGGCACCATCACCCGCAGCTGTGGAGTGGTGGGGAACATCCCGATCAGGATCGATCGGGCCACCAGGCCTGGTGCGACCCGTACGGGCGGCGCTGAGTCAGCACACGGAAGCTGCACCGCGTCGGCCTGTAGTGCGTACGTTGTTGTGGACCGGAACGGTTGTGCTGGTCACCTTGCCTCGGTTGCCGGCTACCCGTGGCGGCATATGCGCCTTCGTCATCTCGCGGGCACAGGCGTGGTCACCCTCGCCGACGGGCGTCAGGTGCCGGTCGTCGCTGCCCTGGTACTCAGACTCGATCCCGAGACGTTGCCGGACTACACCTACGACCGCCATTCCACCTGGGTGGGGAGCACCGACACCGACGCCGATCTCTGGGATGCCGCACCCGGCCTGCCGAGTCTCCCCGATGGCCGGGCCGGCACCTTCATGGCCACGAGCGGGCCTCCCGATCCGGTCGGCGTCTCCGGCACCGGCCCGGCCCCCTTCAGGCCGTCGCGGAGCACCGACACCGGCTGGGAGGCACCCGAACTCGCCGTCGACACCGCACCGTTGCAGACAGAGGTAGACGATGCGCAGCGTGTCGACGCCGAACGGGAACGGGCACAGCGACGGGGAATGACGGCCGAACAGCTTCAGGCCCGCTACCGAGTCCGCTGGATTCCCGAACTGACAGCCTCCGCCGGCTGTGGGACGAGATCCCCGTCCGCTGCGGCTAGGAGCCGCACCTGCGACCAGGGCAGAAGTCTCCACGCAGCCTGCCTGGCTGTTTCGCCCGAGCAGGGGCGCACCGCTGGTCCAGCACACACGGCACGAAGCCTGCATGAGCACCTGCAGACAATCGACAGAAAGGGCCTACGGCGTGGGAATGAGCAGCAGCCCTCAGGGGCTCCGGTTCGGCCGGAGCACAACGTGTGATGCGCGGGTACGGCCGTCAGCGGGCGAACGTCACCGTGATCAGCTCATTCGGGCAGCGGTTCAGCGTGCCGGTGAGCGCAGTGTTTTCGGCAGGATCGACAGCCACCCGGTAGCGGATCTTGTCAGCCGCCCAGTCGGTGCGGTGGTCGCCGCCTCCACCGTTGCACGGCCGATCAGCCCGAATGGGAGGACGCGCCGCGGCCTCCACGCGCAGCATCCATCATGTGGCGTCTGCGGCCGACGATGTGTTGCGGACCGGGCGCCGGGCGGAGCGCATGCACGCGCATCATGCCCTGGTCCACGGCCTGTTGAACGAGGCGATGAGCCTGCGCGAGGGGATGGGCCGGCGCCATCGCCCGGCATCTGGGCTAAGGTCGCCATACCGTCCAGCGGCATGCCCGCGCGGCCCGCCGGCAGGACGCCGTCACCGCCCGCCGGTACTCGGCCCAGCCGCCTCTCTGCATCCACCGCCCCTGCCTGCAGCGACGCATCGGTGAGAGCGACGGCGCCATCTCCATCAAGAAACTGCGCGAGGAACTCGCCGACCAGGGCCGGTCGGTGCCCGACAGCAGTCTCCGTGACCGGGCCCGCACTCCTCTGCAGTGGCCCACTGACTCTGCCGGCCTCTGGCGCCGCCGGACGTCCGCCAGGTGACCGGCCGGCTCAGCCCTCGCCCCTCCACGCTCACCGCGGACGACCACCAGCAGCTCCAGGCAGTGCTCGACGCCTGTCCCGAACAGACCACCGCGCACCGGCTGGTGCGCGATGCCGGCGGCATGCCCACCCAGCAGACCGGCGTCCTGCTGCCCTCCTGGATCGAGGACGACGCCGCCTCGGACCTGCCAGGACTGACTGGCTTCGTCCGCGGCCTCACCAGCGACCTCGACGCCGTCACCGCCCGGGCCCACGCCGAGCTGGAGCCCGGGCGGCACCGAGGGCGCTGTGAACCGCATCAAAAAAGATCAAGAGGCGGTTGTACGGCCGGCCGCATTCGCCCCGTTACGGAAGACGATCCTGCTCGCGTGACCCGCCGCTCCGGCTCCTGCGCCATAGCAGTTGAGCATTGTCACCGGAGGCTGGTCGCCAGTAGGTTCGAGCCGCCGATGTTCGAGCGGGCGGGGAATACGGGGCTTGGGGTGGCACTGCTGGACGTACTGGTGACAACGGCCGCCGGGGCGCTGTCCGCCACGATCGGGGTCCTGGTCGGGGGCATCGTCACGCACCGGGCCCAGGACCGTCAGTGGCTGCGGGACAAGCAGTTGATCGCCTACCAGGAACTGATCAGCCACTACGCCAAATTCACCATGACCATCAGCCGCGCCCATGCCGGCCGGCAAGGATGGGACTACGACTGGAGCGAGTGGAGCGCGACCCTGACCCGTGCCAGCCTGGTCGCCCCCGCGGCGGTCGCGGTGGAGATCGACAACTTTGGCAAGGCCATCAACGAGTTCCTCAACCAGGTGGCGCGTGACCCGGCACGCGACCCGGCACGTGATCCGTTGAGCCAGGAGGAGTTCGCGCAGGCCAGCAGGGCGCCTGCTCACGCGCAGGTGCAGCTGGTCAACGCCATACGACGCTCACTGAGCAAAGATCAAAAGGCACTGCCCTTCTGGATCGGCGGATCTCTCGCGCACAGTCCCGACGCGACCTGACGGACGTGGCGGCCACCGAAAAGCTCATCCGTCGGCCACGACTGCACGGCCCATCCCGGCGCCCATCAAAGAATCGAACACGTCCTTCATCGACCGTGACAGCCCGTGATCGCTGCCAGAGCCCACGGACGCCGCCCCAGCCACGGTGGGGGCCCTCGCGCTGTACGCCTCGCAGAGCTTGAAGACCTTCCCGGTCGGCCGATTGGCCTTCAGCCGGCCGCGCGGCCTCATCAACTGCCGGTGCCGCGGCAGCCTGTGCGGCACCTGCACATCCAGCGTCCTGTGGCCACACACGACCACGACACCCGCGGGAATCAGGATCTGCCCCGCAGACCCACGCCGAAGCGGCCTGTGCAGGACTCCTGCGGCACGAGCCGCGGCGCGCGCCAGGAACACCGACCCGCGAAATAGCGGGCATGCAGCGATAAAACGACCCATTCCCGTGACCCCGTTCCCGTCTTGATCAGACCCCTTTCAGGCGACCACTGCGAAGCGCCGCGGCTCTGGACGGATATGTGCGCCGCCGACCGACCAGCCGGGCCGCTCACGGATCCGTGATGGCCCAGGCCACCCGCCTCTGCCCCAGGAGGCTGGAAGCTCGTCGCGTGGCAGGCATGCAACAGGTGGCGGGAAGGCCGGCTTGTCCGACCGCGGCAGCACCGTCAGCGGCCGGCTCTTCGCCCACGGGCGACACGTCGGCCGCGGCCACACGGCCCCTACGGGAAGCCCGGGTCACAGCGAGCGAGGCGCCAGCCGGTGAGAGCGGCGAGCCAGAGCCAGAGCGAGAGCCGGCAGCCAGACCCTGCAGCCGTACGGAAACGGTCATGCCAGCCGAGGCGCGCCTGCACTCGCATCTGCCTCACCGCCCACCAGCCCCGTAGGAACATCTGTTCCTAACCGGTGTACATTTGTTCTTATGGAGAGGACCAGACTTACCGGAAGGGCAGCCCCCGAGCCGCAGACCGGGACCGGCGGCCCCCGGGCGGGTGAGGGAAGGCGGGTTCGCCGGCATGACCCGGAGCGCCGGACGCGCATCCTGGACGCTGCCCTCGATGTGCTCGACACGGACGGGGCCGGCGGCCTCACGCACCGGAAGGTCGCCGCGCGTGCGGACGTGCCGTTGGGGTCGGTCACCTACCACTTCTCGAGCCTGGCCGAGCTCCAGGCGCAGGCCTTCGCCTGGTACGTAGCACAGCGGACTGCGGAGTTCGAGGACCTGTTCACGCAGGTGGCCACAGACGAGGACCTCATCGAGGTCCTGGTGGACCTCGTGCAGGGCGGACCCTCGCGGCGCCGCAGTGCCGTGCTGGGCTTCGAGCTGCATCTTGCGGCCCTGCGCAACCCCGCCCTGCGCGCACTGACCCAGCAGTGGACCACGGACAGCCGCGCCGTCCTGGCCCGCTTCACCGGGCCCGAGACCGCCGGCCGCCTGGACGCCCTGCTGGAAGGGCTGATCATGCACGCCCTCCTCGCGACGGAACCAGAGCCTCGTCAGAAGACGCGGGCGGCGATCGTGCAGGCACTCGCCCCGGTCACCGGACGGGGAGAGTGACCACGGCCGCGGCCCCCGCCCCGCGGCGGCCCGAGACCCAAGCTGCCATGAGGCCGACGCACGCGGTCCTCGCCGCCACGGGCCCGGCCGGCGCGGCGAGGGCCTCCCGGCCGCCGCAGATCCGTGGTTCATGGACGGGTCCGGATCCGGCCCCGCCCGAGCTTGTGCTCCTTATGACCGCCGTCGGCGGAGTCACGGTGTTGCCGACGGCCGGAGCGGCCGTCACCGTGTCGGGCCGCGCCAGGCCGTCACTGCGACGGCCGCCCTGGCAGGTACCGGGCCCGGCGCCGCGGCCCACGGCCACACCCTGTTGGCGCCGGTGCTGGTGGCCGGGCTCATGTTCCTGGGCACGGCCACGGGGTTCCGGGACGTCGCGGTGACCGTGCCCGCCGCGGCCCCTGGAACGGCGGCACGGCCGGCCGACCATGCCCCGCTTCTTTGCCGCGTTCAGTCCGGGCACCGCTGCCGGGCCGACCCCGGGACGCTGATGACTGCCTGGCAGACCCCCGTGAGTGTGCACACCGGCGGGGGCACCCTGCTCATCGCCCTCGTGACGCCTGCGCCCGCCCGGGACTTCCTGCCGAAGCCCGCCGTACCCCACCGGGCCGGTGCGCGGTGCAGACGGACCGCCCCGCACCGAGACCCTGGCGCGCGCGGCGCACGGTCCTCACCGGCCTTCTCGCGCTGGCCTACGCGACGGCGCACGGGGGGGGCGGGAAGCAACTGGATCAGCCTCACCCTCATCGACCGGCACCACGCCACGGCCACCGCCGCAGCCTCGGCCTACGACGCCTTCCTCGCGGCGGTCACTTGGGGCCGCCTGCCCGGACCGGCGGTCGTCGACCGGCTGCCCGGCCCGGCGCCCTGCGTGCAGCTGCCGCCACCGTCACCGGTGTCGTCCTGTCCGCACCCGGACCGAACACCCGGACAGCACCGGCCGGCGTCCTGCTGCGGGAAACAAGCGCCGCGCTCGGCCTCCCCGTCACATTGAGCGCCGGTGCCGATGAACCCGCCCGGACCGCCGGCCGGGCCGCTGTCATCACCTCCACCGGACACTGCGGGTCGGCCGACAGCCCCCTGCGATCGGACTCCTCGCCGCTCGCACCACTGCCGCCCACAGCCTGCTCGCCCCCGCAGGGGTCACGGCAGCGTCCATGCCACTCCCCGGCGCCGCCACCCTCCCGGCACATACCCACGCACCGGCGCGAACCGCCACCCCCGCCCCGCCGAAACCCTGGCCCCTGATCCGTGAGCCCTGAACTCTGAGCTCCGATCCGTGATCCCTGACCACACCAAGGAGCACCGCGTGCCGAACAAGCCACCCATGATCCACGTCAGTGACGCCGAACTGATCGACCTGCGCGACCGGCTGAGGCGCACCCGGTGGGCCGAACCCTGGCCGGTGAACGGATGGGACGCCGGAACCGACCCCGCCGAACTGCGCCGCCTCACCGCCTACTGGGCCGACGGCTACGACTGGCGCGCCCACGAAGCCGCAATCAACGCCCTGCCCTCCCACCTCGCCGACCTCGACGGAACACCCCTGCACTACCTCCGCTTCGACGGCGAACACCCCGACGCGCTGCCGATCCTGCTGACCCACGGCTGGCCCAGCTCCTTCCTCGAACTCACCGGCCTCGCCCAGCGGCTGGCCCCCCCCAGCCGGTACGGAGGAGCAGCCCAGGACGCGTTCACCGCCGTCGTGCCCTCACTCCCCGGATTCGCCTTCTCACCCCAGCGGCCCGCCCTCAGCACCGGGGAGCAGACCCACCACCTCCTCCACCGGCTCATGCACGACGAACTCGGCTTCGAGCGCTACGCCGCACACGGCGGCGACCTGGGCGCCGGCATCACCTCCCGGCTGGCCGAGGCCCACCCCGAGTCGCTCGTCGGCATCCACCTGCTGGCCGTGGCAGCCCCGGCCCACTACGACCCCGCCACCCTCACCCCCCAGGAGCAGGCCCACCTCGAAGCCGTGGCGGCCTGGCAGACCCAGGAGGGCGGATACCAGCACCAGCAGAGCACCCGCCCCCTCACCCTCGGCCAGGGCCTGGCCGACTCCCCCACCGGCCTGCTGGCCTGGCTGCTCGAGAAATACCGCGCGTGGAGCGACTGCGGCGGCGACCTGTCCACCCGCTTCAGCGACGACTTCCTCCTCACCCAGGCCTCCCTCTACTGGTTCACCGGCACCATCTCCACCTCCTTCCGGCCCTACTACGAACACGCCCACGGCCTGACCCCCCGCGTACAACGGGTAAACGTCCCCACAGCCGTCGCCCTCTTCCCCGCCGACCTGAGCCGACCGCCCCGCAGCTGGGCCGAGCGCACCTACACCATCACCCGCTACACACACTTGCCCCGCGGCGGCCACTTCGCCGCCCATGAAGTACCCGACCTGCTGGCACACGACATCACCGACTTCTTCCGCCCCCACCGCCCCACCAGGTCGACAGCATCCCGACCCCCGCCTGAACCAGACCCTCCTGCACAGGCAAAAAACACCCGCAAAAACCAGTACATGCAAGCCGCCCCGTGACCTCGCACGAGGCGTCGAGCGGTCAGGCCACACGCCCCAGTGAGCGGCGAAAAACAGCCCGCGACACGTCCCCCACGCCACGAGAAATGCACGACCTCGCCGACGAGACAGCCATTCCCCATCACGTGCCCACAAGCGACGTCCGCCTCAAGGCACGCCCCTACAGACCCAGCACCCCCACCCTGCCACTCTCGGCCGATCCCGAGAGGTGCCGCGACGAGTGAGTCATGCACAGCCAGGAGTACGGAGCCAGCACGAGCAGAGGAGGTGGTGCGCCAGCATCCAGGTGAAGACGACCGCGAGGATGGTCGCCGCGCCGGGAAGTCGCAGCACATGAGGTAGTGACGCATACGTCTGCACGCCGTCCCGCGGAGTCGGGGACGAGGGCTCCGGCCTCTGCCGTCACGAGCGCAGCCAGCAGTCGTTCATCGCCGCGAGGACGACCGCCAGCCGACCGCGCCGCCGAGCCAGGAGCCCGGGGCCGTACCAACGAAAAGAGCAACCGCGGCCTCAACCATGGCGACGGCCAGTGCCCGCCCTTCGTGCTCGGGTACCGAAGGACAGTCGTCGGAGATGGGCAGGGTCGAAGCACCGGGACCAACCGGGCAGGAACATCGGCCGTTCGGCCCGCCCGGCCTCGGGTTGAACTCGATCGTGCCGTGGACGCCGCACTACCTCGCAGCCGCCGTCGGACGACTCCGCGCCGAGGGCCAGGAGATCCGTTACGAGGGTGTCGCCCGGCTCCCCGCTCACGTACCGGCCGCTGCTCCCGGTTAGCGGCGCCTTGCACCCGCCGCGCGCCCCGGACCCGGCGGATCCGGACCAGGACGACGGTGAACAGGGCTGAGATTCACAAGCCGACCCGGGCGCTGATCAGCCTGCGCGCCACCGCCTTCGTCAGCCGTTTCGGGGCGGCCGCGGTCCGCTCCCCTTGCCGAGCGCGGCCGAGTCCGCTGGTCCGCCCGGCGTGACGAATCCAGCTATCGGACCGCGGGCGGGTGTTCCTCCTCGGCGTCGCTGCTCCTTGCGGCAGGCAGGATCGCGCTCGCCACAACATCGAAGAGGTGATCGGCACGCGGTGCGAGCGAGGGTTGATCGCCGAGCCACGCGAGGGCCGCTACCAGCGCGAACAGATCGGTGCCATCGATGTCGCGCCGGGCCGTGCCGGCGGCCTGGGCACGGCTGAGGAGCCGTGCACCGGCTGCGCGCAGGGTGACGCACGAAGCGTGGAGTGCGGATTCGGGATCCTCGATGGCGGCTGCCATCAGCACGGTCACGCCCTGATACTCGGTGGTCCACGCGACGCAGTCGCGCAGCCAGGAGACGAGAGCCTCGTCGGGCGAGCTCGACGTCTCAAGGGCTGCGGCCTTCGCCGTCAGCTCGTCGAAGCTGGTGCGCAGCAGGGCTTCGAGCAGTGCCTCGCGCGTGGGGAAGTGCCGTAGCAGCGTCGCGAGCCCTACGCCAGCCCTGCGTGCGATGTCGCGCAGCGAGGCGTCGACGCCCTGCTCGGTGATGACGGTGCCCGCGACGGCGAGCAAGTGGTCATGGTTCTTCCTGGCGTCGGCCCGCATCTGCCCCTCTTGACTACCCGGACCATTTGACTATCCGGATCAGCGATCCATATATTCGGACCAGTGATCCGGATACCCGGATCGCTGATCCGAATAAGCGTATCCCGCGACGCGGGCAGGAGAAAACGATGCCGACACACACCATGAGGGCGATCCGGCTGCACGAGTTCGGCGGACCCGAGGTGCTGCGCTACGAAGAAGCGCCGATTCCCCAGCCGGGACCGGGCGAGGTGCTTGTCCGCGTACACGCGGCCGGCGTCAACCCCCCTGACTGGTACGCACGCGAGGGAATGCCCGACGTGCCTCCCGAACTCAAGCCGCCGTTCGAGCTGCCCCTGATCCCGGGGACCGACGTCTCGGGCGTCGTGGCAGACGTAGCCGCCGACGTACCCGGCTTCACGGCCGGAGAAGAGGTGTTCGGTCTGCTGCGTTTCCCCACCACTCTGCAGGGCAGCGCCTACGCCCAGTACGTCACCGCGCCCGCCTCCGACCTCGCACGCAAGCCCGCTGCCCTCGACCACGTGCACGCCGCCGGCCTGCCCATGGCGGGACTGACGGCGTGGCAGTTCCTGATCGAGCTCGGGCACGACCACCCCTCGCCCTTCCAGGCGGCCCCGCACCGCCCGATGCCCCTGGACGCCGACACCACGGTGCTCATCAACGGCGCCGCCGGCGGCGTGGGCCACCTCGCCCTCCAGCTGGCCAAGTGGAAGGGGGCCCGCGTCATCGCCGTGGCCTCCGGCGCCCATGAGAGGTTCCTGCGCGCACTCGGCGCCGACGAGTTCATCGACTACACCAAGGAGCGGCCGGAAGAAGCCGTCCGTGACATCGATCTCGTCCTGGACACCGTCGGTGGTCCCCGCAGCAGGCGCTTCCTGCGCACCCTCAAGCGCGGCGGAGCTCTCTACCCGGTGTACTTCGGAGACTTCGACGACGAGGAGAACGCGAAACTGGGCGTCACCGTCACCGCGACCCAGGTCCGCTCCAACGGCGCGCAGCTCGCCGAACTGGGACACCTGCTCGACGCGGGCACGGTCCGCGTCGCGATAGACAGCACGTTCGACCTCGCCGACGCCCGGGCTGCGCACGAACGCGCCGCCCGAGGACACATCCAGGGCAAGATCGTGCTCACGGTCGCTCAGGAACCAGCCGTTTCATAGGCGCCTGCGGTGCCCGTTCCCGGGGCGCCGGCGGCCATCGAGAAGCCGATGCGGAGACCTTCGGGCGCGTCTGCCGACCAGGGGGCGGCGATCCTCGCAGACGCCGGCCGAGCGGTCGTTGGAACCCGACGGCGCGCCGCGTCCATCACCGGCCAGCACTCCCCGCCGTCGCCGACGGCAGCTTCGCAGCCTGTCGCGACCAGGGACATGTCGGATCACCGCTGTTTCATCGGGCGCCACCAGGGCGCGGGTGTCACGGCTCGGACGGTAGGAAGCGGCGCTGACACGGCGTCACCCGCAGGAAGGAGCCGGAGGGCTCCGCGGGCGTGGGATTCACCCGCAAGAGGGGCGGTGCGGCGTCTTTGGTGACAGGGACGTCAGGGTGAACACGGTGGTGGAAACCGGCTGGGTCACGCGGCCCCTCACAGCCTCACCGGACGTGCCGTTCACGATCCAGGCCGAACGACGAATCGCTCGGACAGTCTGCGGTCAGTCGGTCCCAGCCATTCGTCGTTCCTGCTACTCGTTGCGTGCCGTTTCGGGTCCTGTAATGCGCCTGAGCAGCGGCATCGTGGACGCGATCACTGTCAGCGAGGCGACGAGCCCGGCGAGCACGATCGCGTAGTACTGGATCCCCGGCGCTCGGATTGAGTAGCTGAACTGTGCCTGTACGAACAGCTGGGCAGCCAGGAAGCCCATCCCGATTGCCACCACGGCGACCACCAGGAGCGGGACCGCGCTCTCCAGAAGCACCACCCGCCGCAGCACCCCGAGCTGTGTGCCGGTCAGCCGCAGCAGGCTGAAGGGGCGCTTGCGGTCGCGGAGGCCCCCGGCCACGCTCACCGCCAGGCTGCAGCCGGCGATGGGGAAGCTGACCAGGATGACCACGTTGGCCAGTTGTTGGTATCCGGCGAGCTGTGCGCCACTTTGGGCATGGTCCTCGCGGACGGTCCATGGGAGGTCCTGGTCGGGATACGTGTACGCGAGGATGGTGCGCGCGCGTTCGATCGCCGACGTCGACCCGTTGGTAGCCACGACGATCTCCTGGACGGGAAGGCGTGCGAGGCGCTGGGCGGAGATGTCGGCGGCGGGCCATGCCGTGGGCCAGTGCTGCCAGTAGTACGTGCCGAAGCTGCCGTAGTTCTGGGTGACCGACGCCGATTGGGCTGCGGAGGCGCATGCGCTGTGGGCCGGCATCTTCGCGAGCTCCGTGCACGAGGCCAGGCCGGCCACCGGCGGTGTCCCGCTGCCTTGTGGGCCGTGATAGGCCGGGTCCGTGGTGCCGAGCGGGTTCGTGTGGATCATCAGCACTCCTGTGACGCCCGGTACGGAGTTCAGGTCGCCGAGCGCAGCTTTCGAGAGCGGGGGCACGCTGCCGATCTGACGCCCGGTAGTGGGGTTGAAGCCTTCGGTGTAGTTGGCGTCCAGGGCGCCGGCGACCGCCCGGCCGGCCTGCGGGATGCTCCGCTCGGCGTTGAGTGAGCCGATGATCCCGACGGCTGCGCTGGTGACGCACAGGGCGAGGACCAGCCCGCTGACCGCGCGGAAACCGGCCTTCGGGTCGTCCGCGAGCCGCCGGCCCGCGACGAGCAGCGCGGGGCGGCCGGTCTGCCGGGCCAGGAGGCGGGCTCCGGTCATGGTCAGCCAGGGGCCGGCGATGACGAGTCCGGTCAGGACCAGCAGGATTCCCGGGACGAAGACCCAGATCTGGCCGTTGGTGCTTCTGGGCACCCGGCCGATGGTGTACGAGAGTTCGGCGATGCCGGCGGCCAAGGGGATCAGCCGGTAGGCCCGCGGCGGGCGTGGCGTGACGCGCCGGGTGACCCCGAGCGGGGAGACCTGCACGCGGCGCAAGGCGATCCGGGCCGCGACGGCGGCCCCCACCGGGACAGCGGCGGAGACAAGCAGAATGTCGCCGGTCCGGAGCGTGAGGTCGTCGGCGAAGTACGGCGTACTTGTGAGGTTGACCAAGGCCAGCTGCGTACGAAACAGGTAGAAGAGGCCGAAGCCGACGGCCGTGCCGATGACCGCGGCGACCGTCGATTCGACGGCCGAGAGCATTGAGATCTGCCGTGGTGTGGCGCCCACCAGGCGCATCGCGGCGAAGCGCTGCTCACGGCGGGCGGCCGCCAGCCGCGTGGCCGTGCCGATGAGCATGAGGACGGGGAAGATCAGGGCGGTGCCCGCGACGGAGAGGATGAGCTTGATGCCTCTGCTGTCGATGCCCACCCTGACCGTGCAGTTGGTGCCGTTGCAGCTGCTGGGCGTCGCGGTGGTGATCGAGGTGACCTGGGTGGCGTCGTGCTGCTTCGCGAGCTGGTCGGGGCGGTGGCCGATGACGATGAGCAGGGAGTCGGGGCCCGGAAGTGCTGCCTTGCCGACCGTGCCGACCTGGCGTCCGGGGTAGCGGTCGGCGAGTTCGGCGGCCGGGGTGGAATGCAGGAGCTTGTCCAGCGCCGGTGAGGCGTAGAACTCGCCCGGTCCCGGAAGGCGTGAAAGGCCCGGTGGAACCGGGGAGCTCGGGCCGGTCGCGGCGACGTCGACACGGCCGATGATCTCGCCGTCGAAGTGGTCCGCCCTGAGCAGCCACCACAGCGGGTCGGTGTCTGCCTTCGCCGCGGACTGGCTCGATGTCCTCGTGCCGGACCCGGTGTTGAGCCAGGCGTTCCGGCTGTTCTGGGTGGCGGTGGCGTTGATGGCCGCCAGGATGCTCAGCAGCAATCCGACGCCGAGGGCGACGGCGGCCACGATGATGGCGAGACGGGCGGCAGCCTCCCTGCCGCCGCTCACGGTGAGGCGCAGGCCGAGGCGGATCACGAGGTGAGCCGTTCGACGAAGAGCGGCGTTACCTTGCCGTCGCGGACGATGACTTCGCGCTTCGCGAAGGCGGCCACCCGCGGCTCGTGGGTGACGAGGACGACGGTGGTGCCCTCCTCCCGTGCGGAGGCCACCAGCAAATCCATCACGTGCTCGCCGGTGAGCGAATCGAGCGATCCGGTCGGCTCGTCGGCGAACAGCACCTTGGGCCGGGAGACCAGGGCGCGGGCCAGGGCGACACGCTGTGCCTGTCCGCCGGAGAGTTCGCCGGACCGGCGCCCCTCGAGGCCGTCCAGGCCGAGCCGTCCGAACCACGATCGGGCCTCGGCCAGCGCGCTCGCCCTGCGGGACTTGGCGAGCAGCAGCGGCAGGGCGACGTTCTCCTCGGCGGTCAGCTCGGGGACGAGCTGACCGAACTGGAAGACGAAGCCGAACCGGTCCCGGCGCAGCGCGCTGCGCTCGGGCTCGCCCTGGGTGTCGAGGCGGCGGCCGTCGAACCAGATCTCACCGGAGTCGGGCACGAGGATCCCGGCCAGGCAGTGCAGCAGTGTGGACTTGCCGGAGCCGCTCGGGCCGGTGACGGCGAGGATCTCGCCGGCACGGGCGCAGAGGTTCGCACCCTGCAGCGCGGGCGTCTGCCCGAACGACAGGACAGCATCCCGCGCTTCCACCAGGAAGCCGTCGTCCGAACTCATGAGCGCACCTCCGCCGTCAGAGAGGCGAGCCGTGCCACGGTCTGGTCCATCCACCGCAGATCGGCCTCCAGGTGGAATACGCCGTGATCGGCGAGCAGCGAGTCGATCGTGCTGCCGGTCCGGCGCAGTTCGGTCAGCTCCCTCATCCGTTCCATGTGGGCGGCGCGCTGGATGTCGAGGTACACGCGGGGGTCGCGATCCAGCAGTACCGCCAGTACGACCTTGGTGAACAGCACCGTCTGCAGGTGGGGCTCGCCCTCGACCGGCTCGGTCAGCCAGCTCTCGACCTGCGTGACTCCGAGCTCGGTGATCACGTAGCGCTTGCGGTCCGGCCCCGACCCGGGCCCGGTCTCGCCGACCTCGACCTTCCCGTCACGGGCGAGGCGCCCCAGGGTCGAGTAGACCTGCCCGGCCGGCAGCGGTTTACCCCGGCCGAAATAGGTGTCGTAGTCGCGCTTGAGGTCGTAGCCGTGGCTCGACTCCCGTTCAAGGAGCCCGAGGAGCGCCAAAGGAACAGTCATACCTCAGTATCTACACTCAGTATCTAGCCGGCGTCAACGGACAGCTTGACCCGACACCAGACCATCCGGCGTCGGCGACGGTGGAGCGGCCGGTCGCGGGCCGGTGCGCCCGTCACGCCACGCGCGCTCAGCCCAGCCAGCGCACTCGGGAAAGCCGCCTTCGCGACCGCGCCCTGCCCTTCACCTGACGACCGAGCAAAGCGAGGCCTGAGATGACGACAACTTCGGCATTCGGCTGGGGAAGCAGCCGCCTCACCGCAACTCCTGCAGGAAAGGTGGATCTCGACCCAGCAGAGTGGCTCGCCATCCACCAGACGCTGGCACGCTACGCCTTCGCCCTGGACCACGGAGATCTGATGGCGCTGGAGAATCTCCTGACCAAGGACACCGTCTGGACGGCCTCGATCGCCGGTGAGGCCGAGCAGGGCCCGTTCCTGGGACGCGCGGCGATTCTCCGCCTGGTGCGAGACGCGACGAAGACGCAAACCAAGCAGCGGAGGCATCACCTCACCAACGTCGTCTCGCACCGCGCGGGCGCCGACACGGCAGTGGCGTCGGCGTACTTGATGCTGACGTCGAATGCCGGTGGGAGCGCGGCCGTGACGGCGACCGGCTTCTACACGTTCACTCTGCAGCACGCTGAAGGCCAGTGGCGTATCGCGAAGGTGTTCGTCGGTCTGGACAACGCCATATGACGCGCGACTCGCGGGTGCCGGCCGAGGTCCGGGGTGCCCCTTTGCCCCGTCGACGAAGGGCTCACCCGCTGCTGACGCGTCGAGGACTCAGGCCAGGGACCGCAGCATCCGGTCGTGGTCGGTGCCGGGCGGCGGGTAGTAGACGTACAGAATGTGGCCTTCGGGGCCGGTGAGGGCGAAGGTTTCGAAGCTCAGGCGCAGGACGCCGACGCCGTCGACGCGCAGTTGCTTGTCGCCCGTCACGCGCTCGTACACGTCGTGCGAGTCCCACAGAGCCCGGAAGGTCTCGCTGCGTTCACGCATACCGGCGACGAAGTCGTCGAGTTCGCAGCGGCGTGCGGTCGCGGTGATGCGCAGGCCCGCGACGGCCTGCTGGGTGATCTCCTGCCAGTCCGGGTAGATCGCCGGGGCACGGGGGTCGAGGAAGGTGAACTCGATCAGGTTGTGCCCCGGGCCCCAGGCCGGGTTGATCCGGGCGGCGAGCACGGTGCCGGCCAGCACATCGCGGCGGGGGCTGACGACGAACGCGGGCAGATCGCTCCACCGCCGCAGCAGCTGCAGCACTCCCGGCCGCACCGTGGGGGCGGGGAGGGCATGGTGGTCGGCCGGAGCCGGAGCGGGCATGGCGAGGGACCACAGATGGGCCCGCTCGGTGTCGTCCAGGCGAAGCACCTTGGCCAGGGCGTTGAGGATCTCCGGAGAGGGATTGCGGTCCCGGCCCTGTTCGATGCGGGTGTAGTAGGAGGGGCTGAGACCGGCGAGCAGTGCCAGTTCCTCGCGTCTGAGCCCCTTCACCCGCCGGCGTGTGCTGTCGACGACACCGGCCGAGGCTGGATCGACCTTCTCCCGGCGGCTGCGCAGGAAGGAACCGAGTTGGTTGTCATCGCGTGCCATCCGGTGCGATTTTACCCGTCGCCCACGGGCCCCGGTGGCTGCCGCGGCCCACGAGGCTGACCCTGCGAGAGCCACCCTTGAGGGGGCGTGGCACGTGGGCCGGGTTGCTGGTGCCCTGGAGGCATGTCGAACGAAACGAACGCATCGCCGGTATGGCTGGTCACCGGATGCTCCAGCGGTCTGGGCCGGGCCCTGGCCGTGCACGCCCTTGAGCGCGGCGACCGGGTCGCCGTCACCGCCCGCGACCGCGCGGCGGTGACCGGACTCGCCGCCCGGTACGGCGAGCGGGCGCTGGCCCTGCGACTGGATGTCACCGACTCCGCATCGGTGGAGGAGGCCGTCCGGTCGTGCGAGGCGGCCTTCGGGCGCATCGACGTCCTGGTCAACAACGCCGGCTACGGCTACCTGGCCGCCGTCGAAGAGGGCGAGGAGAGCGCGGTGGACGCCCTGTACGACACCAACGTGCACGGCGTGGTGAGGGTTCTGAAGGCGGTGCTGCCCGGTATGCGGGCCCGCCGTCGGGGGCACATCGTCAACATCTCCTCCTTCGGAGGCCTGGCCGCGTTCCCCGCGACCGGCTACTACCACGCCACGAAGTTCGCGCTGGAGGGCCTGTCGGAGTCGCTGGCCGCGGAAGTCGCACCGCTCGGTATCACGGTGACGATCGCGGAGCCCGGCGGCCTGCGCACCCGGTGGGCCGGAACGTCGATGCAGCACTCCGCGCAGCGTCTCGAGGACTACGAGCAGACCGCGGGCAGGCGGCGTGAGGCCACGCTGGCCGTCTCCGGTCGCCAGCCCGGCGACCCGGTGCGCGCCGCAGCGGCCATCGTCGCGAGCGTGGACGCCGAACGACCGCCCCTGCGGCTGCTGCTCGGCTCCGACGCCCTGGCCGGAGCGCGCGCCCGCCTGCGGCGGATGCAGGGCGAGATCGATGCCCACGAGGCACTGACCAGGAGCGCGGACCGGGAGGACGTATGAGCTTCAGGGGTGCGTTCGTCGTCGTCGGCGCCGGGCCCGGTCTTGGCGCGGCGGCGGCCCGCCGGTTCGGAAGCGAGGGACATCCGGTGGGGCTGATCGCGCGCAACGCCGAACGCCTGGACAGGATGTCCGCCGACCTGGCCTCGCACGGCCTGCCAACAGCAACGGAAACCGCCGACGTCACCGACGAGCAGGCACTGACCGCGGCGCTCGGCGCACTTCGTGAGCGGCTCGGGCCCATCGAGGTGGCACTGTTCAGCCCGCGACCGAACCTGACCTGGATCAAGCCCGTCCTCGACACCGAGCCGAAGGACCTGGCGAGCGCGCTCTCCTTGAACGTCGTCGCCGCCGCATCGGCCGTCCGCGCACTCGTGCCGGACATGCGCCGCCAGCGGCGCGGCACCCTGCTGTTCACCACCGGCGGCGCCGCCGTGGAACCACACCGCGACCGCGCGGTGTCGGCCATCGCCTACGCCGCTGAATCGGCCTACGTGCGCATGCTCCACGAGGCGCTCACCGACGACGGCGTCCACGCCGCGCAAGTCACGGTCGTGGGCCCCATCGGACCGGGCGCCAGACACGAACCGGACGAGGTCGCGCGGCACCTGTGGCAACTGCACACCACACGCGACCGACCACTGCTCGTGATGCGCTGACACCGCGTGCCCGGTCGCCCGAGAACCGCCACAACGAACCGTCAAACGCCGAGGCCGCAGCAACCGGGCGTAGCCGAGCGGGCGGAACACTTGAAAGCCCGCAACCGAGGGTCGCATAGCGGGGGTCCGGGTGCGGACGTCATTGTTAGGGTCGCGGGATGGCGAACTGGGACGAAGACGGCGTCCGCGCGCGGATACGGGAGATGGCCGTACGAGACCCGGAGCGGGAGTCTTTCGGAGCGCGCACGCATCGGTACGCGCTGGCGCCGCGGCTGCCGGAGACGGAGATCAGGGCGTTCGAGGATTCCCACGGTATCGCCCTCCCGGTGGAGTACCGGTCCTTCGTGGCGGAGGTGGGCAACGGCCCGGCCGGGCCCGGGCACGGCTTGATGGCGTTGACTGCCCCACGCCCGGAGCCCGACGAGGAGTGGGCTGCCGACGACGAGTGGGAGGAGGACCGGCTGCCGGGCCGCCTCGCCGAGACGTTCCCACTCACCGACTCCCTGCCCGGCCCGATCGGGGCACCCGCCGATCTGACCCGGGGCACGCTCATGCTGGCCGAACAGGGCTGCGGCATCTACACCCGGCTCGTCCTGAACGGCGCACACGCAGGGGAGATCTGGCAGCTCGATCCGGACTGGGGCGGCTTCGTACCGGTGAGCCCCGGCTTCCGATCCTGGTACACCGATTGGCTCGCGAGCCCGTAGACGCGCGTCATGCCAACCGGTGCTGTCCCTACGAGGCATGCAGTGCCGCGACTGCGTTGAGCCCCGACTAGGTTGAGCGCATGACAAGCCTCGATCATCGCCATGCGGCTGGTGTGGCTATAGGAGGCGGCGTTGAGGAAGCTCGGCGTGCAGGTCCCGCTACCCCTTGCGGAACTTGCCTCACCGAGAACGCCGTGGAGGAACTGGCTTCAGTGCCCGCATGAGCGGTGAAGAAACCAGGGAAATCGACCGTGTGTTCTTACATTCGCCGGGCACAAGGAGCGGCGGAGGTTGATAACTATGGTTCCCCTGCTTGTGGTTCTTCTGCTGGCTCTGCTTCTCTTCGGCGCGGGTTTCGCGCTGAAGGCACTGTGGTGGCTGGCCGTCATCGTGCTGGTCGTCTGGCTGCTGGGCTTCGTCATGCGCTCTGCGGACGCGGGCGGGCGCAAGGGCCGCTGGTATCGCTGGTAACCCGCCACGCAGCAGCATGCCTGTGGCTCCGGACGTATCCGGAGCCACAGGCATGTCCCGGATCGGGACCTCTCATTCATGAATGAGGTAAGCGTTTCGTCGTCGGCCTCGTCAGCTTCGGCATGTCCGGTGGGACCACCGCGCTGCTCAGCGGCCAGCAACATCCCGCTCCTGCTGATCGCGACCTCGGGCGGCACAGGCTTCGGCCACGCCCTGGCGCAACGACGAGCAGGGCGCGGCCGGCGCCCTCTCGCGATGTGCCGCAGTTCGTCGGCGCGGTCGGGGTGGCAGGACTGGCAGCCATCGTCACCGCCCGCTCCGCGGCGCCGGCCCCCGACACCACGGCGAAACTCGCAACCCTCGGTGGACTGCAGGCAGCCACACCGACCGCCGGCTTCGTCTGCTGTGTCGGCCTCCTCGTCGCCAACCTGACTCCGTCCAACCCCGTCGCGTCCGACGATGCCGATCATGAAACAGGGTGCTCCTTTTCACCCCACCCCTTGTGGGCGTCGCTCCCGGAGAAACTGGACCGGGACTTCTGATACCCAGGCCGCTGCGCCCCCAGGGCTTGCGCCGCCCGCGGCGAAGTCGTCAGATGTCGGCGACCTGATCAGCACATTTTCGGGAACATCAGTCACCCGCAGGCCCGCCGTCCCGCCCTTGGTCAAGCATCACCTCGCGACGGCGCCGGTCCTCGCGTGCTGGGCGGACCCGGACGGGGTCCGGGTCAGGACTGTGATCCGGACGGTCGACGAACGCGTCAGTCTGGCCGAAGGCCGACCGCCAGCGTCAGTTCCAGGACCCGGTGCGGTGATGCGAGATCCGGAAACAGCTCCCTCAGCTGCGACATCCGGTACCGGACGGTCTGGGGATGGATGAACAGCGCCGCCGCCACCTCATCCCGCCTGCCCTGGTGCAGCAGCCACTCCCGCAACGTCTCCTCCAGCCGCCGCGCGGTCGCGTCGGGCAAGGTCCGCAACGGGGCCAGGGCTCGGGCACGCAGGTCTGCGAACGCGTCCGCGTCGGCGTTCAGCACCAGCTCGGGCAGGTGGTCCTCGGTGTCGCGGATGTCGGCGGAGAGGGAGCGCGCGCGTACGGCTCGCGCGTACGAGGCGGACGCACGGGTCCATGGCCGGGCCGGCCCGACCACGGCGGTGCGGTCGCGCAGCTGCCGCAGGAGATGTGATCGGTCGGCATCGGGGACGAGCAGTACGCCGAAGGCGTCCGGCAGATCGTCGAGGACGAGGGTGCTCGGGTCGAGCGCGCGGCAGGCGGGCCGGGCCTGGGCGGCGGGCAGCAGGACCGCGGTCAGCGAAACCGGCGGCTGCCACCCGGCGCGTTGAGCAGAGTCGAGCAGCACCTCCGGACTCGCGCCGGCGAGAAGGTCGCGGGCCAGGTGTTCCAGGTGGCGCTCCTGGGCCCGGCCCCGGGCGGCCAGTTCGTCGGCGTGGCCCGCGGCGCTCGCGGCGGAGAGCTCGTCGATGTAGGCGAAGGTCAGCTCGGCGAACTTGGCGACCTCGGCTGCGGGCAGACCCGCGGGTACGGCACCCGCCGCCAGGCAGCGCCAGGCCACGCGGGCGCCGACGCGGTAGGCGCTGAGCAGGGCGTCCATGGAACGGCCGTCGCGGACCTCGCCGCGGCCCAGCTCGTACGCCGCGTCACCGGCATCACCGCCTGTGGCGTTCCCGCTCGCGAGGTCCAGGTAGTGCCCCAGGGCGGTGCGGACGGCCCGGCGGATGGTGCCGCCCATGCTGCCCGACAGGGCGTTGGCGTAGGGAGGGACCTCGTCGATGATCGCCTGGACGACCTCGTCGGCGGTGCTCCTCAGCGCGGCCCGCAGTGCGGTGACCGTCCTCTCGTCCAGGGCCAGCTCGCTGGCCCTCTGGATTGCATGACTCATACTTGTTCCCTGCGAACAATTCAGGCGACCAGATTCACATCCTGCGGTCAGGACTTTACGCCCTGAGGCACAGCAAGCTGGAGACATGACGAGTACAGCCCTGCGCAGCAGGGCGTGGAAACTGCTGGAGATGGTCACGACGCCGCTGCTGCCGTCGGACTACCTCGACCTGGTCAGCCCGCTGCGAGCAGGCGCTGACCTGCGTGGGCGCATCGAGGCCGTGCACCCCGAGACGAGTGACGCCGCGACCGTCGTGATCAGACCGGGACGGGGCTGGCGCGGCCACACGGCCGGTCAGTACGTGCGGATCGGGGTCGATGTCGACGGGGTGCGCCTGTGGCGTGCCTACTCCATCACCTCGCCGACGAACCGTCAGGACGGGCGCGTCACGATCACCGTGAAGGCGATCCCGGACGGCAAGGTCAGCAACCACCTGGTCCGCAGGGCGAAGCCGGGCACGCTGATCCAGCTCGACCAGGCGACCGGTGACTTCGTACTGCCGCAGGCCAAGCCCGCCAAGGTGCTCTACCTGACGGCCGGCAGCGGCATCACGCCCGTGATGGGCATGCTGCGCGACACCGAGTTCGCCGACGTCGTCATGGTCCACTGCGCGCCACAGCCGCGAGACGTGATCTTCCGCAGCGAACTGCACGGCCTGGTCGCGGACAAGAAGCTGCGGCTCACCGAGGTGCACACCGACACCGACGGCATGCTGGACATCGCCCGTCTCGACGAACTGGTGCCCGACTGGGCCGAGCGCGAGACCTGGGCCTGCGGGCCCGCGGGCCTGCTCGACGCCGCCGAGAAGCACTGGAGCGAGCACGGAGTCCCGGAGCGCCTGCACACCGAGCGCTTCCGCCCCAGCGTCGTCGTCGCCGGCGACGGCGGCGAGGTCACGTTCAGCACCACCGGCAAGACCGTCGACGCGGACGGCGCCACGCCGTTGCTGGACGTCGGCGAGGAGGCCGGCGTGCTCATGCCCTCCGGGTGCCGCATGGGCATCTGCTTCGGCTGCGTCACCCCGCTCAAGGCGGGCGCCGTACGCGACCTGCGCACCGGCGAGATCACCGAGGCCGAGCCGGGCGTCCTCATCCAGACTTGTGTGTCCGCCGCGGCGGGCCCCTGCAGCATCGAACGGTAGGAGCATTTTGACCGCCATCGACCCCACCGCCCATCTGACCGCGGAGCAGATCGAGGAGCTCGGCCGCGAGCTGGACGCGATCCGCGACGAGGTGATCGCCGGCCGCGGCGAGAAGGACGCCGCCTACATCCGCAAGGTCATCTCGGCGCAGCGCAAGCTCGAACTGGTCAGCAGGGGCGTGCTGTTGTTCTCGCTCTTCCCGCCCGCGTGGCTGATCGGCACCGCCGGTCTGTCCGTGGCGAAGATCATGGACAACATGGAGATCGGCCACAACATCCTGCACGGCCAGTGGGACTGGATGCGGGACCCGAAGATCCACTCCACCACCTGGGAGTGGGACCACGTCTCGCCGGCCGACCAGTGGAAGCACTCGCACAACGAGCTGCACCACGCGTACACCAACGTGATCGGCAAGGACAACGACCTCGGCTACGGCATCATGCGCGTCGACGAGGACCAGAAGTGGCACCCGTTCCACCTGGGCCAGCCGCTGTGGAACTTCCTCAACGCCTGCTTCTTCGAGTACGGCATCGCGGCGTACGACCTGGAACTCGGCAAGAACCTGAACAAGCGCCGCCGCAAGAACCCGGAGTTCCGCGCGCAGGCCAAGGCCGTGGGCCGCAAGATCCGCAAGCAGGTGCTCAAGGACTACGTGATCCACCCGCTGCTGTCGGGCCCGTCGTTCCTCCCCACGCTCGCGGCCACGTTCACCGCGAACCTGGTCCGCAACATCTGGTCCCACTCGGTGATCATGTGCGGTCACTTCCCCGAGGGCGTCCAGGTCTTCGAGCGCCGGTCGATCAAGGGTGAGACGCGCGGCCAGTGGTACCTGCGCCAGATGATGGGCTCGGCGAACATCAGCGGCAGCAAGGCCATGCACTTCATGACCGGCAACCTGTCGCACCAGATCGAGCACCACCTGTTCCCGGACCTGCCGAGCAACCGGTACGCCGAGGTCGCGGTGAAGGTGCGCGCGCTGTTCGAGAAGTACGAGCTGCAGTACGTCACCGGGTCGCTGCCCAAGCAGGTGTTCTCCGCGTGGCACAAGGTCTTCCGGCTCTCGCTGCCGAACAAGAAGCCCAAGGTCACCACGCCGGCCCGCGAGCAGGAGCTCGTCGCGGCCTGATGCGCGACCCCGCCCGGTTCGGTGAGATCCGTTGCGGACGGCGGGCTACCGCTGCGTCAGCCGGACGTACGCTCAAAGCTCAACACCCTGCGCGTTCTGCCTCCTGACGCCTCAGCCGTGGCGCCACCGCTCGATGCGCTTCTCCCAGGTCCGGTCGTCCGTGGTCTCCAGGAAGCCGCGGTGGTTGATGAGCAAGTACACCTCGGCGGCCGATGCATGGGTGGTGTTGAGGATGAGGGGTCGGCCGGCGTTCAGGAGGCCGCCGAGGAAGCGGCCGTAGAGGTGGGTGAAGCGGGCTTCTGCCGCGGTGATGTCCGTACGGGGGAGGGTGAGATCGCCCTGGTCGGACCAGTCGGTGAGGACGAGCAGGTCGGCGTGCAGGATGATCCGGCCGCGGCGCTGGAAGAGCGTTTTCTGGCTGATGCCGGCCGCGATCTTCGCCGCTGCTCGCTTCTCGGTCAACTCGTGGGCGGAGGCGCCGATGTAGTCGGCCTGGGCAAGTGGTGGGCCGATCTCGCTCATGGTTGTCCTCCAAGGGGGCGTGTTCGTACGGTCCCCGAGAGGTGTGCGGATCACGGGCGTCAGGAGTTGCGCGACCAGAAGGCGCAGCGGTGTTCGGCCGCCGCGTCCACGCCGGAGAACGTGTTCCTGGCGAGCAGCTGGGTGTGCGGGAGGGGCGGCCAGTCGTCGCCGGGGGTGCCGGTTCTGGCGAACGTCGTCCATGCGGCGATCATGCGTCGGGAGAGGGCGGACTGCCCGTGGTCGAGGCGGAGATCGCCCATGCCGAACAGGTAGGGCAGTTCCGCGCTGTGGTAGGCGCCCAACGGGAAGTCGGGGCCGAGGTCGGGCGCCGGTGGGTGGCGGTCGGCGAACTCGTAGCTGTAGACCGGAACATGCCTGGCCAGCAGCCGGTCGGCAGCCAGAGTGGGGCACACCCAGCTGCGGTCGGTGCCGACTTGGGCCCAGGCCAGTGCGGGTGTGGCACCGGGCGGGTACACGCGGGCGATACGGGCCGCTTGGCGCCGGCCGTAGGTCTCGGTGAGCAGGCGGCGGTAGTCCGCTGCCGTCATCGGCCCGTCCAGCGTGAACAGGGCGGCGAACAGTCGGTGTTCGTCACGGGTGTTGCCCTGCAGGACGGGCACGCGGTGGACGTTGCCGGCGGCGAAGGCGCGGGCCGGCGACCGGGGCAGGACACTCGTCCCGTAGGCGGGCTGGTGGAAGCGCCCGTTGAGGGACAACACGTCCTTGACGGGCTTGGCACGCAGGCACTTCAGGGTGCGGCAGCCCAGAGCGCCGCGGCCCTTGGCAGCCAGCTGGTCCTGGTGGGCGAAGTAGGTGGCGGCGGGATCGCCGGGCGCGAGCGTGTTCTTGGGCCAGTTCTGCAGGCAGGAGCCGCTTTGGACGACCGCCCGGTGGAAGAGCCCGGCAGCCTTGGGCGAGGTGAGCTGGGCGCACACGCTCGCGCCTCCGGACGACTCCCCCATGAGCGTGACATTGCCGGGGTCGCCGCCGAACGCGGGAGCGTTGTCCCGTACCCAGCGCAGTGCCGCCTGCTGGTCCTGCAGGCCGAAGGCCCCGGAGTCGGGCAGGTCCGGATGGGCGAAGAACCCCAGGGCGCCCAGCCGCGAGTTGACCGTCACGACCATGACATCGCCCTGCCGGGCCATCCGGGTGGCGTCGTACTGATCTCCGGAGCCCGAGCTGAAGGCCCCACCGTGCAGCCAGACCACGACCGGCCGCGGGGCCGCGTGGTCCGCTCCATCAGCGGGCGTGGTGACGTTGAGGTATAAGCAGTCCTCCGCGGAGTCCGCCACCTCGGGCTGCGCGCAGGCCGGTCCGGGCTCGGCCGCCGTTCGCGTGCCGCTCCAGGCGAGTGGCGCGGCCGGGGGCTGCCAGCGCAGCGGGCCGACCGGGGGCGCCGCGTAGGGGATGCCCTGATAGGTGGTGACGCCGTCGACGGTTACCCCCTCCAGGCGGCCCTGGCGGATACGGGCAGCGGGCGACCGGGGCTCGACGTGCTGACCGTGGACATGCTGCCTGTTCGGGCGCTGCCCGGCCGTCGTCGGCGAGGTCTGCGCCGCATCCGCTGTGCCCATCACCGCCACGAGGAGGACCGCGCCCAGTGCGGTGCTGAGAGTGGAGCGTCGCTTCGGCATGGTCGGGTCCTCTCCCCCTCTTGCCGCTGCTGCGTGCAGTCGGCCCATCACTTTTTACAATACGTTCGTATCGCAAAAGCGGCAATAGGCTGCTCCCCCCAGGGAAGGCAAGCACGAGGAAGAAAGGTGCCCGTCGAAGTGCCGCGACAGGTAGACCACAAGGCCCGCCGGGACCAGATCGCCGAGGCGCTGCTGGACATCGTCGCCGACCACGGGCTGGAAGCGATCTCCGTGCGGGCCGTGGCGGCGCAGGCGGGCGTCTCAGCCGGGCGCATCCAGCACTACTTCGCCAACAAGGACGAACTGCTCGCCTATGCGATCGAGTACCAGGACTGGCTGGTCCAGCAGCGGTGGAACGAGCAGGCATGGCCCGAGGGCGAGCCCACCCCCCGGGAGGCGCTGCGCTGGGTGCTGCTGGAGACGATCCCCAGGGACGACCGGCGTCGCCGCGAGTGGCTCGTCGGCGTCGCGTACCTCATCCGCATGCTGGCCAACCCCAAACTGCGCGCCCTCTACGTCGACGGGTTGCCCCGCCTCTACCGGCTCCTCGCCGACCTCGTCCGCATGGCCCAGGAAGCCGGCGACATCGCGCCGGACCGAGACCCCGATCTGGAGGCGGAACTGCTCTTCGGCCTCGCCGACTCGCAGGGTCCACCCGTCGTCCTGGGCCTGCGTACCCCCGAACAAGCCACTGCTGCCATCGACTACTACCTTGACCATCTGTTCCAGTCACGAGAGTAGGCGTGGCACGAGGTCGCTGTCGTGTCCCGCCCTGATCCCCCGTGCCCTCTGACCGCCCTGGCGAGATACGCCAAGCGGCGTGATCACCGGCCGGCGGCCGGTTCGCGGGGGCGGAGGCAACCGCAAGCGCCGGGGAAAGGCCCTGTGGTCCCAGCAACACCCCACAGACACGGTGCGGACAGGGCCGGCGGTTTCACAAGTGGGAGGGGAAACAGCATGTCCGAAGCAACAGTTGGGGCACGTGGCGGTATGGCCCGAAGTGGGTTCATGGCCGGGGCCGCCGCCATGACAGGTGCGGCACGGCACTGACGAGCACGGTGCCCGTCGGCACGGCACGCGCGGCCGCGGCGAGCGCCGGAAGTGGCGCCCAGCCCGGCCCTGTACGCCCTCGCCGGCGTCACCACGGTCCGGGAGATGTGGGGCCGCCGGTCCACCACGAGTGGCGCGAGAAGATCCGCAGCGGTGCACTGCTCGGGCCCCCGCTGGGTGGTCGGCAGCCCCATCGTCGACGGCTCGCCCTCTCTGTGGGCGGCCGACGTGGATCCGACCATCGAGGTGCGCGACGCGGCCGAGGCCCGGCGCGCCGTACGCCAGGTCAAGCGCGAGGGCGCGGACTTCGTCAAGGTGTACTCCCGCCTGTCCCGCGAGAACTACTTCGCCATCGCGGACAAGGCACGGCGTCAGGGCATCCCCATCTCGGGCACAGCCACGGCACCGTACCGATCGCGGAGGCGAGCGCCGCCGGACAGTGCGCCATCGAGCACCTGCACGCGCTGCTCCTGGCGACCTCACGGCACGAGAAGGAGATACGGCGCCTCCTGGCCGCCGTACGCATCGACCCGCGCGACCTCAGCAGCCTGTCCCGCTACCACAGTTGGTTCCAGCAGGTGCACCCCCTCGAATGGCGGGCGGTGCAGGGCTACGACCGGCACCGGGCGGACTCCCTCGCAGGCCGAAGAGTGGAAGTACCTGCCCGCATGGCAGGTGGAGAGCTGGCCGGATCAGCTGGCGGCCCTGACCGGTGGGCGTACCCCCGAGCAGCGGCGGCAGATCCGCCGGATCTTCGCGCACCGGCTCCACCTGGTGCGCGAGCTGCACGGCGCGGGTGTGGTTGGCTGCGGGCACCGACACCGGCACGGGATATCTCGTCCCCGGCTTCGCCCTGAACGACGAGCTGGCGCTGCTCGCGGCGGCCGGCCTCACCCCGGCCGAGGTCTTGCGCGTGGCCACTCGGGACGCGGCCCGCGCCCTCGGGCTGCCCGCCGTCGGCGCCGTGGCCCGTGGTCAGGCTGCCGATCTGCTCGTCCTCGACGCCGACCCGCTGCGGGACATCCGCAACACCCGCCGCATCCACGGCGTGGTCGTCAACGGGCGGTGGATTCCACTGGAGGAACGCCGCCGACTGCTCGCGGGGGTGGAAGAGGCCGCCGCACAGGCCCAACCGCCCCAGGAGGGGTCGACCATGAGGGGCCGCGGCTGCGGCGGACACCCCTGACAGAACTCCGGCGGCCTCATTCGACGCGAGCCCGTGGGGAACACATCGAACTGGCGAAAGCACGTGGGGGCGTGGCGGTCGGCTCGCGCAGCACGTTGGCGGAGCTCCAGTGCATGTGAAGCAAGCCGATAGCATCACCGCATGCCCTCCCCTATAGGCCGCCGCTACTTGTTGACGTCCCTGCTGGTCGTGGCGCT
Organism: Streptomyces sp. NPDC001668; assembly: GCF_042893155.1. NCBI lineage: Bacteria > Bacillati > Actinomycetota > Actinomycetes > Kitasatosporales > Streptomycetaceae > Streptomyces > Streptomyces sp. NPDC001668. Next base: position 88,093 of record NZ_JBIAUQ010000002.1, read on the forward strand.
GGCGGCATTCGGCTCCTACGCCCTGCAGCCCGTGCGGGAAGCTTGCGCGCTCACCTCCGGACGGTATGGCTCCACCTTCAGCCCGAGCAGCGCCCAAGCCTCCGGTGACGGCCGGTGCGGCGGAGAGCGCACACGCTTCATGACTTGGCTCAGGGGATAGACGGGCCCAACCAGCTGAATGAGACGGGTGGGCGCGTTCGTACTGATCATGCCAAGCAGCGATGATGAAAAGCAGTGCGACCGCTGCCAAGAGCAGTTGGACGGCACCTGCGAACGGATGTGCCGAGGACAGGAAGATCACCGCGATCACGAGTACGCCCACCGTGAACCCGCCGAACAAGAGCGTGGGAACCCAGTCCACCGCAGGTGCCGCAGTGTGCTCGTCCGCACCACCCCACCCGCGGATGACCGATGTCAACCCCAGCAGAAAAGCGACCGGGATTTCAATGAGCAGCACGATCAGGCTGATGCAGCCACCCGCGATCCCGTCGCCTCGCGAGTTCGAGGGTTCCCCTGTGCGGTGAACGATCTCCGGTGAGCGCGGTGCACACGTACTCCGTTCGAAGTCCATGGTCACACGCTGGAACGTGACGTCACGCACCGCATCACGGTTCACCAGGCCGAGACCGACTCGTGGCCGAGCTGAGCACCCCGCCAACTGCCCCTCCTTACCCGGAGCTTGGGTCTTGTCGGGCCGCCCATAGGCGTAGGGCTGCGACGGACCAGTCGATCACCGGGGCTAGGCGTTCCGGTGCCGGCCAGTCGTTGATCAGCGCCAGCAACTGGCAGTACTGGTCTCTGCGTGGATCGCCAGCGGCTTCCAGACGGTGCAGCACCCACCGGTGCAGCTCGCTGTCATCGGCGCGGCCGTAGGCGAGCGCGCACTGGGCGGTGAGCGCCGCGACGACAGAATCGGCCTGGGGCGCTTCCGGACTGGTGCCGGACGCCACGGCTGGTCCCACGAGATCGCGAGCGATGGCGACCACGTCCGGGCGCAGGGGGATGGGGGCGCCGTCGGGCAGGCCCGCCGCGTGATCTTCGGTCAGGCGTCGCACACTGGCGCGGAAGTCCGGGTCGAGGGACAGTTCGGCCAGCTCCACCCATGCCCTGACCTGCTCGTCTGTGGGGTTGTCGGGGAGTTCGGGTGTCATGGAGCGTCGAGCTGCGGCGTAGTGGGAGCCGCCGTGCGGACCGTCGAAGACGGTGTCGAGGAAATCGTTCATCAAGTGTCGGCGCTCTCCTTCGGTCAGTGTGGCCAGCTGGTGCATGAGTTCCATCTCCTCGGGGGTGGGCTCGCGTCCTGCGGCGGCCATCAGCACCGCCCGTCGCAGACGCAGAATGCTGATCTGCACGTCCAGTGCGGCGGCGTGCTCTGCGGCGACTTCGCCGAGCGTCAGTTCCTGGTCCATGACCCGCCGGATCATGTCGAGGCCGAGTCCCAGTTCTCGCAGTGTCCGTACGAGGGCAAGGTGAGATACGGCCTCCGGGGCGTACCGCCGGTAGCCGGCGTGGGTGCGGTCGGCAGGCGCCACGATGCCGCGATCGGAGTAGAACCGGATCGTCTTGACTGTCAGCCCGGTGCGCTGGGCCAGTTCACCGATCGAGTACAGGGTGCCGCCGTCCATGAGTCCACCTTCCTGTCTCCCCCTGCAGGAGACTCAAGTCTCACGCCCTGCGTCTCCACGCTCCCCCTGCTCGCTTGCTGCTGGTCCGCTGATCTCGGTGGCGCGGATGACACGCGGCAGGACACTCAAGGCGCTGCGCGGATGGGCGCCTCCCGACAAGGGGCAGATTCTTCACCTGGTACGGGGACAGCCGGCCTGAGCGGATTCTCCGGGCAGGTAGCGGGCTTGTTGCACGGGGGTGAGAGGGGTGTCGACGGCGGCGCAGATGGCGCGGATGGCGCGGGTCTCGTCGGGGAGATCGATGTCCCACAGGGCGACGGAACCGCCTGTGGTGACAGCCAGCGTGCGTCCGTCCGGGCTGAAGGTCACGTTTGCGGATGATCCGGTCGGCAGGGTGAGTCTGTACTGGCGGGTGGCCAGGTCCCACAGGCGAACGCCTTGCGCGCTGCCCACGGCCAGAGCGCGTCCGTCGAGGCTGATGGCCAGCGACGCCACGGAGGCGCCGACATCGAAGTCGTCCAGGAGCCGACCGCTGGCCACGTCCCAGGTCGCCACCGCGCTGCCACCGTAGTTTGCGGTGGCCAGAGTGTGCCCGTCCGGACTGAAGACGAGGGCCGATGTGAATGCGCCCTTCGGCTTCATGGTGTGCCGCGCGTGACCGGTCGCGGCGTCCAGCAGCACGACTCGGTCACCACGGGCCTCGATGGTCACGACGGCGAGGGTGCGGCCGTCCGGAGCGAACGTCACCGCCCGCAGGAGTGGGTCGTGGCCGGTGCGGAGGGTGTGCAGGGTTCCGGTGGCCAGATGCCAGATTCGCAGCGATCCGTTCGCGCCGACGAGGGCGAGCCGCGTTCCGTCCGGGCTGAAGACCATCGTGAGGACGTTGGCCACGGCACGGCGGTGGCGTAGACGTCCCGTGGCGACGTCACGAACCTCGATCTGCCCGTTCGCGCCCCTCCGTGCGGCCACGGCCCGTCCGGCCGGATCGAACGCCGTGGCTGCGGGGCCAGAGAGGGGAACCGGCAGTTGCTCTCCCCTGACTACCCGTTCGCTGTCGAGCGCCAGGGCGGCTCCACTTCTTCCTGTCCTGGCGTCCCAGAGCTGCACCGGGCCCTGACCGTACGGACCTTGGCCGAACGTGGTGACCGTGCGGGAGTCGGGGCTGAACGCCAAGTCGGCGATCGATGTGGCGGCACGCCCCGGCAGAGTGGTCCGCGGGCGGACAGCGGACAGACTGTGGACGCGAACGACGGCCTCCCGGTCACTGCTGGTGACCACGGTGCGTTCATTCATGTTGAGCGCCACGCGCGGAGTTCCCCGTCCGTGGTGACCGGCGGTCAGCGTGGTCAGCGCCGTGCCGGTGACGGTGTCCCACAGCCGTACGGTGTCCCCCGGGCCCGGGACGGCGAGCGTGCGCCCGTCGGGGGCGAAGACCGCCTCGCGCGAGTAGGCGAAGCCGCCGCTGATAGTGCGCTGGACGGCTCCGGTCGCCACCTTGCGCAGTACCACCGACCCGTCGGTTCGGAGTGTCGCGTAGGTCCGGCCGTCCGGGCTGAGGACCACCGCGGTACCCGCTGCCCGGCTGCCATGGACGGAGCGGGTGCGGCCGGTGGCCACGTCCCACACGTGCACGAGGCCACCGAAGCCGGCTGCTACGACGGTGCGTCCGTCGGGGCCGAAGGCGACCGCCTGCGCGTCGGTGTGCACAGTGAGGGTGCGCTGAGTGCGGCCGCCGACCAGGGCCCAGACGCGCAGGGCCCCGGCAGAGGCGACTGCCACGCTGTGACCGTCCGGGCTGAAGGCGATCGCGCTGACGAATCCGTCGGACGTGCGCAGGTTGCCGAGCTTTCTGCCCGTGGTCGCATCCCACAGGCCGGTCGACGCCTCGGTGGCGACGGCGAGGATGCGGCCGTCCGGGCCGAAGGCCGCGACGCCGCTGTCGCCGGGTGCGCGGATGGTGTGCCGGATCCGTCCTTCGGGCAGGTCCCAGATACGGATCGCGCCGTCTCCGCTGTGAGTGGCGAGGGTACGTCCGTCCGGGCTGAGGGCCATGGAGTTCACCGGTGCGGTTCCGGCCCTCAGCTGTCTGGGCAGGGGCAGGGCCGCGGCGGCGTACAGGGCGGCGGAGGCTTCGCGGGTCGGGCTGGTGCGGTAGGCGTGGACGGCGAGCAGCGCGGCGAGGTCGGGGTCGGAGGCCAGCAGTGCGCCGGACTGGGCGGCCAGTTGCCGGGACTCGGCCAGGTGCTGGGCCGTGCGGGCGCTTTGGCGCTGCCCCAGGGCGAGACCGGCGGCCACGAGGGCGAGGCACAGGGCGGTGGTGACCGCGGTGAGCATCAGCCGGTACTTGCGCCGGCCTCGCTGTTCGTGGGAGCGGCTGGCCTTGAGGAACGCGTACTCAAGGTCCGTCAGGTCTTCGCACGGTGCGTCGCCGAAGTGTTCCCGTGCGGCGGTGAGTCGGCTGCCGCGGTACACGGCACCCTCATCTCGGCCGAGTTGCTGCCAGATATGAGCGGCTTCGGTCAAGTTCCGCTGTACACGCAGTCGTTCGCGGTCCTCTTCGATCCAGTCGCGTAACCGGGGCCAGGCCTTGAGCAGCGACTCGTGAGCCAGCTCCACCGTGTCGCCGTCCAGGGTGAGCAGTCGGCATCCCGCCAGTGCTTCGAGCACGTGGGTGGTGTCGTCGCGGCCACTGTCGGGCAGCTCCGCGCGTTCGACTGGGCGGCGGGTATCGGGGGTGCCGTCACCGGGAACGACCATGCGCAGCAGCACCCGGTGGGCCACGGCCGCCTGGTCCGCGGTGAACCGGCCGTAGGCCTCCTCTGCGGTCTTGGTGATCGCGCCGTCCAGGCATCCGGCCGCCTCGTATCCCGCCATGGTGAGAGTCTTGCCGCGTCGGCGGCGCCAGGTTTCCAGCAGGGCATGGGACAGCAGGGGCAGGCCACCGGGGGCCGCGGCGACCTCCTCTACGAGCCTGGCCGTGAGGGCGCGTTCCACGGTCAGGCCGACGGCCGTGGCCGGTTTGACGACGGCGTCGCGCAGTTCGGCCGGGCTCATCGCCGCGGCCAGCAGGTTGGCGTCGCGCAGTGCGTCGGCCAGGTCGCGGTGCTCGGCGCAGCGGCCGTAGAAGTCGCCGCGCACCGCCAGGAGCACCCGCAGGCCGCTCTCCGGCCGGCGGGCGGCCAGCAGCAGGTCGATGAAGCGCGCCCGCTCGGCCGTGTCATGGCAGAGCGTGAAAACTTCCTCGAACTGGTCGACGATCACGAACGTGTCCGACCCGTCACCGCCGTCGCGGGGGACGGCCGGTGCGAGGAGTGGGGCGTGGTTGCGGGCGGGGTGTTCGCCCGGGGTCAGGATCCGGATCGCTGCCGGACGCAAGTCCTGCTCCTGAGCAGACCGCAGGACGGGTATCAAGCCGGCCCGGAGCAGTGAGGACTTGCCGCTGCCGGAGGGACCGAAGACCGCGGCGAACCGCCTGCGGCGGAGCAGGTCGACCAGGTCGGCCGTGAGCTGTTCCCGGCCGAAGAACAGGGCGCTGTCCCCGGTTTCGAACCGGGCCAGGCCTCGATAAGGGGTGGGTGATCCGTCATCGTCCCGGACGCCGTCACCGGCGGCCTGGTCCACCGCCTGCTTCCACCGCTCCTCCCACAGCGTCAGGTCTCCACCGCACGCCCCCACATACGCCAACGTCACCGGCAGCGTGGGCAGCCGGTCCCCCGCCGCCGCCTGCGACAGCGTGGTCACCGAGTAACCGGCCCGCCGCGCCAGCTCCCGGTAGGTGACCCCTCCCGCCTCCGCTCTCAACTCGCGTAATCCGAACGCGAACCGCTGAACCGGACTCGCCGCCGGATCCACCGGCAGCTCGCGACGTCCCGCCACACCCTCACCCCATTGTTCGGCTGCCGAAACGGTACTGCCGAACAATGGCCCAGCCGCTGGACTCGGTGATCAGCCCGCCCCGACCGGGGCCGGCCTGACCGAAGAGGACGCCGCCCGCGCATGGAATCCCCGCCCCTCATTCCCGCTTCGCCGACACGACCGCCGTCTGCCCTCTCTCGATTACGTGCCGCCTTCTCGGTGGCCGGCCCGTCGCGGCTGGGCTGGCTGGACGCCTTGCGCGGTATCGCCGCGCTCGTCGTGGTCTTCGACCACTCGGCGTACACCTTCATGCCGGACTTCCGGCACGAGCTGATGCCGTACTTCAACACCAGCCGCTACGGCATCATGGTGTTCTTCCTGGTCAGCGGCTACATCATCCCCCGCTCGCTGGAACGCCGGGGCTGCGTGCGCACCTTCTGGATCGGCCGGATCTTCCGCGTCTATCCGCTGTGGGCGGCGGTCATCACCGTGCTGCTCGTCCTCCATGCCCTGGGTGTGGCGCAGATACGCGACTTCGGTTCGCACAGTGCCACCATGGTGGCGCTCGCCCACATCACCATGCTCCAGGAGCTGTTGGGGACACCCAGTCTCCTGCTCGTCCTGTGGACTCTCTCCTATGAGATGGCCTTCTACCTGCTGGTCGTCGCCCTCTTCACGGTCCGTCTCCATCGGCGGCCTCCGACGCTCGCGATCACCCTGGCCATGCTCGCCGCCGCGAGCGTGGCGGCAGGGTTGGGGCTGCCGCCGTCCGCCCTCTCCAACCTGTTCGGCACCGGCCCGGTGATCGTGATCGCCGCGATCACGATGGGGGTCGCCCTCTGCTGCGCGAGTAGCCGCTCAGCACTGCTGCGGACATTCGGGGGTGTGCTGGGAGGAGTGCTGGCGCTCGCACTGGTCGCGTTCAACGGAACGGTCCCCTTGTGGGAGGGCCTGGTGATCCTCGCCGTCATGTTCCTGGGCACCACCGTCCACCGCGCCGAAAGCGGCCGGTGCACCTGGGGCTTCGCCGCCGTCACCGCCGCCGTCGTGGTCGCCTGTGCCGTGGGAAGTGCGTACCGGTACGGCGATGGCGACCACTTCACACGGTGCGGCTGGATCCTCGCGTTCCTGCTGGCCGTGCTCACCTTCACGTCCGGCCTGGCGGCGCGCGGCCGGTCCTTGCCGCGCCTCGCCACCGGACTGGGAACGATCAGCTACTCGGTGTATCTGGTGCATCCCGTGCTCCTGGCAGTCTTCGACAGCACAGCCGGCCGGCGACACCAGGACAGCCTCGCGTTCGAAGCGGCCTTCTTCACCGTACTGCTGCCGCTGTGCCTGCTGACCTACCGTTACGTCGAAGCTCCCGGCCAGAGGTGGGGCCGCAGACTGGCTCGCCGTGTGCAGTGCAATGCCCACCCCAGTTCAGTACAACGGCAGCACCCGCCTGTTGCGTGAAACCCTGGACGCGGCCCAGCCATGGCGGGGCCCTTAAAGCGCTTTGCCAGATCAATCCGACCGCGCCTAGGGTGCGAGGACATCGGAACCGGCGCTCAGCACATGGTGAGCACCGTATGGGGGGCGGTCGCCTTGGGCGTGTTCGTACGGATCAGGGGCTGGCTGGAGTGCGACGAGCGGCAGCTCAGCCAGGTCAAGGACATCGTCGGAGAGGCCGATCCCGACCGGACATACGGCGGGGGCTGGGCCTTTCCCGCGAGGCAGTACAACTTCACCCATTGGGTCTTCTTCGGCGCCGAGATGCGCGCGCAGTCCGCCGACGTTCCTTGAGGAACTGCGCCGCGTGGCCCGCATCCCGGCTTCCGACGACGACAACGATCTCATCACTGGACTGTTCCTCGTCAGTCACGAGTGCGACGGCATGAGCGAGTGGCAGGTTCGCGACGGCACCGTGTCGATCGGAGACCCGAGCGGGGCGTATCAGTTCCTGGACGAGTAGGGCCGGTATAGAGGCGGCCCCGCGGGTACCGTGCTGCGGCTCGGTCGGCAAGGTTCCGGTGTTGACCGCGAGTGCTCTACGGGGTCGTCGCCGCGGTCCGCGCCGCCTGCCCGAGCAGAGGAGGCGGACGCACAGACGGAGCGCCTGCCCGGTGTCCAGCCGGTCCTGCAGGCCGGCCAGCCGACGCACCACCTCATCCCGGAGAAATGCGAAACTCGAATTCAGCACGGTCCCACGGCACGGCGGGCGGATTCGCGAGCACGGTCCCCGTCCGCACCGCACCGACGCGGTGGTAGAAGTCCTCGGCGGGACCGTGCGACACCACCTTGAGACGGTCGATCCCGGCGGCACGGGCCTCGGACCGCATGTGCGCGACGAGCAGCCGGCCAATACCCCGTCCTTGCACATCGTCGGCGACGAACAGCAGATCCAGCTCGGGCGGGACGAGGACGAGCGAGTAGAACCCGAGGACCCGGCCTCCATGCTCGTCGGCACCGACGGCCACATAGGCACGGTGGGCCTCGATGTAATCAGGGCCGACCCGGTAGCCCGCGACCGCGGACGCGTACTTGCCCTCGTAGGCGGATGAGCCACGCACGATCCGCGTGAGCCGCTTGGCATCCCGCGCGACCGCCCTCCGTATCGTGATCGGCTGGCTGACCGGGGAAGTGCGTGAACTCATGCCGCGAGTATTTCGCACCGGGGAGTGGGCTCGTGCGGCGGGTCGACTACCGCTGCCCTGAAGACGTCGGCACCGAGCCGTCCCTCCGCCCGGACTCCGAGGCTCCCAGTCATCCGACCTCTGATTCAACTTCCCAGTACGCACTCCCCATTGACACTCCTCCACGCCTCCCCAATCATCAAGACATCCGATGACTGGGAGCCGCCATGAGTACGTATCCAAGACGTCAGGTCCTCGGTGTCACGGCGGGAGTTGCTGCCTCGGCCGCTCTTTCCTTCGCCTCCGCCACCGACGCCCAAGCCGCTCAGGAAGCCGAACAGCGGAGTGGGACGTGGGCTGCCGTGCCCGCTCCGGTCCCCGTCCCGCTCGACAGCCTCTACGACAACGACGGTATCGACACCGCCTCCGCGCGAGGCGGAGACTTCGACGGTTCCGGCTACACGTTCCCGGGCGAGGAGCTGGCGACGGGCCAGGTGGTGGTGGACGGCGTTCCCTTCGTCTTCCCGTCCTCGGCAGCAGGCGCCAAGAACAACGTCGTCGCGCTCGGTCAGCGGATCGACCTGCCCAGGGGCCGGTACTTGGCGGCCCACTTCCTCACCTCGGGCAGTTACGGCAACGCCTCGGGCAGGGCGACGGTGCACTACGCGGACGGTTCGACAACGACGGGCGGCCTCACCGGAGCCGACTGGTACGCGGCGGGCGGTTCGCTGTCGGCGCCGTACCGCTACGGCCCGGACGGCACGAAGGACCAGCACAGCGTCGGTATCGGCACGTCGGAGGTCTGGGTCGATCCGCAGCGCGAGGCGATCGCCATCACCTTGCCGGTCACCCACGCACCCGAACCGAACCAGACCTCGCTGCACGTGTTCGCGCTCTCCCTCCAGCCGGTCGCCCAGGGACGCGCGCTCATCCTGCGCGACGCCCACTCCACGAACTCGCTCCTGACGTCCACCGGCGCCCAGAGCGTCGAGGCCACCGTCGTCAACGCGGGTACGGCCGCCGTGTCGGCCGGCGACCACGTGTCGGTGCACGTGGACGTGCCGGGTGCCCGAACGGTGGAGCCCGCTGCCGTCCGCCGTCTCGACCCCGGCGAGCAGGCTCGCGTGCGCATCGGTATCCGCAACCGCGCGGGGACGGCACCGGGCACGTCCCAGGACGGAGTGGTGACGGTCACCGGCCGAGGCGCCACGGCCGCCATGCAGCACAGCCGACTCTCCCTCGGCGTCGCCGACTACCAGCCGACCGAGGCGTCCCTCTCCGGTCACCAGGCTCCGTACTGGTTCCACAGCGCCAAGTTCGGCATCTTCATCCACTGGGGCGTGTACTCGGTGCCCGCCTGGGCGCCGGTCGGCACGCAGTACGCCGAGTGGTACTGGGACCAGATGCAGGACCCGAACAACCCCACGTACGCGCACCACCGGGACACCTACGGCGAGGACTTCGCCTACGACGACTTCATCCCGCGCTTCACGGCGGAGAAGTTCGACCCCCGAGCCTGGGTCGAACTCTTCCGGGACGCCGGTGCCCAGTACCACGTGCTGACCTCCAAGCACCACGAGGGATTCGCCCTCTGGGACACCAAGGTCTCGGACCGCAACGCCGTGAAGATGGGCCCGAAGCGGGACCTGGTCAGGGAGCTGTTCGAGGCGTCCCGGCGCTACACGCCCGAGCTCCACCGCGGCCTCTACTTCTCGATGCCCGAGTGGTTCAACCCGGACAACCCGTGGATGGGCCACGCCCCGCGCAACCCGTACACCCTCGCCCCGGTGCCGTACACGGGATACAGGGCGGGCAAGGACTTCGTGAAGGACTACCAGGCCCCGCAGATGCTGGAGCTGATCCACGGGTACGACCCGGAGCTGATCTGGTGTGACATCGGCGGCGCGAACGACAGCGTGCACGTGCTCGCCGAGTACTTCAACCACGCCAAGAACCGGGCCCGCCCCATCGACGTCACCGTCAACAACCGCTCCGGGATCTCCTTCCACGACTTCACGACGCCCGAGTACACGACGTACGACAACACCGTGATCGCCAAGTGGGAGTCCAGCCGCGGTCTGGACCCCTTCAGCTACGGCTACAACCAGGCGACCCCCGACGGTTCCTACATGACGACGGAACAGGTCGTGCGGAGCCTGGTGGACATCGTCTCCAAGAACGGCAACTTCCTGCTCGACATCGGCCCACGCGCCGACGGCACCATCCCGGAGATCATGCAGACGAGACTGCGTGAGACGGGTCAGTGGCTGCGGACGAACGGAGAGGCCGTCTACGACACGACGTACTGGTCGAAGATGGCGCAACTGGGTGAGGACCTCCGCTTCACCGTCCGCCCGAACCGGGCCTTCTACGTCCACTCGCTGGTCCAGCCGGGCTCACGGCTCACCGTCGAGGCACCGGTGCCGATCCGCAGCGGGGACACGGTGACGATGCTGGGCCACGACCGGCCACTGAGCTGGACCGTCAGCAACGGAGCGCTGGTGATCGACGTGCCCGCGGCGGCCCGCAGGGCAGGACAGCATGTGTGGGTCTTCAAGGTGAAGTGGAACTCCTGACGGACGACGACGCCACCACCACGACAGGACATCGCTTCGCATCACGTGGTGTTCGACGCGGTCAGTGTGGGGATTCCCGTCCTGTGCAGACCAACGCCCAGCGACGGGAGCCGACATGGAGTATCCGGACCTTTCCGCACTGCCCGCGGAACTGCGGGACGAGGTGACCGCTCGCGGTTCGCTCAACGTCTTCCGGATGATGATGCACTCCCCCGCGCTGGCACCCGGTGTGCTGGCGCTGGGGGACGCGGTCCTGCGGCGCAACTCACTGCCGGACCCCCTGCGCGAACTCGCCATCGTCCGGGTGGGCCACGCGTACCGGGCGGCGTACGAAATTCACCATCACGAGAACATCGCCCGTCTCGTCGGACTCGGTGAGGAGGCGATCGCCGCCGCGGCGACCGGTTCCCCCGACGGCCTGTCCGAGGCCGAGGCAGCCGTCCTCACCGCGACCGACCGACTGCTCGCCCGGCACTCCCTCGACGAGGCCGCGCGCAAGGAACTTCTCGCGTTCCTGACGGTGAACCAGCTCACCGATCTGGTCATCACCGTCGGCTTCTACCAACTGGTCTGCGACTTCCTCAACACCTTCGAGGTGACAACCGCGGGTGAGGCCCCGCCGCCCTATGGCGAGGTGCCGCCCGGGAGCGACGAGGGGCGGTGAAGGCGGCGTTTCACCGCGGGGGTTCGCCGCGGGGGTTGCGCCGCGGGGGTTGCGCCGCGGGGGTGGCGCCTCGATGGTTTCGCCGCGCACCGGGCGTCGCGTCCTCACACCGGCTTCCCCGGAGAGTCTGACGGTCCGTGAGTCGTCGAACCGATGGGGCCTCACCCGGACGCAGCAGGAAGGCGGCGAGCCCGGCGATCTCGTCCGGGGCGGCAACGCGGCCCGTGGGGTTGGGCGCGTCGAGTTCAGTGATGGGTTGGTGCGGGGAGGCGCCGAGCAGGGCGGCGGTACAGCGGCGTGTCGACGTTGCCGGTGACCGGTCGGTGGCCATGTGAGCGCCGGGGATGAGCAGCAAAGGAGCGGTTCTCACCACTGCGCGAAGGCTTCAACGCTTCTCCTGTCGGAACCCAGTCATACGGTCACCCGGTGGCCGGCCCTGCGGAGCACCCCTACGGCCTCCTCAAGCCGGCCGGCCGGGACGAGCACGAGGTCTCCGTCGTAGCTCGCGGCCGTCCAGACCGGGAGCCCGCCGGCGGCGAGCGGCGCGACGATGGCGCTGAGCATCCCCGTCGCCTCCGGGTCGTGCGCGTCATCGCCGTTCCACAGCGCCGCCCATCCGTCGTCGGCCGCGTCGTCGCGCAGCATCGCCGCGCCTCCGTCCGGACCGAGCACCAGCGCGAGCAGGTTGGAGTCGGCGGCGACCGTACGGACGTCGGACACCCGCCTGAGGCTAAAACGGCCCTCGAGCACGCGCAGGTTCTGAGTTCGACTCGCCGGTACCGGGGTCATGTTCCGCAGGCGCGGCTCACCCGGTGACGCACGACCTGAATCCGCGCGACTGCCTCGGCCGTCGCCGTCAGAGCCATTCACCGTCCTCCTGTCGCGCGGCAACAACCCCGAGCGCCGGCATCACGGGCGCCCGCGGAGGGAACCATCCGGGGAACCCTCCCCATCGAACCAATCTGTACCCATGATCACCAGCGGGGCGCTGATACTTCCCCGATGGCCGCGAGGATTTGGAACTGCCATTCCTGTCGGCCGCTGGCGTCAGTGCGCTAGGTTCCGTCCGCTCCGCCGACGGCGTCCAGCCGCACCCGGTGGCGCTGGAGGTCGACGTCGGCGACCTTCACCGTGATCAACTGGCCTTCATCTACGAGTTGCCCCGGGGTCTCGACCGGCTCGTCAGTCAGTTCAGAGAGATGAAGGAACCCCTCAATATCGGGAGCAAGTTTCACGAACACACCAAATGGAACGATCTTGGTGATGGGCCCCGTGAGGACCCGGCCGACCTGATCCTCAAAGTGAATGAGTGGATCTTCCTGCAGAGCCTTCAGCGAGAGAGACACCTGCCCGAACCGCGTCTCCGCCATGATCACCTCAGCGGTGATCCGCTGCCCGGCTTCGATCGCCTCGGAGGTGTGGTTGATCCAGCCCCACGCCAGGTCCGGCACCCGGATGAAGCCAGTGCACAGGCCGTCCGGTTCGCCGTCTACGTGAACGAAGACCCCGAAGTTGTGGACCGCCGAGACCGTCCCAGCAACGACCTGCCCTGGTTCGAACGCCAGGAGAAATGATCTCAATGCCGGACTCTCGCATGCCCTGGCGGAGAGATGGAGCTGACCTTCGCCCCAACGCCCGGTCTCCTCCGCACTGATCTCCTGGCCGATCTCAAACAGCTCGGACGGATGCTCCGTCCGGCGCATCGACGCCTCATGTCGAGGAATCCGGCCGATCTCGGCTTTCCCCGCATCGACATCTACGAGCTCCACCAGAACGTCCGCTCCGTCGAACCCGACGACCTTCACCGTTCTTACGGCCCCCGGCCGGAGCTGGTCCCTCAAGAACTGCATGCGAGGGTCGGCTGGCACAGACATGGCGGTGAGCCTAGTCGTGGGCGGCCACACTGGCTCCCACTCTCGTGACGAGGTTCCAACTGGCCTGTCATGACTCAACCGCTGAAACGTCGTGCAGTGAGGCGGGAGACAGATGCCTCACCCGAGCGCTCGCTCTCACACCTGCCCGCGGATCCGGCTCGGTGTGTCACTCCCGCCCCCTCGCCACAGCAGGCAGGTGGCGAGGCCGAGAAAGGCCAGTCCTGGTCAGTCTCGTACTCCTTGCCGGAACTTCCGGTTCGGCATGCCCGGTTCAAAGAATCGGCCAGGTAAGCGCAAAAGGCCGTCCGGCGCCCTCCGCGCTCTTCTCCTCGGCCCTAAAGTCGCTGGTCGAGCGAAGTCGGGGGACCCATCGGTGGACGTCTACGCACGGCCTCATCCTGCGCTGCGAGAACTGGTCCAAGGCGCCTACCACGCGGGCAGGGAGACCCTCTCTCCCGGCGAGGTCATCACGGTGCCGGCGAGCCTGTCGGTGGCGTTGAACCTGAACTTCGGCGAGCCCCCGGCGGGTCTGCCGGTCGCCTACGCGGCAGGCCCCGGCTGCCTCTACCGGTACGGCGGGAGCGAGACGTCCTCGGTGCAGCTGACGTGGGTCGGGCTGCGGCTCACGCCGCTCGGCGCGTACCGGCTGCTCGGCACGCCGCCGGCCGACCTCGCCGGGCACGTCGTCGACCTGACCGAGGTGTTCGGGACTCCGGGGCGGGTGCTGGCCGAGCAGTGCCGGGCCGCGCGCGGTCACCCGGAGCTGTTCGCCCTGCTCGACGCGTTCCTGCTGTGCCGCTCCGTCGAAGGGCCGCGGCCCAGTGCGGAGATCGTACGGTCGTGGCAGTTACTGGCCCGCTCCGCCGGACAGGCTCGGATCGCGGAGCTCGCGGCAGACGTGGGATGGAGCGGTGACCACCTCGGGCGGGTGTTCCGGCGACAGGTGGGACTGCCGCCCAAGACAGCGGCACGGCTGATGCGGCTGATGAACCTGCTCGGGTGCGTCGACCCGGAGCGGACGCGCTGGCCCGAGCTCGCGGCCGATCACGGGTACAGCGACCAGTCGCACTTCAACCGCGACTTGCGGGAGTTCACCGGCATGTCCCCTTCGGAGTACATCTCCCGGCTCCGGCCGTGCGGCTGCCTGGGCGCGGTGCCGAAGTCCCCCGGCCTGTCCGCGAAGAGCACATCGGATTCGTTCAAGACGGCGGTGGCGCTGCGTTCGTAACCTGCGGCGGAGATTCCACTCCCCACAGAGGACACCATGTACTTCGAACACGTCTACCGGTCCCTGCGCCGGTGGGGCATCGCGGTGACCGCGCTGCTCACCCTGGCCTTCTACATCGCCGCACCGGCACCGCCGGCACACGCGGACCTCAACGACGGAGACGTCCAGACCATCGCCACCATCGCGCGCGGCCAGACCCACCGCTTCGAGAGCCTCGGCGAACCGGGCACGGTCTGCGACCCCGGCTACTTCACCAGCTGCAGCGGCAACGGCGGGAAGGGCGAGTACTGGTGCGCCGACTTCGCCCGCTGGGTATGGGACCGGGCCGGTTTCCACATCGACTACCTCAACCCCCTCGCCTCCAGCTTCAAGACACAGCGGGCCAGATACGGCGGTGAGCACTCGGCGCCGCGGGTCGGTGACGCGGCCCTCTTCCACGACACGTCAGGCGCGAAGAAGGGTGAAGTGCACCATGTCGCCGTGGTGGTCGCGGTCGACGGCGGCTCAGTGACCATCGTCAGCGGTGACGTGGGCGGCGAGGAGAACACCGCGGGCCCCGAGCACAACGAAGAAGCCCACTTCGCGCACACCGCGAAGGTCCGCGAGGACACACTCGACTCCGCACCGGGAACGATGTTCGGCAACACGGAGGCGATCGACGGCTACGTCAGCCCCGTGCCCAAGAGCCAGCCGCTGAACGGCGGGGGCGGTGGCGGCGGAGGTTCCGGCGGCGGGGGTGGCGGGGGCGGCGGCTCCGACAAGCTCTGGATGAACACCTTCGCCACAGCCACCGGACGCGATCACGGCGGCAAGCTGTACGCCGGGCGCAACTACGTGTTCTGCCGCGAGTGGGGCAGTCAGGTGGGTTCGGGCAGCGCGTACAACCACTGGTGGCTGTACACCGACATGGACACGGGCGGCCGGGACTTCGTCTCCGCCTACTACCTCAGCGGGCAGGGCAACGACACGGCCAAGGACGAGAACGGCAACGACCTTCCCACCTGCGACGGCGCGACCACGGGCACGGGCCGCAGTGGCGGACGCGCCTGGGTGAAGACCTTCGCGGCGGCCAACGGGCTCAACGACGGGGGCACCCTCAACGCGGGCCGCAACTACGTCTTCTGCAAGATCTGGGGCGACAGGGTCGGCTCCGACAGTGCCTACAACCACTGGTGGCTGTACACCGACATGGACACCGGCGGCCGCGACTACGTCTCCGCCTACTACCTCAGCGGCCAGGGCAACGACGTCGCCCACGACGAGAACGGCGACGACATTCCCGAGTGCGCCGCAGGGGACGACGCCGGCGGCAAGGTGTGGGTGAAGACCTTCACCACCGCCGCCGGACGCGACCACGGCGGCGCCCTCTACGCGGGCAGCAACTACGTCTACTGCAAGGTCTGGGGCACACAGGTGGGCTCCGGCAGCGCCTACAACCACTGGTGGCTGTACACCGACATGGACACCGGCGGCCGCGACTACGTCTCCGCCTACTACCTCAGCGGCCAGGGCAACGACGTCGCCAGAGACATCAACGGCCAGGACATCCACACCTGCTGACGCAGGCCCCGGATCACCGGTGCCGGTCCCGCCTCTGCCCTGCCACGGCAGACGAGCTCCCCCGGGAGCGCGGGGCCGGCGCCCTGCGCATGCGGAGGCGGCCCGGTCGGCCGCGGCGTTGTTCCAGTAGCCGGCCGTGACGTTCGGGCCGCGGACGACGATTTCCCCGGACCTCGGTGAAAGGCATGGGAATTCCGGCGGAGCCGAGCTTCTCCAGGGTGCGCTCCGCCGTCAGGTGGGTGGCGAAGGGGGCGGTCTCGGTCAGGCCCCGGCGACCACCACCGCACGGAGGTGGCTCAGGTCCTGGCCGAGGAGACCAGGACGCGCTCCAGGGCGGCGAACATCCGGGCGACACCGAACATCGAGTTGACGCGGTGGGTGACCAGGTCGTCGGCGCACTGGCGCTCCGCGCATTCGACACGCCGTGGCGGCAGTTTCCTGGGCTTGCCCCCGGACGGGACTTCGACCACACCGGTCTCC
This sequence comes from Streptomyces sp. NPDC001668, assembly GCF_042893155.1. Lineage (NCBI taxonomy): Bacteria > Bacillati > Actinomycetota > Actinomycetes > Kitasatosporales > Streptomycetaceae > Streptomyces > Streptomyces sp. NPDC001668. Next base: position 104,570 of record NZ_JBIAUQ010000002.1, read on the forward strand.
TCGAGGCTTCCGGCGCCCTTCTCCTCAACTCCGGACAGCAGCACCACGTGGGCCGGCACAAGCTCGCGCGGAGTCGCCGGGCCGGTCATCACGGCGCGGCACGCGAAGGTCATCAAGGGCCGTGAGCCGTGCTCGGCTCAGCATCCGGCACCCGGCTCCCGGCACCCGGCACCCGGCACCCGGCCCTGGTAACCGCCCAACTCCGAGGTCGCCGTACAGACTGCAAGAGCGCACCAACCCGCTCCCCTGTCGTCAAGCCGTCCGGGTGCAACTTACGTGCCAGGTGAACACGAGGTCAGGTGCTCACCTGGCGTCCTCGGCTCCGGCCATGTCGTACTCGTCGACGTCGAGCTCGGCTCCAGTGGCGCTGAGAAAGTCGAGGACCTCGCGGTCCAGGTGCCAGCCGAAGATGTTGGGGGCATCCGCTGTGCCCGGATGGGCTGGGTCGGCGTCGTTGAAGTAGCGCACGATGTGGAGCACTGCTCCGCCGCCGGTGCGGGCCAGACGCTGGGTGAGGTCACGGATGCGGTCCTCGTAGGGCTGGAGCCTGTCGAGAATGCGGGTGATCTGCTCGTCGACACGCAGCCCCGGCTCCCGGCAGGCAATCATCCACGAGTGGTTCACCGGAACCGCCGTCGGCTCGGTGAACCTGCTGGCGCGGACAGACACCTCGTCAGGTGTGATGTCCAGCTGGGAGGTCATCTCGTCTGCCGAGATGTGCTGGCTGAACAGCGCGAAGTAGGCGTACTGGCGAAGTGGCATCCCGTGGAGGATAGCCGCGCCGGCCCGACCGCCTCCACGGTCCTCTCCGCGTTGTCCACCGGGCTTCCGCCGCCGCCCGCCGGACCATTGCCTTCCACCCGTCGCCCGACCTATGGTCTGCCAAACGTAATATTATGACCGCCATTCCACTCGGCGCCGTCAGAATCAGAGATGAGGCATGCCGTGAGTGACGTCCCCTTCCGGTCCGCCGTGCAGCACTCACGCGCACTGGCCGCGGGTGAGATCTCGAGCCGGGAACTCGTCGAGATCTATCTCGAACGGATCGCCGTCCACAACACCGCGCTGAACGCCGTGGTGACCCTGGACCCGGAACGTGCACGACGCGAGGCGGCGGAAGCCGACGCGGAGCGGGCGGCGGGGCAGGCGACGGGGCGGGACCTCGGTCCGCTGCACGGCCTGCCGATCACCGTCAAGGACAGCTACGAGACCGCAGGCATGCGCACCGTCTGCGGGCGCATGGATCTCAAGGAGTACGTGCCCGACCAGGACGCCGAAGCGGTCAAGCGGCTGCGCGCGGCCGGTGCGGTGGTCATGGGCAAGAGCAACATGCCCCCGGGCAACCAGGACGTCCAGGCCGACAACCCGGTGTTCGGCCCGTCGTCGAACCCGTGGGACACCACCCGCACCTCGGGCGGATCCGCCGGAGGCGGCGCCGTCGCCACCGCCGCGGGCCTCACCACGTTCGACTTCGGTTCGGAGATCGGCGGATCGACCAGGATCCCGTCCCACTTCAACGGCCTGTACGGCCACAAGTCGACCTGGCGGTCGATCCCGCTCATCGGGCACGTGCCCTACGGCCCTGGCGCGGGACGGTGGACGGAAGCCGACATGGCCTGCGGCGGCGCACAGGCCCGCGACGCCCGCGATCTCGTCCCGATCCTGCGGGCGACGGTCGGGCCGGCGGACTACGACGGCGGCTTCAGCTACACGCTCGCACCGCCGCGCGCGACCCGGCTCGCGGACTTCCGGGTGGCCGTCTGGAGCGAGGATCCCTCGTGTCCGGTCGACAGCGACGTCGTGGAAGCCATGGACGACGCGGTCGCCGTGCTGCGTACGGCCGGTGCAAAGATCACCGTCCAGCCCGCGAGCCTCCCCGTCGACCTCGCGACGAATCATCAGAAGGCCTTTTCGCCCCTGCTCTTCGGCGCGGGCGACCGCACCGGCCTCGCTCCCGCCCCCAGCGCCGCGACCCTGGCCCGGTTCGTCCAGCACCCGCGGGGCGACGCCGGACCCGCACTGCGCGGAACCTTCCAGTCCCACTTCCACTGGCTGCAGGCCCACATGGTGCGCAACGAGATCCGGCAGCGCTGGTTCGAGTTCTTCCAGGACTTCGACGTCGTGCTCATGCCGGTCACGCCGACGGCCGCCCCAGCCCATCACAACAAACTGATCGACTGGTTCGGGCGTCCCTTCGAGGTCGACGGTGTACGACGCCCTTACTGGGACCAGGTCAAGTGGAGCGCCGTCGCCAATGTCTCCGGAGGGCCCGCGACGACCATCCCCGTGCGCAAGGGCAGGTCCGGACTGCCCGTCGGTCTGCAGGCCATGGGCCCGAGCGGAGGCGATCTCACCACCATCGAGTTCGCCGCACTGCTCGGCCGGGAGGTGGACGGCTTCGTGCCGCCTCCGGCCCTCGTCTAGAGCGCATCGCGCACGACGCCCTCGGCGCCGCGGCCGACCGGATCGCGACCCAGCCGGGGGCGGCCGGGTCGTGGATCTCGGACGGCGCGATCCTGCCGCGCCCTCCTACCTCGGGGGACGTCACGGATGCCCACCCGTGACGAGCCTTCCTCTACATGTTGATCATGTGGCCGGCGAGGCCGTGGACGGCTTCCTTGACGGCCTCGCCGAGGGTCGGGTGGGCGTGGACGTTGCGGGCGACCTCGTGGACCGTGAGGTCCCACTGCTGGGCCAGAGTCAGCTCGGGAAGGAGTTCGGTGACGTCCGGGCCGATGAGGTGACCGCCGAGGAGTTCGCCGTACTTGGCGTCGCTGATCAGCTTCACGAACCCGCTCGCGTCGCCCAGGCCATGGGCCTTGGCGTTCGCGGTGAACGGGAACTTGGCGACCTGGACGTCGTATCCCTTCTCCCGCGCCTGCGCCTCGGTGTAGCCGAAGCTGGCGATCTGCGGCTGACAGAAGGTGGATCGCGGGATCATCACGTAGTCCAGCTCCATGGTCTCCGCGTCCGCGATCGTCTCGGCGGCGACCACGCCCATGGCCTCGGCGGCGTGCGCGAGCATCAGCTTCGCGGTGACGTCGCCGATGGCGTAGATGTGCGGCACGGAGGTACGGCAACGGCCGTCGACGTCGATCGCGCCGCGCTCGGTGACGCGCACGCCGGTGTTCTCCAGGCCGTAGCCGGTGACGTTCGGCGCGAAGCCGATCGCCTGAAGCACCTTGTCGGCCTCCAGGATCTGCTGGGCGCCGTCCTTGCCGGTCACCGTGACGCGGACCTGCGGGCCGGACTCGTCGATCGACTCGACGCGGGTCGAGGTGAGGACGTCGATGCCCAACTTCCGGTACTGCTTGGCCAGTTCGGCGGAGACCTCGGCGTCCTCCAGGGGGGCGATCCGGTCCAGGAACTCGACGATGGTGACCTTGACGCCGTAGTTGTGCAGCACGTACGCGAACTCGACGCCGATGGCCCCGGCGCCCGCGATCACGATCGACTGGGGCAGGTCCTCGGCGAGGATCTGCTCCTCGAACGTCACCACACGTGAGGTGCGGCGGGTGCCGGGCAGCAGCTTGGGGGTCGCCCCGGCGGCGATGATGGCGTGATCGAAGCCGATGGTGCGGGTGTTGCCGTCGTAGTCGGCCACCTGGAGCGTGTGCGGGTCGAGGAAGGTGCCGCGACCGCTGATCTCCGTGATCTTGTTCTTCTTCATCAGGTAGTGGACGCCCTTGACCCGGCCGTCCGCGACCTTCCGGCTACGGCGGAAGGCCTCCCCGTAGTCGAAGGAGACCTCCCCGTCGACCTTGATCCCGAAGGTCTTCGCCTCGCGCGTGAAGATGTGCGCGAGCTCGGCGTTGCGCAGCAGGGCCTTGGTGGGGATACAGCCCACGTTCAGACAGACGCCGCCCCAGTACTTCTCCTCGACGACCGCGACGCGCTTGCCCAGTTGAGCGGCCCGGATGGCGGCTACGTATCCGCCGGGCCCCGCGCCGAGTACGACGACGTCGAAGTGGTCACCCTGCTCGTCCATGGACGGCTTCCTTTCGGCTGGGGCGGCCGACTCCCGCGAGGGCCGACTCGCTCCCGATCGAACAACCTGTTCATCAATTCGCGGACAGTGGGGCGAACATATCGTTCACCACCTCGGCAGCGATGTACCGGACGCTTGCTTCAGCGCCCCGGCGCCGTGATCTATGCCCGCCCAGTCATCATCAACGGCGGGCCGGCGCTCCGTCGACTTCGTGTACTCCGGCCTCGGCGGCACCGAGCCTGAGCGTCTCGAGACCGAAGGCGGCCACCGGACCGTGCGCACCGGGCTTGAGGACGGCATCCGGCTGGGCCGCGTGCACGGCGCCCCAGGCCAGGAGGGATCCCGTCATCTCGTACGGATCGGGTCCGGTGAGCGCCGACGTGGCCAGCGGTCGGCCCCGGCTGTCGCGGGCGACGGCGATCACCAGGGAACGGCCGTCGGGGTCCGGCTCGCGCTGCGATCCCGGGAGCCGCTCGGACCACCGCTCCAGGGCGGCCCGCACCTTCGCCGAGCGCAACAAGGGTGCCTGGATCGTGGCGGCGATCTGCACCGGGCGCGTCCACCGTCCGAACCATCCGAGGCCCACCTCGACGCTCTCCAACTGGGGGTAGACCTCCGGCAGTCCGAGATGCTCCGTGCCCGGGACGGTCATGACCGTACGTTTCACTCCGCCGTAGTGGAAGGTACGCACCCGCTTGCCTATCCGCTCGTCGACCACACGGGCGGTGGCCCAAGGACGCGGGCTGCGGTAGGCGAACCCGTCCTCGGCCGCCGAGGCGACCAGCGTCTGACGTGTGCCGCCCGTGGTCAGGGTGTACGCGTCGCGCAAGGTGCTCCGATAGAGCAGCTGGTCGCGCTGCCCGGCACGGGTGATGAAGTAGCCGGCCTCCACATGGCGTGCCCGCTCGCCCGCGCGCGTCAGGGCGAGCGCGCCGGCGAGGTTGCCCGGCACGTAGTCGTAGCCGAACGCGGGCACGAGGGTCGCTCCCCGGACGGCCGCGACGGCGTCCAGTTCAAGGAGGACGCGGCGGGCGAAGGTCCCCTCCCCCGTGGAGTCGAAGTAGTGGGCCCCCGCCCGCGCGGCAGCCGTGACCGCGGCCATACCGAGCCGCATGAAGGGGCCGATCGTGGAGACGACGACATCGCTGGGCTCCACGAGGCGCGTGAGGTCAGCCGTCGAGGTGACGTCGACCTCGGCCACCGGCAGGTCCGCCTCCAAGCGCTCGGCCAGGTCCAGCATCCTGGTCCGGCTGCGCCCGGCCAAGGTCGGCTTCTCCCCTCGCGCGAGCAGTTCCCGGAACACGCGCTGCCCGGTGTACCCCGTCGCACCCAGCAACACGATCCTGCGCTTGTCCACGGCTCCGCCTGCCTTCCGGAGGGCACCTGTCACCCCAATGACCGTGAGTCATTCACTGACTCCAGGTCATCGAATATACGATGGTGCGCATGCGAGGGCCAAACCGACGGCAGATGTACGCGGAGCAGACCCGGGCGGACCTGGTGACGGCCGCTCGGAAACTGTTCGTGGACAACGGGTTCGCGGACACGTCGGTCGAGGCCATCACCGGGGCGGCCCAGGTGAGCAAGGGCACCTTCTACAGTCACTTCCCGGACAAGAAGGCGATGTTCGCCGAGATCTACACGGAGCTCCTTCAGCAGGTCGGCGCCCTGGCCGACGCGACGTGCGAGGCGCTCCGCGCGACCGGGCCGGACCAGCCCGCCATGGCCGCGGTCGGCGACCTCACGCACGCCTTCCTGCGGCGAACCATCGACGACCCCCTGCACCGGGAGCTGATGGCCCAGGCGCCCTCGGTGCTGGGAGAGCAGTACCGGCACGTCAACGACAGCGTCGCCCAGCCGCCCATCGAGCGGCTGCTGATGGTTCTGGCCGAACGCGGTGAACTGCAACCGGACGTTCCCGTCGCCACCGTCGCCCGGCTGCTGCTGGCCGGCCTGTGCGAGGGCAACCAGATCATCGCCGCCGCGGTGGACCGGGAGGAAGCCCTGAGCAGGACGTTCCGTGCGATCACCCTGCTGCTGTCGGGCCTGGCGGCCGACGGCGTCCGCGCCCGCGGTTGATCCGAACCGGGGTCCGACGGCCGGCGCCGGCGCTTGACGACCCGCCTCGCCGCCATGGCCTGCCGCTACCGTGCCGCCGCCTGATCGATGACCCCTCCCAGGGTGGCGGGGCGGACGTCGAGGCTCGCACGGCGGGACGGCGGGACGGCGGGACGGCGGGACGGCGGCACGACGGCACGACGGCACGGCGGCACGACGGCACGGCGGCACGACGGCACGACGGCACGGCGGCACGGCGGCACGGCGGCACGGCGGCACGGCGGCACGACGGCACGACGGCACGGCGGCACGGCGGCACGGCGACGAATGGTGTCCGCACGCGCGGCCGCTCGCGCACCATTCCCCCGGTTCCGGTCAGCGTGGGCGTCGGCACCGTCTCGTCGGTGACCAGGCCGGCCGCGCCGACCCGGCCCCTGGCCCTGCCAGCACACCCCGGCCTCAGCCGCCGCATCGGCCCAACCCTGGCGGCTGTAGGCGTTGTTGTAGAAGTTCGAGGTCGCCGAGCCCATGCCGCCGCGACTGAGGGCCAGCTCCTTCTTGCGTCGGGCCACCATCGCGCGCAGCGCGTCCTCGTCATCCGCGACGACAACCTCCGCACCTCGGCAGATGTCGAGATCGGCGCGTATACAGCCTGCGTCGCCCAGGTGAGGGTCGCACATCCGGGACAGCCGCCGGCCGAACCTCTCGCCGCGAGGCCCTTCCATCACCTGGGGCCCGGAGGGGCCCAGCCCCAGGACCACGGCTCCGGGAACCCGTCGAACCGCGCGCCACAGCAAGCCGTGCGCGATCCCTTGTGTTCCATCAATAACGAAGTTATGTTGCCGCCATGAAACGTGACTTGCTGGGCAAGAAGCTGGTTGTCACCGGAGCGGCACGCGGCATCGGAGAGAAGGTGGCCCGCCTGGCCGCCGCCCGAGGGGCCCGGGTGACCGTGATAGGCCTCGAAGCCGATCGGTTGCGCGCCCTCACCGACGAGCTGGGACCCACCGCGGCGTGGCGTGAGGCCGATGTGCGCGACGGGGCTGCCCTACGGTCGGCGATCGACGAGGCCGCCGACCTGATGGGCGGCATCGACCTCGTCGTCGCCAACGCCGGCGTCGTGGCGTACGGGACGGTGCGGCAGACGGACGAGGCATCGTTCGAGCGGGTCCTGGACATCAATCTGAACGGTGTGTTCCGCACCCTGAAGTACGCGACGCCCCATCTGGAACGCAGCCGTGGCCATGTGCTGGTCGTGGCGTCCGCACTGTCGTTCATGCCGCTGCCCGCGATGGCCTCCTACGGCGCGAGCAAGGCGGGGGCCGAATTGCTGGCCCTGACCTACCGCCGGGAGGTGGCACACCTGGGGATCACGGTCGGCGTGGTGCACCCGTCCTGGATCAACACGGACCTGGTCAGGGGCGCCGAGGCGGACCTCCCCTCCTTCCAGGGCATGCGCGCGCGACTGCCTTATCCCGGCAATGTCACCACGAGCCCCGACCGGGCGGCCGCCGCGATCGTCGACGGACTCGTGCGCCGACGCAGCCGGGTGTACGTCCCACGCGCGGTCGTCGTGGCCAACTGGGCCAAGGCGGCGCTGAATTCACCGCTGGCCTGGCCCTGGGCGAGGCGTTTCGCGGCGCGGGCGGTTCCCTCTCTCGAACGCGAGGTCGCAGCGCTGGGCAGGCACGACCAGCTCACGCCGGGAACGAATACCCCCGCGACGGAGACCGGTTCGTCCTAGGCGCTCCCGACACAGCACCCAACCGCCCGGCTTCTCAGCGGCCTTGGACGATCGAGTCGTACAGCCGCAGGCCGGCCTCGTGGGAGGCCTCGGCACGTTCCCGCCTGTCCCCCAGTCCGACGGAGAAGTTCACGCCCATCGGCAGGAGCACCTGCCGCACGGCGTCGTCGAACTCGACGAAGTGCTCGGCCAGTTCGAGGGTGATGTAACCGTGCACGAAACTCCACAGCTGGGCGGCGATGACCTCGGGTTCCTGCCGCTCGACCCTGCCGGAGTCCACGAGCCGTGCGCATGCCGCGGTGACATGAGCGTGGGCCTCACGAAATGCCGGGGAATGCCCGCTCAGTCGAAGGTCCGTGTCCGGCAGCGGCCGGTACGTCGCCCGGGTGGACAGCCCGAACATCAGGTCGTAGAGGTGAGGGTTCTCGCGGGCCAGCCGTCGGCAGCTCAGGTTCATGGCCAGGAGTTCGGCGATCGGGTCCTCCGTCACCGGCACCTGGGCGAACGCTCTGCCGAGTTCCTTGAACCCGTGGTCGGCAACTGCGCTCATCAGCTCGGGGATCCCACCGAAGTGGCTGTAGACCACCATCGTCGACAGCCCGCTCGCGGACGCCACCGCGCGCACCTTCAGCGCCGACGGACCTTGTTCGGCCAGCAGACCGATGGCCGCCCGCACAAGCCGTTCCGGTGCGTCATCGACTCTCGCCCGCCCTGCCATGATCCGCACGCCTCCACCGTTGACACACCTGAAATAACTTGGTTATGTAATTCTTCGCGGCAATAGTACACATCGCACGTGACGTGCCGCCCCGGATACGACGTTCGTCCTCGGACACGTCACCGCTGGTCCAGTCTCCCGCCGCCCTGTGCGGCACAGCTCGTCGGGGCGGACTCGACCTCGTCGCCGCGACACGCCTCCGCGGCTGTCCCCAGGCGCCTTCCACCCCCACGCGCCTTCCACCCCATGCGCCTCCACCGCATGAACTCAGCACAGGAGCAGAACTCATGCCGTACAAAGACAAGGGCCGTCTGGCGATCGAGGACCGCGGGTCCGTCCTGGTCGTCCGGGTCGACGGCGGCCCGCACCAGGAGTTCGGCCTCGACATCGCGCAGCAGCTGGAAAAGCTGGTAGCCCGGGCCGACCGTGATCCGAACATCCGTGCCGTCGTCTTCACCGGGGCACATCCCGAGCGATTCGTCAGCCATGCCGCGGTCCGCTGGCTGCAGGAAGGCGGCGCCAGCAGCCCCACGGTCGGCCGGCGCGGTGCCGCCGCCGTCGTACGCATGGCGAAGCACGTGGACCGGTCCCGTCTCCTCGGGCCCGTGCTGCGCAGGACCCCGATGCGGGGCGCCCTCCAGCTGGAGCGTCTGCACTCGACCTTCCTGCGGATGAACCGCAGTGGCGTCCTCTTCGTGGCCGCTCTCAACGGTTCGGCTCTGGGGCTCGGCGCGGAGTTCGCCTGGGCGTGCGATCTGCGGGTCATGGCCGACGGCGACTTCTTCATCGGCCAGCCGGAGATCCTCCTCGGCATCATCCCGGGCGGCGGCGGCACCCAGCGGCTCACCCGCCTGATCGGCACCCACCGGTCCCTGGCCGCGATTCTCGAAGGCAAGCCGTTCACGCCCGCGGAGGCCCTCGCCAACGGAGCGGTGGACTCGGTCGTCGCGCAGGACAAGGTGGTCGCGCAGGCGGTCGAACTCGCCGAGCACTTCGGAAAGCGGTCGAAGGGCACGGTCGAGGCCGCCAAGAGGGCGGTGTACTTCGGCGGCTCCTTGTCGCTGGAGGAGGGCCTGCATGTCGAACGCACCGAGTTCTTCGCCAGGGTCATGTCGAAGGAAAGTCAGGAACTCATGCTGGACTACATGGAGACGACGGACGCCACCGGCGAACTCCCGCTCTACACACCCGGCACCTACGCCCGGTCCCTCGCGGCGGGCAGCGTGCCGGGCCGTCGCCCGACGGACGGGCGGTGAACCGCCGATGACCACTTCGCAGTCCTTCACCCGTCACGACATCACCTTCCCGTCCGGCGACAGCACCTGTGCCGGTTGGCTCTACCTCCCCACAGGCGTCACGTCTCCGCCCGTCGTCATCCTCGGGCACGGCCTCGGCGCCGTCCGCGAGATGCGCCTGGACGCCTTCGCCGAGCGCTTCGCACAGGCCGGCATCGCCGCGGTGGCCTTCACCTACCGGCACTTCGGCGACAGCGGCGGCCACCCTCGCCAGCTCCTGTCGATCAAGCGTCAGCTCACCGACTGGGACGCCGCCATCGCCTACGTCAAGGCACGCACGGACGTCGACCGCACACGCATCGCCGTGTGGGGCAGCTCGTTCGGCGGCGGCCACGCCATCACCGTCGCCTCACGCCACCCCGAACTGCGCGCGGCCGTGGCGCAGTGCCCCTTCACCGACGGTCTCGCCTCGGCGCTCGCGCTGGGCCCTGCCGCCTCGCTCAAGGTCGTCCCCGTGGTGGCCCGCGATCTGGCGGCCAGAGGTCGCGGAAAGCCGCCGGTGATGGTTCCGATCGCCGCCGGCCCCGGCTCGTCGGCCCTCATGAACGCCCCGGACGCCCTGCCCGGGTACCAGGCTCTGCAGCCCCCGGGAACGACGTTCCGCAACGAGGTGGCGGCGCGGGTCATCCCGACCATCCTCGCCTACCGGCCCGGGCGTGCGGCCAAGAAGATCACCGTCCCGATCCTCTTCTGCGTCAGCGACACCGACTCCGTCACACCTCCCGCCCAGACCCTCCGCTACGCGCGCACCGCGCCCAAGGGAGAGATCAAGAGGTACGACGCCGGTCACTTCGACTTCTACACCGGTGAGACCTTCGAAGTACTGGTCCGCGACCAGATCGAGTTCCTCACCCGCCAACTGGCCCCGGCAGCCGCCGCGTCGGCTCCGTGACCGGATCGCATCACACCGAGACAGGTACGCCCTCGCCATGAACTTCGCTTCTCTCCCCGATCGCCGCGCGACCCTCGACCCCGACGGGGCCGCGGTCAAGGACGGCCGACAGGCCCTCACCAACGTTCAGTTGCTGCGTCGCGTCCAGGCGGCCGCGCGTCACCTCCGGGATCTCGGGATCGGCCCCGGCGATGTCGTGGCCCTCAAGCTGACCAATCGCGTCGAGTTCGTGCTCCTGCTGTTCGCCGCCTGGCGGCTCGGCGCCACCATCACGCCGGTCAACCCGAGCATGACCGACGTCGAAGTGGCCCGACAGCTCAAGGACTCCGGTGCCCGCCTGCTGGTGGTCGAGGACGGTGCGGCCGTCGCGCCGGAGGGTCTTGCCCTGCTCGCCGTCGGCGACCTGCGCGAAGACGCGGCGGGGTCGGATCAGGCACCGTACGCGGACTCCTCCGCGCTGGCCCTCCTCATCTACACGAGCGGCACCACCGGGGTGCCGAAGGGCGTGATGCTCGACCACGCCAACATTGACGCCATGGCGGAGATGGGGCGCCGGTCGCTGAGCGTCGGGCCGACCGACCGATGCCTGCTGATCCTGCCGCTCTTCCACGTCAACGGCATCGTGGTCAGCATCCTCGTACCGCTGCTGGCCGGCGCGAGCGTCGCCATCGCCGACCGGTTCAGGCCCGAGACGTTCTTCGACGTCGTCGAGCGCGAACGCCCCACCTTCTTCAGCGCCGTGCCGACGATCTACAGCATGCTCGCGGCGCTCCCGGACGACGTCCGCCCCGACACCTCGTCCTTGCGCTTCGGAGTCTGCGGCGCGGCGCCGGCCTCCGCCGAGCTGCTGACCCGCTTCGAGACCCGGTACGGCTTTCCGCTCGTCGAGGGGTACGGGCTGTCCGAAGGGACCTGCGGCTCCACCATCAACCCCGTCGCCGGCCCTCGGCGCGCCGGAACCGTCGGGCTTCCCTTCCCCGGCCAGGAGATCCGGATCGTCGACGCCGCCGGTGTCGAGGTGGCACCGGGCGTCGACGGTGAGGTCCTGGTACGAGGGGCCAATGTCATGCGTGGCTATCTGGGCCGTCCGGACGAGACGGCCAAGGCCATCGTCGACGGCTGGTTGCACACGGGCGACGTGGGCCATCTCGACGCCGACGGCTATCTGACCCTGGTCGGGCGCTCGAAGGACATGATCATCCGGGGTGGGGAGAACATCTACCCCAAGGAGATCGAGGACGTGCTCACAGGCGACCCGTCGGTGCTCGAAGCCGCGGTGATCGGCGTGCCCGACGAGAAGTGGGGGGAGGTCGTGGTCGCCTACGTCCAGCCTCGGCCGGGTTCGGATGTCGATTCCGAGGCGCTGAAAGCCCTGTGCACGCGCAGTCTCACCGGCTACAAGCGCCCGACCGCGTTCTTCGTGGTGGAAGCCATCCCGAAGAACGCGGTCGGCAAGATCGACAAGACCTCGTTGCGTGCCGGCCACGCCGAGCTCTCGGCGTCCTAGCCGCCATCACCCTCCGCCTCGCCGCGTGCGGGCGGCCGGTCAGTGCACCGGGCCGAAGAGCGGATCACGAATCCAGGATTCCAGACGCCTGCCCTCCGGTGGCAGAACCTCTCCTGCTGGTGGGCCATCAGGCACACACCCCGGCCACATCTCTATGAGCCACACCTGTTCAGGGGTGCCCAATCGATCCCAGTGTTCGCGCACCTCACCCACGAGCCGAACACTGCGATCGCCACCGGCACCATCGAGATGCCGACCGAGATAGCAGATCGCCGATGCCACCTGCGACTGCACGGAGAGGTGCTGCAAGCGGAGGCCGGTGGGTGGTCCCGAACGGCGCAGGATCTGTCTCAGGCGGACGAACACCTGGTCCCAGGCTCTGTCGTCTCCAGCGCCGGCAAGACCCACCATGGCGTAGTTCTTCAGGACCGCGTCACGCGCTGCCAGAGCCTGCGCAAGATCAGCGGAGGCCCCCGGCCCGCATCGCTTGGCCAGCGCAAGCGCCGCCGCACACCGCAGATCCCGCGACATGCCCTCAGCTGTCAGGACGTGTCGCAGGGCCGGTGGACCCGCGGAGCCCTGGGCATCGCCCAGCACCGCGACCACAGACACCTGACGGCTCTGGGGAAGAGCGTCCAATGCCGCTACGAGTTCGGCCTCGCCCGTGGGACCGTCCGTCACCGCGTCGAGGAGCGCGCCCTCGAAGACCTCGGTCTTCCGATGCCGCAACCGTTCCTTCAGCGAGGCCACCTCGGCTCCTTCCCCGACTTCGTCCGGGCCGCCAGAATGGCATGTCACGCTGACAGTCGGCGTCGCCCGTCTGCCTCGGACAGCCTTACGGCGACCTGGAAGCAACCGTCGCTAAACAGCCCTCCCATCAGCCAGGAAAGGCCGCAGATGCTCCAGCATCGCCGCCGGTTGCTCCTCCGGGATGAAGTGGCCGCACTCCGGGATCTCGGCACCGGTGACGTCGTCCGCGTACTCGCGCCAGATCTCCAGTGTCGGCAGGCGGGAGGGCAGCCCCACGGAACCCCACAGCGCCAGGACCGGCATCGTGAGACGACGCCCCTCGGCGGCGTCGATGTCGTCGAGGGCGACGTCCTGCTCCATGGCGCGGTAGTCGTCGAAACTCGCGCGCATGGCACCGGGACGGGAGAACGCCCGCACATAGGCGTCGACTGCTTCGGACGTCAGGCCGTGGCGGTTGTAGGTCCACCGCTCGAAGAAGTACTCGAGATATCCGCGGATGTCGCGTCCCACGAGGCGCTCCGGCAGGTCCGGTTGCATCTGGAACAGCCAGTGCCAGTACCCGGAGGCCAGGGAGGCATCCAAGCGGCGGAACATCTCCCGGGTGGGCACGATGTCGAGTACGGCCAACCGCTCCACCTGCTCCGGGCGGTCCAGCGCCCACCGGTGCGCCACCCGGGCTCCGCGGTCGTGCCCCACGACCGCGGCCTTCTGGAAGCCGAGCGCTTCGACGAGACCGGCGATGTCGGCGGCCATGCGTCGCTTGTCGTAACCGGTCCTGGGCTTGTCACTCAGGCCGTAGCCGCGCAGGTCGGGCGCCACAACCGTGTGGTCGGCCGCGAGCTCCGCCAGCACGGGCCGCCAGCAGTCGGAGGTCTGCGGCCAGCCGTGGAGCAGCACGAGCAGGGGGCCGGATCCCGCTCGGTCGTAGTGCAGGCGGACCCCGTCGTCCACCTGTGCGACTCCGGTGGTCACCGTCGTTCGTCCCATGGATGCGCCTCCCGCGAGCATGACTAACCGTCTTAGACGGTTAAGTTAATGTGCAGAATGGAGGCGTGGCAACGGACGACATGTGGATCTGGGACGGCGGGCGGGTCTGCCTGGACTTCGCCAACACCCTCCGCAACCGGTGGCGGACCACGCCGGAGGAGACGCTGCGGAGTCCGGGCGACCTGACCGTGTGGCTTCAGCGAGCCGGGCTGCTCGCACCGGGCATCCAGGACCCCGGCACTGCCGCCGTCCTGGCGTCGGGCCGGCGACTGCGCGAATCGGTCGACCGGGCCGTGCTCGCGGTCGCCGACAACGGGCTGCCCCTGCCCGGCGACATCACCGTGCTCAACCGCTCGGCAGCCGAGGCCCCTCGACCCGCCGTGCAGATCGCCGTCACGGACGGGCGGCTGGAGCCCGCCGGAACCGCGAACACCGCCACCGACGCCTCAGCCGCGCTGGCGCTGATCGCCCTGGACGCCGTCGATCTGCTCCTGTCCCCCGAGATCCGGCGTGTGCGCGTCTGCGGCGCGGACCACTGCGCCCTGCGCTTCGTGGACCGCTCCCCCGCCCGCAACCGCCGCTGGTGCTCCATGTCCCGCTGCGGCAACCGCACCAAGGTCCGCCTCCACCAGGCCCGGGCCAGACGGAGTGAGCACACCCCGGCAGACTGAGCCCCGAGAGCTCCAGGCATCATCGCGCTCAGTTCACTCGGCGGGCCTCAGACGAAACCCGGGGCCGGGGACGCTCTCGATGTCTTCCGGGGGTACGGCGTGGCCGTGGTCGCAGCGGATCTGGGCGTCCACGGGCGCGCCACATCCACGGTGCCTGGACAGCATGGCCGGGCCCTCCGGGTCGGCGCGGTAGCGGTCGCCCCACTGCAGGAGCCCCATCACGGCCGGGACCAGATCCACGCCCTTGGGGGTGATCACGTACTTCGGCCGGCTCCGCGAGCCCGGCTCCTTGTAGGTCTCCGTGGCCAGGATCCCCTCCTCCACGAGCATCCGGAGTCGCGCCGCGAGGAGGTTGCGCGGACAGCCGAGGACGCGTTCGAACTCACTGAAGCGGGACGAACCGTAGAAGACCTCGCGCAGGATCAGGATCGTCCACTTCTCGCCCACGACCTCAAGGGTCCGGCCGATTGAGCAGTTCGACGCGTCCCGGTCGAGCCGGGGGTCCACGCCGGCGTCCAGCAGAGCTTCGGTCGTTGCTTCCATGCGGTGATTCTAACCTCACCTGAGTTTACTTTTCTATACTCAGGAAGTAACGTCGTAACCGGCACATCACCCCGGCCGCTCGCGACGGACGAGCGCGTCGGGGAATCTGCCGGAAGAATCACACCAACCACCCACACTCCCACGCAGAGAGGCCGCCGGCATGAAGGCGTTCGTCGTCGAGAAGTACGGCAAGGACGGCGTACGCGCCGCAGACGTACCCGAGCCCACCGTCGGAGCCCGCGACGTCCTGGTCAAAGTGAGCGCCGCCAGCATCAACCCGCTGGACAAGATGGTCCGCAACGGCGAGTTCAAGCAGCTCCTCAAGTACAAGCGCCCGTTCGTGCTCGGCCACGACGTGGCGGGCGTCGTGACGCGGGTCGGCTCCGCCGTACGCGGCTTCGAGGTCGGCGACGAGGTCTACGCCCGTCCACGCGACCTGCGCGTGGGGGGCTTCGCGGAGTTCATCGCGATCGACGCGGACGACGTGGCCCCCAAGCCGGCCTCGCTCTCCCTGGAAGAGGCAGCCGCGGTGCCGCTGGTGGCCCTGACCGCCTGGCAGATCCTCGTCGAGCGCGCGCACGTGAAGCCGGGACAGAAGGTGCTCATCCACGCCGGTGCCGGCGGTCTCGGGTCGACGGTCATCCAGCTCGCCAAGCACCTCGGCGCCACAGTGGCGACGACCGCGAACACCAGGTCAGAGGAGTTGATCAAGAGCCTCGGCGCCGACGTCTTCGTCGACTACACCAAGGAAGACTTCTCAAAGGTGCTCTCCGGCTACGACCTGGTGCTGGACTCCGTGGGCGGGGCGAACCTCGAGAAGTCGCTGACCGTGCTGAAGCCCGGCGGCCTGGCCATCAGTGTCGTCGGCCCGCCCGACGCCGGTTTCGCCAAGCAGGTCGGCGCCCCCGGCATCATGGGCCTGGTCATGAACACCCTCAGCCGCAAGATCCGCAAGCAGGCCAAGGCGCTGGGCGTGCGCTACGAGTTCTTCTTCATGCAGGCCAGCGGTTCCCAGCTGCGCAAGCTCGCCGCCCTCTACGACAGCGGGAAGATCCGCCCGGTCATCGACACCACCTTCCCCTTCGACCAGACACTCGAGGCGATGGCGCACGTCGAGCAGGGCCGCACCAAGGCCGGCAAGGTCGTGGTCTCCATGGGGCTCGGCAACGGCTGAGACGGGGAGGGCCACAGCCCCTCGGTTCCGGCACGGTCAAGCAGATCCCTGCCCCACCACTCGGTCCGGAACGCGCGCAACCGCGACAGCGGCGGCGCGCTGTCTCCGTGGTCGATGGGATCCGGCTCCGTAGGGACAGTCAGACTCGCGCGGCCCTCCTGGCCTCCTCGCGCAGCCGATGTCCCGCTCTCGGCGGACCTGCTCAGGACGCCGGCGCGCCTCCGCCGAGCGACGTACGCCGCCAGGTGGGAGCTCGGTCCTTGTCCACCAGGGCGGCACGGACGCCCTCCAGGAAGTCCGGCGTACGGATGGTCGTGCGCGTCAGGGCGAGTTCGGCGTCGAGACACTCACGCAAAGTGCGCTGCCTGCCCCGGGCCAGCAAGGCGTGGGTGATCTCCAGGCTCTGCGGCGAGGCGGCCTCCAGGGCGCCCAACGCGGCTGCCGCCCAAGGGGTGTCGAGGTGACGCAGGCGTTTCTCGATCTCGCCGAGGGTCGGCGCGCCGAAAGCCCAGTCCACGTCGCCGCGTGCCTGCGCCAGTCCGCTCTCCGCCACCGGGGAACGGCCGGCGAGGCGGTTCAGTACGGCCTCCACCGGCTCATCGGGGCTGTCGGCCAGGGCATCCCCCACCGTGCCCAGCAGATCCGCGGGAACGAAGTGCGTGGCCAGCCCCGTGTACAGGGCGTCGGCCGCGTCGATCCGCTGCCCGGTCAGTCCCAGGTACATGCCGATCGCGCCGGGCAGCCGCGGCAGAAAGTAGCTGGCCCCGATGTCCGGGAAGAACCCGATCCCGGTCTCGGGCATGGCCAGCACCGCGCGTTCGGTGACGACGCGGAAGCCACCGTGGACGGACAGCCCCAGACCGCCGCCCATGCACAGGCCGTCGATGAGCGACACGACCGGCACGGGATACTCGGCGATCCGGGCGTTGAGCCGGTACTCGGAGGCGAAGAACCGCTCACTGGCCTCGGCATCGCCCGCGAGGCTGTGCTCGCGGATCGTACGAATGTCACCGCCGGCGCAGAACGCCTTCGTGCTGGTGCTGGCGAACACCACGGCGGACAGCGGGGCGTGCTCCCACGCGGTGAGCACACGGTCGATGGCGCTGACCATGCCTGTGGTGAGGGCGTTGAGCGCCTTGGGCCGGTTCAACAGGATGCGGCCGACGCCCCGGTGGACGTCGGTGAGGATCCCGACCGCAGCGGCATCAGGCATGAGTGACCGTCACCTTGTCGTCCCCGGGGACCTGGTTGTCGTAAGCCATCACATTCCTCACTCGACGGGTGTCAGGCGTAGATCTGCGTACGGAGAACCCGGATCTCGCCCACGGCGGGTACGACGGGGTCGCCTGCGCCGGATGCGGACGCGAGCGCATGCCCGGCCACGGGAGGCGTGAGGGGGAACCCCCGCCCCTGTGCTCCTCGCGGGCGTGAAGGGTGGGCACCCCAAGATCCTCGCACAGGGCTCGAAGCGCCCTCGACGAGCCTGTCGGCGGCCGGACGAACGCGGCTGCCGCCACCTGCGGTCGGTACCGGTTCCATCTGAGTTTACTTTTCCATACTCAGCCAGTAGCGTCATGACCCAGCACATCGACCCGGCTGCCGTCGGCGGAATCAGGCACGGCATCCGCCTGAGAAGGAGCACCACCATGGGAGTAAGCCCCGAGGCACAAGCGTTCGCGGAGTTCCTCGCGAGTGTGAGCGCGAAGTCGTCGACACCGGGCCTCGACCTGGCCGTCATCCGTGACATCGTCGACTCGAACCACAAGGCGTCGACCGAGCCGGAAGGCGTCACCTACGCCGAAGTGGACGCGGGCGGCGTCCCCGCGCTCTGGGCCATCCCCGAGGGTGCCGATCCCGACCGCGCCCTGCTCCACTTCCACTTCGGCGGGTCCGTCGCCGCCTCCATGCACTCGGACCGCAAGGCTGCGGGCCACATCGCGAAGGCGGCCGGCGCCCGCTCCCTGGTCGTGGACTTCCGCCTGGCGCCCGAACACCCCTATCCGGCGCAGCTCGACGACGCCGAGACCGCCTACCGGTGGCTGCTGGCGCAGGGCTACGAACCGCAGAACATCGGCAGCACCGGCCACTCGATCGGCGGCACCCTCGCGGTGATGCTGCCGCTGCGCCTGCTCGCCAAGGGCGAGGCCACGCCCGGCGCGATCGTCAGCGTCTCCCCCTGGACCGACCTCACGCTCCGGAACCCGGCAGTGGACGCCAACGAGACGAACGACAAGATGCTCAGCCGGTCCACGCTGGAGCTCTTCCGGGGCGCCTGGCTGCAGGACCCCGCCGTGGACTTCACCGACCCGCAAATCAGCCTGGTGCACGCCGACCTGACCGGCCTGCCGCCCACGATCGTCTACTACGGCGAGTACGAGACCCTCGCCGACGACGGCGCCCAGCTCGGCCGCCGCCTCGCGGACTTCAAGGTCACCACCGAGACCCACGCGATGCCCGAAGGGCAGCACTCATTCATCCTCGGCGCCGGACGCGTACCCGAGGTGGACCAGGCCATCGGGCAGATGGGCCAGTGGCTGCGCCAGCACCTCGGCGCGTGAGCGAGACCCGCGCCTGACGTCCGGTCTGCCCGCCACGCCGGCCTCATGTCCGGTCTGCCTGCCAGCCGCAGCACCGCCGGGATGCCGGTGACCGGTGGACCGGTGGACCCGTCACCGGCATCCCGCTCGACCAAGACGACCGGCCGTGCGGTACTTGTGTCCGACACCGTTCCGCACACCACCACACCACCACACCACCACACCACCACCACACCACCGTCCCGATGCCACAAAGGAGTGCGCGATGGGAACGTACGAGGATGTCTTCCGCGCCAGTACCGAGGACCCGGAGCGCTTCTGGCTGAAGGCGGCGGAAGGCATCGACTGGGATGTCGCTCCGCACCGCGCCCTGGACTCCTCGGGCGCGCCCTTCTACCGCTGGTTTCCCGACGGGCGGCTCAACGTCTGCTTCAACGCGCTCGACCGTCATGTCGCGGCCGGCCGGGGCGAACAGCCGGCGCTCGTATACGACTCACCCGTGACCGACACCCGGCGCACCTACACCTACGCGCAGCTGCGCGACGAGGTGGCGGCCTTCGCCGGAGCACTGGCGGGACTGGGCGTGGGGCACGGCGACCGAGTGGTGATCTACATGCCGATGGTCCCCGAGGCCGTCGTCGCGATGCTGGCCTGCGCACGGATCGGGGCGGTGCACTCGGTCGTCTTCGGCGGGTTCGCCCCGCGCGAACTCGCCCTGCGCATCGACGACGCGGCCCCCAAGGTCGTGGTCTCCGCCTCCTGCGGCATCGAGGGCAAGCGTGTGATCGCGTACAAGCCCCTACTGGACCGGGCGATCGAACTCGCGGCCCACAAGCCGGAGAAGAGCGTGATCCTGCAACGCCCGCAGGAGCGCGCCGAGTTGGGCCCCGACGATCTCGACTGGGCGGATCTGGTGGCCGCCGCGTCCCCGGCCGACTGCGTTCCCGTCCCCGCCACCGACCCCCTCTACATCCTCTACACCTCCGGAACGACCGGAAAACCCAAGGGAGTCGTCCGCGACTGCGGCGGCTACGCGGTCGCCCTGCACTGGTCGATGGGCGCCGTCTACGACGTGGGCCCGGGCGAGACCATGTTCACCGCCTCCGACGTCGGCTGGGTCGTCGGGCACTCGTACATCGCCTACGGGCCCCTGCTGGCCGGCGCCACGACCATCCTGTACGAGGGCAAACCGGTCGGCACACCGGACGCCGGCCAGTTCTGGCGCGTGGCCGCCGAGCACCGGGCCAAGACCATGTTCACGGCACCCACCGCCTTCCGCGCCATCCGCAAGGAGGACCCGAAAGGAACACTCACCGCCGGCTACGACCTGACCGGCCTGCGCTACCTCTTCCTCGCCGGCGAACGCCTCGACCCCGAGACCTACCACTGGGCGAGCGCTCTCCTGGGCATCCCGGTGATCGACCACTGGTGGCAGACCGAGACCGGCTGGCCCATCGTCGCCAACCCGGTCGGCATCGAGGCAGCACCCCTCAAACCCGGCTCCCCCACCCGCCCGCTCCCGGGCTGGGACGTCCGTGTCCTCGACCCCTCGGGTGAGCCCGTGCCCGCGGGCACCGACGGCGCGATTGTCGTGAAGCTCCCCCTGCCGCCCGGCGCGTTGCCCACTCTCTGGAACGACGACGACCGCTACGTCGCCTCCTACCTCTCCGCCTACGACGGCTACTACCTCACCGGCGACAGCGGCCACATCGACGACGACGGCTACGTCTTCGTCATGGGCCGCACCGACGACGTCATCAACGTCGCCGGACACCGGCTGTCCACCGGCAGCATGGAGGAGGCCCTGGCCGCCCATCCCGATGTCGCCGAGTGCGCCGTCATCGGCGTGGCCGACCCGCTCAAGGGCCAGATCCCGCGCGGCTTCGTCGTCCTGAAAGCCGGCACCGGTCGCGACGCGGCCGAGGTCGAGGCCGAACTCGTCCAGCTCGTACGCGAGCGCATCGGCGCCGTCGCCTCCCTCAAGGACGTCGCCGTCGTGGCAGCCCTGCCCAAGACCCGCTCGGGAAAGATCCTGCGCAAGACGATGCGCGGCATCGCCGACGGCCACGACGAACCCATCCCCTCCACGGTGGACGACCCCGGCGTCATCGAAACCCTGCGCCCGGTCCTCCGCCGCGCCGGTCACACGCCGTGAGCGGCCCCAGTACATGAACCACGGGAGCATGTTCCACGCGGGCCGGGGGTGGGGGTCGATCACCTCGCGGACCCCGTCCGCGTCGGCCTCCTGTCATCCTGACCCGGCTCTCGACGAAGGGCAGGACACGGACCTCTACAGAAGGCTCGGAGCCAGCTCGCGTGCTGACCACCGGACAGCCCGTCCGCCTCCGGACCACCACCGACGACGTCCGCGTGCTTCAGCGCTCTGCGGCGCGGTCGAGGGAGTCCGGCATCGCCGCACATGCCGCCCTCGAGTTGACGCGCACGCGCTTTCCCGGGCAGGAGTGGTCTGGAGCCGCCGCGTTACGTCTCGACGACGGCGAGATCCTGACGAGCACCGCCCCGGTCGCGCCGAACAGCGCCGTGAACCTGTGCCATGAGACCGGTGCCATCTGTGAAGCCTTCAAGCGAGGGCGACGTGTGGCGGCGTCTGTGTGCGTGACCGCCGCCGATGGCGGTCGCGGGTATTGGATCCTGGCGCCTTGCGGTGTCTGCCAGGAAAGGCTTTTCGCCTACGGCCCTGACGTGGCGATCTCTGCGCGGACGATGTCTGGCCCTTGGGGTCCGATAGTTCGGAATCCCCGACTTGACCCGTTTCTGCAAGCAGCCACTCCCGTGGGGGAAGGATTCTGCTGCAACCTGGTGTCCTGCGCGAGGCATTGACGGTGACGTCACGCTTTCGGGACGAGTTCTTCGAGTGCCTGCCCGCGCGGGGGAACGTGGACGTGCCCCGACTGCGGCAGGTGCCGGCCAGTCTGCCGATGTCGCGGGCCGCCGACGGCCGCCTGGTCCTGGAGGTCGACGTCAGCAGCTGCCTCCGTCCCGACGCCCCGACCAGCTCGGACCGCCTGTCCTGCCACGTCTACGGTCGCAGCGGACCCTCCTCGGCCAGTTCATCCCCGGCCGGACGTACTCCTTCGTCACCGCCCTGGAATCGGGCCGGACCTCCCGGTGCCAGCTCCATGACACCGCCCGTCCCGGACCCGAGGACGACGTCGCCGCCACCCAAGTCCGCCGCGTGGTCGAGGACCTGGATCGAGATGGGCCGCCGGCCCTCTCGCAGGTCAATATGGCTTCCTCGTCCCGCCGGCGCGGCAGAAGTCGGGGCCCTCCAATTGACGGTGGCCCGCAGGCGTCAGTGGCCAGGCCGACGCGAACGCATCTGCCACTGGGTCACCGCACCGAAGGCCAGAACGTTGGCTCGGCGGGTGGTGAAGCGCGAGGTCAGGGTCATCACCCAGTTGATGGTGCCGGAGACGACGCTCGGCGGCGGGTTGCGCCGGTCCAGCGTGCGCAGTGCGGTGGTGACCACCTGGCTCGGGGTCTGCAGCCGGACACCGCGGGCCATGTCATCGGAGCCGGACGCGTCGAAGAACTCGGTGCGGGTCGGGCCCGGAGAGAGGGCGAGCACGCGCAGGCCGGTCCCTCGCGATTCCTGCCACAGCGCCTCGGTGAAGCTCAGCACGAAGGCCTTGGTCGCCCCGTAGACGGCGGCGTTCGGCCACGGCTGGTACCCCAGGGAGCTGGCAACGTTGACCAGGACACCGGTCAGCTGGTCGATGAACGCCCTGGTGACGTCGACCAGGCTGGCCACGTTCAGGCCGATCTCCTGCTGGACGCGTGCCGGGTCCTCCTCGCGGAACGGGCTGTGGGTCCCGAATCCTGCGTTGTTGACGAGGCTGGTCACGGTGATCCCGCGCCGGGCCACCTCCTGGGCCAGCGCTTGGCCCGCGGCCGGCGCGGTGAGGTCGAAGGGCACCGCCGTGGCCTTGATCCGGTACTTCTCCGACAGTTCGTCGGCCAGGGCCTGAAGCCGGTCCGCGCGCCGGGCGACCAGCACGAGGTTGGAACCGCGCTCGGCCAACTGGCGGGCGAACTCCGCGCCGAGGCCCGAGCTCGCGCCGGTGATCAATGTGGTCTGGGTGCGGTAGTCGATCTTGTTCATGGCGGTCGGGGGACGCGGTGCCCTTGCGGGGACCTCCTCCCCTTCTCCTTTCCATCCTTGCGACGGCCTGTGACCGTCATCGGGTGCTCATCTGTCGCCGAGGCGGGTTCGGAGCCCGCCTCGGCGATGGTCGTGGCGCTTGACGTGTCCCTAATGACCTACTGACGACCTAGGCGCCCCATGCCCGCACCTCGGCCGCGCGGTCGCCTTCGCAGCACTCACGGCTTCACCCTACGCACATCCTTGCACTGAGTGCAAGTAGATGCATCGTGCGAGACGCCGTACCATCGGTGCATGACTCGGAAACCGGCCCCCATCCGGGAACAGACCCGCTCCGTGGTGCGATCACTGCTGGCCCGCACGGCCATCGAGCTGTTCGGCGCCAAGGGCTTCGACAACACGACTCTTGACGAGGTCGCCGCCGCCGCGGGCGTCTCCCGGCGGACCCTGTTCAACTACTTCCGCAACAAGGAGGACCTCGCGCTCAGCGGCCTGGACGAACAGGGCGAGCTGATCGCCGCGCGCCTCGCCGAGCGCCCGGCCGACGAGGACGCCTGGACGGCCCTGCGCGCGGCGTTCCAGGTGCTGGAGGAGATCGACATACCGGCGGAAGGGCGCCTGGAGTTCATTACGCTGCTGTTCGGCAACGACTCCCTGCGCGCCGGACACGCCGAGAAGCAGGCCCGCTGGCAAGACCTGTTCGCACCGCTGATCGAGCCGCGACTGCCCGACTCCGACCGCCGCACCCTGCAAGCCCGCGCGATCGCGGCCGCGGCGATCGTCTGCATGCAGGCAGCCAACGAGGAATGGGTACGCCTGGGCGGCCAGGCCGACATGGTCGACCTCTACGACACCGCCGTACAGGCCATCCGTCGCCCCACCTGAAACCGGCCGCATCCCTCTCCGCCACGCCCAGCGGCGTAGCGGCCAGGCCCGAGCCGCCCGACCGTGCCCAGCAAGACCGACAGCCGGCCCCGTGAGCCGCGAAGCCTGGGGGCGGCTCTGGGCGGCCGGCCGCAGCGGCGGCCGAGCTCAAAGAGAATCCGGGCCGACTGGCCACACCTCGACGCCACCGCACGCCACGTTCGCGACTTCGCCGACATCATGCGCGATCTACCGGGGGACTGCCCTGGGGCTACGGACCGCGTCCTCGCAGACGACCTGCCCGCTGTGCGGCCCTGGTCAACGGCATGAAGAGGGCTTGAACGCGGTCGCAGTCGGCCTGTCCACGCAGTGGAGTTCTGGCCGTGCTGTCATTTTGATGGCGGGTTGGGGCCCGCCCCGGTAAGTTAGCGATCTTCGGGCGGTGCTGACTCCCGGAGTCCTCGAAGGCGAACGTTCATGATGAACCTCGACCGATCCTGCGCCCGACTTCGCCTCGATGCCGCAATGGACGGCCTGGCAGTCACCTTCCGTGGGATGACCGCCCATCCCGACGAGCACAACTGCGACTGCCACTGGGGCAGCGCGGAAGATCTTGCCCAGCTCAAGATGGCGGACACGGAGCTGGACGCCGACCTCCTGCGGCGCACATGGGAGGCCGTCGACTGGAGCGATCACGCGTCCGTCCTCCGCAGGATTCTGCCCCAGTTCGCCACCTCCCTCGTCAACGGGCTCATCGAGCCCCTCTTCGGCATGGAAAAGGTTGGACGCTCCTTCGCATTCGGCCACTGGCAGCAGTGGCCTGCCGAGCAGGCCGCGGCAGTCGAGGAATTCCTGAACGCCTGGTGGGCGCACACGCTCACCGATCCGGATCCCGCCGTACCCGCGTACGAGGTCCTCATACTGAGCGCCGAGGCATCAGGCACGCTGAGCCCGTGGCTCCGCACCTGGGAAGCACTGACCGGTCCCGCGGCCGACCAGCACTTGGCCGAGGCGGCGACACAATGGGAGTACGACCTGCTCGGTGACCAACTGCCCTGGAACGCCTGGGAGAACGGCGAAGAGATGCGCACCGAGCTGACTGAATGGCTGGTCCGCCATGCTCCAACCCGGCTACGTGCCATCGGCGTATCCGAAGAACTGCTGCACCGGATACGGCTGCTCGGGGTCACCGGTCCTGACCGTTGGGAGGACCCGCACTGGCCCGGCCACCGCTACTGATCCACGGAACGCGCGAGGCCCCGGACTGCGGAGAACCGGTCTGCGGAGAAGCAGTCGGCGACCGTTGACCGCCGCCCTGGCGGCTCTCCGCCTGGCGTTGCCGCCGCCAGGGCAGGCCGGGCGCCGGCCGACCACCTTGGCGTACCTTTCACTTCGCTTCCCCGGACATCCCGGATGACGAGCCACCACGCTGAAGGTCCGTGAGCTCGTAGGAACGGGTCGATCACGGTGGCTCAACGCGGCCAGCCTGTCAGCGATGACACCATGTTCTGAAGCCGACTCAGGTCGCCTCTGAGGGTCACGCCTGCGAGGACGGCACCGGGAAGAGCATGCAGCTACTGGTGGCATGGGCGAGCAGCCGGTCCGTACCGTCGACCAACTGCGCCTGGGCGAGGGCTGTTTGACGTCCCTTGCTGACAACCGTGCCGATCGCCCGCACCGTGCCCGTGTCGACGGTGATCCGCCGGAGGAACTTCACCGTCAGGTCCAACGAGGTGTACGCCATGCCTACCGGCAGGGTGGACTGAACGGCGCACCCCGCGGCCGAGTCGAGCAGGGTGGCGAAGATGCCGCCATGCACGCTGCCGATCGGGTTGTAGTGCTCCTCCCCCGGCGTCAGCGAGAAGACCGCCCTGCCGGGTTCCACCTCGTCCAGGGCGAAGTCGACGGAGTAGTTGATGGGCGGCGCGGGCAGTCGCCCATCCTGCAGCTCGCGCAGGAAGTCGATGCCGGCCATGCGCCCGGCGGCTTCCGCCAGGATCGCGGGATCTTCCCATTGATACGTACGTGTTCGTCCCACGACCGAGCACCTTCCGTCTGACTTTTGGAAATGAAGCTAGTTGCGAGCTCACCTGACTGTCAATGACGAAGCCAGGCCCCTACGATGACGGGATGGAGTGGCTTGAGGCGAGCACGGAGAACTGCCCCGTCCAGCGCACGCTCGACGTGGTCGGAGAGAAATGGACGCTGCTGATCCTGCGTGACGCCGTCAACGGAGTCCGCCGCTTCGACGACTTCCACCGCCACATCGGCCTGTCGGAAGCCGTCCTCAGTGACCGCCTCCGCAAACTGGTCTCGTCCGGTGTCCTGAAGACCGTCCCCTACCAGGAAGCGGGCAGCCGCTCCCGCAACGAGTACCGGCTGACCCGCAAGGGCTGGGACCTGTGGCCCGTCCTGATGGCGCTGAGCCAGTGGGGCGAGGCGTACGCCCTCGGCTCCGAGGGCCCCGTTCTGGACGTTCGCCACACCGACTGCGACGCTCCGCTCCGCGTCGTCGTCCAGTGCTCCGCGGACCACTCCGCCCTCACCCCCGGGGAAGTCACCGCCCGGCTGGGGCCCGGCGCGCGCCGCCGTCCGGAGCCATCGGACAGGACTTGCGGGACAGGGTGATCGAATCACCTCCGATTATAACATTACGTACATCAGGCCATAGCTTGGGCTTGGCATGGGGCAACAGCCTCACGGGGCGAATGGAGGAAGCTCGTGGTGCGCTACACTAAGGAGCACAAGCAGGTGACCCGGCAACGGATCATCGAGAAGGCCGGCCGGCGATTCAAGCAGGACGGCATAGACGGCTCGGGCATCTCCACGCTGATGTCGGATGCCGGGCTCACCAACGGAGCCTTCTACGCGCACTTCGCCTCCAAGGACGACCTCGTCGCCCACGTCGTGGCCGACCAACTGCGGACGCAGATCGCCGCGTACGGCACACTGCGGCCCGGCCGCGCCGGGCTCGAGGACCTCATCCGCGAGTACCTGTCGCCTGCGCACCGGGACCACCCGGATACCGGATGCCCCTCCGCCGCCCTGCTCGACGAGATCGGCCGCTGCGAGGACGGGACCAAGCAGGCCTACACCGTCGGCGCGCGGGACATCCTGGACGAGATCGCCGCCCGCCTGACACCCGAGGATCCGAAGGCCGCTCGCGGTCAGGCCATCGGGCTCTACACCATGATGGTGGGCACGCTGCAGCTGTCCCGCGCCCTCTCCGACCGGAAGTTCTCCGACGAGATCCTTGAGCAGGGCGTCAAGAACGGCCTCGCCTTCATCCGCTGAGGTGCGCCGCCGGGGCTTCGCCGACGAGCTACACGCGCGTCACGCATGGCGACCCCGGGCACCGACCCGGTCACCGCTGGACCTGCGGCCAGCAACTCCGACTGCGGTTCGGCTATGCCCACGACCGCCCCCGCCGACGGAGACGTCGCGTCCGCCGTCGTCGACCTGGAGCGACCGTGGCCTCCGTCGGTACCCAGAAACGCGCCGGGCGGGTTGACCCCGGGTGTGGACATACGGGCATGTACTGGCTGTACCGACAGGCAGACAGGCAGACAGGCGGACAGGCGGACAGGGGCCACACAGGGTGCGGTGCCGATCCCGTCGCAACCCCGGCAGGCGACGGCATCACCGACCGCCTTCCACCCGACGATCCCTCCTCGGCCCGCACCACACCAGCTCAGACGCCCACACCAACTCAGTCCCGATGGCGAAGGTCCTGCTTGCCACCCACCGGTCGCCACGATAGGATTACGAACGTACTTTGTACGCATCGGCGAAGTGCCGGACCCCGAGGTGGGCGCGGACGATGTCCTGGTGGGGTCCAGGCCGCGGGCGTCAACCCGCTCGACCACATGACCCGGGACGGGGAGATGAAGGCGATCCTGCCGTACAAGGTCCCGTTCGTCCTGGGCAACGACCTGGCCGGAGTGGTGATCGAAATGGGGTCGGCCGTCACGCGGTTCACGGTGGGCGAAGAGGTCTTCGCGCGGCCCGACAAGAACCGGATCGGTACGTTCGCCGAACTCATCGCGGTGCACCAGGACGACGTGGCGATCAAACCGGCCACGCTGACCACGACGAGCACAGCCGACGTCGACCTCGTGAAGGGCCTGGGCACGGACGTCGTCGTCGACTACAAGAAGCAGGCGTTCGAGACGGTGCTGCACGACTACGACGTCGCGCTGGACTCGTTCGGCGGCGATACGCTTCTGAAGTCCCTGGACGTGCTCAAACCCGACGGAAAGGTCATCAGTGCCGCGGATCCCTCCGACGCCGCACTCGCCAGGGAGCTGGGATTCGATCCCGTCATCCGGCTGGTGATGTCGGCGCTGACCTTCCGCATCCGACGAGCCGCCCGGCGCCGCAACGTGACGTCCTCCTTCCTGTTCATGAGGGCCGGCGGCGACCAGCTGCGCGAGCTCACCCTTCTCGTCGAAGCCGGCAAGGCCCGTCCCGTCGTCGACACGGTCTTCCCGTTCGAGGCGACCCGGGAAGCACTGGAGTACCTCGAAGCGGGCCACGCGACGGCCGGCAAGGTCGTCGGCGAGATGACGTGAGGGAACAGCCCTGTCAGCCCGTCAGGGCCCTCCGTACACCAGAGCGAGCAGGACACCGACAGCGTCCGCGGCATGAAAAGCACCCTGAAACCCCTTACAGAAGGATCTGGTCATGAGCACACCGCGGAACTCCCCCTCCCCCTCGACGGCGTCGTACAAGGACGCGGCGACCCGCTCCGTGTCCGTTCGCGGCGACGACTTCGCCTACCGGGAGCTCGGCGCCGAGGACGGCGTACCGCTCGTCCTCCTGGTTCACCTGGCCGGTGTGCTGGACAACTGGGACCCGCGCATCGTCGACGGACTCGCCGCACGGCGTCGGGTCATCACCTTCGACAACCGCGGAGTGGGCGGATCGAGCGGCTCCACACCCGACACCATCGAGGCGATGGCCCGTGACGGCGTGCTGTTCATCCGGGCTCTCGGGTTCGACCAGGTCGATCTGTTCGGCCTGTCGATGGGCGGTTTCGTCGCGCAGGTCATCGCGGCGGAGGAGCCGGACCTCGTCCGCAAGGTCATCCTCGCCGGCACCGGCCCCGCCGGGGGCCCCGGCATCGACAAGGTCCCGGCACTCACCGTCCAGGCCACGCTCAAGGGCGCCCTGACCCGTCAGGACCCCAAACTCTCCCTCTTCTTCACCGACACCGCACACGGCCGCCAGGCCGGACGTGACTTCCTGGAACGGCTGAAAGAGCGCACACACGACCGCGACAAGGACATCTCACTGCCCTCGCTCCGCGCCCAGTTGAAGGCCGTCAAGCGGTGGGGCCGCCAGGCGCCGTCGGACCTGTCCGTCATTCGCCAACCGGCCCTGGTGGCGAACGGCGACAACGACCGGATGGTACCCAGCCCGAACACCCTCGACCTCGCCGCCCGACTGCCCCACAGCGAACTCATCCCCCTCTACCCGGATGCCGGGCACGGAGGCGTCTTCCAGTGCCACGACGACTTCGTGCCCCGGGCCCTTGAGTTTCTCGAGTCCTGAACCTGAGCGGCTGTCACGGGGAGCCGCGCCTCCCGGGCCGAGACTCGGCCGACAAGATCGAGGACCGCCGGCCAGACGCCGGCGCCCTCGAGTTCTTCACCCGGGCCCAGCGTGAAGGGTTCCTCGGCCCGGACCAGGTCCGGCAGAACGCGGACGCACTGGCCGTGCTCGTCGTCGACACGTTTCTGCGCGGGGTGGGACCCCGCGGCTGAGCCGCCCGGTCCGCGGCCCCCGTCCCGTCTTGCCCTCCGCCGCTCTCCGTACGATCGTGGACAGTGCCCCCACACAAGGCAGAAGGGCCAGGTGCGCCATGCATCGCACCGGCGGGCCGCCCGGCCGACGCGCACGGCAGCCGGACAAGGCCCACCCCGTCGAGTCCGTGACCATAGCGGTGACGGACGGGGACGCGCGTGTGGCCTATTGGAGCCGCGAGGCCCAGGAGCTTCTGGGATACACCTCTGCGGAGATCATCGGCCGGCCCCTGGACGATCTGCTCTCCGCCGACGGTTCGACACTGCGGCATCGCGACGGCAGTCTGCTGGACATCAAGGCCCACCTGAGCCCGTTGCTCGGCGCCACACCACAGCAGCACTTCCTCGTGACGACCGTTCCGTCACCGGGGACGGGCAAGCTGCAGGATCTCATGTGGTGGATGCTGGAGCAGCAGTCCCTGTCTCTGACGATCTACGACCCTGACGGGCGGCTGCTGTGGGCCAACGAGGCTGCACGGCGGGCGGTGGGCTTCGGTCAGAGCGAAGTCTTCGGCCGGCGTCTGACCGAATTCCTCCCGGGAGCCGCCTTCGAAGAGGCGGAGCGCAGGATCCTCAGGGTCGGCGAGACCGGCGAGCCGGAATACACCGAATTGTTCGTCGCACTCCCGCTTGAACCCCGGGCACACGCCTGGGCCGTGGACGTCTTCCCCCTCAAGGACGCGCACGGCCGGGTGCACGCGGTGGGCATGGTGGCCAACGACTACTCCGAGCAGCACCACAGCCGCGAACGCATGGCCCTGCTCAGCGAGGCCAGGACCCGCATCGGCGCGAGCCTGGACGTGGCGGGAACCGCCCAGGAACTCGTGGACGTGACCGTGGAGGTGTCCCACTTCGCCGACTTCGTCAGCGTCGACCTGGTGGAGGACGTTTTTCGTGGTGCCCTGCCCGGGCCGGCTGCCGGAACGGGACCTGTCCCGCTGCGGCGGGCCGCGCAGGGCGGCACGTGCCCTCTCCCACCCGACACCGCTGTTCGCGTCGGCACGATCCACACCCCTCCGCAGTCGTCTCCCCTCGTCCGCTGTCAGGTCACCGGCCGCACGGTGCTGGGCCACATACAGGACCCCGACATCGTGCGCTGGCTTGCCGAGGACCCTGTCCAGGTGGCGTACATCCGCGCGGTCGGAACGCACTCCCTGCTCGCGGTGCCCGTGCGGGCCCACGGCGTGATCCTCGGAGCCGCCCTCTTCCTCCGGCACGCGACCTCTCCCGACCCTTTCGGCCCCGATGACCAGACCGTCATCGAGGACCTGGTGGCCAAGGTCGCCGTCTGTCTGGACAACGCCCGTCGTTTCACCCACGAGCGTGGCATCGCGCTGGCTCTCCAGCGGTCCCTGCTGCCCCGGAGACCGACGCTCCACCCTGCGGTGGAGACGGCATCCCGTTATGTTCCCGCGGGCGGCAACGCGGGGGTGGGCGGCGACTGGTTCGACGTGATCCCGCTCCCGGGTGCGCGTGTCGGGCTCGTCGTCGGCGACGTCGTAGGGCATGGCATCAATGCGTCGGCCACCATGGGCCGCCTGCGCACAGCGGTGCGCACCCTCGCCGACATCGACCTGGCACCCGACGAGCTCCTCACCCACCTCGACGACATCGTGACCCATTCCGGGCTCCCCCAGGACGTCGATGACGCGGACGACGCCGCGGCGTCGCAGATCCCGGGTGATGTCGGCGCCACCTGCCTGTACGCCGTCTACGACCCCGTGTCCCGGACGTGCTCGCTGGCCCGCGCCGGCCACCCGCCCCCGATCCTGGTCGGACCGGACACAGCGGCGCATGTCGTGGACCTGCCGGCCGGGCCTCCTCTCGGTCTGGGCAGCCTGCCCTTCGAGGCGGCGGAGTTCACGATGCCCGAGGACAGCGTGCTGGCCCTGTTCACCGACGGCCTCATCGAAAGCCGCCATCACGACCTCGACGAAGGCAACCGCAGCCTGTGCCAGGCACTCGCCAGGCCAGAACCCTCGCTCGAAGTCTTGTGCGACACAGTCCTGGACGCCCAACACCCCGCGGCCGACGGCGACGACGTCGCCCTGCTGCTCATCCGCGCCCGGGCCCTCGGTCCGGAGAGCCTGGCTTCGTGGGACCTGCCCAGTGATCCCGCGATCGTGGCCGAGGCACGCAAGCGCGCCGGCGACCGTCTCGCCGAATGGGGGCTCGAGGAGGCCTCGTTCGTCACGGAACTCGTCGTCAGCGAGTTGGTCACCAACGCCATCCGGTACGGCACCGGCCCGATCCGGCTGCGCCTGATCAAGGACCGGACCCTCACGTGCGAGGTGTCCGACGGCAGCAGCACCAGCCCCCACCTGCGCAGGGCCCGGCTGAGCGACGAGGGCGGCCGCGGGCTGCTGCTGGTCGCCCAGCTCACCGAGCGGTGGGGCACTCGCCATACGCCTGCGGGCAAGACCATATGGGCGGAACAGGTCCTCCACACCGCCTGAGCGGAAGCCTGCCCTGACCTCATCCGGAGGACGGACCAGTCGGCACCAGTCGGCACCCGCTGTGCGGACCTCTCCCCCGCTAGATCCCCACGTACACCGGGTAATCGATCTCGGTACCGGACATCAGGTCGAAGGCACGCTCGACCAGTTCGTCCGAACCGACGGCCACCCGCACATCGCCCGACCGCACCGCGTCGGTCACCTGGGTACCGCCGAAAATCAGTTTGAGATAGGTCCGCGTACGGCAGTGGACCTCAAGGTCGGGGCGGACGGGTGACGGGCCGCTCCTCGTCCACATCCGGCCGTCGACGATCTCGACATGGAACGTGTCCCTGCCCACATGCAGTTCGTAGATCTCCTTGAGCCCTGCGAGCTTGTCCGGCGTGACGACACTCGACACACTCAGGGCGATGAGGTCCGCCCTGGTCGTCGCCGTATCGATCTCCGGAGACGGCGGAAGCCCCAGACCCCACCGGCCGAGCGCGATGAGCGGCTCGCGGAGGCCCTCGCCCCGCTCGGTGAGCTCGTACACCGCCACACCGGCGGGCGGCGGAAGCGTGCTCCGGCGAACGACGTCGGAGGCCTCCAGACTGCGAAGCCGCGCGGTCAGACGATTCGGCCCGAGAGCGGGGAGCGTGTCGGCGAGATCCTTGAACCGCTTGGGCCCGAGCAGCAGCTCGCGCACGATCAGCACGGTCCACCGCTCGCCGAGGATGTCCATGGAACGGGCCAGCGGGCACATCTGGCCGTATGTTCTCGCAGTCGACATGCCTCTACTGTATGGCTCGGCAACTTTCCGCTATACGGCTTGTACACCACCCATCGCCACGTCGGTGCCGGTGAGAGTGTGTCCGAGAAGCGCGTGTCATGCCTGCTGCCCCGGGGTGTTCGGGAGGCTTTTGGCAGGAACGTTGGCCAGGCGCAGCTGGCCGCGGGCGATGAGTTTGCCGCTGTCGGCGCTGATGACGGCCACCTGCCACAGCTGCTGGCTGCGCCCCTGCTGGATCGCTTCGGCCAGCACCTCCACCGTCCCGGCCGTGATCGGCCGGAGGAAATCCGTGCTGTTGGCCACCCCTACGGCGACCTGGTCACGATCGGCTACCGCGGCGGACGCGCCGACGGTGGCGGCGGACTCCACGGCGCTGGTGTAGACCCCGCCGTGCACCACTCCCCAGGGGGTGTGGTGCTCAGGGCCCAGCTGTATCTCCCCCCGCACACGTGTGCCCGTGACCTCGGTGAAGGTCAGGCCGACGGCTTCCACGAACGCGGAGAGGGGTGCGTCGTCGGGGCCGGTGGATGTTTCGATGCTGGGCGGTGTCACTTGGGCTCCTCTACTCGTTCGCCTGGTCGGGGTCGCCCTCGGTCGCCGCGGGCGTGGGACCTCCGAGGAGGCCGTGCGCGCCGTACCAGACGGGGCCGATGTTGAGCCGGTCGGGATGGCGGGCGGTGATTTCGTCGAAGAACTGCTGCGGGGTGGGCTTCTCGGCGAGCAGCCGCTGCGCGTCGCGCAGGTACTGCCGGGTCTCGTCGATGATCGCCGGGTCGTCGGGCAGGTCACGGTGCGAGAGCACGACGGCGGGGACGGCGGCGTCGCGGGCGAGGTTCGTCGGCCGGTACACGTCCGCGTCGAGCGCGATGCCGTCGCTCCGCACGGTGACCTTCCGCCGGCCGACGCCCGCGGGCATGACCAGCGGCGGATAGACCTTGTCAGCCATCGTTCGCCTCTTCCAGGACCGATCCGGTGGACCAGATGTCGGCGAGCCGGTCCTTGTCCGTGGCGGCCGAGTGGATGCCGACCACACGCCAGCCCTTGTCGGACCTGGCCACGCTGAACTGCACCGCCCAGCGCTCGATCTCGCTCTCGTCGGCACGGCGCCGCGACCAGATCACCTCGATCGCGGCACCGACGGTGTTGTAGACGAACACCCGCCGGTCGGGCACCACGGTGTGGCTGTATCCCGCCTCCCGCAGCGGCGCCTGGTTCTTCTCCAGGAAGGCGAGCACGCTCGCGTCGTCGAGGCACCAGAACGACTGCTCCAGCGCCGTGACATGCAAGGGGGTGCCCCAGTAGTCGAGAACGAACTCGGGCCCCTCGCCGGACGTGCCCGCGGCCGCGGCGGCCCACCGTGGCAGGTAGTCCTTGAAGAACCAGTCCGTCACCTCGGCGCGAGTGGCCGCGCTTGCGTTTCCAGCCATGTGGGCGGATCCCTTTCGGAAAGGAAGGACTTCAGCAGCCGGTCGGTGCGCGGTCGGGGCGATCGGGGCGAGAAGACCGCGCCACGCGCGCCGTTGAGGGAGGCCCTGACGCCGGCTCGGGTGGGCTGGCATGAGCTGCACGGGGCCCGGGCCGGGATCTTCCGCGTCAGTGACGCGCGTGCCGATGGGTGAGCGACAGCGCGTCCCGGGCCGGTGCCGCGGACTACGGTGTGACTCCTTCGCCATCACCAGGAACGCCAGCAGCGACTATAAGAACTGTATAGCAGTACGGCGGCAAGCCGCGCAGACATTCGTCCGCGCCCTGGACTACAGGTCAGGAACGACGAGACCGAGCGCGGTGAACAACTCGGCGAGCTTGCCGTCCAGCTCCGCGCCGACATCGGCGATCTCCGGATCGGCGAAACTGGAGAAGCGGGTGCTGGGCTGATCGACGGAGAACCACACCCGGCCGTCGCGGCTCTCATAGATGGCCGTACGCAGGGGCGCGTAGAGCATGACACCGGGATTGTGGCGATACATGCGCTCGGCGATGGTGTGGTTGCCCATGAGGTAGGTGGTGCAGCGGCGCGCGTGACCGGCCACCCGCATCAGCAGGTCGGCCTCACCACGCCAATACAGCAGGAAACCGTGCGGGGCCTGCTGGTCGGTGATCCGGCGGATCGTGGCTCAGTCGGTGCGGTCCGGGTCGAGGTCGCCGAAGTGGTCCGGATTGAAGGAAGGGACCGCCTGTTCGTAGCACTGACGGAATTCCTCGAACTGCCGGTCGACCGCGACTTCGAGCCGACGCACCTCGTGGGCGACTACGCGTGTCTGACCGGTCATTTGTCGTCTCCCCCCATGACGGATCCGGAGGGTGACCACTCGTCGGTGTCGATCATCGAGTAGCCGTCGTCGCGCTTGTCGAGTCGTTGCATCCGGCGGCCCTCGAACCGTGCGAGCGTTTCACTGTCCAGCGGCGGGACGAACGCGTTGTCGACCACCGTGTACTCGGCCGCCAGCCGACCGATCGGCGCGACAGCACCGGTGTCGATCCGCCCATGGGGAAGGTAGAGGTCATCGCGGATGTAGAACTGCGCGACCCGCCCCACCACGAGGTGGTTGAGCCCGTCCGGCGAGGGCACGATCATTTCCACCACGCACTCGAACGCGATCGGCGCGCCTTCGATACGAGGTGGCTTCACGACGGAACTGGGCACCTTCTTCAGCCCCACCATGTCGAACTCGTCCTCGTCGGGCTCGAATTCGCGCGAGCTGAGATGCAGCGGAAGCGCCTGCGGCAGCGTGGCCAGGTGGGTCACGAATTCACCGGTGTCGCGCATGTTCACGAAGCTGTCCTTGAGCGTGACACCGTCGGACCGGGGCTGGATGGACAGCGAGACCATGGGTGGCTTGCGACCGACCACGGTGAAGAACGAGATCGGCGCCAGATTTCCGACCCCGTCGGCCGACAGCGTGCTGACCCATGCGATGGGCCGCGGAATGACGCTGCCGATCAGCAACTTGTACGCTTCCGCGGCCGTGAGGTTCTCGGCGTCGATGTGCATTCAGTGATCCCTTCAGCGGCCGGGCCGGCTGAACAGCACCGGCCCCGTTGCCATCAGTGCGGTAGATCGAGCGGTCCATCTGTCGCCGTGCGCGGGCTTCTGGGCTGCGCCGCCCCGCTGGACCGGGAGCAGCCTTCAGGACTCGCGAAGGAGAGACCGGCGCGGGGAGAAGAGGCGCAGTCCTTCGAGTGACTCGCGTCATCCTCGAAGGACGCTAGCAGCCACTATATGAAATGTATAGCGATAGAGAAGAGGTGCACACGCCCGGCCGACCGCCGCCGAAGCCCGGGCGGGATCAGGCCGGATCGACGAATATGTCGAGCGCGAGTTCCCCCTCGAACCCGGCAGGGCTGTAGACGGACAGGTCGGTGACGCCTTCGTCCGCCAGGACCTCGTCGTCGATGAACAGGTTGGCGGTGCACTTGCGCGCGTCACGTGTGAGCACGGCGTACGCGGCGTCAGCCATGATCTGCGGACTGCGGGCCTGCCCGGCGCCGCCGACCACGTTGCGTACGGCGGCTGTGTCGATCAGGGTCCGCGGCCACAGCGAGTTGGCGGCTATGCCGTCGGCGGCGAGCTCCTCGGCGAGCCCGATGGTGCACAGACTCATCCCGTACTTCGACAGCGTGTAACCGAGATGCCTGCCCACCCAGTGCGGCGCGAGGTTCAACGGCGGGGAGAGGGTGAGGATGTGCGGGTTGTCCGCCGCGCGCAGGTGCGGGATCGCGGCCTTGCTCAGCAGGAACGTGCCCCGCGTGTTGATGTCCTGCATCAGGTCGTAGCGCTTCATCTCCAGTTGTTCCGACGACGACAGGTCGATCGCGCTGGCGTTGTTCACCACGATGTCGATGCCCCCGAAGGCGGCGACCGCGGCGTTGACGGCGGTGCGTACATCGTCCTCGTTGCGGACGTCACCGACGACGGCCAGCCCCTTGCCGCCCGCGCGCTCGACCTCCTCCACCGCGGTGTGGACCGTGCCTTCGAGCTTCGGGTGCGGTACGGCGGTCTTGGCGAGCATCACCACGTTCGCGCCGTCGCGGGCCGCACGCAGCGCGATGGCGAGCCCGATGCCGCGGCTGCCTCCCGACATCAGAACGGTCTTGCCGGCCAGCGTCCGAGTCATGGTCGAACCTCCAAAATCGATTGGTTAACTAATCATAAGCGGTACGAATGATATGGTCCGCGCATGACTTCCACTCCCGCACGCCAGAGCGACCGGCTCTACCACGAGCTTCTCGCCCCCAAAGAGACCCAGTCGGTGCGCGCCGCCGTACGCCGGATCGCGGAGCACGAGGTGGCTCCGCACGCCGCGGCGATCGCGAACGGCGACGAGCGCACGGACGGCTTCCCCCGACAGGTGTTCGACGCGCTCGGATCGGCGGGGGTCTTCCGGATCCCCTTCCCCGGCGAGGTCGGCGGCGACGGCCTGACCCATCCGGCGACCGCCACCGCCGCGGCGATCGAGGAACTGGCCTACTACTCCAGCAGCGTCGCGGCCGTCTTCGACGTGCACTGCATCCTGGCGGGCAACGCGCTGCGCCAGGGCACCGAGGAGCAGCAGCAGCGCTGGCTGCCCCAGGTCGCACAGGGTTCGGTGGTCGGGGCGTTCGCCACCACCGAGCCGGACGCCTCCAGCGACCTGTCTCCGCAGGCCGTCCGGACCGAAGCCGTACGCACCGAGACCGGCTGGGTGCTGAACGGCCACAAGCGGTGGATCTCCAACTCGTCCGTGGCCGGGTTCGTGGTGGTTCTCGCCCGCACCGGCGAGCGGCTGAGCATGTTCATCGTCGACACAGCGCTTCCGGGCGTCCACGTCGGCCTCGCCGACCGCAAGATGGGCAACCGGGGCCAGCTCACCGCGGACATCCGCTTCACGGACGTACACCTGTCCGACGGCGACCTCCTCGGCGGCACCGAGGGACACGGACTGCGCCACGCGCTGTCCACACTGACGTACGGCCGCATCGGCATCGCGGCCGCCGGGGTGGGCATGGCACAGGCCGCTTTCGACCACACCGTGGCCCACCTGTCGACGCGACACGCCTTCGGCAAGCCGGTGGCCGCCAACCAGCACTGGCAGTTCCTGCTCGCCGAGCGGGCCACCGAGATCGACAACGCCCGTACCCTCGTCACCAAGGCCGCCCTGCGCCTGGACGCCGGCAACCCGTCCCCGGAGCCCGAGGCCGCGATGGCGAAGTACTACGCCACCAAGCTGTCGGTGGACATGGCGCGCGACGCCGTCCAGGCCTTCGGAGGCCTCGGCTTCGCACGCGAACTCGGTGCCGACGGCAGCCCGGGCCCCGTCGAGGCGATCTACCGGGACAGCAAGATCGGCGAGATCTACGAAGGCACCAACGAGATCCAGAAGTGGGTCATCGCCCGGCAGATCTTCGGCCGGGCCATCGTCGGCTGACGGCCCCGCGCGCCCCCAGCCTTCTCGTACGATGGACCCAGACGATACGTAGGGCTAACCATGGGTGGGGTAAACGATGTCCGAGGCTCCGCTGGTACCGGGGACCGTGGCCGAACACACCATCTGCCTGCTGGTCAAGCTCGGGCAGGTGGCGTTCAGGATCGCCGAAGAGGGCATCAGCGGTACCGGCCTGCGAGTGCGCCACTACAGCGTCTTGCAGGCCTTGGCCGACAACGGGGCCATGCCGCAGCTGGCACTCGGCTCGTTCCTGCGCATCGACCCGGCGACGATGGTGACCAGCCTCGACGACCTGGAGCGGGCCGGATACGCCGAGCGGACGCGCGATCCGCAGGACCGTCGTCGGTACGCCGTCGACATCACCGACGACGGGCGCAAGGTCCTTGCCGACCTCAACCGCACACTCGTCGGTCTGGACGGCGAAACACTCACCGACCTGGGCGCCACTGAACGGCACTCGCTTCACGCCCTGTTGAGCGGCCTCGCCGAGAGTCCCGCGCTCACCGCCATGTTCGACGGCCTGCGCGAGCAGAGCAGCGCGAGGAGGGCCTGACAGCAGCAGCGGGTCATCCGGTCCGCGGCGACGCGGCCCGAGGGCGACCGGATACAGTGCGCGAGAAGGCAGTCCGGTCAGAGAGGGCAGGCGTGACCGACACCAGCGACACCCGACCCGCGGACGGCGCGGAGCGAGCTCCGCGGCAGAGCCGACAGAGCCGACTGCTTCGCCTGATGCGCTACCTCCCCCTGATCGCCCCTGTCCTGCTGTGGGCCGTGCCGTGCTGGGTGCTCCTGTACAGCGGCCAGCAGTGGCCGCTGCCCGTCACGCTGATCTGCACCGCCCTGTTCGCCCTCGGCCTCGCCGGTATGCCGCTCGCCATGGTGCGCGGCCACGGCCGCCGTCAGCAGGACCGGGCGGCGATCGTCGGTGACACCCTGCTGGGGGCGAGCTGGGTCCTGTTCACCTGGTCCGTTCTGCTCGGCGTCTTCTTGCGGCTCGCCCTGACCGTGGCCGGGGTCGGCGAGGGCCAGGACCGGGCCCGCATCGTCGCCTGGGCCGTCCTCGGTGTGACCGCCGTACTGCTCGCCTGGGGTTACGCCGAGGCTCGCCGCGTGCCACGCGTGCGCCGACTCGAGGTGCGACTCCCCCGGCTGGGTGCCGGGTTGGACGGTATCCGCGTCGCCCTCATCACCGACACCCACTA
The DNA here is from genome assembly GCF_042893155.1 of Streptomyces sp. NPDC001668. Lineage (NCBI taxonomy): Bacteria > Bacillati > Actinomycetota > Actinomycetes > Kitasatosporales > Streptomycetaceae > Streptomyces > Streptomyces sp. NPDC001668. Next base: position 144,075 of record NZ_JBIAUQ010000002.1, read on the forward strand.
CGGCCCGCTCGACCGCGCCCGCTGGTCGGCACGGGTGTGCGAGACGGTGAACACCCTGGAAGCCGATCTGGTCTGCCACACCGGCGACATCGCGGACGGCACCGCCGAACGCCGGCGCGCCCAGGCCGCCCCCCTGGCAACCGTGCAGGCCACCCGGGCCCGTGTGTACGTCACCGGCAACCACGAGTACTACAGCGAGGCCCAGGGCTGGGTCGACCTGATGGACGAGCTGGGATGGGAGCCCTTGCGCAACCGCCATCTGCTGCTCGAACGCGGCGGCGACACCCTCGTGGTCGCCGGCGTGGACGACGTCACCGCCGAGTCCTCCGGTCTCGCAGGCCACCGCGCCCACCTCGCCGGGGCCCTGGACGGCGCTGACCCCGACCTGCCCGTCCTGCTCCTGGCGCACCAGCCCAAGTTCATCGACCGGGCGGCAGCCGCCGGCATCGACCTCCAACTGTCCGGGCACACCCACGGCGGCCAGATCTGGCCCTTCCACCACCTCGTCCGCCTCGACCAGCCCGCCCTCGCCGGCCTCACCCACCACGGCCCCCGCACCCTTCTCTACACCAGCCGCGGCACCGGTTTCTGGGGCCCGCCGTTCCGTGTCTTCGCCCCCAGCGAGATCACCCTGCTCGTGCTCCGCTCCCCGCACTCGCCGGCGTCGACGTAGCGGTCAACGGGTTGACATCTTGCGGCCCGTTCACCTCTCGAGCACGACGGCGAGGCCTTGGGCGACGCCGACGCCCTTGACGAGGAAACCGAGCTCCATCATGTGCGACTCGGTCGCGCTCTTGCCGCGCTCATCCGCGGGAGCCACTTCGCCCCGTACAGAACGCAGTGCCCATCGCGGCGCATTCTGCCCGGAGCCGGGTTCCACGAGCGCCTCGCCCGATGAGCCGCGAGCCCGCCCGCACTGTCCCGAGCCAAGGAAATGCCATGCCCGTTCTCACCCACTCCCTCGAGGGCGATGTCGCCACGATCGTCTTCGACAACCCCCCGCAGAACTGATTCGCACCCGAGTTCGCCGAGGAGCTCAGCGAAGCCGTCGACGCCATCACGCGCAGTTCGGCCCGCACCGTCGTCCTGCGGGCCGAGGGACCCGACTTCAGCTACGGTGGCGACTTCCGGCCCTGGGTCGACGCTGAACGCACCAGCCTGCGAGCCGACTTCGACCAGGACATGGCCGTGATCAACCGGTTCGAGCAGCTCCCCGTTCCGGTCGTGGCCGCGGTCCAGGGGCTGTGCTACGGCGGCGGGTTCGAACTGGTCCTGCGCGCCGACATCATCCTCGCCGGCGAGAGCGCCCGCTTCGGCCATACCGAACAGTCACTCGGCAACGTCACCCTCCTCGGCGGGATCTACCGCGTGGCCGAACGGGCCGGCCGGGCCCGCGCCTACGAATGGGCACTGGCCTCCGAGCAGGTACCCGCCTCGGTCATGCCCGAGGCCGGGGTCATCAACCGCGTCGTCCCCGACGACCAACTGCGCACCGAAGCCGAGACCTTCGCCCAAAAGATCGCCCAGGGCCCCACGCGGGCTCACGTCGTGCACAAGGCGTTGCTGCGCGCCCGGGCCACGGGCGGCATCCCGGCCGCCGACCAGCGGCTGTTCGACCTCGCCGTCCCGCTCTTCGAGACCGAGGACGTCAAGGGCCGCTGATCTTCGAGGGCCGCTGATCCCCCACTCCCCCACTCACCGCCAGCCAGAGGACACCACATGATCATCGACTCCGCGGACCTGGACGCGAAGTCCGCCTACAAGGTGCTCATCGGCAGTGTCATCCCCCGCCCCATCGCCTGGGTGAGCACCCTGTCCACCGAGGGCGTGGGCAACCTGGCCCCATCTCCTTCTTCACGGTCGTCGGGCGCAACCGCCCCGGTTCTCGCCCCGGATCTCGCTGTCGTTCCAGCCGCGCGCGGACGGCGCCACGCTCCAAGGACAGCTTCGTCAACATCCGGGACACCGGCGAGTTCGTCACCAACATGGCCACCCTGCCGCAGATCGACGGCTTGAACCGCAGCGCCTCCGAGTTCGAGCCCGATGTCGACGAATTCGACGCGGTCGGGCTGGAGAAGGTGCCGTCCGAAGCCGTGCGTCCGCCGCGCATCAAGGGCACGCCCACCGCGTTCGAGTGCACCGTCGAGCACTTCTTCTCGTCGCCCGACGGCCTCAACAACGCCGTCTGGGACAGCGTGGTGCGCTTCTACGTCCGAAATGACCTCCACTTGGGCGGCCGGATCGACTTCGGCGCCCTCGCTCCGGTGGGACGACTCGCCGATCGACACGCCCCACTGGTTGCCGTCCGGCTCCACCACGACCCTCGAGTGATGGTGACAGCCGGACGCGGTGACCCTGCCTCCATGGACCGGGCTCACCGTGTCCGAGCCGTCCTCGACAACCCCGTTCACCGGCTGGAGCCTGTTGAAGAAAGTCGATCTAGTTCGCTTGGCGTCTCAGCGGTACCTAAGGTGGTCGGGAGATGGCCGCGGGGCTGGGGACGAGCGAGGGAGGGGTCGTCATCGACCGGGTGGAAGTCAACGGTGCCGAAGCCGACACCGCGGATCTGAAGATCCTCGCGCGGTCCAACTACTCGCATTTCTCCTCGATGCAGGTGCGGGACAGAGCCGTCCGAGGACTGGATCTGCACCTGAAGCGGCTGGACGACGGTACACGGGAGCTGTTCGGAACGGCCCTCGACGCCGATCGGGTGCGCTCCTGCCTGTGGCACGCGCTCCATCATTGCCCGGAAGCGGTGTCCGTTCGGGTGACCGTCTTCAGCCGCCATCAGGAAGCCGTGCTGCGCGGCGAGGACGTAGAACCGGACGTGGCCGTGGCAACGAGCGCTCCCATCACGGCGCGGACCTCACCAGTGCGGCTACGGACCGTGCAGTACGAGCGGGACCTTCCCCACGTCAAGCACGCCGGGACGTTCGGACTCAGCCTCCGCCGACGCCAGGCGGTGCTCGCCGGATACGACGACATGCTGTTCACCGATCGCCACGGCCGCATCAGCGAAGCCTCGATCTCGAACATCGGTTTCTTCGACAGCGAGCGGGTCATCTGGCCCGAGGCCGCCGTACTGCCGGGAATCACGATGCAGCTGCTGCAGCGAGGACTGGCGGCCAAGGGCATCCCGTCCGACCGGCGTGAGATCCACCTTCGAGACCTCGGAGCCTGGGCGTCCGACACCCCCGCCCTCGCAGCCTTCCTCTCGAACTCCATCTCGCCGGCCGTCCCGGTCGCGGGCATCGACTCGGTGGCGTTGACCGTCGATCCGGACGTGACGGACCTGCTCGTCAACTGCTACGAGACCAACCCCTGGCAAACCGTGTAGGCGCGGCTGGGACCATGCTGGTCACAGCCACTCGTTCACCGGACGGCCAGTCTGTCGTATTTCATGGCCACGGCCCGGTGGTGATCGCGGCGATTGATCCCGCACTCGGCGCCATGCCGCTCGCGGGAGTCGCGCTTGTCGAACGTCGGCGTCCAACTCAACGGCGATCCCGCCGGGCGGCTCCCTTTACAGGTGCCGGCCTCGATCGTACGGATGCACAACCTCGCCCTCGCCGGATAGGCCAGTGGCCGCACGGTGGCCCACCGTGCCCGAGGCAGCCAGAAGATCCGCTTGCGAGACAGCCCGTAGACCCGGTTCAAACAGGATCTCGGCGCAGCGCAGGCACCCGAGGCGTGCACCAGGGTCTTCGGCAGCGACGCGACTTGTGCCAGCCACATCGAAATCCGCTGCGACCAGCGCGGGGGCGGTCTCTTTGCCGATGCCGGATGACACTGTCAGAAGTGCAGCCGAAGGTCTGCCGCGTGCAGGCCTGGGCCAGCCAAACTGCCATTGATGAGTGCCGTCGGGACTGGTACAAGTGGCGAGTGACAGAACCTCTTGTTCCTCGCCCGGGTGGCCACGTCGCGTCGAAGCCCGGACGGTGGACCCGGCAGTCCGCGGGTGGAATGTTCGCCGCCCTCGCAGCATTCCTCATCACTCGTGACGCCACGTTCGGGTTCTTCAGACACACGTGGCCCGACAGGGCGTACACCGCTACGGTCCTCACAGGTCTTGCTGTGTCGGCCGTTGCTTACGGCCTTGCCGTGTCGTGGCTCAGGCGATTGCCCTGACGGGGCAACTCACACCAGGCTTTCAGCGTTGCTACGAGATCGCCTGCTGCCGTCGCCGCTGACCAGCGTCGCCGACCTGGTCGGGTCCGTAGTCACCAGCGACGCCCTGCACACGCAGCGCGAGCACGCGCACGCCGACTACCTTCCCCGGAACCCGCCGGGCCCGTCCGCAGGACCGCAGGACCGGCAAGACCACCGCCATGACGGTCTACGTCTTCACCGGCCTGACTACCGAGCAGATCCCCGCGGTCCAGCTCGCCGAACTCGTCCGCCCCCACTGGAAGATCGAGACGCTGCACCACGTCGGCGACACCACCTTTACCGAGGATGCCTCCCACCTGCGGGCTGGCAACGCACCCGCGCGATAGCCCCACGGCATGCTCGGTGACACTCTCACCGCCATCGCGCATCTGCCAAGTAGGGGGACGGGGCCGAGCGGCGAGGGTTCAGGCGTCAGCGCACCCCAGCCGCGCCAACAAGGCACCACTGTAAGTGCGATGAGTCTTGTCATCGCGTTGGTCCCAAGGCCCGCGCGTGCGCCGGCACCATCGAAGACCAGCATCAACGGGCGGGGCATCAGGTCGGAGCGCTCGCGCCGCGCCAAGAAGTCGGGCGCGCCCACCTGGGGACTCCATTTGCTCGAAAAGGGGCAAGATCGGCTCGCCCGGGTGTGGCAGTCGTCGGCGGCCGGGGTTTTTCACGAGGCCGGCCACGAACGGCGGCGCGCTCCTTCGGGCTTGCTGCCAGCAGGTCGGCCGTGCTCTCGAACAGCCGGACATGAAGCGCTTCGGCACTTACACCGCTTGCTCAGGGCGTCGACGCCGACGTTGACGCCGTTTCGGGATCGGCCCGGAGTCGTCCCGGCACCTGTAATCCACGCGCAGGCTCGGCGACGGTCTCGAGGGGAGAAGACCGTCGCCGAGCCCTGATGGTGTGCACGCCCCTCGTCCCCACGGGGGCTACACACCGGGCCACTCCGCACAATGGCCCGCCCTGAGTGCTGCGGTGGAGGTTTGCTACACCGAGGTGGCGTTCTTCTCGGGCGCCGTCTCGACCGGGATGCGGTGCAGTCCCTTGCGGTCGTACCACCCCAGCACCCCGAAGCCGAACAGCAGGGCCGCCACGAGGCCGGCGGCCATCATGACCCACCCCCGGGTCAGGCCCGCGTCGCCCTGCGCGTCGTAATAGAGGATCGCGCGGATGCCGCCCGCGATCTGGCGCAGCGGCTCGAACTCCGCGAGGAAGCGGTAGAAGCCGGGCAGCGCCTGAATCGGTGTGGTGGCGTTGGCCGTCGGCACCGCCATGCCGATGAAGACCAGCGTCGCCACCAACATGCCGGGCGTGCCGAACACGGCGAGGAGGGTGAGCGCGCCGATCCCGGAGACCGCGACGGCGCACACCGAGAAGAGCCACAGCAGCGGCAGGTGTGAAGCGTCCATGCCCATGATGCCCACGGCGCCGACCATGACCAGGGTGCCCATCACCAGGGACAGGACAGCCATGAGGGTGCTGCTGATGGCGAGGGTCTGCACCCGGGTCGCCGGGATCAGCGGACGGTGGATGCGCAGCGGGCCCATGTCGTTGTGGGTGTAGCCGAGGGCGTGGTCCACCTGGCCGCTGATCACGTTGGCGGAGAGCATGCCGCACACAACGAGGGCGAGCGCGTAGTAGAAAGCCGTCAGGCCCAGGCCACTGTGCGAGTCGATCGGATGACCGTCCTTCACCGTCACGGCGGCCGGATCGGCCAACAGGACGCGTGCCGCGGCGGGCAGCTTCGCCTGCTGGGCGCCGGCCTGTGCGGACAGCTCCTTGCCCACCTGGAGCGATGCACTCTCGGCCGCCTGCATCGTCGCCGTCCGGGCCAGACCGGAGCCCAGACTGCCGGCCGACTGGTTGGTGAGGACCGTCAACTCCGGGCGGACCGGGGTTCCGGCGGCCTCGGTGCCGGTCAGGGCGGCGACCGAGGACGTGAAGTCGGCGGGCACGACGAGCGCACCGTACAGCTTGCCCTTGCCGAGTTCCTCCTTCACCTTCCCCTCGTCCATCACCCTCCAGTCGACCTTGTCCCCTCCCGCGGTGGACTTGCTGATCGAGTGGGTGATCTGGGCGCCCAGGTTGACCTGCTTGCCGCCGATCGCGGCCCCCTTGTCGGCGTTGACCAGACCGACGGGCAGCTTCTTCATGTGGCCGGCCGGGTCGATGTTGGCGCCGACGTACAGCACGGCGAACAACAGCGCGAGAACTCCGGTGATGACGCCGCTGGCGATCCAGAGGGGTTTCGCGCGCAGCACGCGGAAGGGGTGAATTCCGTTCATGACTTACTCCGGCCTGGACAACACAGCTACATCGGGAGGAGGGAGACCGGACGGCACCATCGCTGACCGGGGATTTCCTGTCGCAAGACCCTTCAGCACGGCGGACGGCGACAGTTGAGGACAAGCCCTGCCGACGCCCCGACTGCCGACGGCGAAGCTGGCGACAGCACCCCGTGGATCACGGTCCCGGCCGGCTCCCAAAATGGAAACCGGCCGGTTTCAAGACAATAGTAAACCGATCAGTTTCCATATGCCAAGTCGGGGCCGTCCATGCCTTACGTCGCACGCCACCCGTCGGCGACGCGGCCCGTACGCCTGTGGGATCCGCCGCAACGCGCAGGGACGCCGACACACCGCCGAGGTCGCCCGGTCCACGGAGACCACCGACGCGAACTGCGGGAACGGACCGACGCGATCGCGGCCGAGTGGCGCAAGGACGCCCAAGAGCCGGTACGGCCGCGGCGCTTCGTCGCGATCTGCGGCTTCGCCAGGCGTCGACTACACGGCCCTGGTCCTGGCATGCCTCAGGCTGGGCGCGGCGACCCTGCCGTTGCCAGCGAATCCACCCCTCGTCCGGCTGCCCTTCCGAGATGGGCGACGCGGACGGCTGACCTCTGCTGAGCGATGTCCTCACCGAAACGCTCGGCGATACGGCCCGGCGGGCAGCGGGTGTCCTCCTTGTCGTGCACCAAGGCCGCACAGAACACAGCCGCGGGCCAACTCACCCCGGGCGGCGCCCTCGTGGGCGTAGTGCGGGCGCACGACGTTCAGGACGTTGGCCGGCGACGGCGGTGGCCAAGCCATGGGCACCGCAGGGCCACTTACCGACGATCGACGTTCATGACGCTCCCCCGTCGGATACCGGGTGCGCGGCGACCCACCCCGGAAGAGGCTGTTTGCGAGCGCGGTAGGCGTGCGTGAGGGCGCCGCGCGCCTGTTCGGCGCCGTCCTCGGTGATCTGGTAGAAGCGGCGGCGGGGACGGCCGGCTTCCTCGTGCACGGCGGGGTCTTCCCAGATGCTGTCCACCCAGCCGGCTCGTTCCAGGCGGGCCAGAATCGGATAGATCGTGCCCGACGGCAGTCCCGCCAGCTCGCACAGCTCCAGGCCGTAGCGCTGTTTGGCGGGATCCTCAAGCAAGGCCCGCAGCACCAGCTGGGTCTGCAGGGTCATACGCAATGTCCCCATACCCGTACTCTACATAGCCTATATACGGGCTTTATAGAAGTAATCACGCCATGTCATCGCAGTGGCGCCCCCCTGCTCTGGCCCGCCGTTGGCGCCGTCCGAGTCCTGGTGAATTCCCGCCCTTCCCGTCCCACACACGACTGCGCAGCCGCGTCGCCCGAGCCGCTTGCGATGGAGGCTCTGGCACGGACGAACGGTCGCTGCCTCGGCTGAATGGCCGATTCTCCGGCGCCGTAACGCGGACAGCTCGGCTGAACGGCTGATGCCTCTGACCTGCGGTCCGGCCGAGAATTCAAGCGACGGCAGGCGGTGCACTGGGCCTGAGTACAGGCACGGCCTCGCATGTCCCACACCCCAGTCTGGGCTGCCGTCGGTGTGTCCATCCTCGAAGGGAGACGTCCCCGTATGACAGTCGCCGTCGACACGGAGATCGACCCTGCGCGGGGCGCTCCTCTGGCACAGCGGGAAGCCCGACGAGGGTTTACCGGCGGCCTCCTCCGCATGCATCGTGTGCCGCTCCTCGCCACGGTGACGATGCTTCCGCTGTATCTCGCGTGGGCGTTCATGCGTGCCAATGGCGGCGGTGACCTGGCGGCCCAGGACACGTGGGCACGTTTCGCCGCCGAGCATGGCGACTCGGCGTACGGACTGTTCTGGTTCGGCGGGCTGCACACGGCGAACTACAGCCTTCTGTCGCCGTACTTGATGGGCTTCTTCGGCGTGCGCACGATCGGTGTCGTCTCCGGCCTGGCCGCCGGCTGGTTGGCCGCCGTTCTGCTGGTCCGCTCCGGGATAAGACGTCCGCTGGCGCCCGCGTTGATGGCTGCGTTCGGACTGTGGGTCGATGTCGCGGCGGGCCGCGTGACCTTCGCGCTGGGCGTCGCCTTCGGGCTGGCCGCGTGTGTGCTGCTGGTGGGCCAAAGGCGCCTTGGGCTGGCCGCCGGGTACGCCATGCTCGCGACGACGGGCAGTCCGGTGGCCGGGCTGTTCCTGGTGGTCGCTGGCGCGGCCTATGGCCTGGTCCGCGACTGGAGGCGGGCCGCCGTGCTCATGCTTCCGCCATTCGTGGTCGTCGGTGCGACGACACTGCTCTTCCCGTTCAGCGGCGAGCAGCCTATGGCGACGGGGCGGATCTGGTGGCCCGCGCTGCTGGGTGTCGCGGTGGCCGCGTTCGTACCGCGCGGCTGGCGGGTGGTGCGGCTCGGTGGCGCGGTGTACGCGGTGGGCGTCGTGGTCACCTACTTCACGCCCTCCCCCATAGGCTCGAACGTCGAGCGTCTGGCGCTCCTGTTCGCTCCCGCCGTATTGCTGGCCGGCTTGCTCTGCACGGACCAGCGCGCCCCTTACCGACGCGGCGGGCTGGCGCTGGCGCTGGCCGGTTCCTTGTTCTGGCTGGGTTCGGGCACGCCCACCTCTTTCCTGAAGGGCTCGGACGCGATCCCGGCCTGGGCCGCCGACACGCACGGGCTCGTACGCGAACTCGACCGGCTCGGCGCGGTTCGTGGACGGGTCGAGGTGGTCCCCGCCCGCGACCACCGCGAGGCCGCCGTGCTCTCCTCCCACGTCAACATGGCGCGCGGCTGGAACACCCAGCTGGATATGGAGCGAGGCCGCCTTTTCTACGACGGCACTCTGTCCCCGGCGACGTACCGGGCCTGGCTGGACCGGTGGGCCGTCGGCTATGTGGCCGTGTCCGACGCCGAGCCCGACCGGTACGGGGCGGCGGAGGCACGCCTGATACGCCGTGGTCCGGCTTGGCTGGAGCCGGTGTGGAGCGACGCGCACTGGCGGCTGTACCGGGTGCGGAACGCGGTGCCACTCGTACCGGCGCCCGCGGAGGTCGTGAGTGCTTCGGACGCGTTTCTCGTCGTACACATGCCGAAGCCGGGCTCGGTGACGGCACGCATCGAGTACTCACCATGGCTGCACGCCGACAACAGCGGGTGTCTGCGGAAGCAGGGCGAGTTCACCCGTCTCACAGTCGACGCCCCCGGCTTCTACCAGATCTCGTCCGAATACGCCTTTGCGCACGGCACTCCGACGCCCTCCACTCGGACCGTGTGCTGATGTGCGGCAGGAGCCGGGTGCGCCCCTCTCAACGCGCGAACTTCCAGGTGATATGGGATTCCGTCACCCTGGTCACGGTCACCGGGATGTCGATCGTGGTGCCGTCGTTCTTCTGCCCGGTGCAGATGATGGTCGTGCCGACGACGTTCTTCAGGCCGGTGGGACAGGACACCCGCACCCGCTCACCGACCCAGGGAAGCGGGTGGTACTTGCTCTGGGTCCGACCCGCGACGATCCTGGGCTCCAGGGCTTTGTGGCCGTCCACCACCATGGTGTCGAACTCGTCGAGCTCGGTCGTCGATTCGGTGCCGGAGGCCAGACGGGTGCCGATGCCGCCAAGGACGAGCACGGCGGCCGCGCCTCCGACGACGCCGACGAGATACCGACTGTCCGGCATACCCCTCTCCTGACATGCAAGAACCCGAAAGGTACCAGCCTGATCGTGCGCGCCCTCGGACACCTGCGCCGCATACGGTGATCTCCATGAGACTCGCCTGGGTGCGCAGTGCCGCGCGAGGCGCTGCGGTGGGCGCCCTGCTCGCGGTATCGGTCGTCGATCTGCTCGTCGCGAGTGATACCGGCTATGCGCTCTGGCCTCCGGTGATCGTCCTGCTGGCCGGCCTGACCGCGGTGCTGTGGCCGAGCGCACGACGGCCCCGGTGGCTGACACCGCAGCTACGCACCAGCGCACCCGCACTGCTGTCGTTCCTCTATACGGCAGGCTCGCTCCTGCGACACCGCAACGCCCCGTTCGGCCCAGGTGAGATCGCCGTCCTGCTGTGCCTGCTGTTCATTGCCGTACGGCACTGCCCACCCCGCTGGGCCATGGTGTGCGGTCTATCGTGCGCGGGTGCACTGCTGGCCACTCCGGCCCGGTACTTCCGGACGCTGTGGGCGGGTGACGAGGCACCGCTCTATGAGCTGGTCGGCCTGATCCTGGTCGGGCTCACCGCCGGGCTCGCCGCATACCTGCGCTCGCTGGACTACCGCCGTACGGTGGCGATCGCCGAGACACGGCGGGGAGAGCGACTGGCGATCTCGGCCGATCTGCACGACTTCGTCGCCCACCATGTCACCGGCATCCTCGTCCAGACCCAGATGGCCCGCATGATGGCGCCCGACAGGCCGGAAGAGCTCGACCCCGTCCTTGCAGCGATCGAAGGCGCCGCCACACAAGCCCTGGCCTCCATGCGCCGCACGGTCGGCGTCCTGCGCGACACAAGGTCGCCGGCCTCGGACCTGCGCCCGGTCGGAGAGCTGGCCACCATCGCAGACCTGGCGAAAGGCTTCATGAGCCCCGGCCAGCAGGTCATCCTCGACCGGCATACCGACGTACCGGATGATCTGCCGCACGAAGTGCAGACGGCCGCCTTCCGCGTCGTCCAGGAGGCGCTGACCAACGTACGACGCCATGCCGCCGACGCCACGCAGGTCACCGTCGCCCTGCGCTACGACGCCCGGCAACTGGAGGTCACGGTGACCGACGACGGCCGCGGCGGCACCCAGCTCCCGGCCGCGGCACACGGCGGCGGCTTCGGTCTCGTCGGCCTGCGCGAACGCGTCACCGCCCTGGGCGGCGAACTGCACACCGGGCCCAGGGCCGGACAGGGATGGGAACTGCGAGCGGTACTCCCGACCGGCGGGAACTGAACTACGCGCGGGGCAGGGCGGGTCAGAGCCGAGGACGTGCGGCAGGAACCTGCGGTCGATCCACCGGGTGCAGCACCTCGGGGCGCCCTGATCGGCTATGCGAGCGTGTTCGCCCCATTGTTCTTCCTCTACGAGCTCACCGAACAGCGCACCCCTAGGGAACCCGTCGAACGCCTGCGCGCGCATGGAAAAGCCCGGGCACGAATGGTTCTCTCGGCTTCTCGGGCATGCAGGTCGACGATGACTACCGCGTGGCCTTCCGACGTCATGGACGACGCTGACAGCGGCGGCGGATTGATGTGGCCCCCGCACTGCGGGGTGACGGCCTTTGCACTCCCTCGTCGATCCGCCACGGCAGCCTTGGCGACCTGCGCCGATGAGTTTGTGGTCGCCGTGCCGTCTACCCCTCGACGAAGGGAGCGCACCATGCGCAAGATCATCGTTTGTACGTTCCTGACGCTGGACGGCGTCATGCAGGCACCGGGCGGTCCGGACGAAGACGTTCAGAGCGGCTTCGAGCACGGCGGCTGGCAGAAGCCGGTGACCGACGACGAGGTCGGTGCGGCCATCGCCGGCTGGTACGAGGACTCCGACGCGATGCTTCTGGGCCGCAAGACGTATGACATCTTCGCGTCGTACTGGCCGACCGCTGATCCCGACAATCCGTTCACCGATCGAATGAACAGCATGCACAAGTACGTGGCGTCTCGAACCCTGACGTCCGTCGAGTGGCAGAACTCCACGCTGCTGGAGGGCGACACCGCCGACGCCGTACGCGAGCTGAAAGCGTCCGACGGCGGCAACATCAACGTCGTCGGCAGCGGCGACCTCGCCCAGACCCTCATGCAGCACGGCCTCGTCGACGAATACCGGCTGACCATCCATCCAGTGATCATCGGCACCGGCAAGCGGCTCTTCGCCGGCGGAGCAGTCCCCACCGCGCTCGAGCCGGTCAGCGTGTCGACGACGAAGGGTGGCACCATCGTCGGCGTCTACCGGCCGACCGGGAAACCCGGTTACGACAGCTACTGAGCTTGTTCCTGCCCCGAGCGCCGACGTTGTTCGCATGGCCACACCGGCCGTCCGTTGATCCACATCCATCGCGGGTACACGCGTCGGCATGGCTGAAGTGGTGCAGGCTGGACTGTGGGGGTTGGTGGCGGGCTCGGCGCTGCTGCTCGGTGCCGCGCTGGGATACGGGCTGCGGGTGCCGCAGAAGGTGATCGCGACCGTGATGGCCTTCGGCGCCGGGGTGCTGTTGTCAGCGGTCTCCTTCGAACTGGTCGGGGAGGCGTACGACCAGGCAGGGCTCACCCCCGCTGCCGTCGGCACCCTCATCGGTGCCCTGGCCTACACGGCGGGCAATGTGTGGCTGGCCCGCCGAGGCGCCCGGCACCGCAAGCGCTCCGGTCACGCGCAGGCTGCGGCGCAGCCCTCGGAGGCCCAGCAGGGCGGTTCCGGGATGGCGCTCGCACTCGGCGCGTTGCTCGACGGGGTGCCGGAGTCCGCGGTGATCGGCGTGAGCCTGCTCGACGGGGGCGCGGTCAGTCTGGTGACCGTGGCAGCGGTGTTCATCAGCAACGTGCCCGAGGGGCTGTCCAGTTCGGCGGGGATGAAGAAGGCCGGCCGCACCAAGGGGTACGTCTTCGGCGTCTGGGCTGCGATCGCCGTCGCGAGCACGGTGTCGGCCGTCCTCGGCTACACGGTGGTCGGCGCCCTCTCCCCCGCCCTGATCGCCGCGGTCACAGCAGTGGCGGCCGGCGCGATTCTCGCCATGATCGCCGACACGATGATCCCCGAGGCGTTCGACGACGCCCACCTGGCCATCGGACTGATCACCGTGAGCGGCTTCCTGGTCTCCTTCGCCCTCTCCCACGCCTGAGCAGGTTGTCGCGCGCGTCTCGGTGCAGTGGGTTCGGTAGTCGGACCAGGCAGTGTGCCGCTTGTTCCAGCAGTGCCAGTTCCATGCCATATGGAGGAATCGCATCGCAACAGCGCGGGCCTCAGCGGGCCGGGGCGCCGTCGGTCGCCCACAACCGGAGGCACTGGCAGGACCCCGAGTCCGTCCCAGCCCAAGGACTCGAACGTCCACAAAAAAGTGTTCGTCGCCTGTCGTTCAGCGGCGATAGCCTCGCTGATCATGGGAGCACGAGCGCAATACGTGGTGGTCGAGAACGGCGCCTGGCAGCGGTACTACTCACACTGGGCCGCCAACCGCGTCGTCGACGACCTGCTGGCCGGTCCGGTCGCGGCGACACGCTGCTTCCGCGCCAACCGGGAGATCGACGAATGGCTCGACGACGTGTGGTGCGAGGGCGCCGCACTCGTCGACCACGACCGCAAGGTCCTGCTCTGGTTCACCTCCACCGACAGCTGGGCCGACTACGAAGCCGCCCGCGCCGTACTGTCCCGTACCTGGTCCGGCTGGGATGTCCGCTTCGCGCACGACGGCATAGGCGATCTGACCCACCATCTGGGCCTCGGCCGGAATCTCACGCGTTCGCCGGGCTGGATCGAGACCTTCGAGCCGGCCGGGTTCGCGGCCACCGAAGACACCGACCCTTGCACCGTGCTCTCCCTGCTCCTGCCTGACGGAAGCGTTCAGGCGTGGGGCAGCGACTGGGAGCCCGTCGATCACCTCGGCGCCGGCCCCGGTCTGATCGACCTGCTCCTCGCGACTCCGGCCACTCCTGCGCTCACCGACATGCCGTACGGCGGCGTCCACTACGACCCGCAGGCCCGCACCGTCTCGCTCTGGGCAGTGCAGAACGTGGCCGGTATCCACACCTGGCCGCTGCCCCGCTGGGAGAACTGGACCCTGGAGTTCCACGGCGACGACCACACCCACCAAGCCGGACTGCTTCCCACCGGCTTCCCCTTCCCGCAGACCCCGCTCACGTCAGCCCTGCGGCGGCTCACCGACCGCCTCGGCACCCCGCCCCCCGACAACGGCTCGGTCCTTGCCGCCGCCACTGCAGTGCTTGGTGCGCACGGCGCCGTCCCCGTGGTCAACCCGGCTGCGCTGGTGCCGCACGAACCGGCGGATCCCACCCCGGCCGAACTGGCCGCCCTGCGCAGGGCACTCGATGCACTGATCGCGGAGGCGGAGGTCGACTGAGCCCGCCATCAGGCGCCGCCCCGAGACCGGATCTGACAGCATCACGGCCCACTTCCTCGGCATGCGCGACGTAAACCGGCGGTGACTTCGGATCCAGGCAACGGCTGGCATCCGCCGTACGCCTTCTCATGGCTTCCTCCAGACGAAATCGGGTGAGACCGTCTCCTTTCCGAGAAGTTCGTCATTGGAGATCGCCGAGCCTCTCGGAAAGCCCCGGCACAGGCCGGCTGACCGCACGACGGGTCGCCCCCGGCGCGATCAGCCAGAGGGCGTCGGGGTGAGGGCAGACGAATCCGTCGTACAGCCGCCGACCTGCCCGCCGGTCTCGGTCAGCGGCCGGAACGCCTTTGCGTGCCACCGAGATTGTCGACCTGTCGATCCTTCACACTCCACAGCAATCGCCGGGCTCTCACATCCCTCGGGCCTGCTCCAGATTTGCGCGGTGAGGGCCAGAGAGCCAGTCCGCGTGCGGCCCCAGACGCGCGTCGACGGGTTCCCGGCCCCGCCGGAGCGCGTCGATGTAGGCATGATCGGCGGCTAGGCGGGCCGCCACCTGGGGGCCCTCGGCAACGGCACCATGGCCGGGGACCACGACGTCGGCGTGCTTGGCGGCCTCTTCCAGTCGGTTGAGTGCCGTCTGGTAGGCGTCGACCTGACCGACTTGGCGAACATCGAGGAGCGGGATCAGGACGTCGGAGAGCATGTCCCCGGCGATCAGGACGCCCCGGTCCGCGAGGAGGATCGCGGCGTGGCCGGCAGCGTGCGCCTGATGCTCGATGATCTCGCCCGGTACGGGTCTGCAGTCCGCGGGGAGCGGGGTGATGAGCGCGACCAGGTCGAGGGGGATGCCGGCCGCGCTCTGCGCCGCCATCGCCTGCGCCCGTTCACGGGCCGCCCCAGCAACGTGGGCGGCGGCGGGGGTGGCATAGCGCGGTACATCGCCGAACCGGTGATGCCAGAGCAGGTGGTCCCAGTGGGGATGGGTGCAGAACCCGGCGACCACCGGAATGCCGAGTCGGTACAGGTCATCGGCGAGTTCCTGCAACTCGGAGCCGTTGATACCGGGATCGACCAGGATCAGCCCGTCCTCCCCGCGCACGACGATGGAATTAGACCAGACCCACTCGCTCTGCCGGGCCCAGACGCCGTCAGCCACCTGCCGCAGCACGCTCATCTCCACTCCCATCGGTTGGTTACGTGCTGAGACTGCAATTCGCCGTCAAACTCATCGCTCAAAGACGACGCACTGGCGGATATCAAGAGGTTCCATTACCACGAGACCGGCATCACCCCCGGCAGGGCACAGAGCCAGAGCCGCATATTCCACGAACTCAGCGCGGGCAGCGTAACGGTCACATAGCGTCAGACCATGGACCTGATCAGCGGCGTCGTCAGCATCGCCTACTCGCATTTCTACGTCAGCGAGTTCGTGGAGCCCGGATTCGACGACGCTGCGCAGGCACCGGACTTCCACACCGGTGCTCCGGTGATCCTCAGGCCCGGACAGCTCACCATCGTCAGTAATGTGCAGTCCCACGACGCTTGGGTGACGCTCATGCTGTCAGATGTCCCGCCTGTCCAGCAGACGCAGGAGTGGCAACTGCTGGGCGCCTGGTCCTATCCGCCGGTGTACGGAGGCCGGATGGGGATATCGGGCCCCACCACCGGCCCCGCGATGCCCGCCATGGGCTGGGTCTCCGGAGGGCAGTGCGATGACCGTTCGCTGCCACTCGACCCGTCCACGGTCTACACCGTCCACGTCTACGCCAGAGGGCGTCAGAATTCCCGAGACCGATACAAGGCAGCTATGGGACGTGAGGAGTGGGGCGCACATGAGGGTTTCGAGGACTACGTGCTCGCCTTCATTCCTGCCGGTCACCAGCCGAAGCCCCAACCCACCCGGGATCGAGGGCGGAGGAGTCCGTAGCAGGCGCGGAACAGATCATGGTCCTGAGAGTAACGAGGCATCGGAGGGCCAAAACCAGCACGCACGCCTCTGTCACAGCCACTGCCACTGCCACTGCCACTGCCACTGCCACATCGGGCCGGGCGAACGCTAGGACCATCCATTCTTGACGCCACGGTTCTACAGCCCGAATGCAACGCGTCGAACATGAACCCGGCGGCGTTCCTGACGCCCGAAGTTGGTGACCGGCGCATTCGGAACCCCGCTAGCGCTCATGGACGAGTGAATCGACGTCGCTGACGGGCCCTGCGCCGATAGCTCTTCCGTACGGCTCCCACGGATCTCCGGCCTCGGCTGACCGTCCGATCCCAAGCACTCGGAGAGTCACCAAATCCCGTTCAGGGAGCACTGTTTCGGGCATGGCCGGGAAAGCCAGCAGGACGCCGCCGACCTGCCATTTTCTTCATTCGCCGCACGAGGGACGTAGCGGCTCTCTCCCAGTCGGGATACGCGAAGGTAAATCCGGCCTCATCCAGCCGACCCGGCACCACCCGACGGCTCTTGAGCAGCAACTCCGTGTCCGAGCGCAGCGCGAAGGCGCCCACCTCGGCCATCCAGCGCGTGGCGGGAAGCCCCACCGGGACGCCCCAGGCGGTACGCAGCGCTCGCATGAAGTCGCGGTGCGGAAGAGGGCCGGGGGAGGCGAGGTTCACCGGCCCTTCGAGGTCGTCCCGGGTGATCAGGAACTCCACGGCTCGCACGAAGTCCTCCTCATGGATCCAGGAGACGTACTGCGCGCCGCCGGCCACCGGACCGCCCAGTCCGAGACGCACCAGCCGCGACAGCACGTCGAACACACCGCCCCGATCCGGGCTCATGACCATCGCCGAGCGCAGCGCCACCTTTCGGGTAGTGGGAGTCGGCGCCTCGGCCTGCGCCCGTTCCCAGTTCTCCGCGATCTTGACGCTGTAGGCCCAGTAGTCCGGCACCCCGGTCTCCGACCCTCCGATCACCCCGGTCGCCTCGTCGTGTGCGGCATCGAAGCGATGGGCGTAGACCGTCGCCGTACTCATCTGCAGCCAGACGCGCGGTGGCCGCGCGGCGGCGGCGATCGCCTCGCCGACCACCCTGGTGGAATCGACCCGGGAGTCCATCATCGCCCGCAGGTTCTGGGCGGTGTAACGGCAGGAGACGCTGCGTCCGGCCAGGTTGATCACGACATCGCAGCCGTCGATCGCCGCGGCCCAGGGCCCGAGTGTCGCCCCGTCCCAGCCGATGTCGCGGGCCCGCGCGGGATGACGGGTGATGACTGTGACCTCGTGGCCGGCCGCCGTCAGCGCACGGTCGAGGACCCTGCCCACCTGCCCGGTTCCTCCGGGCAGCACTACCTTCATGGTTCCCCCTCGCCTTCGCTGGCATCAGGGTAGCCGACATTTTTGAACGTGTTCAACTAGGAGTCTGGTGTGCGTCGGAATGGGCGCCCGTGCAGACCGTCGTCGATGCTCTCGTTCGTCGGCCCGTCGCCGACCTGGCCGGGGCTCCGCCGCGGAGGTTGAGCTGATGTGCCGCCGGACGCTACAACCGCTTCGGCTCGGCGGCGGCCACTTCGTCGTCCCGGTCGAGCGGGATGCCGCCGCAGCCGCCGCCGAGCCCGTTTGCCCCTATGCCTTCCCTGTACCTGTCGCCCACTTCGCGGGGGGCGGGCAGTTGTGACTGAAGTACTTGTCGGAAGGGGTGGCGCTGATCCGGTGCCACGGCTTGAGGAGGAACGGCGCGGGCGCGGTTCCGGCCGGCGAGAGTTTCAGGGTGGTCCCCCGCACCTTGAAAGCGAAGCTGAAGAATTCGCCGGGCTTGTTGGAGCCCTTGTGGGGTGCCTTGGTGTAGCCACCATCGATGATCTCCCAGGAGAATGTCGCTCCCGAGAAGCTGACTTTGCCGTAGGCCCAGGTACAGGCGTCCTTGTTCTCCTGGCTGTAGGCGAGGCGATCGCCTTTGAAGACGTAGACCCACTTGCCGTAGTTCTCCGGAATGTCCTCGTGAGGGTCTGGGCCTGCGGCCAGAAGGTCGGCGTGTGTCGTCGTTGCCGTATAGACCCCACGCAGCTGGGCGGTCGGGGACTGGGAGGGTGACTGCGACTTCTTGGAGTCTTTGCCGGCGTTCTCCGAGCAGCCGGTCACGATCAGCGTCGCGCCCATGACCAGTGCGGCAAGCGCTGCCGTGGCCTTCTTCATGGTGGCCTCTTCTTCCGCTCGACAGTTCGGGATCCTGGCCGCCTGAGCCCCGAACGACCCGTCGCGATGTCCCGACATTACGGTTTCGACGGTCACCGCGCATTCGGACCCACCCTGACACAGCCCAGCCGCCCGGACCCCCACTCAGACTCCGATTTGGGCGTAGAACAGCGGTGTAGTCCTCGCCGCCATACAGGGACTCGTAGCGAATCTTGGGTGTGAGCCTCCGATCGATCAGATCCTCGACTTCGACGTGGTTCTGCGGGTCGTAGCTCGCGACACTCAGCAAGTACTGTTCATAGTCCGTGCCAATGACCTCTCCTTGGTTGCAGGTCACGGCAGATGGTCGGATCGACGGGCGGTCGCGGACGTAATCGACACCGGGTGCGTTCCAGGCGCCGATCACTTCGTCATCAACGGTGAGCGTGCTGTCGACGATGACCGCCGGTCCGAGTCCGGAGTTGATGAGCCGGATCCCAGCTCTGCCTCCCACCGGCCGGCCGCGGTGTAGTTGGAGTATCGGGCGCACCGAGTGGCGGCTGTGTTGCCGCATGGCGTGGGTCTGATAGACCGAGACAACCAGCGACGCGACAGCGATCACAACCGCGCATATCGCGGTGACGGTGTCTGCGTTCATCCAGACCCCCTGGCGAAGTCTCGTCGCTCAGACAGAACTTGAACCAATCAGCGTGTCCAGCCTGGCCTTCACCGGCTGGTCAAGGGGCCTCACCGTGAGTCGTGTCGTGTTGTAGCGGCTAGTACTCCAGTCGGACCACTGCAGCAGCCTGTGTGGACAAGGCAGCACTCGGACAACCACGCCCGACGACACCGCCGAGCCGGTCGAGGCGGCTATCGGCGCTGAACGTGGCGGGGGCGGTGCGTCGCAGCGTGGGCGGCCCCGACCGCTGCGGGCTGGATGCCGGGCTATAGTCACAGCGTCGCGAAAAACGATGTCCCGCGGGTCCACCCGCCGGGCATCGCGCATACATCGATGCAGATGGTTCTGATCGGTGAGCGTCTCCTGCCGAGACCGGACATCCCGTCCGCTCACGGCGCTGACAATCGCCGACGCGTGTCGGCGCTACAGAGGAGCGCAGCATGCAGAAGACCATCGCCATTGTCGGAGCGGGACTGGGCGGGCTGACGCTCGCCCGAGTACTTCAGGTTCACGGCATCGCCGCGACGATCTACGAGGGTGAGGCTTCGGCGACGACCCGTGCACAGGGCGGCTTGCTCGACCTCCACGAAGAGACCGGACAGGTCGCGCTTCGCGCAGCTGGTCTGTACAACGAGTTCCTCACTCTGGTCCGACCGGGCGAGGACGCCAAGCGCGTGGTCGACCGCCACGGCACAATCCTTTTCGACATGCCCGCGGACCCCGGTTCGGCCCGTCCAGAGGTGGATCGGGGCGAACTCAGGCGCCTGCTCATCGACTCGCTCGCGCCCGGGACGATCAGGTGGGGTCACAAGCTCGCCTCGATCCGGCACCGTCCGGAGGGCGACTACGCCCTCACCTTCACGGAAGGTTCCGACACACGCGCCGACATCGTCATCGGCGCGGACGGTGCCTGGTCGAAGGTGCGTCCGCTGCTCACCCTCGCCGAGCCTCTCTACAGCGGAACCTGCTTCATAGAGATCGCCTTCACCTCGGGCGGCCGGAACCATCGGGCGAGCGTGGCCGCGATCGGCAGCGGCACGCTGATGGCGGTCGCGCCGGGCAAAGGCATCATCGCCCACCGCTACTCCGAGGGGCACGTGCGCGGATACGTGGCGCTGAACAAGCCCGAGACGTGGATGAGGTCGATCGACTTCGGCGACCCGTCCGCCGGCCTCCGTCAAGTCGCCGACGAGTTCGACGGCTGGTCGCCGCTGCTCACCGCCTTTGTGACAGAGAGCTGCGCGGAACCCTGCCTCCGACCCATCTACGCCCTTCCCGTCGGGCTTGAATGGGACAGGGTGCCCGGCGTCACGCTCGTCGGCGACGCCGCGCACCTGATGTCGCCCTTTGCCGGCGAAGGCGCAAACCTCGCCATGTACGACGGTGCCGACCTGGCGAGCGAGCTGGTTGAGCAACCCGACATCGAGGCCGCGCTCACCGCCTACGAAGAGCGGCTGTTCCTGCGTGGTAGCGGCGCCGCAGGCCGCTCGGCGCAGAACCTGGAAATCTTTTTCGGCCGGGAAGCACCGCAGAGCGTAGTCACTCTGTTCGATCACTCCTGATACCCCGGTCCGGGTTCGCCATCATCTTGCCGCGGCCCCGGCTGGGAACAGGTGTGGCCATAGCCTGGCCCCACGGCGATGTCCGCACACCAGTCGCGACGCTCAACTCCCGCCCCGGACACGGTCATCAGTGCCGATCCACCTCATTGTGTTAGCCGTTGTAACTCCTCTCTCTATGGCCTGATCGTCCGTTGAGTCGTGCATGACGGATCTGATTGCACGGTTGGTGCCGGACGAGTTGTGAACGGTGTTCCGGCGGGTGGTCCCGCCGACGCAGGTCATACGTCCGCAGGGCGGCGGGGGACGGTGGGCTGGTGGCCGCGAATGCCTGGCGGCGATCGTCTTCGTAGCCACCTCAGGATGTACATGGCGGCAACTGCTGGGCCAGGCTCCACGTGGTCATCCTCGACGAACTCGGCGCCAGAGGAGACTTGGACTGTTCGAGGTGCGCGGTCGACTCCGTCAGTTTCCGGGCGGCAAAGAGGGGGCCACTGACCGGACCGAATCCGGCCGACCGTGGCAAGCGCGATCGAACAATTCACCTGATCACGGTCCGGAATGTTCTGCCCCTGTCACTGGGTATCTCCGACGCCAACACCCGCGACGGAAACCACTGGTGCGAGGGATCCCACCCATCCGCTCCCGCCGCGGCCCACGCCGCCGACGTCCGGCCAAGCTCGGTGCCGACAAGGGATACGACTACGACCACCTGCGGCGATGGTGGCCGTGCAAGAGAGGCATCCGCCACTGCATCGACCGCAAGGGCATCGAGTCTTCACCGCGCCTCGGCCGGCACCGTTGGATTGTCGAACGGACCGTCTCGCAAAGCCGAACTTCCTCGCCTTCGTCGCCATTGCCCCGGCTCTCATTACCCGGCGTCGCCTGGCACAACGCCAGACATCTCACCTGTGTTCGATGTCGAGACCAGGCGGTGGGCTGCACGACCGCGCAGTACCACATGGTCCGTCCGGGCTGACGGCATTGGGCTTCCCTGTCTGTTCGCGAGGGGACGCGGCGCAGGGTGCAGTGAAGGCCGGCCCGGCCCAGTGGCCGCGCCCGCCGTGGTCGCCGGCATCACCGTCCGGCGCGGTGACGTGATCGTGGCCGATGACGACGGCGTGCCGTGCTTACCCCCGCTGTGTCGCTCGCGCACACTCGGCCACCGCCTCGCGACCGTGGAGAAAGAGTGAAGCCGACCCGCAGTACTTGATAAGGGGTTGCGCGCCTGGAAACCGATCGGTTTATGATGTTGGAAACCGATCGGTACCACCGGACCGTACCCCCGTCCTCTCAGCGGTTCACACACCAGGAGTCGGCGAGATGCCCAGTCAGAATGCACGTCCCACGATCACCGTCCCCGGGACCACCACCCACACCCTCGCCCCCCGCGCAGGGCGCAACAGCCACGAGGGCACGCTGCGCTACCTCAAGGCGGGCACCGGCGCTCCCCTGGTCCTGCTGCACACCGTGCGCACCCAGGCCGAGCACTACCGCTCCCTCATCCCGCTCATCGCCGACCAGTACACGGTGTACGCCCTCGACCTCCCGGGGATGGGCTACTCCGAGATCGTGCCCGGGGCGTCGTACGACGAGCCGACGATGCGCGCCGGTGTCGAGCGGCTCCTCACCGAACTCGACCTCACCGACGTGACGTTGGTCGGGGAGTCCATGGGCGCGGTGCTCGCCCTGACCACCGCGGCCGATCTGCCGGAGCGGGTACGACGCGTGGTCGCGGTGAACACGTACGACTTCGCCGGTGGGATCGCCCGCTCCAGCCTCCTCGCCCGCGTGGTGGTCAGCGGCGTCCTCGCCCCCGGAGTGGGCCCCGTGATCGCCGGAGTGCAGCCCAAGCCCGTCATGCGCAAGATCCTTCAGGGCGGCCTGGGCGACAAGAGCGCCCTGCGGGACGACTACGTGGACGAGCTCCTCCAGGTGGGCCGGCGTCCCGGCTACCCGACCGTCGCCCGGAGCGTGTACCAGGCGCTGCCCAGCCTCATCGCGGCCCGCTCCCGCTACCCCGAGGTCAAGGCCCCCGTCCACCTCGTCTACGGCGAGAAGGACTGGTCCCGGCCCTCGGACCGGGAGGCCAACAGGCGACTGCTGCCGGCCGCCGACTTCACCCAGGTGCGGAGAGCCGGCCACTTCATCGCACTGGAACGGCCCGACATCCTGGCGGACTTGCTGAACGCGGTGGCGTGACGCCTGCTCGCCGGCCACGTCTCACGGCAGGCCAAGGCGACTCCGGCCGACGACCTGGCGGGCTGTACCCCCAACCGGCGGAGGAGACCCCGCCCGCGCTCCGGCACCGTGAACGTGAACGAGGCCTGGGCCGCCGGCACGGTGCCGACGGCCTGCTCAAGTACACGGAGGCCCGGACCGTCGCCCACGTGCGGCTCATGAATTTCGTACCGCCCGAGGGAATGTCCTTCGCGCGGTGGGACGCGTCCCAGACCATCTCGCTCTGGGTAATCAAGCTGGCAGGAATGAAGTTGACGACATGACGTACGACTACGACGTGCTGGTCATAGGCTCCGGCTTCGGCGGCTCGGTATCCGCGCTGCGGCTGACCGAG
Organism: Streptomyces sp. NPDC001668; assembly: GCF_042893155.1. Taxonomy (NCBI): domain Bacteria; kingdom Bacillati; phylum Actinomycetota; class Actinomycetes; order Kitasatosporales; family Streptomycetaceae; genus Streptomyces; species Streptomyces sp. NPDC001668. Next base: position 167,468 of record NZ_JBIAUQ010000002.1, read on the forward strand.
AAGGGCTACCGGGTCGGGGTGCTGGAGGCTGGAAGGCGCTTCGAAGCCGCCGACATCCCCAAAACCTCCTGGGACGCCCGCAATTCCGTGTGGGCGCCCCGGCTGGGCCTCTACGGGCTACAGCGCATGTACTGGCTCAAGGACGTGTTTCTCGTGGCTGCCTCCGGCGTGGGTGGGGGCTCCCTGATCTACGGCAACACCCTCTACAGGGCGCCGGCCCCGTTCTACAGGGACCCTCAGTGGGCGCACATCACCGACTGGCAGAGTGAGCTGGCGCCGTACTACGACCAGGCCGAGCGCATGCTCGGCGTGACCACCAACCCGCTGGTCACCGAGGCCGACAAGGTCCTGAAAGAAGTCGCCGAGGACATGGGGGTCGAGGAGACCTTCCACCCCGTCCCGGTAGGGGTGCTCTTCGGCGGTCCCGGCACCGCACCGGGTGCCGAGGTCGCGGACCCGTTCTTCGGCGGCAGCGGTCCGAGCCGGAACACCTGCATCGGCTGCGGGTCGTGCTGGACCGGCTGCGCGCACAACGCCAAGAACACCCTGGACAAGAACTACCTGTACCTCGCGGAACACAATGGTGCCGAGGTCCACCCGCTGACCACTGTGCGCGCGGTGCGTCCGCTGGCCGGCGGAGGATACGCGGTGGACACGGTACGCAGCGGCCGCTCGCCGCGGCGCCGCGGGAACCTGCGCACCTTCACCGCCGAACAAGTGGTGTTCTCCGCGGGCACCTACAACACCCAGAAGCTCCTGCACCGTATGCGCGACACAGGCGTACTGCCAAGGATTTCCCGCCGGCTGGGCGTGTTGACCCGGACCAATTCCGAAGCGATCCTGGGCGCCACGGCCAAGCGCAATGACGTCGACTACAGCCACGGGGTGGCGATCACCTCCTCGATCCACCCCGACGAGCACACCCACATCCAGCCGTTCCGCTACGCCAAGGGCAGCAACGCCTTCGGCCTGCTGATGACCGCCCTGACCGACGGCGACAAGCCACATCCACGGTGGGTCACCTGGGTCCAGGAACTCGCGCGCAACCCGCGGCACCTGGGCTCACTGTGGGTACGCCACTGGTCGGAGAAGACGATCATGCTGCTGGTGATGCAGTCACTGGACAACTCCCTCACCGTCTCCGGCAAGAACACCCGGTTCGGGCGCCACAAGCTGGTCACCTCCCAGGGCCACCCACCCAACCCGACCTGGATCCCCGTGGGCAACGAGGTCGCCCGCCGTGTCGCCGAGAAGATCGGCGGCACAGCCACCGCCACGGCCAGCGACATCTCCAACACCCCGGCGACCGCGCACTTCATCGGGGGCTGCACCATCGGCGACTCGCCCGACACCGGGGTCATCGACCCCTACCACCGCCTCTACGGCCACCCCGGCCTGCACGTCGCCGACGGCTCGACGATCTCGGCCAACCTCGGCGTCAACCCGTCCCTGACCATCACCGCCCAGGCCGAACGGGCTATGGCTCTGTGGCCCAACAAGGGCGAAGCCGATCAGCGGCCGCCCGTGGGCTCGGCCTACCACCGCCTGGCCCCGGTCAGCCCCCGGCGTCCCGTGGTGCCCGAGCACGCCCCCGCCGCGCTACGGCTGCCGATCGTCCAGGTCCGTCATGGGGTGCAGCCGACCGAGTAAGGACCTCGCAGAGCGGCCCAGGCCCGATGGGGCCTGAAAGACGCGGCCGCTGCCCGGCTCGACGCCCGGCCCCGCCTCCACCCCGGCCCTTCCTGGGGTCCGGTCGCGGCGCCGGACGACGAGTCCGCCGGCGCCCCGAACCGACCGGTGCCGGCGAGGGAGACCGGTGTTGCCAGCCCGCCCCGGCCGCCGGGCTCCCACAACCCCCGCCGTACCCCGGCAGTCCGCCGGCTTGCCCACGGACATCCGCCGCCGGCGGTGCGGGCATGAACGGCGCCGACACCGAGGGATGGGGACCCCTGCGCCAGGCGGCCGACGTACTGCGCGGGCAGTTGAAGCAGCCGGGCGGCTACCACCGGGCCCGGGCCGCGGGGATCGCCGAGCGGCTGATGGGCGTCAAGCTCGGCGCGGCCCAGGAGGAGGTCCTGGGCGTGTGGGGCGAGGTGTACGGGAAGGCCTTGGGCACCCTGCACGGCGGCGTTGCCGACCCGGCCCGCGCAGTCGCCCTCTGCTGGCAGCTCCTCGCCGCCGCGCCCGGGAACTGCTGGTGCCGCTGCCCGGCCGCGCCGCGCGGGTTCTCGAGCTGGCCGCGCTCACGGTCCCGAGCGAGGAGGAGGCGCGGGAACTGGCCGACCGCCCCGTTCTTGGAACACCTGGCCGCCCGCCGTCGCCCCTTCTGGGTGTTGTAGGTGCCCGCGGAGAAGATCACCTGCTCGGCGGTGAAGGTGATCTCTGTCATAGGTCAGCTAGCGCCGAGAGCCTACCAACGGGTACTCCCCTGATGCCTCTTCAAGATCATCCCGTAGCCCCTTTTGGGCTCACCTCGGCGATATCCGGAACCGGGACGGCAGACGAACCATGCTCGATTGACGGTGGAAGCAACAGCTCGCAATAGGCGAACTGCGGCGAGGGAGCAAGGTGGCCTCCCCCGCCGTCTCGGCTGCACGATGTTGCGCTTCCGCTGCTGCGATCCGAGGAACGGACAGTTCCCCAGGTCCTTTCGGCCCTGCACAGACGGCTTGCGCCGCGGTCAGTGCTGCCGCTTGCCGTGGTAGCGCTCGGCAAGGCGGGCGAGTGCGACGGCGGCGAGGAGGAGGCCGAAGTCGCGTAGGGCGATGTCGTAGTAGTCCGGGATGGTCAGGAGGTTGACGATGATGCCGCCCAGCCAGGCGGCCACCAGCCAGGCTCCGAAGCGGGGGGCGAGGGCCACGGCGATACCCGCCACTATCTCGATCACGCCCACGGCGTACATGGCGTCCTGCGCGCTGCCGGGGACGAGGTCGTTGAGCCAGGGCGCGAGGTAGGCGGGCCAGTCCACGAGCAGGTTCGTGAACTTGTCCAGCCCGAAGAGGATCGGCGCCACCGTGAAAGCGGTGCGCAGGATCGCGAATGCCTGGTAGCCAGGCCCGACTGCAGGCACCCCTCCAGACCGTCCCCGCCCCGCACACCTCCGCGGTCCGCGGCGCCGCGCACCACCACTGACCCGCCGCCCGGACCCCGCCCGGACCTCGGCAAGCGTCCGCGCTCGTGCGGAAGGAGAGCCACCGTGCCCCGCGCCACACCCACAGGCCCGGATGTGGGAAGCAGCCCGGTCGGCATGTCCGTGATCGGCGAACGCACCGCGCATGTCTTCAGCCCCGCCACCCGCAGTCTGGCCGAGGACGTGCGCGGAGAGTCCCGCGAACCTGGGAGAGTTGACGGCATGACGAACCGCTGGATCGGAGTGACCATCGACTGCGTCGACGTGGAACGGGTCGCGGGATTCTGGAGCGCACTGCTGGAGCGGCCGGCCATGCCGTCGCGGCCCGGCTGGGTCTACCTCGGCCGTCCCGGCGACGCACAGCCCCGCCTCAACTTCCAGCCGGTGACCGAGCCGAAGCGCGCCAAGGTACGCCTGCACCTCGACATCGGGGTCGACGACATCAACCAGGGCGTCGCCCAAGTCACCGCCCTCGGCGGCCGGTTCACCGGTGAACGGCACGACTACGACGAAGGCGTGGTCGTCGTGATGGCCGATCCGGAGGATCACGAGTTCTGCCTGGTTCAGTACTACTGATCCGACGCGGATGCTCCAGGGAGGTGAGAGCCTCAGCGGCGGGAGCGTGAGAGGGGCGGGCCCCGAAGCAGGCCCGCCCCTCCTCCATCACACCTGGTCAGACGTTATCCGTGGTTCAGGCGGGCCAGGAGCAGGTTCGGGTCCGGCTCGGTGGCGAAGTACGAGGCGCTGGGGACGTAGACCCTTCGGTCGTGCACGGCCACGGAGGTCGGGTTCGAGAGTCCGTCCTGCTGGGTGAGAACGACGGAGTGGGTGCCGTCCGGGCACACCACGACGACCTGGTTGGCGCCGTTCACCGCGGCGAGCACGGTGTCCTGGTGGCGTGAGGTGAACGCGAAGTCGTCGATGCCGTCCAGCCCGGTCGCCCGGGTCTCGACGGTGCCCGCGGAACCGTCTCGGCGTACGGGGATGCGCAGGAGCGTCCCGCGGTCGGTGTTGGACACCCAGACGGCGCCGTCGTGGACCTTGATGCCGTTGGCTCCGAAGCCGGTCTTGGACGGGACGGGGGCGAGGGCCGTCGCCGTGGCCCACGCGGTGCGCGCGCCTCCTGCCACCGGCACGCGCCAGACGGTTCCCCGCACCGAGTCGGCCGCGTAGAGCACGCCTCGGTGCTCGTCGAGGGCGAGGCCGTTGGGCAGCCCGTTCGCCGGCAGCTTCGCGATCTGCTGGGGCTTGCCGCCGTCGGGGGCGATGCGCCAGATGCCGGTCTTGCTGGTGCCGGTGGCGTAGTCGACGTAGAGAGTGCCGTCGTGGGCACGGGCGATGCCGAGAACGATGGCGTTGTGCACGATGGGGGTGTTCGGGTTCGCGACGGCGGGCAGGGTGACGCGTCTGCGGATGTCTCCGTGTCGGGTGACGTTGGCGATCTGGCGGGCGAAAGCGAAGGTCAGGTCGGCGGAGCCGTCGGGTTCGAGCGCGATGTTCTCGGGCGTCTCCCCTGCGGCGAAGTCGAAGTGGGCAACCACCCGCGGCTGCGACACGATGGGCGCGTCAGCGGATGCGGGAGCCGATGCGAGCACGCCGAGGGTGACTGCGGTCGCGGCGATACCGGCCAGGTGCGGGAGTCGGGGCATGAACCTCTCCTTGAGCTGTGGCACGGGCCACCGGTGTGGCGCCACAGGCAGCCTGCGACACGGCGGTCGGCGACCGCAGGAGTCACGGCCGGGAGATCGCCCTCGTGGCCTACGGAGGGGACCCCGACGTCGTCGGCGGGTACGGGCCGTGAGCGCGCGGCTCCACGCCCGCAGCGGACGGTCGGCGGTGCTGGTCGGCGGGTGAGCCGTGCGGGCTCACGTCACCAACCCCCTGGAGGCGCGTCGCCGGGGCAGGCGGGCTCCCGTCAACGAGCGTCCAGGGGTGTCGCCGGCTCGGCCGGACGGACAGCTCAGCGCAGTCCGGCGAAGAGATCGTTCTCGGGCACGGCCGCGCCGGTGGAGTCCTGGACCCGTACGAACGTCTCCGTGCCCATCAACTCACCGAACCTCTCCTTGCCCATCCGCAGGAAGAAGATGTTCTCGCCCTGGCTGGCGTGTGCGGCCAGCGCGTCGAACTTCTGGCCGCTGAACCCGGTGGTGTCCACCCACGTGGTGATCTCTTCGTCAGGGAGGCCGATCTCGGCCAGCGCGGCGGTCTCGGCGGGATCCGGCTCCGGCATGTCCTCCTGGAACTCGCGCATGATCTCGCCGAACCGCTTCATCCCCGAGCGGGGAATCGTGGTCCAGTACACCTTCGGCGTCAGCTCGGTCATCTCCAGCGCCGCCATCGTGATGCGATGGGCCTGGATGTGGTCAGGGTGACCATAGAAGCCGTTCTCGTCATAGGTGACGACCACATCGGGCTGGTAGTGCCGCATGAGTTCCGCGAGTCGGGCCGCGCCTTCCTCCACAGGGGTCTGCCAGAAGGATCCGGGGGCGTCGTTGCTCGGCCAGCCCATCATCCCGGAGTCGGCATAGTCCAGCATCTCCAGATCGCTGACCTTCAGCACCTCACAGCTCGCCTCGAGTTCCTGCCGGCGCAGCAGGGCGACTGCCGCCGGATCATGCCCCGGGTCGCCCGGCTTGACGCCCCCCGGTCCGTCACCGCAGCTGCCGTCGGTACAGGTCACGAGGACCGTGCGGATGCCTTCCGCCGCGTACCGCGCGAGCACCCCTCCGGTTCCGGTGGCCTCGTCGTCGGGGTGGGCGTGTACTGCCATCAGCGTCATGGGCCGGTCAGTCATGAAACAGTCCTCCAACAGATCAACGTTTTGATTCGAAGCGCGGCAGGCGTTCCCCATCCGTGCGGCGCCGGCCCCTCGCTCGATGCAACCGCGCCGACCGTACCGACTGTTCCCGGCGAGGCCACTCGGTGTCCCTGGGTCGGCGTTTCCCCGCCCGCCCCCGGTGGGCCGTGAAAAGCCACTGCCGTCACGTACAACCCTTGCGCCCCACCAGCAGTCTCTTGATCGCCAACTGCTCGTGTCTCTCAGGACAACACCTGGCAAACACGGACGGTCCGCACCCCATCAATGCGGATGCCTGCCAGGCATCCCCGCATGCCGCAGGAGAATCCCGCATGCACCAGTTGCACCACCCGCGCCTGCGACTCGCCCTCGCGACGGCCGCCGCGGCCGCACTCACGGGCGGTCTGCTCACGGTCTCGGCGACGACGGCCACCGCCGCCGACTCGTTCAAGGTCCCGAAGGCCGACTTCAACGGCGACGGCATCGGCGACGTCCTGGCCTCGGCCCCCGGCGCCTCCGTAAGCGGTCACGCCGACGCCGGGCAGGTCGTGGCCCTCTACGGCAGCGCCACCACCGGCGTGACCTCGGCCAAGCGCTCCGTCATCAGCCAGAACTCCGGCACCGTGCCCGGCAGCGCCGAGGCCGGCGACCTGTTCGGCGGCGCGACGGCGTACGCCGACTTCAACGGCGACGGCTACGACGACGTCGCCGTGGCCTCGCCGTACGAGAAGGTCGGCACCGACACCGACGGCGGCGCCCTCGCGATCCTCTGGGGCTCGGCGAGCGGCCTCACCGGCAAGGCCAGTGACGTACCGGACCCGGCCGTCTCCTCGCACGACAACTGGGGCCTCGCCCTGGCCGCCGGCGACTTCGACGGCGACGGCAAGGCCGACCTGGCCGTCGGCAGCTCGTCCGCCACCCTGTACGTCTACAAGGGCGGCTTCAGCAGTTCCACCGGGCAGCCCGGAGGCCGCTACACCGTCAAGCCTCCGATCATGCCCGGCTCGTCCGGCTTCCCGTACGGTCCCGAGCAGCTCACCGCCGGCGATGTGAACGGCGACGGCCGCACCGACCTCGTCGTCGACGGCTACGAGACGCAGACGGAGAACGGCTGGAACACCAACTACTACGTGCCCGGCACCACGAGCGGTCTGAGCGTCGCCGGCGTCAAGACCCTCAAGCCGGGCATCGTCACCGGCATCGGCGACATCAACGGCGACGGCTACGGCGACATCGTCACCGGCGCGGGCTGGGACGCCACCTCCGGCGACGGCCGGACCATCCCGGACTCCGCGAACGGCGGCAAGGTCAGCATCACCTACGGCTCGGCGTCGGGCCCCGCCTCGACGACCGGCATCACCCAGGACACCGGGAACGTGCCCGGCAGTTCGGAGAAGGGCGACGCCTTCGGCTGGGACCTGGACCTGGGCGACGTCAACGGTGACGGCTACCAGGACCTGGTCGTCTCCACCCCGAACGAGGACCTCGGCAGCGTCACCAACGCCGGCATGGTCACCGTCCTGTACGGCTCGGCGAGCGGCATCAACACGTCCACCGGCCTGCAGTCCTTCGCGCAGAACACGACGGGCGTCCCCGGCACCGACGAGAAGAACGACCTGTTCGGCGCCGACGTCAAGCTCGACGACGTCAACGGCGACGGCAAGGCCGACCTGGTCGTCGGCTCGTACGAGGACGGCGGCGACGGAGCGGTGACCTACCTGCCCTCCACCGGCACGAAGATCGGCACGACCGGCTCCCGTGCCCTGTCCGTGACCGCGGTGGGCGTCTCCACCTCGGGCACCCCGCAGTTCGGCGCGCTCTTCGCCGACTAGCCGCCGTTCGTCCCGGAGCCATGTCACGCCGGGCCCCTGGCCGATCGACCGCCCCCTCGGGCGCGACGGTGAGGGGCCCGGCCCCTCTGCGACCGTGGGCGGGCAGAGGTACGCCGGCGGAGCGATCGGCCTGGGCACCGGCGGCGAGGCCCCGCACACGGCCGAGCCACCCGCAAGAGGGACCTCCCAGCATCCCAAAACCATGGTCAGCAGGCGAAGTTGCAGGGAAAATGGCCGTCATGACGTACGAAGGCTCCTCCATCGACCCGTCCAAGCCCAGCATCGCCCGTGTGTACGACTACTTGCTGGGCGGCAAGGACAACTACGCCGTGGACCGAGAGATCGGTGACGTGTTCAAGCGGGACCTGCCCGGCTCGGTGGCCATCGCCTACGCCAACCGCGCCGCGCTGACCCGCGCGGTCGGGGAGATCGTGAAGACCACCGGCATCCGGCAGTTCATCGACCTGGGCAGTGGCCTGCCGACCGCCGACAACGTCCACCAGGTCGCGCAGCGGCACGACCCCGACACCCGGGTCCTCTACGTCGACATCGACCCCCAGGTCCTGGTGCACGGCCGGGCGCTGCTGGAGAAGGACGAACGGACCCGGGTCGTCGCGGTCGACGTACGCAACCCCGAAGGCATCCGCAACCACCCCGACACCCTGGCCCTGATCGACTTCACCCGGCCTGTCGCGGTCATGTTCAGTGCGATCCTTCACCACGTCAACGACGACGAGGACCCGGTCGGCATCGTCCGTTACTGGCGCGAGAACGTGCCCTCCGGAAGCTACTTCTTCGTCAGCCACTTCCGCTCCGGCAACAACGCGGAGACGCAGGAGGCCGAGAAGGTCCTGCAGCAGACCTTCGGCCGCGGCCGGTGGCGCACCGACGCGGAGATCGCCGCCCTGCTCGACGGCCTGGAGATCCTCGCCCCCGGCATCGTCCCCGCCCCCCTCTGGCGCCCCGACCAGACCGCCACCCCTTGGAACGACAGCGGAGAACGCCAACTGACGGTCTGGGAGCACCTCATCGCCGCCGCCCTCGCCCGCAAACCCTGAGCACCGGCCGACGACAGCGACTTTGGTCGACGAGGCCTCTACCTCAGGACGACTGCGCACCCTCTCGTGCTGCCCCACGGTGGAACTCCGTACAGCGAGGAGGCAGCATGGCGTTGTTCCGTACACGGGCAAGGGCACGCGTCGCGACGCGGGCGGCGGTGGCGATCGGGCTCTCGGTGGCGGCCGTGCCGTCTTCGGCGGCGGCCCTGCCGCAACCGCAGGCGGCTGCCGGTCAGCTGTACGTCGCTCCCTGGGGCAAGGACTTCTGGCCCGGCACTCTGGACCGGCCGTTCGCCACACCCGCCCGCGCGCAGCAAGCCGTACGCGCCCGGGTTCCGCGGATGACCTCGGACCTGGTCGTCAACCTCCGCGGTGGGACGTACCGCCTCAGGGCGCCGCTGCGCCTTTCGGAGACCGCGGGGGACTCCGGCCGGGGCGGACACCGGGTGATCTACCAGGCCTACGGCCACGGGACACCGCGACAGGAGCGGGTGACGATCAGTGGCGGCCGCCAGATCTCCCGGTGGCGGCCGGACGAACGACTCACGGGCTACTGGCGCGCGGACGTGGGCGGCCTCGAGACCCGGCAGCTCTACGTCGACGACCGGCGCGCCACGCGCCTCACGCGGGGCGGTGTCGGCTTCCCGGGCGGGCTGAAGGCGACCAGGACCGGTTACGTCACCGCCAGTGCCGTCCCCCGGACCTGGCGGAACCCGGGTGACATCGAGTTCGTCTACCGAGCCGGCTATCTCGAGGGCCGCTGCGGAGTCGCGGGTGTCTCCGCGAGCGGCCGCCGGACGAGCATCACCATGGACCAGCCGTGCTGGAGTCTGGCCCAAGAGCTGTACGGGGGCACGGAGTTGCTCGAAGCGCCGAGCAGTGTGGAGAACTCCCCCAGCTTCGCAGGCAGGCCCGGCAGCTGGTATCTCGACCGCTCGCGGCCCGGGCACCACGCGTTGCTCTACCTCCCGCGGCCCGGGGAGGACATGCGCCGGGCCGAAGTGATCGCCCCGGTCCTGGAGAACCTGGTCACCGGCACCGGCCGCCCCGGCCGTCCGCTGCACGACATCGGCTTCCGTGGCCTGACCTTCGCGTACGCCACCTGGCTGGCGCCCAGCGAACCCGCCGGGTTTCCCTCCGCCTGGAGCATGTACCTGCGGCCCGGGAAGGGCGATGACGCGACACTGCTCACGGTGCCCGGCGCGGTCGCCTTCCGTACCGCCGAACGGATCGCCTTCGAGGGCAACCGGTTCACCCACCTGGGCGCCCAGGCGCTGGAGTTGTCGGAGAACAGCTCGCACAACGTCGTCGACGGCAACGTCATCAGCGACGTCTCCGACGGCGGCATCCTGATGGGGGTGGTCCCGCCCGCCCAGAAGGGGACCAACCGCGGCAACCGGATCACCGACAACTGGATCCATCGCATCGGTGCGGAGTACCACGCGGCCTCCGGCATCTGGGACACGGCGACCCAGCAGACCACCATCGCGCACAACCAGGTCGACGACGTGCCCTACACAGGCATCCTGTCGGGGCCCAGCGACGACCTGCGGGGCATCATGCGCCGCAACCGCATCCTCGACAACCGCGTCTTCGCGACGAACCAGGTCCTCGAGGACGGAGGCGGCATCTACCTGCGCGGGGAACAGGGCACCTCTTTCGCCGACGGGGCCGTCATCAGCGGCAACGCCGTCACCGACAGCAAGCACGGCGACTGGAACGTCGGGATCTACACCGACGACAGCACCAACTGGGCCACTGTGGACCGCAACACGGTCTACGACTACGTCGCCTCCATCGGGGGTTGCAGCGAGGAATGGGGCGGCCGCCCCGTCCAGAACGTGCGCTACCGCGGCAACTTCTGGGACGACGCCGTACCCGAATGGGTCGGACGGCGGGACTTCCCCGGAGCGTGGCCCCCGGCCAACAAGCAGAAGCCGGAGGAAGGTTGCGGCGATCCCCACCGTCTGGCCTTCGCCGACAACACCCTGCTGCCGCCTCGCGACCCCGGCCGGGCCTGCGCCGCCGACTCCGCCTGTGCCGCGGTCCTGGCGAACGCCGGCCCCCTCCCGTCCTACCGCCAGCGCCTGGGCATGCCCTGACGGAACGGCGAGTGCCACGGTGTCGCACGGAGTGGCCGCCAGGATCCCGGCCGGCGCGGGGGAAACGGTGGCCGCATCCTCTGACGTCCGGGCCTCGGACGACTCCCTCGGCTATCCCGCACTGCCCGGGTCCAGCCGATGAGCGAGGTCGTGGGCGGTGGTGCTGGTGAGGTGCTCGATGTAGGACTCGGCGATTGCGAAACGGCCGCCGGTGATCGAGGAGGACACGTACGGGTTGCTCCAGAGCTTGCCGTCGATGACGATGGCGAATTCGTTGCGCGGGGCGGGGGCGGACGCGAGGGAGCCGGTCAGTGAGGCGAAACGGGTCCGGTCGGCGGGGCTGAGGGTTCCCACGACCTGCCAGGTCCCGTCGACGGCGCTTTTCTCGGCCTTCGCCGAGGTGACACGGACATCGGTCATGCCGCGGGCCCGGTCGACCCGGACACACAGCGTCCTTTTGTCCTCGATCGTGTGCACGGTGTAGCCGACGTCGGCCGCGGTGCACGCGTGCTCCGTGATCGAGGTGACCGGCAGGAGGGAGACCGGGGCCGCCTTCCCTGTCGCGCCGGAGTCGTCCCTTCCGGCGGGCTGGACCACGTGAGCGCGGGAGGGCGCGTCGTCCGCGACGGCCACCCAGGCGGTGGTGACCGCGGCGGCGGCGACGAGACCGACGCCCACCCGTGCCAGCCGCTGCCGACGTCGGGCGACCCGCAACGCGCCGTCGGCCAGACCGACCAGATGGGCCCCGGCGTCACCGCCGGCCTCCCCCACATGGGCGTGCAGGGCATCGTGCAAGAGCGTGTCGCGCAGCGGGTTCTCGGTCGAGTCGTTCATGCGATGACGCCCCTTCCGGAGGCAGTGGAGGAGGCCGCGTGCCCTGCCTCGGCCAGGGTGGCGCGCAGGGAGGCGAGGGCCTTGTAGGTCTGACTTCGAACCGTCCCCTGGGCCACCCCCAGAATCGTGGCGATCTCGTGGTCCGGCCGGTCCTCGAAATAGCGCAGCACGATCACCGCGCGCTGGCGCTTGGGCAGCCGCCGCAGCGCGGCCATGATGTCCTGCCGCTGGACGACGCCTTCGGCCAAGTCCGCGCCCTGCCCGGACGGTTGGTCCGGCAAGGTGTCCGTGACCGTCTCCCGCCCCCAGCTGAGGAGCCGGAAGCGGTCCACCTGGGCGTGGTAGAGCGCCCGGCGCACATAGATCTCCGGCTGCTCCCGGTCGCGCAGTTTCGACCAGCGCCGGGCGGTGGAGGCCAGCGCGGTCTGGAGCAGGTCCCGGCCCTGCTCCCAGTCCCCGGTCAGCAGGTATGCCGTATGCAGCAGCGATCTCGACCGCGCCGCAACGAACTCGCGGAACTGTCGTTCCTCGTCGGCGTTCAAAGTGCCCTCCCTCGTTCCCCTGTAAAGACGGGTCCGGGAGGGAGTTCGACTGCCCTGCCGTTCGGACTTTCTCGGTTCCGGCGCCGTCGGGGCTTTCGGCGTCGCGCGTCACCGCCACCGCGGGCTGGCCGCGATGGCCCGCAGTTGAGCCGGTGTCAGGATCGGCGTGGTTCGGGTCGAGGGGGTGTCCTGGCTCGGTGCCTGCCACTGCATGAGGGTGAGGTAGAGCCCGTCGGGACGCAGGAGGTTCACCGTCTCGTGGCCGGGGTCGGTTCCGGGTGGTGCCTGCCGGGTCTGGATGAGGGTGCCGTCGGCCAGGGGTGTCGTCCCGGCGAAGACGTGGTCGCGGATCGCTGTGGTGGAGGCCGGCCGGGAGACGTGGACCTCGAGCAGCGATGTGCCGTGGCCGTCGTCGATCCACAGCTGGCCGGAGCGTTCGCCGCCGGGCGGGCTCGCATGGGTCAGGCCTTTCGGCAGCAGCGCGGTCAGGGTGGCGAGGGCGTGGTCGGCGGGCAGTGCGCCGGTGAACGTCGGCTTCGGGGTGGCGGACGCGGCGGCGGAGCCGGTCTGGGCCGAGGCCGCCGGACTGGCGAGCGGGTGGTCGGCCGGCCGCCCGTCGGACAGCAGTCCCGGAACGATCGCCGCGCCGAACCCGACCAGCGCGAGGGCGGCTGCTCCGCTCACACCGACGGCCGCGGCGCGGCGGCGGCGCCTGCGCCGGCCGTTGCGGATACCGGCCTGCACAAGTGAGGAGGTGTGGGGCGGTTCGAAGGTCGGGACGGTGGTGCGGAGGGCCTGGGTGAAGTCTTCTTCGATGGGCATGCGGGTCACCGCTTTCCGGGGGTCGGTGAGGAGGGCGAGGCAGATGCCGGGGCCGCGGGGTCAGGGGCTGACGAGTTCGGACAGGTCGTGGCCCAGAAGGTCCCGGATCCTGGCGAGGGCGCGCATGCTCTGGTTGCGTACCGCGCCCGGCCGGACCTGAAGGATCGCCGCGGTCTGCTCGACGCTGCGGTCCTCCCAGTAGCGCAGGAGCAGTACGGCCCGGTCCCGGGCGGAGAGCCGGCCGAGCGCGTCGAGCAACGTGAGCCGCAGCGTGGCGTCGTGCTCGGTGGCGGCGCCGGAGTCCGGCAGGGTGTCGGTGGGCTGCTCCGAACTGCTGCGCCGGCGGCGGTAGGACAGGTACGTCCGTACGAGCACCGTGTGGGTGTAGGCCGCCGGGTCGTCCACCTGCCCGATCTTCCGCCAGTTGGCATACATGCGGCCCAGCGTGTCCTGCACCAAGTCCTCCGCGAGGTGCACGTCACCGCTGGTGAGCACACACGCGGAGCGGAACAGAGGTGCGGATCGCGCAGCGGCGAACGCCATGAATTCCTCTTCGTACCGGCGCTTCATCCGAGATCCTGTTCGTCGTCCACACTCTGAAGACGCTGTGGCCACAGGTTTACGTCCCACCCGGGAAGCAGGATTTCGGGCGCGGTGGCTGCCGCTCCGTTTCCGGCACGACACACGTAGGCCTTCGATGCTATGAACCGACGCATATCGTCGACGTATCGAAATCCGTATACGGGCCGGCAACACCGCGCTGCCTTGGCTGTCGGCATGTCCTACAGGGAATCAGCGCGCACAGCCGTGGGCGGGAGTCTGACCGTCGGTCCGATCAGCGCCGCCGCGCACCTGGCCTTCGTGCGGGCCCAACGGTCCGTCAGCTTCCTTCAGACGCCGGCCTGGGCCCGCGTCAAGACCGAGTGGCGCGGCGAGTCGCTCGGCTGGTACGACGGCCGGCAGCTGGTGGGTGCCGGGCTCGTCCTGCACCGGCCGGTGCCGCGGCTGGAGCGCTACACGCTGGCCTATCTGGCCGAGGGACCGGTCATCGACTGGACCGGCGAGATCGACACCTGGCTCGACCCGCTGGCGGCCCATCTCACAGCACACGGCGCGTTCGCGATCCGGCTCGGCCCGCCGGTGCGCACGCACACCTGGAGCGCCGCGCAGGTCAAGGAGGGCATCGCCGACCAGGGCGTCAAGCGGCTCACCGACATGTCCGCGCAGTGCACCGACCCGGTCGGCGCCCGTGTCACCAGCCGGCTGAGGGACGCCGGATGGTTGCCGCAGAGCCCGCGGGACGGTTTCGGGGTGGGGCATCCGCAGTTCAAGTACGAGATCCCGCTGGCCGGCAAGACCGAGGACGACGTGCTCAGGGGCATGAACCAGCTCTGGCGCCGCAACATCAAGAAGGCGGCCAAGGAGGGAGTCGAGGTCACGGTCGGTGAGGACCTGAAGGTGTTCCACGACCTGTACGTCCACACCGCCGAGCGCGACCACTTCACACCCCGGCCGCTGCCCTACTTCGAGACCATGTTCGCGGCGCTGAACGCGGAGGACCCCGGGCGGATCAGGCTCTACCTGGCCCGCCACCAGGGCGACGTGGTCGCCGCCACCATCCTCGTGCGGGTCGGCGCGCACGCGTGGTACGCCTACGGTGCCTCCTCGACCCGAAAACGTGAAGTGCGCGGCTCCAACGCCTGCCAGTGGGCGATGATCCGGGACTCGCTGGCGGCCGGCTGTGACGTCTACGACCTGCGCGGCATCACACCCACCCTCGACCCCGACGACCCGCACGCCGGGCTGATCCAGTTCAAGGTCGGTGCCGGTGGTCAGGCGGTGAGGTACGTCGGCGAATGGGACCTGCCGCTGCGGCCGCTGGTCTACCGGGCTTTCGACCTCTACCTCACGCGGCGCGGGCGATGAACGCGGACCTCCCGAAGGCCGTCCGGACGACGGTGACCAGGTAGTTGTACGGCGACGGCGCGGCGTGACTCCTCCGGCTCACCCGCCGAACTGCGCGAGCGCGGCGGCCACTTCGTCGAGGCGCGCCCCGCGGGATGCCTTGACGAGCACCACGTCGTCGGCGGCCAGGTGGTCTCGCAGCCATACGACGGCCGTGTCGTTGTCGGCCAGCACCACCGCCCGCTCACCCGCGCCCTCGGCGATCGGCACCGCTGCCTCACCGACCGCGACCACCAGGTCCGCCCGGGAGGCGGCGTACTGCCCGACGGCGCGGTGCTCGGCCTCGCTGCCGTCGCCGAGCTCCAGCATCTCGCCGAGGACGGCGACGCGGCGCCCGCCCTCGATCGCGGCCAGCGCGTCCAGGGCCGCCCGGGTCGAGTCCGGGTTGGCGATGTAGGAGTCGTTGAGCAACCTCACGCCGGCGCCGAGATCGCGCAGCTCCATGCGCCACCGCGACAGCGAGGCGGAGGCCAGCGCCGCCGGGGCCATCTCCAGGGGTACGCCGGCCACCAGGCCCGCGGCCGCGGCGGCCGACGCGTTGAGTGCCTGGTGGGCGCCCACATGCGGCAGCGCGACGGGAGTCGAGCCGTCGCCGGTCCGCAGGGTGAAGGACGGCCGGCCGAGCCGGTCCAGAGTCAGGCCGATCGCCCGCACGTCGGCGTGCTCCGCCCGGCCGAAGGTCAGCACCGGGCCGTCGGTGAGCGAGCGCATCGCGACCACCCTGGGATCGTCGGCGTTGAGCACGGCTGTGCCGCCGGGCGCCAGCCCCTGGACGAGTTCGCCCTTGGCCTCGGCGATGGCCGCACGTGATCCGAAGGTGCCGAGGTGGGCCTGGCCGACGCTGAGGACGACGGCGATGTCGGGCGCGGCCAGGCCCGTGAGCCGGGCGACGTCGCCGACGTGGCGGGCTCCCATCTCCAGGACGAGGAACCGGGTGGTCGCGTCGGCGCGCAGCATGGTGAGCGGAACACCGAGCTCGTTGTTGAACGAGCCGAACGTGGCGGTCGTCGGCCCTGCGCTCGACAGCACGGCCGCCAGCAGGTCCTTGGTACTGGTCTTGCCCTGCGAGCCGGTCACCCCGACAACGGTCAGTCCGTCGCGCAGTCGGGCCACGACATGGGTGGCAAGCGCCTGCAACGCGGCCTGGGTGTCCGCGACGACGACTGTGGGCAGCGGCGTGGGCCGGGACCCGAGCACAGCCACGGCGCCGGCCCGGCCTGCCTGCCCGGCGTAGTCGTGGCCGTCGGCGTGCTCGCCTGCGAAGGCGACGAACAGACTGCCCGGTTCGGCCTGCCGGCTGTCGAGCACGGCCGGGGCGGTGACGTTCACGGAACCGTCGCCCGAGATCGTCCCCCCGACGATCGCGGCGATCTCTTCGACACTCAGCGGAATCACGCCGAGGTCTCGCGGTTCTCTCGGGCCTGGCAGAACGGGAGTGGGAAACGGGGAAAGGAATGGGCGGTCAACTCAGCCATGTGCTGGACGCTACCGGCCTGTTGCATATCGTCGGCGTATCGAAAACCGCATACGCCCGGGCAACAGTCCGTCGCCTTGGCTGTCGGCATGCCTCACAGCGAATCAGTCCGAACGGGGATCACTGTCTACGGATGTGGGCAGGACGAGGCCGCGCTCTTCCGTGAGATGGCATTCCGTTTCGGCGTCACCACTACCGTCACGGACGCGGCCGTATCCGAGGACAACACCGGCCTCGCCGTCGGGAATCGGTGCGTCAGCGTGGGCCACAAGACCCGCGTCCCCAATTCCGCGCTCCTCGCCCTCAGTCGGGTCGGCGTCACCTACATCTCCACGCGGAGCATCGGCTGCGACCACATCGACGTGGAATACGCGGAAAGCCTCGGCATGTCCGTCGAGAACGTCGCCTACTCCCCCGACAGCGTGGCCGACTACACCCTGATGCTGATGCTGATGGCGGTGCGGAACGCGAAAACCACGGTCCGCCGCTCGGACCGTCACGACTACCGGCTGAACGAGGTGCGCGGGAAGGAACTGCGCGACCTGACCGTCGGGGTCGTCGGAACAGGACGCATCGGCACGGCTGTCATCGAAAGGCTGCGGGGTTTCGGCGGTCGCATACTCTCCCATGACCGCCGACCCAAGGCGTCCGGCGACTACGTCCCCCTCGATGACTTGCTGCGGCAGAGCGACATCGTGACGCTCCACGCGCCGCTCACCCCGAAGACGCACCATCTCCTCGACCGCCGACGGCTCGAACTGATGAAGCACGGCGCCTTCGTCATCAATACCGGACGCGGGTCCCTGATCGACACCGAAGCCCTCGTTTCGGCGCTGGAGGGGGGCCGGCTGGGCGGAGCGGCTCTGGATGTCATCGAGAGAGAAGAAGGAATCTTCTACGCGGACTGCCGCGACAGACACATCGAGAGCAAAGCACTGCTGCGGCTGCAGGAGATGCCGAACGTGCTCATCACTCCGCACACCGCGTACTACACGGACCACGCTCTGATCGACACGGTCGAGAACTCCATCACCAACTGCCTGAAATTCGAGAGAGGGAATCGGCATGGCTAGGCTGAAGGTCGGCGTCATATTCGGCGGCTGCTCCGAGGAGCACCCCGTCTCCGTCAAGTCCGCCCGGGAGGTCGCGCGCCATCTCGACCTCGAGAAGTACGAGCCGTTCTACATCGGGATCACGCGGACCGGTGAGTGGAGGCTCTGCGACGGGCCCGGCACGGACTGGGAGAAGGGCGACTGCCACCCGGTCGTACTGTCACCGGAGCGGACCACCCGCGGACTGCTCGTCCTGGACCAAGGACGGTACGAGTCGATCGCCCTGGACGTGGTACTGCCGGTGCTGCACGGCAGGCTCGGCGAGGACGGCGCGATGCAGGGGCTCCTGGAACTCTCCGGCATCCCCTACATCGGCTGCGACATCCCGAGCTCCGCGCTGTGCATGGACAAGTCCCTCGCCTACCTCGTCGCCGGGAACGCGGGAATCCTTACGCCGAACCACTGGACCGTTCTGGGGGACGACAAGATCGATCCCGACCAGATCACCTATCCCGTCTTCGTGAAGCCGGCACGTTCGGGGTCGTCCTTCGGTGTCACCAAGGTGGCCCGGAAAGAGGAGCTCCTGACTGCGGTGGAAACGGCCCGGCAGTACGACTCCAAGGTGCTGATCGAAGAGGTCGTCGTCGGCAGCGAGATCGGATGCGCCCTCCTCGGGAACGAGACGGACCTGCTCGCCGGGCAGGTGGACCACATCGCGCTCTCCCACGGTTTCTTCAGGATCCATCAGGAGGACCGGCCCGAGACCGGATCCGACAACTCCGTGGCGATCGTTCCCGCCGACATTCCGGAGGAGACGCGAGCGCTCGTGGTGGAGAAGGCCAAGGCCGTCTACCGCGCCCTGGGCTGCCAGGGTCTTTCGCGGGTGGACATGTTTCTCAAGGAGGACGGCGAAGTGGTCCTCAACGAGGTCAACACGTTTCCCGGTATGACCTCGTACAGCCGCTATCCGAGGATGATGGCGGCCGCCGGTCTGCCGCTCACCGAAGTGCTCGACCGGCTGGTGTCCCTGGCACTGCAGCGGGCACTTCGGTGAACGAGGACTTCGTCTTCGTCGACGAACTCGTCCCCGGAATACGCTGGGACGCCAAGTACGCCACCTGGGACAATTTCACCGGCAAGCCGGTGGACGGCTACCTGGCGAATCGCGTCGCCGGTACCAAGGCCTTGTGTGCGGCTCTGGAAAGAGCGCAGGACAAGGCCAGGTCCCTCGGCTTCGGCCTGCTGCTCTGGGACGGCTACCGTCCCCAACGCGCCGTGGACTGCTTCGTCCGCTGGTCGCAGCAGCCGGAGGACGGACGGACGAAGCCACGGCATTATCCGCACATCGACCGAGCCGAGATGTTCGAGAGGGGATACGTGGCCGCCAGGTCAGGCCACAGCCGGGGCAGCACCGTTGATGTGACGCTGTATCACCTGGGCTCCGGCGAACTCGCCGCCATGGGCGGCGGTCACGACCTCATGGACCCCGTCTCCCATCACGGAGCTACGGGGATCGAGCGGATTGCAGCCCGGAACCGTGCACACCTGCGTTCCCTCATGGAGGACTGCGGCTTCGGCTCGTACGCGTGTGAATGGTGGCACTACACCCTGAGAGACGAGCCTTATCCCGACACCTACTTCGATTTCCCGCTCGCATAGGACGGGGCCCCGGTCGCGGAAACGCCGCGACCGGGGCCCCGAGGATCAGTTGCGGTACCGGAACACGATCCGGCCGCGTGTCAGGTCGTACGGCGGGAGCTCCACCAGAACCCGGTCCTCCAGCATGATCCTGATGTAGTTCTTGCGGATCTTCCCGCTGACGTGCGCGAGCACCTGGTGGCCGTTCTCAAGTTCCACGGTGAACATGGCGCTGCGCAGGCACTCGACGACCCTGCCCTCGACTTCGATGACGTTCTTGTGCTTCGTCATCGCACCAACTCCAGGTTGCTGCTCATCGGTTGAGCGCCGATGCCGTGGAACAGGGCCGAGGCCGCGTGATGGGATTCCTGGACTTCTGCCCAGGCCGCGGTGAACCCGGAGCGGTGCAGCGTCCCCAGGGCGTGGGCCAGCAGCGCCCGCGCGATGCCGCGGCGCTGCTCGCCGGCCCGGACCGCGACCAGCCCGATGCGCGGCCGGATCACCGTCACCACCCGGATCAGCCCCAGGTAGCGGTCCGGCGCAGCGGCCACCGCGTACTTCGACGGGTCGACGACGGTGTCGCCCTCGGGGAAGGCGATCACCTCCGCGGGCATCGACGTCCACCCGACGGTCGCCTCGACTTCGTCACGGATCGCGCGGTCCAGTGCCCGCAGCACACCCTCGTCCGCCTGACCGGCGGGCACGAGCGTCACGCCGGACGGTGGCAGCACTCCGTCGAGCCCTGTGACCCGCGGGTCGGTCGGCACGGCGTACTCCCACTCGCGGCGCCGGAACGTGAACCCGGACCGGCGCCAGGCAGCCGTCAGTTCGACGTCTGCTTCGTCGACCACCGTGTGGAGCGGCGCCGGCAGTTCCGCCACCATCGCCTCGGCGAGCCGGTCGAAGGCGGCGTCGTGCCAGGCGTCGATGCTGACGAACAAGCGTCCGTCGGGCCGGTGCTGCGCATGCCCGCGACCGACCACCAGGTCGTCATCGAGCGCATGCCATTGCCTGTCCGCGACGCGCGTGACCATCACCGCGTTCTCGCTCAGGCCAGAGGTGAAAGGCGTTGTGTTCATCGGAGCCTCCTCCAGGAGTGCCTCGGTCTCAGGCGCTCCTGGCGACACCGGATGTCAGCCGCCGGACCGTGACGGGTTGAGGGAGCACCCACGGGTAACTGTGTTCACGGGGGCTCACCTCCCTACGACGACTTCACGGTCCGTCAGGACCGTAGCAGCGGGGCGTTGCCGCGCTCAAACCTTTTCCTGAGAGCTCGTGACGCGATCCCCGGGTGCTCCGACCGCTCCGTCATCCGGCGTGTCGTTCCAGCAAGGACCGGACACTGAACGGCTGGACCTCCAGCAGGACGATGGTGGTGTTGGACCGGACGACGCCGGGCGCCTCCAGAAGCAGGTTCGTGATGCGGTGCAGGTCGTCGGTGTCCCGGGCGACCACGCGGGCGAGCAGATCGGCGTCGCCGGTGGTGACGAGCAGTTCGACCACTTCGGGGATGCGCAGGATGGCGTCCTGGGTGGGCTGCCCGACCCGCTGACTGATCGACAGCGTGATCAGGGCCAGCAGGGGACGGCCGAGGGCCACGGGGTCCACGCGCCGGCTGGGCTCTTTCAGTTGTCCGTCCTCCTCCAGTCGCTTCAGGCGTGCCTGGACGGTGTTGCGGGCCAGGCCGAGCCGATCGGCCAGGGCGACCGTCGTGGCGCGTGGGTCCGCGTCGAGCGCGAGGAGGATCCGGGCGTCGAGGGCGTCGAGGTTTCGCATGGTGCGCAGTATGACACGCCATGCGCGCAACCCATTGAGCATAATGCGCAATTTTGATTGCACATATTGCGCATAGTGATGCCCATTCTTAGGTTCACACCATGCAAAACGCGCAATGCACCAACGCATCTGTGAGTAGGTCACCCCACGTCGACAACCGGGTGTGGGGCGATGAGGACGAGATCGTGGCGGCCGCCATGAACTACGCCTGGCGGCGCATCACCCAGCCTCCGGATCCGGTGACTGGCGCTCGCCCCGCCGCCGACCTGGCCCTCGCGGCCGGTACGGCCATCACGCCCTGGGGAATCGGCGGCGAAGCGGCCCTGAAACTGTTCGACCGGGTCTTGGCCCCCGCCACCCGGGCCCAGGACGCGGTGACGAACCTCGCGTACATCCCCGCGGCACCCACTCGTGCCGCACTCGCCTTCGAGGCCGTCACCGGCGCGGCGAACATCTTCGCGGGCACCTGGGAGGCCGGCGCCGGCGCCATCCACGCCGAGAACGAGGCCCTGGCCTGGCTCACCCGGCTGCTCGGCTGGCCCGACACCGCGGCGGGATGTTTCGTCAGCGGCGGTACCTCCGGCAACCTGTCGGCCCTCGTCACGGCGCGCGCCACTGCCGCCGCGTCCCGGAACCGTCCGCCGGACGGCTGGAAGATCGTGTGCGCCGACAGCGCCCACTCCTCCATCAGGTCCGCGGCGCAGGCGATGGACGTCGAGATCGTCACCGCGCCCGTGGACCGACGGGGACACCTCACCGGAGCCGCTGTGAACGCCGTTCTGGACTCCACGGAAGGCGTGTTCGCCGTGGTGGCGACCGCCGGCACCACCAACGCAGGACTCGTCGACGAGCTCGACACCATCGCCGACGCGTGTGAACGCCACCATGTGTGGCTGCACATCGACGGCGCCTACGGCGGAGCGGGCCTCGCGGCACCCAGCGTGCGCCACCTCTACAGCGGCATCGAGCGCGCCGACAGCTTCATCGTCGACCCGCACAAATGGCTCTTCGCCCCCTACGACTGCTGTGCCCTGCTCTACCGGGATCCCGCGAGGGCACGGGCGGCGCACAGTCAGTCGGCGCACTATCTCGACGCCATCGACCGTGCCGTCCACAATCCGGCGGACCTGGCCCTCCACCTGAGCCGACGGGCCCGTGGGCTGCCGTTCTGGTTCAGCCTCGCGGCCCACGGAACCGACCGGTACACACGTGCCGTCGAACAGACCCTGACCACCACCCGTCTGGTCGCCGACGCCATACGCGCCAGTGCCCATCTCCGCCTGGCCACCGCCCCCGACCTGTCCGTGCTCCTCTTCGAGCGACCTGGCTGGAGCCCGCAGGACTACGCGTCCTGGTCCGCCCGGGCGGCCGAGACCGGAGCCGTACTGTGCGTGCCGACACAGTGGAACGGCGCGACGGTACTGCGGATGGCCTTCGTCAACCCGGACACGCGTGCCGACGACGTCATCGCCGTGCTGGACACACTCCGCTAGAGGACAGGGGTGGGGCTGGTTCGACGCCCAAGTTCTCAGTGGCTGCTCAGCATGCCTTCGCGAAGGCGGGTCAGGAGGCGGGTGATCAGGCGGGAGACGTGCATCTGGGAGATGCCGAGGTGTTCCGCGATCTGGGCCTGGGTGAGTTCCTCGACGAAACGCCAGTGGATGATCTTGCGGTCGCGTTCGTCGAGTTCGGCGATCATCGGTGCGAGGGCGTGGAAGTCCTCGACCAGGCCGAGCGCCGGGTCCTGCTTGCCGATGAAGTCCGCGAGCACGCTCTCGCCGTCCTCGCTGCCGCTGATCGCCGCGTCCAGAGAGGCGGACCGGTAGCCGTTCGAGGCCAGTCGGGCCTCGACGATCTCCTCCTCGGGCAGGCTCATCAGCTCGGACAGTTCCCTGGTGGTCGGCGTCCGGCCCAGTCGGCTGCTCAACTCCTCGCTGGCGCGGGCCAGTTGCACGCGGGCCTCCTGAAGGCGGCGCGGCACGTGCACCGCCCAGGAGGTGTCGCGGAAGAACCGCTTGATCTCGCCGACTATGTAGGGCACGGCGAAGGAGGTGAACTCCACCTCGCGGGACAGCTCGAACCGGTCGATCGCCTTGATCAGGCCGATCATGCCGACCTGGACGATGTCCTCCATCTCCTCCTGACCCCGGCTGCGGAACCGGCCGGCCGCGTAACGGACCAGGGAGATGTTCATCTCGATCAGCGTGTTGCGCGCGTACTGGTACTCGGGGGTGCCTTCCTCCAGCACCGCGAGCTGCTCGAAGAACAGCTTCGACAACTCCCGCGCGTCCTTGGGAGCCACCTGGGACGGGTCGGTGATCTCCGGCATGCTCACCGTCTGTCCGGCAGTCCGCACGGTCGTCGCCATGATGTACCCCTCCACTGTGTCGGTCTCGCGTCAGCCGGCCCGCTGACCGACGATCAGCCGTCTACCCCGACCCTGAACCCGCATGCACACGTAATTCCAAACAGTCCGCCGAGTTGCCGGACAGCCGGCCGGCCTAGCGGACGAGCTTCCAGTCCTGTGAGCCGTCGTCGGCGGCGTTCTGGAGGGTCAGCGGTGCTCCCGCGGACGCTCCGGTCAGATAGAGGGAGGTGTTCTTGGCCGCCTGGAGCCGGTAGGAGCCGTCGGGGTTCTTGACGAGGTTCCAGCTGCCCGACGTGCTGTTGTCGACCCACTGGCCGATGCGCTGTCCGGCCGTGGCGTTGCCCGTCCAGATGGCGGCCGCGCGGCCGCCCGACTGGTTCAGCAGGGTCGTGCCGCCGTTCGGTTCGGTCACGACGTGCCAGTACTGGGTGTCCGGGTCCGCCGCGGCCCCGGCGTCCTCGAGAACCACATCGGGGGTGTCCGCGTTGCCGAGGTTCGCGTCGTTGGTGTTGTTGCCGGTGCCGATCACCTGGCCGGTCTTGCGGTTGACGAGCCGGTAGTAGGTGCCGGCAGAGTCGCCGAGGTCGACCTCGGCGTAGGCGATCGTGGACGTGCCCTGGTTGTTGAGGATGGCGATGCGGCCGGTGCCGTCGACGTACTGGAGATTACGGCTGTAGCCGGCGGGCGAGGTGGTCTGGTACTCGGTCCACACGCCGTCGCCGCGTCCGCTCTCGTTGACCCAGACGTCACCGCTGCCCGCGGCGTTGTAGACCAGGCGCCCGCCCGGCAGCCGGATCAGCACCGGGCTGCCGCCGCCGACGAGCGGACGGGACCCGGCGACGACTGGAAGCGAACCGACCGACATGCCGGTCTGGGTGCCGCGGAAGAACGTCAACGGGTCGTCGGCGATGACGTAGCGGGTGTTGGCCCCGCCGCCCCAGTACTCGAAGGTGAGCATCCACCTGCCGTCCGTCGTGGCGACGACGTTGGTCATGCCCGGCCGGCCCCCGCCGATCTCGGTCTTGCCGCCGCCCATGTCCTGCACGGATCCGGACACGTCCACGACGGGGGCGCTCCAGGTGGCGCTTCTGCCGTCCCAGGTCCGGTGCACGAGGAGCTGGCCGTGCGAGTCGGTGGCGGTGTCGTTGGCGGGGTCCTTCCTCGGGACGCCGGTTGCCGGGTCGAAGCCGGTGTAGTCGTTCTCGTCGGAGTAGTAGCAGACCAGCTTGCCCTTGTAGACCATCAGGTAGGGCTCCCAGAGCGGGTCCACCTGCCGGTACTTGTTGGCGGCGGCGATGTTCTGCCCGACCGCGCCCGCGCTGCCGCCCTGCCATCCTCCGGTCGCCACGACGTTGAGGACCTTCCAGCTGCTGCCCTGGTCGGTGCTGGAGTACAGGGCTATGGCCATGTCGCTGCGGTCGCCGTCGTTGTTCGGCGTCCAGCCGGGGTCGGCCGCCTTGTGCTCTTTGTAGTAGGAGTCGTCACCGGAGACCACACTGGCCAGCAGCAGCGTGCCGGCCTTCAGCCCACCGACGCTCTGCGGGAGCACGTAGAGGTACGGGTTGGTCCAGTTGCTCGTGTACTTGGCGTACTTCGGGTCCTTCGAGAGGTACGCCGGTGCCTTGACCTCGGACAGCGGCTGCCAGCTCGTGCCGTCGTCGTCGCTCTTGTAGACGGGCAGCGTCTGCCCGTCGGCGCTGCCCGACTTCGCCACGACGGTGGACTTCTCGAACGACGCGACCAGCCGCCCGCCGGGCAGTTGGGCCGACTTCGGGTAGACCGCGCAGTTGCCTCGTCCCTTCAGACAGGCATCACTGCCGAGCTGGTAGAGGATCCCGCCGGTCGGGTTGTACGCCTGCGCACCGGACGCGGGTACGGCGAGCAGCGCGGCCGCCGCGCCGAAGGTGCCCAGCGCCCTTCCCAGGGTTCTTCTCTGCATGACTCCTCCTTCAGGAATGATCACGGTGACCCTCGGCGACGAGGACCCGGACGTCCCACGGGCCGAGGTCCAACTCCGCACCGGACGGCACGAGGTCGTCGTTCAGGACGTCGGACAGGTCCACCGGGGACTGGACCCGCGTGGGCTCCCAGCTCCAGTTGTGCACGATGTGGACGCGGCGTCCGTCGGGGGCGGTGCCGCTCGCGGCGGTCACGGACGGGGGGAGCCCCCGCCAGCCGCCGCGTGCTTCCGGCGCCAGCCAGGCGGCCAGTGCCCTGGCGAGCTCACGGCCGGGCACGGTGCCGACGCAGGTGACCCGGCCGGCGCCGTGCCGACGGGTGGTGACGGCCGGCCAGCGGCCGAAGTGCGGGTGCTGATAGGAGGCGAGTACGTCGGCGTCGACCGGCGTAAGACACTCGGCCCAGTGCGTCGCCGTCGCCTCCGCGGGCACTTCGAGTGGGCTTCCGGGTACGGCTCGGACCGGGATCGTGCCCGCCAGGTTGCTGAATTCGTCGTACGAGACGCCCGCTGCCTCGGTGAGGCGGCCCGGGGCCGGTTCGTGACGGGCGCGGGCCTCGTGGTCGGCGTAGCCGGTGCGGGGGCCGAGAACGAGGTGGCCGCCCGCGTACGCGTAGGCGGCGAGCCAGTCGAGGGTCGCGTCGGGGGCGATGTACAGCGCCGGAACCACCAGTACCGGGTGCCGGCGGGCGGCCTCGTCCGGGGTCGTACGCTCGTGCAGTTGCCGGGCGTGCACGATCCGCACCTGGCGGCCGGCGTCGAAGGCGCCCCGGTAGAAGGGGTCGAAGATGCGGTGGTAGGCGGCCGGGTCCGGCGAGCCGTCCGGCTTGGACAGCGGCGGGTACTTCTGCATCAGCCACTTGCTCGGCGTCGAGTAGACCATCGTGATGTCGGCGTCCGGTTCGAGTCCGGCGACGAGCGGCCCGGCTTTCGCGAACTCGCCCCCCAGGCGGGCGATTTCGGCGTAGGTGCGGCCGGGCTGTCCGCTGTGCGGGAGGACTCCGCCCCAGTAGGTCTCGGCGCCGAAGCGCAGGGTCTGCCACTGCCAGTACTCGATCATCCGGGCGCCGCGGGCCACGTGCGCCCAGGCGGTCTGGCGCCACTGGCCGTCGTAGCCGGGCCGGTTGTCCCAGGGGTAGCCGATGGAGTTCGCGTTGGTCTCGGTGACGAGGAAGGGCTCCTGGCGGGAGGAGAACATCCAGTCGGCGGTCTGGTACATCGCCCAGACGCCGGTGGTCTTCCACATCTGCTCGTGCCCGTCCGGGGTGGGGTCGGGCAGCAGGAGGCCGTCCTGCATGTCGTAGTACGGGTTGCCGGAGGCGATGTCGAGCCGGGCGGACAGTTCGTCGTCGGCCACGCCCTGGCGGGTGTAGGAGACGCACGTGGTGACGAAGTGGCCGGGCTTCGCGTACTCGCGGACGATGTCCGCCTGCCGGCCGATGAACTCGGTGACCTGGCGGGCCTGGAACTCCCGCCAGGCGACGTCGTACTGCGGCTGCTCGTTGCCGTCCGGGGTCCACAGGTCGGCCCAGGCCGACAGGCGGTGCGACCAGTACACCAGCCCCCACTCGCGGTTGAGGGTCTCGACGTCGCCGTACTTCTCGCGCAGGTGGTCCACGAAGCGCTGGAAGACGCCGTGGTTGTGGAAGAGGTGCAGACCCGGTTCGTTGTCGACCTGCCAGCCGACGACCGCGGGGTGGTCGGCGTAGCGCGCGACGATCTTCCGGATGATCCGTTCGGCGTGGAAGCGGAAGGCGGGGTGGGTGAAGTCCACCTCCTGCCGGGCGCCCCAGCCGATGCGCTCGCCGGTGCGCCGTTCGCCGGTGATCTCCGGGTACTGGCGGGCCAGCCACGGCGGCACGGCGTAGGTCGGGGTGCCGAGGATGACGGAGATGCCGCGCTCGTGGGCGCCGTCGAGGACCGGCTGGAGCCAGTCGAGGTCGAAGCGGCCGTTCTCGGGCTCCCAGGTCGACCAGACCGACTCCCCCACGCGGATCACGGTGAAGCCGGCCTCCGCCATGAGGTCGAGGTCGGTCTTCAGCCGTTCGTCGGGCCGCAGTTCAGGGTCGTAGGCGGGCGTGTACTCGTGGTAGTACGCGGCACCGAACAGGACACGGGCGGGCAGATCCGCCATGGGGAAAACCTCCGAGGAGTCAACGGGGGGATGGGTCCGGGCGTCACTGCTTGACGCCGCCCGTGGCCAGACCGCTCTGCCAGTACCGCTGCAGGAGCAGGAAGGCGACGACGAGCGGGATGACGGAGATGAGGGAACCGGTCACCACGAGCGCGAGCATGTTGCCGTTCGCGCCGCTGCCGCCGCCGAAGGCCTGGGACGCCCAGGACGAGAGGCCGACCGTGACGGGGTACAGGTTCGGGTCGTTCAGCATGATCAGTGGCAGGAAGTAGTTGTTCCAGGTCGCCACGAGCGTGAAGAGCACGACCGTCACCAGACCGGGTGCCAGCAGCCGCAGCGCGATGGTGCAGAAGATGCGCAACTCCCCCGCCCCGTCGATGCGCGCGGCCTCCAGCAGGCTGTCCGGGACGGCGTCCGCGGCGTAGACGCGCATGAGGTAGAGCCCGAACGGGCTGACCAGGGAGGGCAGGACGATGGCCCACGGGGTGTTGACCAGGTCCACCTTCGCGAAGAGCAGGTAGGTGGGGATGGCCAGGGCGGTGGTCGGGATCATGATGGCGCCGAGTACCAGGGCGAAGGCCGCGTTGTCGCCCCGGAAGCGGTACTTGGCGAATCCGTAGCCGGCGGCCGCGGCCAGCAGGGCGGCGCCGAGTGCGCTGCCGACGGAGTACAGGACCGTGTTGAGCAGCCAGTGCAGGAAGACCCCGTCGTCGTGGGTCAGCGTCTCCCGGACGTTCGTGAGCAGTTGTGGTGTGTGCGAGAACCACAGACCGAAGCTGGTGAACAGGTCCTGGGTGCTCTTGGTCGAGGAGACGGCGAGCCAGAACAGCGGCAGCAGGAAGTAGGCCAGGACGGCCAGCATGACGATGGTCAGCGGTGTGCTGCGGCGACCGGTCGGGCGTCGGCGCCGTCGGCGGACGCTGCGCGGTGCGCCTGTGGCGGTGGGGCGCGGGACCGGGCGGGACGTGGAGGGGGAGGTCGTGGTCGTCACGAGGTCCTCCTGCGGTTCGCGATGAACAGGACGGCGTAGGAGAAGATCACGATGACCAGGCCGAGGAGGAAGGACACCGCGGCCGAGTAGTTGACCTGCTGACCGGTGAAGGCGAGCGAGTAGGCGTAGAGGTTCGCGGTGTACGCGTTGTCGATGACGTCGGGCGCGATGGGCTGAAGCAGCTTCGGCTCGTTGAACAGCTGGAAGCTGCCGATCACCGAGAACAGCAGGGTGAGCAGGAGTGCGGGGCGCAGGGCGGGGAGTTTGACGGACCAGGCGATCCGCCAGGCGCCGGCGCCGTCCATCGCGGCGGCCTCGTACAGCTCCTGGGGAACGGTGCGCAGAGCCGCGTACAGGATGATCATGTTGTAGCCGACGAACTCCCAGGTCACGATGTTCGCCAGGCTGCCCAGCAGCCATCCGTCGCTGAGGAAGCGCGGGACGGGCAGACCGAGTTTCTGGCTCAGCTGGGCGAACGGCCCGAAGTCCGGCCCGTAGAGGTAGCCCCACATCAGGGTGGCGACGACGCTCGGGACGGCGTACGGAACGAAGATGCCCAGGCGGATCACACGGGCGAGGCGCAGCAGGCCGCTGTCCAGGGCGAGCGCGAAGACCAGGGCGAGCAGGAGCATCAGCGGGACCTGGATCACGAAGAACGTCGCGACCCGCAGGACACCCTCGTGCAGAAGCGGATCCTTCAGGGCCGTCACGTAGTTGGCCGGCCCGACGAACGTGTTCCCGCCGATGAGCCTTTCCTGGAACAGGCTGAGGTAGGCGGCGTAGCCGAGCGGGGCGAGGAACATCAGCAGGAACAGCACCATGAACGGTGCGACGAACAGTGGGCCTGCCGCACCTTGGCGCAGGCCACCCAGGCGGCGCGTGGGCCCCGCTCGGCGCGGCTCCTCGGGGGAGGCCACGGTCGTGGCAGTCATCATCGGGCCTTTCTTGGGGAAGGGCTTCGGCTCGGAACCCGCCGCGGATCAGGGGGACTTGACGGTGAAGCCCTGGGCTTTGGCGTAGGTGGTCAGGCGGGTCTGCCAGGCGCCGAGTGCGGCGACCGCGTCCTTCTTCCGCGTCAGGGCCGTGCCCACGGTCTCGGTCCAGTCGGTGACGGCCTGGTCGAGGAACGGCGGCCACTGGAAGTCCGGGCTGACCGTCCTGCCGATGTCGGCGAACACCTGGTTGACCTTCTGGCCGCCGTAGAAGGAGGGGGCGTCGGCGGTGAAGGACGCGTCCGCGAGCAGCCGCTTGGTCGCCGGGAAGAACGACTGCTTGGTGTTGAACAGCTTCACGCTGGCCGGGTCGCTGTTGAGGAACTGCGCGAACACCGCGGCCGCGACCGGGTTCTTGGTCCCCCGCATGACCGCGCTGGTCGACCCGCCCCAGTTGCCCGAGCTCGGCTTCGACGCGTCCCACTGCGGCAGCGGGGCGGCGCGCCACTTGCCCGCGGTGGACTTGGCCGAGCCGGCGAGGAAGACCGGCCCCCAGGCGGCGGTGATCCAGGTGGCGTACTTGCCCTTGTTCAGCGCGGAGAACCAGGCGTCGGTGAAGTCCGGCTCGACGCCGATGACACCCTCCCGGGCCAGGTCGCCCCAGTAGGCGGCGAGCTTCCTGGAGATCGCGTCGTCGACGTCGATGGTGACGCTGCCCTTGCCGGACGAGGCGTAGGGCTTGGCGCCCGCCTGCCAGAGCAGGCCGTGCCAGGCGGCCGCCTCGTTGCCGGCCAGGTTGGTCAGGTAGACCTCCGGGTCGGCCTTGTGCAGCTTGCGGGCCGCGGCGGCGAAGTCGTCCCAGGTCTTCGGCGGCTCGATGCCGTGCTTCTCGAAGATGTCCGCCCGGTACAGCATCCCCATCGGACCGGTGTCCTGCGGGATCGCCCAGATCTCGCCCTTGGCGCCGCTGACCTGGCCCCAGGTCCAGTCGACGAACGTGTCCTTCCACTTGGCCGCGCCGTACGGGCTCAGGTCCAGGAGGCTGTCCGTGATCGTGAACGTCGGGATGGCCTGGTACTCCAACTGCGCCACGTCCGGGGCGCCCTTGCCCGCCTTGATCGCCGTGCGCAGTTTCGTGTAGTGCTGCACGCCCTGGCCCGCGTTGACGACCTTCACCTTGATCGCCGGGTACTTCTTCTCGAAGAGCGCGACCTCCTGGTCGATGTCCGGAACCCACGTCCAGAACGTCAGTGTGGTCGGCTTCTTCATCGCCTTGTCGATGTCTGCCTGACTGACCGGCTTCGAGGACGAGGAGGCGGAGCCGCCGCCGTCACCGCCGCAGGCCGTGAGGGCGGCACCCAACGAGACGGCACCCGCGGCGGTGAGCAGGAGCCGACGGCTCATCCGGGACTGGCTGGAGGTGGAGTGGGATCTGCGCATGACGAACTCCCGCCGATGGCTGAGGAATGGCACGCCGAGCACGGACGTGCGAACGGAGGTGTGAGGGGGTGCGAGGAGGCACGAGGGAGTGCGAGGTGGTGCGAGGTGGTGCGAGGGGAGGGTGATGCTGAGGAACACAGGAAGCTCGGACGCGCCGACCAGGGCACGGAGTCGGCATGGCACGGGGTGCGCGTCTTCGCGGACGCCGCCCGGCGGGTGTTCCACCTGCTGCAACAAGCGGACACCCGGGGACGGGAGGGGTGCGGGTGGAGCGGAGAGCTGTGGCGGGCCAGGCTGCTCAGCGGCTGCCGTCAGGTGGGACGGACGGGGCGCGTCGTGCGTGCGGCGAGCTGTCCGAGGGGGCGAGGCCACGGCCCGGGGGCCGGGGCCGGTCCGGCTGAAAGGCCGGCCTCCGGGTCGGCCGGCAGTGATCAGGTGTACGTCGGTATTGATCAGTCGTAGGCGGACGCACCCCCGTTCCGGAGTGGGCCGGCGCGGCCCCCGCTCCGAGAAGAGGCCAGCACCCGGTCTCGGCCCGGGATCGTCCGGGTCGGCGGCGGGGGCCCGGTCGAGGCGCGGACCACGAGGTCGACCGGTGGTTCACCGGACGGCAGGGGTGGCGCGTCCGGGTTCTCGATGGAGTGCACGAGGCGTTTGAGCCCCTCCTGCGCCACGGTGTCGAAGGGCTGACGCATCGTGGTGAGGGGCGGAGTCACATAGGCGGCCACAGGGATGTCGTCGAAGCCCACGACGCTGACGTCCCGCGGCACGCGTCGGCCGGCTTCCGCCAGCGCGCGGATGAGGCCGATCGCCATGTCGTCGTTGGCGGCGAACACGGCGGTCATGTCGCCGTCGCGGGCCAGCTCGCGTCCGGCCGTGTAGCCGCTCGCGGCCGACCAGTCGCCCTCGACGACGCGGGGCGGTGTCCTGCCGTACGCGGCGAGCGTGGACCGCCAGCCCTCCAGCCGGTCCCGGGCGGCGTACCACCGCTGCGGACCGGCGAGATGGTGGACGGTGTCGTGCCCCAGTTCCAGGAGATGCTCGGTCGCGGTACGCGCCATCAGATCGGCGCCGACACCCGCGGCCAGGGTCCTGGGCGTGGACAGGGGCGGCGCCCCGAGCACGAGGACCGGCACGTCGACGCGGGCGGAGAGGTCGTCGCCGTGTCCGTCGTCGATCGGCTCGGAGATGATGATGCCGTCGACGCCCTGCTCCAGGAGCGAGTCGACGGCGCCGGCGACGCCCGTCGGGTCGCCCTCCAGGGTGTTGACCACACGCAGGGCGTATCCGGTGTCCCGTACGGCACGTTCGACCCCCATGATCAGTGAAGCGGGCCCGTACAGGGCGGTGCCCAGCGTCACCACGCCGATGGACCGTGTACGTCCGGAAGCCAGGGCCCGGGCGGCGCTGTTCAGCCGGTACCCGAGCTTTTCCCCGGCCTTGAGGACGCGTCGGCGCACTTCGGCGGAGACGTACGGCTCGTCGTTGTAGACCCGGGACACGGTCTTCTGGGAGACACCGGCCAGCTGGGCCACGTCCACACTGCGCGGCGCGCCGGGACTGGTGCCCCGCCCTGTGCCTCGCCCCATGGTGTCTCCGGATGATCGTGGCCGTCGTATGACTGCGCTGACATGTCTACGCAGTCATACGGTGCCCGTCAAGCGTCCGAAACGGATTCGTAATCTTGCGCGTGTGTTGGGGTGGCCGTGTTCGGTCGCCCTGGCGGGCGGAGTTCGGGACGATCACGACCTACGCGAACGTCCCGGGGCCTGCCCCGCCCCCGTCACCCGTCACCCGCGACCCGTCACCCGTCACCCGTCGGAGCCCGAATCGAGAGCCGTGTCTTCGGGCTGTCCAACCGTCTGGCGGGCTGCCCCGCGCAGGGCCGCGACGGCTGGTTCGTCGCGGCTGTCCGGGAGCCAGGCGAGTTCAGCCGTCGAGAGCCCCAGTTCCGGGCAGTCGACGTAGGTGATGCCGGCGCGCGGGTACAGGTGGCGGGCCGCGGAGGGCAGGAAGGTGATCGCGCCGCCCTGGGTGACGGCGAGGACCATGGCCTCGGTGTCTCTGACGACGGGGCCGAAGCGGACTCTGGTGCCGTCGGGCCGGGGATTGACCGTCAGGTGGTTCCACCACGAGCGGGGTACTTCGGGCGGCATGTCGACGACCCTGCGACCGGCGAGGTCGCTGAGCGTGAGGGCGTCCCGGTGGGCGAGCGGGTCGTCGGCGGACAGGCAGACCACCCGGGTCTCGCTGGCCAGGTGCAGGGACTGGATCCCGCCGGGCAGGGGGCCACGGAGGAAGGCCGCGTCGACCTCCCCGGTGAGCAGCGTGCTGAACATGTCGACGAACGTCAGGTTGCGGACCTCGATCTCGAGGTCCGGATGGCGGGCACGGAGGCGGGCGAGGATCGCCTGCGCGTAGGGCATGGCAGCCTCCGCCCCGAGGCTGCCGATCCTCAACAGCCCGTCCGCCGCGCCGGCATGACGGTCGGCCGCCTGCCGCAACCGGGCCATGGCGTCGACCACCGCGCCGGCCTCCTCGGCGACGGACTGACCGACCGCGGTGAGCCGCACCTCACGGCCACCACGCTCGACGAGTACGACACCGAGCCGCTGTTCCAGCGACCTGATCTGCTGGCTGAAGGCGGGCTGTGTGACGTAGACCCGCGCTGCCGCGCGCCCGAAGTGAAGTTCCTGGGCGAGGACGAGAAAGAGCCGGAGTTGACGGAGACTCGGCTCTCGTCTGCCGCCGGTTGCGCCACCAGCACTCATAAACGAAAGGTTATCGACACGAACGTCATCCTCTTCCCACGCTCGGCTTTCCTCTCCGGTCGCCCTCCATCAGGATCTATGGGGCCGACTTGACGGACAGAACAGGACGAGCCGGAACATCCCCCGCAGGGTTGTTCGCCTGCCGTCGAGCGCCGGGCCCCGGTGGGCACCTTCTCAAGGAGTCACTTGCTTCGTATCCACTTCGGCTGGAGCGATCTCGAGAACATCCGGATCGCTCAGCAGCCCGACCCCCTGTGGGAGTTGATGTGCGCGGTCTGCCGCCTCCAGACGAGCGACGGGCCCGTGGAGTTCGGGCACTGGCGCCGCGAGACGGGTCAGCGGCTGTCACGTGACCGCCCGGCCTCGCATGCCCTGGGCATGCTCCGCACCGTCATCCCCGCCTCCGGCTACATCCCCGACTTCCTGACACCTCCGGTCACGGGCGAGTGCCTGGACTCGGGGCTCGAGATGCTGAGGGCCACACCCCGTGACCGATTGGTCGCGGACATCACGCGACTCGCCGGCACCCGGCCGGTGCCGGGCTGGATCCGCGGCCCCCACGAACCAGCCGCCTCCTCGCTCAAACTGGTCTCCGAGGCGCTGCGGACCTCGTTCCGGGCGCTCCTTGCACCCCACTGGCGGCACGTCCGCTCAGCCGTGGGCGACGACGTGTCGGTCCGCACACGCGCCGTCCTCGACGGAGGCACCGCCGCCCTCCTTGAGGGGCTGCGACCCTTCGCCCACTGGAACCCGCCGTACCTGGACGTCGACTATCCCGTCGAGCGGGAGTTACGGCTCGACGGGCGGGGGCTGACGCTCGTGCCGTCGTACTTCTGCTGGCGCCGACCTACGGCCCTGGCCGATCCCGAACTCGATCCGGTCCTCGTCTATCCCGTCGCCAAGCAGCCGCTCGACATCGCGCGAGCAGGCGAGGAACGGCTGGAACGACTGCTCGGCCGGACGAGGAGCGCGGTGCTGGTCGACGTGGCAGGTCATCCCGCGCGTACCACGACCCAGGTGGCACAGGCCCTCGAACTCGCACCGGCCAGTGCGAGCTATCAGATAGGCGTCCTGCGCGGGGCAGGACTCATCGTCAGCCGACGAGACGGAAAGCATGTCGAGCACACGGCCACGCCACTGGCCCTGAACCTGCTGGCCGGAAGCGGGACCACGTTTCGAAGAGGATCGAAGTCATAGCGGCTCGTACAGATGCGTGGCACTGTGCTTGCCACCGTCGCTCGACCGGTCGAACGACCAGGGGAACCACCAATGGGGGAACGAATGAACGTGTACAAGCGTGCGATCGCTGTGGTGTTCCTGGCGGCTACCGCTTTGGGCGCCCTCGGCGCGCCCGCCATGGCGGTGCCGATGCCGTGGGAGACCAGCAAGGTCCCCGTGGCCCCAGCCGTGACGGACGGCCACGACGGCTCGCTCACCGTGCAGTGCGGAACTCCCTGCTATCAGTAGGCGCTGCGGGCGCCGCCGTTCGCGCCAACGCGGTTCCTTCTGATCCGTACCGCCGGACATGTCCGCGGGAACACCGATGAGTTCGAGGCGGACGACGAGTCCACGTTGACGATCACTGACCACAGGGCAGGCCCGCGGCGCGCCTGGGACAAAAGCTGGATGGGTTTAAACCGCTCTGGAGCAGGCGCGGAAGGCCGCAGGTGACAAGGACGTCGAAATCGCGGGCGGCGCGGCGACCGTACGTCAGTTCCTCGCTGCGGGACTGACTCGTCCACAGGACGGCTCCACCTGTCGTCCGGCGCCCCGGTCATTGGGCGGCAGCGGCGAAGGCGTGCGGACACCCGTGCGGGGCGGGACGCTGTCGCACTCGGGCTGGGGCAGCTGTTCCACGGCGTCTGGTCTCTCCCCCGCCGGAAGCTGCCCCCGCTGCCCCCGAGTGCTCCCCCTCCGCGCCGCAGGCCGGGCTGCCACTCCCCGGCGCCAGGACACCACCGACCGCACCCATGCCCCTGCCCTCGGCACCGTCCACGTACGGCTCCGCCTCGCACACGCGACCCGGCTGTTCAGACCTTCGTTCCCGCCGGGTCCGGAGAGCCTGTCCTGGCTGCCGCCACTGGTGAGGTACATGGATGGGTCCCGCCATGGGCACGAATACGGGCATGGGTGGGAGCGTTCCGGAGAAGGTGGCCTGGGTTCTGGTGCGCGACGGGCGGGTGCTGGTGACGCGCAACCGCGGTGTGGACCTCTTCTACTTCCCGGGTGGGAAGAGAGAGCCGGGTGAGTCCGATGCCGAGACCCTGGCGCGCGAGATCATGGAGGAACTCCGGTCCCGGATCGACACCGCCACGATGATGCACGTCGGTACCTTCGAGACACGCAGGGAGTCCGACGGATCCGTCGAGTTCCGCATGATCTGCTATACGGCCGAGCACACCGGCCCGCTGATCGCCTCCCGAGAAATCGCCGAGTCCGACTGGTTCGGCTACGGCGATCGCGCCCGGGTCTCGCCAGTGGACCGGATGGTGTTCGACGCGCTGCGTTCCACCGGCCGGCTGATGTGAGGACTGAGCGCCGTGAGCCTCAGGTCACTGCTGCCCCTGGTGCGTCTGCCGGAACGCGCCCGGTGTCACTCCGGTGTGCCGGGTGAAGAACTTGCCGAAGTTGGTGGGTTCGGGAAAGCCCAGACGGCGGGCGATGGTCGCCACCGGCTCGTCGGTGTGGGCGAGCAGCCGCTGTCCCTCCAGGGCGACGCGACCGTCGATGACGTGTTTCACGGGCTTCCCCGTGGCGGCCGTACAGGCGCGGGTGAGGGTCTTGACGGTGTATCCGAGACGGTGGGCGTAGTCGGCGGCGCGACGGGTGGTGGCGTAGGAGCGCTCCAGCTCGGCGCGGAAGCGGGCGTACACCTCGCCACCGGCGTGCGGGTCGCCGCCGCCCTCGGGGTGGGGCAACCGGTCGACCTGCAACAGCACGGTGGCCAGCAGGAGTTGGAGGATCTCCGCCGAGACGGTCGGCTCCGGGCGGTCGTACTCGGCCCGTAGTTGGCCCAGCAGGGTCGACAGCACCGCGTACGCGGGACGTGTGCCCAACTGCCGGCACGCCGAGCCGTACCACTCGTTCACCAGCCGGTCGGCGCTGCTGCCGTGCGGGGGAAAGGCCGGTGTGAACAGCACATGCGTGCCGTTCGTCGTGCCGGGCCGGACGAACCGCTGGACCTGGCCGGGCCGCACCCACAGCAGGGTGCCGGGGCGGCAGGGGTAGGTCACGAAGTCGATCGCGTGCTCCCCGCTGCCCTCCGTGATCAGCGTGAGGGTGTGGAAGTCGACCCGGTGCACCAGATCGGGACGCCTGCCCCGGCGTCGGCGCCGCTCGTGCAGGGTGGCGAGATCGATGATCTCGAAACCCGGGACCCGTTCCTCGGGCGGGTGGAAGTCGAGCCGGAGGATGGCGCCGCCCTGGGAGGGATCGCCGTCACCGAGGTCCGCGGGAAGCATCGCGATCTCCAGATGTCCTCGAATTACCATGCCGCGTCTTCAGGGTATCTCGTCTGCCTGCGGTTTCGCGGCGAGAGTGGAGGACATCAAGGCGGCGCGAGGCCGCCCGCACCTCAAGGAGCATCTCCATGAACGGCACGGTCACGGTCCTCGACAAGGGCGCGGTGCGCGTCCACAGCTACATGTCGCCGGCGGACACCTTCCACACCACCACCCAGCTGATCGAGACCTCGGCCCGCGTCATCGCCATCGACGCGCAACTGCTCCCCTCCTACGCCGACGAGGCCATCGCCTACGCCAAGGGTCTCGGCAAGCCGCTCGACCGTCTCATCGTCACGCACGCCCACCCGGACCACTACAACGGCGCCGCCCGCTTCGGCGTCCCCGTGCACGCGCCGGCCCAGGTGCGCGAGCAGATCATCGCCCGCGGCGACAGCCACCTGCCCACCGGCCAGGTCATCCCCCTGAGCGACTTCACCCCGTCCGTGACCCTGATTCCCGGTACCGAGGTCATCGACGGCGTCCCGTTCGTCTTCGAGGCCGTCTCCGGTGGCGAGGCCGCCGACGAACTGCTCATCAAGCTGCCCGAGCAGGGCGTCCTGATCGCCCAGGACCTCGTCTACAACGACGTCCACCTCTACCTGGGCAACAACGACATCACCGGCTGGCAGCAGGCCCTCGACGCCCTGGCCGCCGAGTCCGGCTACGACACGATCCTCGCCGGCCACGGTCTGCCCACCGGCCCGGAGGTCTACTCGGACATCCGCCGTTACCTCGCCGACGCCCGCGAACTGCTCGGCGACGACGGCGACGCGTACAAGAAGGCGATCGTCGACAAGTACCCGGCCCACGTCGGCCCGTTCATCATCGACATCGCCAACCGGTCCCTCTTCCCGGCGGGCCACTGAGCGCCGTAGGCGTGTGCCCCCGCGCCGCGCGGATCAGGGGCACTCCGCGCGGCCCGCGCCCTCTCCGCTGATTGCCCCACATCGTTGATCACCCCCTGGTCTGCTCGCTTGCTCACGCCCGGAGATCCGTCATGTCCCACAACCGCCTCTCCCGTCCCCGCGCCGCCGCCGTAGCCGTGGCCTCCCTCCTCGTCCTGGGTGGTGCCGCCCCGGCCCTGGCCGCCTCCGGCGCCGACCTCCACCACGCCACCGCCTGGCATCACCGGGAACCGCTGCCGACCAGTTACACGATCCCCGGCGACAAGACCTACCCCGAGGGCATCGCACGCCAGCAGGGCACGCCCTTCTTCTACGTCGGCGGCACCAGTGACGGCACCATCTACCGCGGTGACGTCCATCAGAGCGCGACCAAGGTGTTCCTGCCGGGCGGAAAGGACGGACGGACCTCCGTCGCGGGCATGAAGACCGACCGCGCGGGACGGCTCATCGTCGCCGGCGGCGCCGGCGGCAAGGTCTTCGTCTACGACACCCGCAGCCGCGCCCTGCTGCACGTGTTCGGCACCGGCCGCACCGACACCTTCCTCAACGACGTGGCCCTCGCCCCCAACGGCGACGCCTACATCTCCGACTCGCTCCACCCCGCCCTGTGGCACATCAGCGCCGCCGAGCTGAAGAGCAAGCAGGTCGAGCAGCGCCTGCGGGTGGGTGTGCACCTGAACGGCTCCCCGATGGTCTACGACGCCGGGTTCAACGGCAACGGCCTGGTGGTCACCCACGACGGCCGCTACGTCCTGCTCGCTGACTACAACGACTACGCCTTCTACCGGGTCGACATCCGCACCCACCAGGTCGTCCCGATCGACCTCGGCGGCGCCAAGGGCGTCTCCGGCGACGGTCTGCTGCTGAAGGGCACCACCCTCACCGCCGTCACCGAACTGGACCACCCCGATGGCCAGATCAGCGTTTTGAAGCTGAGCCACGACTGCACCAAGGCCAAGCTCGTGCGGACGGTCCACGGCCACGGCATGCACAGCCCCTCCACGGCCGCCGTCGACGGCCACGACCTGCTGATCGTCAACTTCCAGTTCCAGATCGCCGACCCGAAGCTCCCGTTCAACGTCGTGCGGGTCCACGTCTGACAGCCACCAGGCACAGCGCAGGACAAGAAAGGACACCCCTCTCATGCAGATCACCGTCGTCGGTGCCGGCAACATGGCCCGCGGCATCGCCACCCGCGCCCTGGCCGGCGGACACTCGGTCACCATCACCGCCAAGGACCCCGGCAACGCCGTACGACTCGTCGACGAACTGCGCGGGCAGGCAACCGGCGAAGGCCGCCTCGCCGCCGCCGACGCCTCGGCCGTGGACACCGCGGACATCGTGGTCCTCGCGGTCCCCTTCGACGCGGCCAAGCAGCTCGCCACCGCCTACGGCCCGCGGCTGAGCGGCAAGGTGCTGATCGACATCAGCAACCCCGTCGACGCCTCACTCGACGCGCTCGCCGTCGCCCCCGGCACCTCCGCCGCCGAGCGGATCGCCGAGGCCGCGGGACCGGACGTACGGGTCGTGAAGGCGTTCAACACCACGTTCGCCACGACCCTGGTGGCCGGCGAGGTGAACGGCACTCCGCTCGACGTGTTCATCGCCGGTGACGACGAGGCCGCGCGCAAGCAGGTCGCCGACCTGGTCACGTCCGGTGGGCTGAACCCGGTCGACGTCGGCGCGCTCAGGCACGCCCGCGAGCTGGAGGGCTTCCAACTGCTGCACATGGCCCTGCAGATACGCGAGGCGGGCCACGGCTGGGCCAGCACGATCAAGATCGTCGCCTCCTGAGCCGCAGCAGTACCACCCCATGGAGCCCCACTGCCGGCCCGCGACCCCACGGACCGGCAGTGGACCGTCAGCAGAACCCCACCAGGAGAACCACCCCATGCGCGTCCCTACCCCCCTGACCACGCTCGCGGTCACCGCGGCCCTGCTCGTCTCCGCAGCCACCGCAACCGCGGCGACCGAGCCCCTCTCGGCGCCGCACATCACCAACCACTTCCAGCTGGAAGCCTCGCAGCAGCCCGAGAACATCACCGTCGACCGCACCGGGGCGGCGTACCTGACCTTCTCCTTCGCCCGGCAGATCGTCCGGGTCACTCCGGGCGGCCGACCGCACGTCCTGGCCACGCTGCCGGCCCCGGCCAAGGCGAGCACCCCCAACCTCGGCAAGGCGTTCGTCGGAGGCATCGCCCGCGCCGACGACGGCACCCTGTACGTCACCTACGCCACCGGTACCGCCGACCTCACCGGCGTCTGGGCTGTCCGCCCCGGTGGGCGCCCGCACCGTATCGCCGCCCTGCCCGCCGACGGACTCCCCAACGGCCTCGCCCTCGACCAGCACATCAACAAGCTCTACGTCACCGACTCCGTGCACGGCGTCATCTACCGCCTCCCCACGCGCGGCGGAAAGGCCACCGTCTGGGCCAAGGGCACGCAGCTGGAGCCCACCACGTTCGCCGGCGCCAACGGCCTGAAGCTGCACGACGGTTCCGTCTGGGCCACCAACCTCGACCGGGGCACCGTCCTGCGCATCCCGGTCACCGCCAAGGGCACCGCCGGGAAGATCCAGGTCCGGGCCACCGGCATGCCGTCCATCGACGACTTCGCCTTCACCGGCCACGGCGACACCCTGCTCGCCGCCCGCGACGACAACCAGGTCGACCTCGTCCGCCCCGACGGCACCCACACCGCCGTCCTCACCCCGGCCGACGGCCTCCAGACCCCCACGTCCATCGCGGTCCACGGCAGCACGGTGTACGTCCCCAGCGCCGCCTACATGACCGACAAGGACCCCAACCTGCTCATCGCCCACCTCGACCGCTGACACGGCCGGCCGGACGCACCCCACCGGGGCCGGTGCCGCGCCGACCGCGCGGCACCGGCCCGTGCACGACCGGCAGCGCAGCGGTCCGCACGATCCCCTCTCCCCGACAGCCCTGGAACAGACATGTCCGACCCCTCCCCTACCAGCAACGCCGGGACAGCAGACGCCCTCCATGCGCCGTCCCGGCAGCGCCATCCACGCCGTCTGCCCCTCGTCCTGATCCTGGGCTCCCTGACCGCGCTCGGACCGCTCACCATCGACCTCTATCTCCCTGCCCTCCCCCAGGTCAGCGGGGATCTCCACGTCTCACAGGCAGTCACCCAGCTCACCCTCACCGCCTTCATGACCGGCATCGCCCTGGGCCAGCTCGTCATCGGGCCCCTCAGCGACACCCTCGGCAGACGCCGTCCCCTCCTGACGGGCCTGACCGTGTACGTCGCGGCGAGCGTCCTCTGCGCCGTCGCCCCGACTCCGACGGTGCTCATCGGCATGCGTCTGATCCAGGGCCTGGCGGGCGCCGCGGGAATCGTCATCGCCCGGGCCGTCGTCCGTGACCTGTACGACGGACTCGGCGCCGCCCGCCTGCTGTCCTCGCTGATGCTCGTCTCGGGCACCGCGCCGATCCTCGCCCCCGTGCTCGGCGCCCAGCTCCTGCGCCTGACCTCCTGGCGCGGCGTGTTCGTCACCCTCACCCTGCTGGGCCTGGCCATCCTCGCCGCCACCGCAACCCTGCTGACCGAGACCCTGCCCACCGGTCAGCGCCGGCGCGGCGGGTTCCCCGACACTCTGCACACCATGCGCGGCCTCGTCGGAGACAGCCGCTTCTCGGGCTATCTGCTCACCGGAAGCCTCGGCTTCGCCGCCCTGTTCGCC
This sequence comes from Streptomyces sp. NPDC001668, assembly GCF_042893155.1. NCBI lineage: Bacteria > Bacillati > Actinomycetota > Actinomycetes > Kitasatosporales > Streptomycetaceae > Streptomyces > Streptomyces sp. NPDC001668. The sequence goes on from NZ_JBIAUQ010000002.1 coordinate 209,197, forward strand.
TACATCGCCGGCTCTTCCTTCACCCTGCAAGAGGTCTACGGCGCCTCCCCCCAGACCTACAGCCTGCTCTTCGCCCTCAACGCGATCGGCATGGTCGCCACCGGGCAGCTCAACGGCAAACTGCTCCTCGGCCGTTTCCCCTCGCACCGCATCCTGGGGACAGGCCTTGCCGTACTCGCCACCGCGGGCAGCGCCCTGGTCATCTTGGCCACCACCACGCACGTAGGCCTGCCCTGGATCGCCACCGCGCTCTTCCTCACGGCCTGCCCGGTCGGCATGATCCTGCCCACCACCACGGCCCTGTCCCTCCAGCGCGCCCCGCAGGCGGCGGGCAGCGCCTCAGCCCTCCTGGGCACGACGCAGTTCCTCATGGGAGCCCTCGCGCCCGCCCTCGCCGGTCTCGGCGACCAGGGCACCGCCCTGCCCATGGCCCTGTCGGTGCTCGGCCTCACGCTGGCCGCGACGGTCTGCTTCCTGGCCCTCTGTCACCCATGGCGTCCCACTCCGGACCCGCTGACCGGTGACCCGGCGAACCAGGCCACGCCATAGCGCTTGTGCCGCGAACGACGACGCCTGACCGAGTGCGGGCGAACCCTCTTGGACCGTCGCCGCCGTCGCGGGGGCGCTGGGGCGGGACATGCGCGGGACGGTGATCGCCCGGTACGCCGAGGCCGGGCGAGTCGGGGGTGCCGGCGCCGGCGTGGCCGGCCGTGCGCGAGGCGTTGGCATGGGCGATGGCCCGCTCGGACGCCCAGCCTCTGCCGAGGGCACCATCGAAGGCCGGGCACACACTCTCGCGCCTCACTTCGCCGACACATGCTGGTCTCGCCGCATGCAAGGCCAACTCGGCTTCTGCTTCCTCCGCTCTACGGCTTCTCCGGCTCTCGGGAGTACTGGCCCGGGGGCGGTGGGTTCGACGGAGTGTCCCCACCTGACGCTGCCGCGACGGCGGCTCACGTCGGCCGGTCAGATTGCCGCGGGGGCCCCGAGCATCGCGGAAGCCTTTTGCAACGGGCTGAGAATGCGCTCGGGTGCGGCCACTGGGGGGAGGTCGCGGCAGGTGAAGCCGAGTTGGGTCATGGCCCGCAGGACCTCGGCGCCACTGAAGTCGCGGCGGTCCTGGCGGGTGACGACCTGCCCGACTTGCTTGACGGGGTAGGTGCGACGACCGATGGTCACGGACGCCCCGATGACTTCCTCGGGCTTGACGCCCTTCATCGATTCCAGGACGCCGCTCTTGGTGAGGTCGAAGGGGAAGCGGGCGATGACACAGCGCATGATGCCTCACAGGGAGAAGGACGAGGGGATGGTTCTGCCGCGGTCGACCGCGGTGAGCTGGGCCTGGGTGAGAAGTCCGGTGCACACGCCGTCGTTGTCGCAGACAAGCAGGTGCCCGCTGCGGGCGCTTCCGATGACGGACAGGGCCCCTGAAGACGAAGTCCTTACGCCGCCGCGTTGAACGACGACTGCCGTCCGGTCCTGCGCCGGGCGGCCGAGGCGGGGCTGCGTCGGCCCCGTGAGGACGACGTACTGCGCTGACGCCGCTCGGCAACCGGCGCGGTGATCGTCACGGGGATGCCGGAGGGTGTCCGGGCGCCGGTGATCCGGCCGAGTGTCTCTTCGCCGGAGCGGACCTGGGTGGTCCGGGGCGTGATGCCCGCGGCGGTCATGAGGCGGGTCATGTCGCGGCGCTGGTTGGGGGTGACCAGGGTGACGACGCTGCCGGACTCGCCGGCGCGCGCGGTGCGGCCGCCTCGGTGCAGGTAGTCCTTGTGGTCGGTCGGCGGGTCGACGTTGACGACGAGATCGAGGTTGTCGACGTGGATGCCGCGGGCGGCGACGTTCGTGGCCACCAGCACGGTGACGTGCCCGGTCTTGAACTGGGTCAGGGTTCGGGTGCGCTGCGGCTGCGACTTGCCGCCGTGCAGGGCGGCGGCCCGCACCCCGCTGTTCAGCAGGTCCTGCGTCAACCGGTCGACGGCGTGCTTGGTGTCCAAGAACATGATCACCCGGCCTTCGCGCGCCGCGATCTGCGTCGTCGTCCAGTGCTTGTCGGCGCCGTGGACGTGCAGCACGTGGTGCTCCATCGTGGTGACCGCACCCGCGGACGGATCGACGGAGTGGACGACCGGGTCGGTGAGGTAGCGGCGGACCAGGCGGTCGACGTTGCGGTCGAGGGTGGCGGAGAACAGCATCCGCTGGCCCTCGGGGCGGACCTGGTCCAGAAGCGCGGTCACCTGCGGCATGAAGCCCATGTCGGCCATCTGGTCCGCCTCGTCCAGGACGGTGATCGCGACCTGGTTCAGCCGGCACTCCCCGCGGTCGATGAGGTCCTTGAGCCGGCCCGGCGTCGCGACGACGACCTCGGCTCCGGTGCGCAGCGCGTTGGCCTGCCTGCCGATCGACATCCCCCCGACGACCGTGGCGACACGGAGTTGCACCGAGCGGGCGTAGGGGGTGAGCGCGTCGGTCACCTGCTGGGCCAGTTCACGCGTCGGCACGAGGACCAGAGCCAGCGGCTGGCGGGGCTCGGCACGCTGACCGGCGGTCCGGGCCAGCAGGGCCAGGCCGAAGGCGAGGGTCTTGCCGGAGCCGGTGCGCCCGCGCCCCAGGGCATCGCGGCCCGCAAGGGTGTTGGGCAGCGTCGCGCCCTGGATCGGGAACGGGACGCTCACGCCTTGCGCGGTCAGCGCGGCCAGCAGCTGCTTGGGCATGTCGAGATCGGCGAACGCCTCGACCGCGGGAAGTGCGGGAGTGATGGTCTCCGGCAGGGCGAACTCGCCCTGGACCACTGCGGGCCGCCGGCCGTAGCCGCCCGAGCGGTTCGGCGTGGACAATCCGAAACGGCTGCCCCGCTTCGAACCGGCGCTGGAGCCGAAAACAGGGCCGGCGCCACGGCTACGGCGGGAGGATCGGTCATTGGTACGTACGGAGTTCAATGAGAACCTTCCTTGATACGGCACGTATCAAGGAATTCCCGCAGCACAATCAGCGCGGGGAATCTCAAGAACGGACCGAATGGAATGCGAAAACGACATGAGGTCGGGAAAAGTCCGTAGCTGGGGCCCGCACCCCGAGGGATGCGGGCCCCAGCTACGAAGTTCGCGTCAGCGTCAGGTGAGGACGATGTTCTCGGCCGTCGGGCCCTTCTGGCCCGCCGCGATGTCGAACGTGACCTTCTGGCCCTCGATCAGCTCCCGGAAGCCCTGGACGGCGATGTTCGAGAAGTGGGCGAACACGTCGGCACCCCCACCGTCCTGCTCGATGAAGCCGAACCCCTTGGCCGCGTTGAACCACTTCACGGTGCCTGACGCCATGTCATATCTCCTCTTGGGCAGTACGCCGAAACCCGCGATGCACGGATACCGGGTCGCCGCGATGATGCCCCGTCCGGAAAACGACCGGCCATACGAAAACGCTTTGGGAACCACAACTGCAACTGAGATCGACAGTAGCACGCCGTGACGGGCCGAGTTCGGAAGATGACCCAGTCCTGCTGTTTACGGCAAAAACACTTTCCGTGCGACGTGTCAAACCCTCATCTCGCGGCCATAGATATTGACCGAGCCGAAGCGCAGCGTTTCAGGAGCAGCGGTCGCCGTTAAGCGCTCAAAAGAGCGCGTAGTTTGGTGGCGATTTATGTGGCGCGCGGCCGTGGAAGCGCGTAGAAAGTCGGGCAGGGAGCGCACCGGTGCCGGCAAGGCGGTGACCGGGGTTCTCTCCCGCGCCGCCTATGTGTGGTTCGCGGGGCAGACCGGCTTCGCGCCGCTCTCCACGATCCGCAGCGCCTGGCCCCCGCGCTGGTGCACCGCCTGGAATCGGTCAGGAAGGCCTGACCGCCGATACGGCGGAGACCGTCACGGTGTCGTCGCACTCTGCGAACTGTCCGTCGTCCAGGGCCACTTGGTGCGCCCCGGACCCCGGCAGACGGACGACCATCGTGGGATACAGCACGGGCGCCGAACCGGACACGCAGTACCCGTCGCCCTCTCCCTGCACCTGCACGAACGTCAGCTTCACCCACGCCTTGCCGCCGGGCGCCACCTTCACTGACGCCGCGGCTCCGGTCGGCTTGACGGTGAGCGGCACGTTCATCTCGGGGGAGCCGTTCGCGGCGCCGGCCACCGTGGGGTGCCCCGAGAGGACGCACGTTTGTCCGGACACGTTGGTGAACTCGACGACGGCCGCCCCGGTACCCGTACCGGTCGGCCGCAGGGCGGCCTGACGGGCGGTCGCCTTCAGACTTCCTGCGGGACAGGTCGCCGCCGTACCGCCCGGAGCAGGTGCGGACGAGGAAGGGGCGGAGGCGGCGGGCGCGGGCCGGGAGGTGGACGGCGTCGAGGTGCCGGAGGCGGAGCCGCCGGGCTTCGGGGCGCCGGGTGTGGAGGGGGAGGCCGCTGAGCTGACGGCCCCGGACGGGGTGACGGCGCCGTCTGCGGTGTCCGCACCGGCCCCACCGGGCTGACATCCCGCCACCGCCAGCGCCGCCGAAGCCGCGACGACCGCCATCGCCGAACCGCGCATTGCCTTCACGTACCGCATGCTGTCCCCCGAGTCCCAGGTGTCCGGAGCGCGACTCCTTGCCGCTCCCGTCGAACCAGACAGAATCTTGGACCTGGCAGTTCTCCCGCACTCCGACCTGTGACCCACCGGTGACGAAATCCGGCCACGGTCATGAAGTGACAACACCGAGGGGCAGATCAGCGCGGAACACGCTGGTGGGAGAGCGCCACGACCGGGACACCACGCTCACGCGTACGGGACCAGCCTCAGCAGAACGGCCGTGTCAGGGCGTGGCAGGCGCACGGTGAGTTCGCCCGCGGCCGCGTTCCACTCCGCGCCGGCATCGGCCGTTCCCGGATGGAGCACGACCGGTCGCAACCGTCTGCCGCGCAGGTCGGGGAGGTTGAGCCCGCGGTGGTCCGCGGACTCGGTTCCCCTTCGCCATACGGTGAGCAGCGTGGAGTCGGCTGCCCGCAGGCCGTGGGCGATCCAGGCGTCCTCCCAGTCCGGTAGCCCGAGCGGCCACAGGGGGTGGGCGTCAGCGATCTCCGGCCGGATGTCCTTGTACACGCGGATCGCCGAGCGGACGAGGTCGAACTGCTCGTCGTTCATGCGGTCGAGGAAGCCGGACAGGTGGATACGGCCCAGCAGTGCGCCGGTGAGGGTGAATCCGATCCGGTCGGCGGAATCGTCGGGCTGGGGGTAGGCCCACACCGCCGCCTGTTCGGGAGTTGCGGCGGTGGCGGCCGCCGCGGCGATGGGCGGGTAGCGCAGGGGGTCCTGCTGGTCGCTGGTGGACTGCAGCTGGGTGACGGCGAGTTGGGCGTAGTCCATGCGCAGGCCGCCGGAGCCGCAGTTCTCCAGGACCAGGCCGGGGTGCCGGTCCAGGACGGCGGACATCCAGTCGAGGTGGGCGCGGTGATGGCCGAGCAGGCCGGCTCCGGGGCTCTCCGGGCCGTTCTCCGTGCCGGGTCCGATGTTGATGTTGTAGTCGAGCTTGAGGTAGCCCACCCCCCACTCACCGACCAGCCGGTCCACCACCGCGTCGAGGTGGGCGCGAGCGGCGGGATGGCGCAGGTCCAGGTGGTGGCGGCCGTGTTCGGTCACGCGCAGGCCGCCGCGTCTGAAGAACGCCTCGGGCGGCAGGGTATGGGCCAACGGGCTGCGCACGCCCACGACTTCGGGCTCCAGCCACAGCCCCGGGACCATGCCGTGGGCCCGGATCGCGTCCAGCACCTCCTGGATGCCGCCGGGGAAGCGCCCCTGGGCCGGCTCCCACGCGCCCACCGCGTCCCACCAGCCCTGGGCGTCGTCGTCGTACCAGCCTGCGTCGATGACGAAGATTTCGGCGCCGGCCCTCCCCGCCGCCGCGATGAGCGGGAGCAGTTTGTCGGTGGTCGGGTCGCCCATGAGGGTGTTCATGTAGTCGTTGTAGATCACCGGCAGGGTGCGGTGGTCGGGGTGGTCGCGGCGGATCAGCCTGCGGTAGTCGGTGAGTTCGCCGAACGCCGCGTCCAGGCCGCCCGTCCCGGCGCGGACGAGGACGGCGGGAACAGTGTGGAAGTCCTCGCCCGGTGCGAGGGAGTGCCGCCACTGGTGGTGGGCGTCGTCGGGGCCGAACAGGGCGACATAGGCGGCGCCTTCGCGTTCGCCCGTCTCGAAGCGCCAGCCCGCGCTGGACTCGATCTGCCACAGCCAGGTACGTCCGCGACGGTCGGTGAGCGCCCCGACCGGCAGATGGCGGCCGGTGGACCAACTCCCCTGTGAGGAACGCTCGAAGCAGCCGCGCCCCTCATGCCCGTGCGCGAACCGGCTCAGCGGGACGACCTGTCGGCGGAAGGGAGCCTGGCGCCAACGGCACTCGGCGAGCCAGTCGTTGTCCGCCCAGTGCAGCATCAGCGCGTCCAGTCCACCGCGTTCGTCGGTGATGCCGCCGAGCGTGAGGCTGGAGACGCTCTCCAGTCGCAGCGGTGTGTCGCCCTCGTTGACCAGACGTACCCGTGAGCGCAGGAAACCCGCGCCGAAAGCCGTCTCCAGGGTCACCTCGGCCATCAGAGCCGTCTCGGGATCCGCCAGCCGGATCGTCGTACGCTCTCCGCTCGCGTCCCAGACCGTGTCATGGTCGCGGTAGGTCAGCCGGTCCCCGATCGCGGTCTCGATGAACCGCTCCCCCGACCACAGCCGCCCGTGCCCGGTCGCGGTGACCTCGACGAGCGGCACCAGGGCGGCCCAGTCCTGGCCGGGCGCCCCCAGCCGGACCGAGCCCGTGGCGTCCACGACGGCGTGCAACCCGAGCTGAGGATGCGACCAGAGGTGGGTCGTCCCTCCCGCTTCAACGGCAGCGGTCAACATTTTCTCCTCTTCCGGGAACGTGCGTACTGGGGTGGTCGTGGTCGTTCTGAGCTGGGCACATCACGCGGTGGCGGGGTGTCGCTGACGTCAACTGCTGCGCCCACAAGATGAATCCCGTGTTTCGGTCTCTTGACGGCCACGTTGTGACCGCTCACAATCCTGGCATGCATGTGACCGGTCACACAAGCGTTGACGGCCGCACCGGCCCCTCCGCGGGGCACCACAAGGCCGCCGACATCGGCGAAGTCGCCCAGGCGGCACGCGTCTGCCACCACGCCGTTTCGCGGGTCATCGACGCCCACCCGAACGTCATGGAGGAGTCGCGCGACGCACTCGCGCTGACCGGCGGCGTGACCCGACCGGTCACCATGCACACCTCGGACACCGTCCTCCACGGCTGCGCGGCCACCCTGCAGGGCCTGGAGGAGGCCGCCCGCGCGGCGGGGCACGTGCTGGGCGTACCGGTCGTGACACCCGAGGACCGTCTCGGTGCCGCGGCACTGGACCACGTAGCGGCGCAGGTGCCGTGCGTGGTCCCTTGCACAGCCCTGGACCACGTACCGGCGCAGTTGCCCTGCGCGGCCCTGGTGGCATGGGCACCGTCCCCCCGGCCGGACAGGCACTGCGCGTTGCCGCTGCGGCTCCTCCCCCGCCGTCCGGCAGCGGACGGGACGCGTGGCCGCGGGCCGGGCACGGGGCGGGAACGAAAACGGCACTCGCCGCGGATCCGGACGTCACCCCGATCCTCCACGGGCGCGGCGCGTCCGGCGGGACATCGGCCTCATCCTCTTCGACGCCCCGCACTCCCCCTCCCCCACCCCGTCGCTCACCGACCCGGGCCGCACACCACCTTCGGCCTTCCGCACACCCAACTCGCCATCGCGCACCGGGAATCCGTACCTCTTCCGCCGGCACGACCCACCCTCGTCCTGCGGGAGAGCGCCGGACCACGCTCCACCTGAGGCGGACTGAACCCGCGCCCCACCTGAAGCGCACCGGACCGCGCTCCACCTGATCCGGACCGGACGCGTGCACCGTCCGTGTTCTCCGTGTTCTCCGTGTTCTCCGAGTTCCCCGACCGCCTCACCCACCGCCGTAGCACCGCCCTACCCTCACCCTCAAGGATCCCGCCATGAGAAGAGCCCTCTCCGTTCTCGCCACCGCCTGTGTCCTCGGGCTCACCGCCACCGCGTGCAGTGACAGCACCGCCGGCGGCAGCGGTGCCGCGCCCACCGGTTCGGTCGACGCCACCGCCTCCCTCAAGGGCGTCAAGCTCACGATGTGGGTCGCCCAGAACAGCGTCTCCGAGCCCAAGCAGGCCATCGAGGCGTTCGAGAAGGCCACCGGCGCCAAGATCACCACCGAGGTGATCCCCGACCCGTACGAGTCGAACGTGCCGACGAAGCTGGCTTCGGGCACCAAGCCGGACCTGATGTTCTGGCAGCCCACCGGCAGCACCCTGCCGTTCATCCAGCCGGCCCAGAACCTGCTCCAGCTCGACAAGGAGGACTGGGTCTCCAAGCTCGGCAAGACGGAGCAGAGCCTCGGCCAGGTCGACGGCCACCGCTACGCCGCCATCGTCACCAGCCCCGCGGTCCTCGGCGTCTACTACAACAAGGCGGTCTTCAAGAAGGCCGGCATCACCAAGATGCCCACCAGCTACGACGAGATGCTCACCGACGCGAAGACCATCAAGGCGAAGACGGGCGTGGCTCCCTTCTTCGAGGTCGGCGGCGACAAGTGGCCGCTGCAGTGGCAGGTGCAGCTCCAGATGACGGACCTGCCGCAGACGTTCTGGGACAAGCTCAACAAGAACAAGGACTCCTGGACCAACAAGACCATCGTCGACGCCATCACCAAGTACAAGACGAAGGTCCTCGACGGCGGGCTCGCGCAGAAGAACTACAAGACGGCGACCTTCGTCGACCAGGGCAAGGCGGTCATGGACGGCACGGCCGCGATGGCCGTGAACGTCACCTCGCTGCAGTCCGAGATCCAGGCGGCCTCCAGCACCGCGGAGATGGACGAGAAGCTGGGCTGGTTCCCGCTCTCCAACAGCTCCGCCCATGCCGAGTACTCGCCCGACCAGACCAACGGCGTGGTCGCCTTCAACACCGGTGACGACAAGCGGCAGACCGCCGCCCGGCAGTTCATGTCCTTCTGGCTCGGCGAGGACTACCCGGCCTACATCAAGGCCAACAAGCTGGTCTCGGTGGAGCCGTCCGTGCCCAACCCCGACGGACTGCCCCAGACCGCCCTCGCCCAGGCCAAGGCGCTGTCCACGGCCACGGGCGTCTTCCAGGTCAAGGCGCTGACCGCCCCGGACATGCACCTCGCGCTCGCCGACATGATCTACGGCAAGAAGTCCCCGCAGCAGGTCGCCCAGGCCGCCGAGGACCAGTTCGACCAGGTCCTCAAGGCACGTGGGGTGTCCGGCTTCTGAGTGTCACGAACGCGAAGGGGCCGTCTTTCGTCTGCGGCGCCTTCGTGGCTGGTCGCTGGTCGCGCCCCCGCGGCGGAGCCGCATGTCAATGCAGTCCCGCGCCCCTTCGGGGGCGCGGCCCGGCCGCCCGGCCCTCGCAAGATCCTTCCCCGGGGCGCCCGTCGGGCGGCAGAACCGGGTCCCGTACCGGAGGTTGAATCGTGGCGGACACAGCCACTATCGGTGTCAGCGACGCCGAGCGCGTGAAGGAACCCGCCCGGCCCGCACGTCCCGGTCGGTCCCGCCGCAGGGCCAGCCAGCCGTGGTGGTTCGCGGTGCCCGCGCTCGCCGTGTTCGGAGTGTTCTTCCTGCTGCCGAACCTGCTGAACTTCGTCTACCCGTTCACCGACTGGTCGGCGTTCCACCCCCAGATCGGCTTCGTGGGCTTCTCGAACTTCTCCACGATCCTGCACGACGGGTCGATGGTCAGGGACATCCGCATCACCCTGGAGTACGCCGTCCTCGTGGCCGTCTTCCAGAACGGCTTCGGTCTCGGGCTCGCCCTGCTCCTGGAGCGGGACACCCGCTTCAACCGGTTCTTCCGCGCGGTGTTCTTCCTCCCGGTGCTGATCTCCGCCCTCGCGGTGGGCTACATCTTCCGGGCCCTGCTCGCCCAGGACGGGGCGCTCAACAGCGTGTTGTCGTCGCTGGCCGGGCACCCCGTGGACACGCCCTGGCTCGGCTCGACCACCTGGACGCTGGTCGTCGTCACGCTCATCCACGGCTGGAAGTGGATGGGCCTGGCCATGCTGATCTATCTCGCGGGCCTGAAGAGCATGCCCGGTGACGTGCTGGAGGCGGCCCGGATCGACGGGGCGGGCGGCTGGCGCACCTTCTGGTCGATCAGGTTCCCGCTCCTCGCCCCGGCCGTCACCTTCAACGTGACCACCGCGCTGATCGGGTCCATGAACACCTTCGACATCGTCCAGGCCACCACCGCGGGCGGCCCGGGCAGCGAGACCGAGGTGTTCAACATCTACATGTTCCGCATCTTCGGCCAGGGCCTGTACGCGCAGGCCTCGGCGATGAGCCTGGTGCTGTTCCTCATCGTCGTCGTCCTCGCCGTGCCCGTCATCGTCGGTCTGCGCCGCAGGGAGAACAACCAGTGACCACCGTCGGCGCGTTCGCGCCCGTCCACCGGCGCCCGTGGCGCTGGGTTCAGCCCGCCGTCGTGCTGCTGATCGCCGCCGTCACCATCGGCATCCCGCTGTGGCTGGTCGCGGTCACCTCGGTCAAGCCGCAGTCCGAGGCCATCAAGCCCAACCTCGCGCTGCCCCACCACGCCCAGGCCGCCGCCAACTACCAACAGACTTTCGACGAGGGGAAGATCGTCCAGGGATTCGTCAACAGCCTTCTGGTCGTGGCCCCTTCGGTCGTCCTCGTCCTGCTCCTCGGGGCCGGCGCCGCCTGGGTGTTCGCCCGCCGCAAGGGTCGGCTGGTCAACGCCCTGTACGCGCTGAGCATCAGCGGCCTGCTGCTGCCTCCCGCGGTGATCACCATCGTGATGGAGCTGCGCCAGCTCGGCCTGGCCGGCACCCGGCCCGGCATGATCGGGGTCTACGCCGGGATGTACCTGTCCACGTCGATCTTCTTCATGACCGGCTTCATCCGCGCCCTCCCCGAGGAGCTGGAGGAGGCCGCGCGCATGGACGGGGCCGGGCCGGTGCGGGTCTTCTGGCGCATCATCCTGCCGCTGCTGCGTCCGGTCATCGCCACCGCGACGATCATGGTGATGCTGTTCGCCTGGAGCGACATCTTCTACGCCTTCTTCGTCCTCGGCGGCGGCGACAGGGCCACGCTCCCGCTCAACCTCTACCAGGTCGCCAGCGCCCAGCTGTACCTCAACAACTGGCACCTGATCTTCGCCTACGTCGTGATGATGAGCCTCCCCATGGTGCTCGTCTTCGTCATCGCCCAGCGCCGCATCGTCTCCGGCATCACCAGCGGCGCCGTCAAGTAACCCCATCCCCCGTAGTGACACGAGCCTCCCGCAACGGTGCGGGAGGAGGAGGACCACCATGCCTCGCACTCCCAGCAGATCCCTACGCCTGCGCAGCCTCATGGGCGCGGGCGCCGTCGCCGCGGCCCTCGTCGGCACCGCCCTGACCATCCCCGCCGCTCAGGCGGCCACCCCCCAGCTGACCGTGGACCTCGGCCGGACCACCGGCGCCGTCATGCACGGCGCCAACGGCACGCTCTACGGCCTCAGCGACGACGGCGTCCCCGGCGACAACCTGCTGGTCCCGCTGCACCAGACCTCGATCGTGCAGAAGGCACCCGACGGACTCCAGCACCCCAACGGGGACGCGCTGACGGTCAAGCCCGCCTACGACCGCGCCGGCGGCGGCCAGGTCCAGATCTACATGCAGGACTACTACACCCAGTGGCCCTACGAGAACCTCGGCCTGGACGACTACCTGGCCAAGGTCGACACCATGGTCCGCAAGGTCGCCGCCCGCCCCGACGCGGACGACTTCGTGTGGGTGCCGTTCAACGAGCCGGACGGCATCTGGTACCAGGGCCTGGGCAGCTCCGACACCGCCACCTACACCAGCACGCGCGACAGGTTCGAGAGCGACTGGGCCACCGTCTACAAGAAGATCCGCTCGATCATCCCGAACGCCCGGATCGCGGGCCCCAACGAGACCCACTACGACGCCCGGCTCATGCGGGACTTCTATCCCTGGGCGAAGGCCAACAACGTCCTGCCGGACGTCACCACCTGGCACGAGCTGGACCCGGGCTCGCTCGCGAACTTCGAGTCCAACCTGGCCGCCTACCGGACCATCGAGAAGAACGCCGGCATCCCCCGACGCCCGGTCAGCATCAACGAGTACGCCAACCGGCGCGACCAGTCCGTGCCCGGGCAGATGGTCCAGTGGCTGTCGATGTTCGAACGCAACAAGGTCTACGCCGACCAGGCGTACTGGAACATCGCGGGCAACCTCAACGACAACGCCGTCCAGACCAACATCCCCAACGGCAGCTGGTGGCTGCTGCGTTGGTACGCGGGACTGACCGGCAAGACCGTCGAGACGACCCCGCCGCAGGCCGACACCATCGACACCCTGCAGGGCATCGGGACGCTGGACACGAGCCGCGAGCAGGCCCAGGTGCTCCTCGGCGGCGGAACCTCCGGCGCCGCCGACACCGTGCTCCGGCACCTCCCCTCCTCCTTCGGGAGCAAGGTCAACGTGACCGTGGAGCACGTCGGTTGGAGCGGCTACGAAGGAGCCGCCGCCGCACCGAGCGTGGTCTCCCGCACCAGCCGTACCGTCGGCAAGGACCGCGCGCTCACCGTGCCGCTGACCGGCCTCGACCCCATGTCCGCCTACCGCGTCACCGTCAACCCGGCCGGCCACGGCACTCCCGCCACGGCGAGCCTGCCCTGGTCGGCGTCGTACGAGGCCGAGGACGCCGCGATCACCGCCGGCACGGTCTACACCCAGGGTTCGCGCTCCAACCCCTACGGCTTCGCCACCTCCGGCACCAAGGACGTCGGCAGCCTCAACCAGCCGAACAGCAAGGTCGCCTTCACCGTCGAGGTCCCGAAGACCGGCACGTACGACCTGGACGTCTTCTACGGCAACCAGTCCGGCACCCCCTCCACCCAGACCCTCACCGTGGACGGCGCCTCACCGGTGACCCTCACCTACGGGTCCACCCTGAACTGGACCTACCGCTCCGTCGTGCGCACCCCGGTCACCCTGACGGCAGGCACCCACACCCTGTCGCTGGCCAAGGGCACCAGCGAGGTCACCCTCGACAAGATCGACCTCACCGCGTCGGTCACCCCGCAGGCCGTCTACCCGGCGACGTACGCCGACATCACGGGATCGCCGTCGTACGACTACTCCGCCTCGGGCGTCAGCGGCGCCGGGGCCCTGGTCCTGGGCAAGGGCGACAAGGCGATCTTCGATGTCAATGCTCCCGCGGACGGCTACTACTCGGTGCGAGCCGACTACACCGGCAGCGGCACCCTGAGCCTGGACGGGGCCACGGCCGCCACCCTGGCACCGGCCCAGGCGAAGGACACGGGCAGGACCCTGAGGCTGTACCTGTCGGCGGGCAACAACCGCGTCACCGCGGCCGCCCAGGGACATGACCGGCTCTCCCTGCGCGATCTGCGCGTCACCGGCGCGCCGAGCACGGACGGCGTGACCGCCTACGAGGCCGAGGACGGCACCCTCGCGGGCCACGCGGCCGTCGCCTCCAACGCCTGGACCTCGGGCGGAAAGTACGTCGGCGACATCGGCAACGGCGCCGGCAACACCCTCACCGTCCCCGTGAAGGCCGCCAAGGCCGGGCGGTACGTGATGAGCGTCCGCTACGCCAACAACCAGGTCTCTGGCTCCGGGAACTACAACACCAACGTGGTCTCCCGCGCGGCCGACATCACCGTCGACGGCAGCACGCAGACGGTCATGTTCCGCAACAGCTACAGCTGGTCCAACTACTGGTACCTGCCGGTCCCGGTCACCCTCAAGGCGGGCGTCAACAGCGTCACCTTCGGCAACGACTCGGCGTACGCGCCGGACATCGACCGGATCACGGTCGCACCGTTGAACGGCTGACGCCGAGGGCTGCATGACGGCGGCCGGGCCACCGAGTTCTTCCTCGGCAGGCCCGGCCGTCGTGCCTCTTCGATCCGGAGCAGACCCGGCTGGAGATCGCAGCCGCCAGGTGCCGATCGAGGACAGCCGCGGTCACCAATAGTGACGTCGACCGGCGACCGCGTGCCCCATGGATCCCATGAGCCAGAAAACGGCGCCCACTACGGCCAGGATGATCCCCAGGGTCCACAAGATCGATATGCCGGTGAGGAAACCGACGACAAGCAGGATGATGCCGAGCGCGATCATGATGTGCCTCCTCGCGTGCGCTGACGTTGTCACCTCCCGAATGCCCCGAAGCTTCAACATCACCCCACCCCGCCGAGGAAGGAGGAACCGCCGACGGACGGCGAGCGGAGGTCGAGCTCGTACCAGGTGCCTGGCTTGCCCCCGAGGCCGGCCGGACCGGCGGGGCCGATCGGGACGAACCCGGCTTTGGTCAGCACCTTCTGGGAGGCGACGTTCTTGTGGGCGGTGGCCGCCCGCAGGGTACGCAGCCGGTGCCGGGACGCCGCCAGCCGGCACACCTCCCGAACGGTCGCGGTCGCCACGCCACGGCCTGCGACGTGCTGCGCGACCCGGTAGCCGAGTACCGCGGCGCGATCCTCCATGTCGATCAGGTTGAACCGGCCGAGGACGGCACCGTCCTCGGCGACGAGCACGTGGAAGGCGCAGATCCCGGCCTCCTGCTCAGCCAGCAGGGCGTCGTACCGGTCGGTGAACCGGTCGAAGAAGTCATCGCCGCGGTCGGAGATCGAGGCAGCGAAGTAAGCGCGGTTGGCCAGCTCGAAGGCCAGCACCGCCGAGGCATGATCAGCACGCAGCCGCTGCAGCTCGGGCACGGCCCGACTCTATACAGGGGGCACGCCGGGGACATCCGAGTTTCCGCCGACACCCGTCAGCCGTTCGGACACCTCTTCCGCAGTTGCAATCCGGAACGCGACGGCCGCAGCGCCTGAGGCAACGGCGGCCAGTGCGACAGCCACCAGCCGGGGGCCGGTGAGGGCGAGCAACTGCCCGCCCATGGCTGCGCCGGAGGCGGAGCCGACGTTGAATCCCGAGCCCAACCAGGCGTTTGCCTCGGTGTGGCGCGATGCCTCGACGCGCTCGTCGACCAGGAGATAGGCGACGACGAAGATCGGGGTCATAGGCAGTCCGGCGCAGAAGGCGACGAGCACGATGAGCGGTGATTGTGCGGCCGCCGCCAGCAGGAAGGCCCCGGCGACCAGTCCGGCCGTGACGATCACGTAGCGGATGCGCAGCGTTGCCACCCAGGTCTTGCGACCGTAGGCCAGGCCGCCCACCACGCCGCCCACGGAGAAGGCCGCGAACGCGTATCCGGAGGAGGCGAGGCCGCCGAAGTGGGAAGAAGCCGCCGGAATGATGACCTCAAGACCGCCGGCGAACAGGCCGAGGGCGAGGACAGGCACGATGATGCCGCGCCCGTCGCGCGTGCGGAGGACGGACCGCTGCCGCCGCACGGTCGCTTCAATGGCATCCTCCTCGGACTGGTCGGCAGGGAGGACTCGCAGTACCGCGGACAGGCCAAGGGCCGCGGGCAGCAGGAGGATTGCGCCGACGACGAGCGTGAGGCGGGTGTCGGAGAGCGCCATTCCGGCTGACACCAGCAGCGGCGTCGCGACGAAGGTCAGCTCCTCGACGGTCGAATCCAGGGTGTGGATGCGCTGCAGATGGTCCTCGTCCGGCATCAGCCGAGACCATACGGACCGCAAAGTGGGTGTGAGAGGCGGGAAGAGGCATCCCGCTGCTGAGGTGGCCGCTGCCGCCGCCTGCCAGGGTACGTGTCCCATCACCGCGGCTGCGGCGGTGAACAGGATGAGGCAGGCCACGGCCATCAGGGGCAACGCGGCCGGGCCGCGCCGCGAGGCCCAGCGAGCGCGCGCCGGTCCAGGGAGTGCGATGGCCAGCATGAGGGCGCCGGAGGCGATGCCGGCGATGCCGATGCCGTAGCTCTCGGTGAAAGCCATGAGGACGGAGAACGGCACGACGCCGGCGGGTATCCGGCTCAGGACGCCGAGTCCCAGGACACCTTTGGCCCTGGGCACGGAGAGGGTCGTGCGGTAACTGAGGCGTGTTTCGCTCACGGAGTTGCTCCTGCGGTCGGTGCGCTGCTGGTGAGACTAGGTGTCTCGTCGGCCCCGGCCGCCGGCAGCCACTCCGGGGCCCACTTGTGGATCAAATCTGAAGCAGATATTGCGAAGTTTCCGCTTCACATCTACGGTGCGTGCATGCGACCGAAGCACAAGCCTGAGCAGATCACCGACCTGTCACGGTTGAGGGCGTTCATGAACCCGCTGCGGATGCGGCTGTACCGGCTGCTGTACGCCGCGGGCACCGCGACCGCCTCTCAGCTCGCCGAGGATGTCGACGAGACGCCCTCGCTGGTCAGTTACCACCTGCGCAAACTGGCCGAGAACGGCTTCGTGACTCAGGCGAACGGTGAAAGCACCGACGGCCGCGAGCGTTGGTGGCGAGTGGCGTCCGAGGAGGGCTGGGGCTTTCGCGACTCGGACTTCGCAGACACTCCGGAGGGCGCCGCCGCCGTCGGGGCGGTCACCCGAGGCATCTTCGACACCCGCGTCGCCCAGTACCGCGCGTACCTCGACCAGAAGTCCGCCTGGGGGAAGACCTGGAGCGACGCGGCCTTCAGCTCAGAGTGGCTGCTCGACCTCACCCCCGCCGAACTCGACGAGATGAGCGACGAGCTCGAGGCACTGGCCCGGCGCTGGCGGGAGCGCGGCAAGGCCGCCAAGGCTGCCGGCGACACCGAGGACAGGGAGCACGTGTCCGTACACCTCTACGGCTTCCCCTTCCGGCCCTGACCCGGCCATATCCCCGACTCACTGGAGCCTGCCATGGCCACCCCGGAGACAGCCCTGCCCGAACGCGCCGCCGCACCGGCCCACAGGGACGGCAATGTGCTGCGCTGGCTCACCGCGTACACCGCCTCTCTCGTCGGCGACAGCGTGTACTTCGTCGCCCTGGGCTGGTCCGCGCAGAGGGCCGTCGGCCCTACGGAAGTTGGCCTCGTCATGGCCTCAGGAGCCCTGCCACGCGCGTTACTCATGCTCGGCGGGGGTGTGGTGGCCGACCGGTTCGACCCCCGCCGGGTGATTCTCGGCAGTGACGCACTGCGCTGCCTCCTGATCCTGGCGGTCGCCGCAGTCATCGCACTGACGGCACCGGCCCTGTGGATCCTGGTGTCCGTGGCGCTCGTCTTCGGTGCCGTGGACGCGTTGTTCGTGCCTGCTGTCGGTGCCCTCCCGCCACTCATCACCAGCCCCGACCAGCTGGCCCGGGTCACCGGCATGCGTGCGCTGGCGATGCGCCTCAGCCAGATCGCGGGCCCGCCGATCGGCGGCCTGGCCATGGGACTCGGTGGACCTGCGGCCGCGTTCACCGTGGCCGGCCTGTTCATCGCCCTGTCCCTGCCACTTCTGCTGACGACACGGATACGGTCGCTCGGGGCACGAGAGGCCGAGAAGCCGGAGCCCGGCACCGCGCGGCAGGACCTGCTCGACGGTCTGCGCTACCTCCGCCGCCACCGACTCATCGGCCCGCTCGTGGTCGCCGGTGCCATCTGTGAACTCGGGCTCGTCGGCACCCTCAACGTCGGCATGCTGGTCCTCAACGCCGAACGCGGCTGGGGCCCTTCCGGCTACGGCTGGATCGTCAGCAGCTTCAGCGCAGGAGCTGCTGCCAGCGCCTCGCTGCTGGCCATTGCCGGTTGGCTGCCCCGCGCCGGCCTGGTGCTGGCCGGGACACTCCTCGTGGGCTGCGCGGGCGCAACCGCCATCGCGCTGGTGCCCACGCTCTGGCTCGCCGCGGTAGTGGCCGGGGTCATCGGACTGAACGCGGGTGTCTTCGGCAGTCTGGACAACGCCCTCATACAGACCGCTGCGGACCCGGCCTATCTGGGCCGGGTCACCTCTGTCGTCATGCTCACCATGGTCGGTCTCGCGCCCCTCAGTTATCCGCTGGTCGGCGCAGCCATCGGAGCCTGGGGATCCGCTCCGGTGTTCGTCGGCTGCGGCCTCTTCGCCGGCCTGGGCGTCGTCATCGCCCTGGCATCCGGCGCGGTGCGGCATGCCGAACTTCCCCGGCAGCGGCCAGGCGTGGCCGTCTGACCAGCTCATCCGCATCGCGCCGCCCACCCCCAGCAGGGGGTCCACCTGCGGCAGGGACTTCAGCTCCTTCGCCGTCTCCCGCTCCGCCCTGGCCGGCAGCGTCACCGTGCCGCCGCGGCGGTATCCCCGACACGTCCAGGTCACAGGTCACTTGTCCCGGAGCCCCTCCGCCGACATGTCCGTCGCCTCGTCCACCGCGACCATACGGCCGACCGAGCCGGCGAAGGCCAGGGAGGGGGCCGGAAGCCGGCCCCTTCTGCCCGGCTGCGGCTCTGGTCAGGCGCCGCTCCAGGGGTCCGCCCTGCGTGCCAGCTTCTTCGCACGGCCCCGTACGTCCGGGGGGAGGCGGTGCAGGACCGTGCGGGCCGCTCGGCGGATGGGCGGGGCCGAGGTGGTGCGCAGGTAGAGGCGGTGCGGGAGCGTGGCCCGGCCCGGTGGGCGGACGGAGAGGCGGAGTTGGCCGGCGGGGCCGCCCCAGGTCGGGATCACCAGGTGGGGCGGGGTGCCGACGCTGACCGAGCCGAAGCCGAGTCCGCCGCCGAGAGCGAGTCCTGAGCCGGTGTCACGCGTGGTGTCGTCCGCGCGCGTCACCCGCGCCCTGCGGCCCACACCGAGGAGTTGGGCGCTCGCCCACACCAGGTGCGTCCCGGGTTCCAGTTGTCGGCCGCCTGCGAGGGTGAGGGGGTCGATGGCCGTCTCGCCGGTCAGCACGACGCGGTGGCGGCGTCCGCCGAGCGGTTGGGTGCGCGGGATCAGGTCGGCGTCCGGGAACCACCACAGGTCCTGGGCGGTGTCGTGGACCAGGAGTTCGCCGTGCGCGTGGCCGAGGGGGTGCGGGGCCTCCCAGCCCTCGGCGCCCTCGATGCCGGCCAGCAGATCGGGGTCGAGGAGCATACGGCCGTAGCGTTCGACGAGGGCGAGGGGTTCACCGTCGGCGCGGCGCATGCCGATCGTGGTGGTGACGTGGAGTTTCCCGTCGCGCCAGCGGATGTCGTCGACGGTGACCACGGGCCTGATGCCCCGCGTGCGGCGGGCGAGTTCGACGAGGGAGTCCAGATGGCCCTCCTCCAGCAGGTGCGCGCGGAGTCGGGTGAGGGCGGGGAGTCCGTCGCGGACACCGGGCGGGTAGGCCTCGACGGCCAAGCGCCGTACGACATCGAAGTGGCGCTCGAGGTCCTTGCCGGTGCGCTGGAGGACGCGGGGTTCGTTCACCGGGCGGAGCAGTTCGACGCGGTAGGAACGGCGCAGCAAGTGGTTCTGCAGGGGCCCCGGTTCGGTGTCCTGCTTGATGGCCTCGACGACCGTGCGCAGGTGACCGTAGTAGTCCTCCGGGGTGGTGCCGCGGCTGCTGTTGTTGCCGCCGTCGTCCCGGCGTTTCCATACGTAGCAGGGGTGGTCGGCGAGGATCGAGACCGTCTTGGCGTGCACGTAGGCGCGGACCATGAAGAGCTGGTCCTCCAGCCGCACCGGGCCCTCGGGAAAGGTGAGGTCGTGGGCGAGCAGGAAGTCGCGGCGGAACATCTTGTGCGGGGTGAGGCTCTCCATGAGCGGCGCGTCCTCGACGGTGCAGCGCTCCACCGTGCGTTTGAAGACGTTGCTGGGGCCCTGCATGGTGCCGATGACCTTCCCCAGCACGATGTCGGAGCCGTTGCGGGCGGCCAGCCGGTGCAGGTGCTCGAGGGCCGCGGGGGTCAACTCGTCGTCCTGGTCCACGAATTGGACGTACTCGCCGCGGGCCTCCCGGATGCCGACGTTGCGGGGTTTGCCGGGCCAGCCGGAGTTCTCCTGGTGGATCACCCTGACATGCGCGTGCTGGGCGGCCAGGTCGTCGAGCCGCTGCGCGGAGTCGTCGGTCGATCCGTCGTCGACGTAGATGATCTCGTACGCGTCCTCCCCCAGGGTCTGGCGTAAGAGTGATGGTGCACATAGGTCGATGTAACGGCCCGCGTTGTAAACGGGCACCACGATGCTCACCTTGAGCATGAACGCTCCCCCTCAACAGAGACAACATGTCTCCTGTTGTTCGTTGGACGTTCAGACTCTGGCAAAGGTTGTCCCACGCGAAACAATTCGAAGCTCATCGAATGCCCCACCCCCCGACAGTCGGCCCCTCCATCGGACGAACGGGCACCCGACACCGATCTCGTCCTCACCGGACCCGAGGCACTCAGCCACGACGACATCGCCACGATCATCACCGAGGTCACCGGGCGACCCGTGACGCACCACCGCCTGCCGTACGAACAGACGCGCGATCGCCTGGCGGCGGAGGTCCCGTCAAGAACAACCCCACCCTCGGGGACGTCTACGACAAGCTCGGCCTCTTCCACGTCTACAGCTCGGTGTGTTTCTCCGCGATCTACATCCTGCTGTTCGTCTCCCTCATCGGCTGCATCGTGCCCCGCACCTGGCAGTTCGTCGGACAGCTGCGCAGCCGCCCGCCGGGCGCCCCCAACCGGAGCAGGTCCGCGAGGCCGCCCTTGCCCTGCTGAGGAAGAAGCCCGCCATGCCGGCCGGCATGGACCGTGCCATCGCGGCAGGCACGGAGGACCGCGTCGCCGACACCGTCCAGCGCCTCACCGGCCGTCCTCCGCGGAGCTTCCGGGCCGTCGTCGAGGCGGAGATGCGGTGAAACAGCTGATGTCCCAGGACCATCCAAGTCCGGCACCTTCCAGCGGACTTGGCATCAGGTGGGCCACGGCCGGAAGGCGACTGCCAACCTTTGGCCACGCAAATGGCAGGCTCCGGTCAAGGCTTGCCAAACTCCCGGATGCTCTGACCTGCCCGTGATCGGGTCTCCACCGACGGCTGTATCACCGCCCGTGTGGGAGGACCTGGTGTCAGCACCAACCCGTAGAAGACGATGGCTCACGATCTGCGCCATCACCGCAACCGCCGGACTCGTCGCGGTACCCGCGAGTGCCGCGCCCGGCCGGCACGACAACACCCCCTTCGGGGCCCGCACCCTCGCCCGACTCGCCGCTGAGCGGGAGCAGTCGGTGGGCGCCATGAGCCCCAAGGTGAAGGAGGAGGACGGCGACGGCGACGACGGCAACGAGGCCGACGAGATAGCCGAGGGCGCGGACCAGTACGCCGAGGCCCGCACCTCACCCGGCATCGTCGCCCCCGGCGCTTACGGGGCCGCGTGGACCAGCCTCGCCAACCTTCCGAGCAGCGGCGGCAGTTGGCGGAACATCACCGACCTGCCGTACAACTCCGACGACTCGCGTTACCGCGACATCGACTCCAACTCCAGTGGCGGCTCGGGCAATGTCACCGGCCGGATGGCCGCGATGGCCGCCGATGACGACGGGTACGTGTACGCGGGCAGCGCGGGCGGCGGGGTGTGGCGGTCCCGCAGCGGCGGAGGACACTGGCAGCCCATCAGCGACCGGCTCTCCTCGCAGTCCACCGGCGCGCTCGCGCTCGACGGCGGCGGACGGTTGTGGCTGGGCACCGGCGAGGCGACGACCAACGCGGACGCCTACCTCGGCAGCGGCGTCTACGTCCTGTCCGACCCGCACCACGGCACGTTCTCCACGCGCAGCCGGGTCGGCGGCGACGAACTGGAGTCCACCACCATCCACCAACTGCGCTTCGGCGGCGGCAAAGTGTGGGCGGCGACCAGCGCGGGCGTGTGGAGCCACTCCGCGAAGAAGCTCAGCGGTGCCTGGAAGCTGGAGTTCGCGCCCAACCCCGACTACCTGCCCGGTGGTTCGAAGGCCGACGACCCCGCCGCCGCGTACAAGAACATCACCAACGACATCGCGATCGACCCGAAGAACCCCTCCAAGGTCGTCCTCGCGGTCGGCTGGCGCAGCGGTGACGACTACAACGGCTTCTACACCAAGGTCAACGGCGCCTGGACCCGGATCAGCAGCGGCTTCGGCGACCTGCCGACCGACGCGGACAACGTCGGCAGCGTCACCTTCGCCCGCTCCGCCGACGGCTCGCGCTACTACGCCATCGACCAGTCGCCGGAACAGCTGAACACCAATCCGGACAGCGGCCTGGAGGGCATCTACGTCTCCAAGTCGGGCTCTCCCAGCGGCCCCTGGACGAAGATCGCCGACTACCAGGGCCTGGCAGCCGACGGCTCGGCACTCACCTCCCCGGGCTACATGCCCGGCGTGCAGGCCTGGTACAACCAGTTCCTGACCGTCGACCCGGCCGACGCCGAGCACGTGTACGCGGGCCTGGAAGAGGTCTACGAGACCAAGGACGGCGGCACCGACTGGTCGGCCGTGGGCCCGTACTGGAACTTCGGCTTCTCCTGCTGGAGCATCGACCCGGCCAAGCAGACCGGCGACTGCAACCCGACCACCCACTCCGACCAGCACGGCGTCGCGATCGGCCGCTACCACGGCAAGAGCTTCGTGTACGTCGGCAACGACGGAGGCGTCTACAAGCGCCCGGTCAACGGCGCCCAGGACTCCTCAGGGCACGCCACCGACTGGACCTCGCTCAACGACGGCACCATCGACACCCTCCAGTACTACTCGGTCGGTGTCGGCAAGGACCTGGACCACGGGGGCGTCTCCGTCACCGGCGGACTGCAGGACAACGGCCAGTCGATCCTGCGCAGCAACGACAAGGTGATGGGCTCCAACTTCGGCGGCGACGGCGGCGACACCCTCACCGACCCCGCCAACGGCTGCAACATCGCCGAGGAGTACGTCTACCTCTCCATCCAGGTCACCCAGAACTGCGCTGTCAACGACGGCAGTTGGATCGACGACCCGAGCAAGGCCACGTCGTACAGCGTCGCCCCGGCCGACAACGCCACCGGCGAGGCACGCTTCATCGCCCCGCTCGCGGCCGACGCGAAGAACAGCTCGACCTGGATCGCCGGCGGCCGCCATGTCTGGGTGCAGACCCACGGCTACGCCATCCGCAGCGGTGACGAGTGGAAGAGCGTCTACGACCTCGGCGAAGGCCACACCGCGACCGCCGTCGCCGCCTCGGGCGGCAAGGTGTACGCGGCCTGGTGCGGGCCCTGCAACAACCAGGGCTTCGCCCGCGGCATCTCCGTCGGCAACGCGGACGGCACCGGCTGGCACGACATCACCCTCCCCGCCACCGGCGCGACGGGCACCGTACCCAACCGCTACCTCAGCGGCTTCGCCATCGACCCGAAGAACGCCGACCACGTCTACCTCACGGTGAGCGGCTTCTCCCGGCAGTGGACCGAAGGACCGGGCGCCGGCGTCGGCCATGTCTTCGAGTCCGAGGACGGCGGCACCACCTGGAAGGACGTCTCGAAGAACTTCCCCGACGTGCCGGCCGACTCCGCGGTCGTCACACCGAACGGCGGCCTCGCCGTCGCCACCGACCTCGGCGTCGTCTATCGCGCGCCCGGCCGTTCGAGTTGGCAGCGCGTCGGCTCGCTCCCGGCCGTCGCCGTACTCCAGCTGAAGCTGAGCCCCGACGGCAGCACGCTGTACGCCGCGACCCACGGCCGCGGCATCTACACGATCAAAGTGCGGGACTGCGACTGAGTCTGCATCGACTGAGTCGGCATCGACGTCGCGGTGAAGGGGTGATCCCGGTTTCCGGGGTCACCCCGCCGTCGTGTGGGGCACCACGACCACCCGCAGCGTGAAGGCCACGCGGCCCACCCCTGCCAGGTCCGGTTCCTTCGCCAGGGCGGTGATGTCGGCGGCACCGGCCCGGATTCCCGCGCACCGCAAGGAGACCCTCGCGGTGCCGTCCGCATCCACCTGCCAGCCGGACGGCTGGACGAAGACCGGCGCGGAGCTGCGCAGCGCGGTCCATCGCCGGCCGTCCGCGCGAGGGCGCAGGACGAGCGACACGACGGTCCCGGGCCGCACACACATCTGCTGCGGGGCCGGGTCATCGGGTGACACGGTGAGATCGACGTGTCCGGCGACGCAGCCGGACGACGCGGACGGGCTTCGCCCGGTCGGGCTCGCGGGAAGCGTCTTGGGAGGTGTTTCAGGAGGCGCCTCAGGAGGTGTCCCGGGCGTGGAGGACGTGAACGCACCGGTCGACGGCGTCGGAGAGCCGCTCTCGGACGTTCCCCCTCCCGACGATCCGCCGCACGCCACCAGGACCACCGCCCCCGCCATCACCCACCCCCCGACCCACCGTCGCATCCGCGCACCTCCCGGCCAGGCTCCTGTGGCTACCAGAATGCCCCACCCGGATGATCCAGGCCTGCCATGCTGGAAACGACGTAGCACCGGGCCAGGGGTACAAGGCCGGTGAGGCGGCAGACTGTCCGAGGCAAGGAGACCTCCGATGGCGTACGACGAAGGGCTCGCCGAGCGCGTCCGCCAACACCTCGGGGCGGATCCCGCCGTCACCGAGAAGCGCATGTTCGGCGGCATCGCCTTCCTCCACCAGGGCAACATGGCCGTCGGAGTGACCGGCGACGACCTCATGGTCCGCGTCGGCCCCGACGCCACCGACACGGCCCTCGCCCGGCCCGGGGCACGGCTCTTCGACATGACCGGCCGCCCGATGCGCGGCTGGGTCGTGGTCGCAGGTTCCGCGGTGGCGGAGGACGAGGCCCTGGGAGAGTGGATCGACGAGGGCCGCGCCTTCGCGGCGAGCCTGCCGCCCAAGTAGCAACCGGGCGGGGCGGCAGGACCTGGTCCGCCGCGCACTCACACGCGCACGCGCACCCTGCAAACCCGGCGACGTGGGCGAACATCCCCGGGATACTGGTCGCCCATGGATGAGGTCGAAGTCGTCGTCGCCCATTCCGAGCGCGCGACACTGCGCGTCGGCGACATGTTCCTGAAGGTGGACGCCGATCCGGCACGCATCGATTTCGAGGTCGAGGCGATGTCCCTCGCGCCGGTTCCGACCCCGGAGGTCCTGTGGCGCAAGCCGTGCGTGCTCGCGACCGCCGCACTCCCGGGGACGACGCTCGGGCGCCTCGGCGGGCCGTCGACCGGGTCGCCGGCGGCGTGGGCCGCGGCGGGCGCCGCCATCCGCAAGCTGCACGACGCGCCGCTGCCGTCCCGGCAGGGCCAGGCCGGCCGGAGCATCGCCGCGCTGGCGGTGGAACTCGACGACGAGTGCGCGTCGCTGGTGACGAACGGCGTCCTGCCCGCCGACCTGGTCACCCGCAACCGCCAAGTCGCCGAGGCCGCCCTCCGGCCGTGGACTCCGTCGTTCACGCACGGCGACCTGCAGATCGAACACGTCTTCGTCGACGGCGACGAGATCACCGGCATCATCGACTGGTCCGAGGCGGGCCAGGGCGATGCCCTGTACGACCTGGCCACCTTCACCCTCGGTCACGAGGAGCACCTCGAGGACGTCATCGCCGGTTACGGCGCCGATGTCGACCTCGACGTGATCCAGGCGTGGTGGTCGTTGCGAAGCCTGCTGATAGTGCGCTGGCTGGCCGAGCACGGCTTCGACCCGTTCGCGCCGGGCTGTGAGGTCGACGTACTGAGATCCCGGATGTGAGGCCGCGCGGGCCCGACCGCCAGGTGTGCGCGGGGCGGGACGCGAGCGGAGCACCACGACCAGCGGCGCCCGCCGTGCGACCCGCCTCCTCAACGACCGATGGCCGGCTTCTGCTGCCCCACCGCCTCCAGTACGGCCTTCAGCTGCCGCAACGGATCCGGACCGGTGATGCGCAGCACGACCGTGTCCGCGCCGGCCGTCGCGAGCTCGCGGATGTGCTCGGCGGCCCCGGAGACGGGACCCGAGACGGTGAACACCTCGTGGGGCGGGCGGCCGAGCCAGGCGCCATGGCCCTCGATGTGCGGGTGCAGGGCCTCGGCCACCGCGTCGGAGTCGTCACCGACACAGGTGAAAGCGAAGACGATCAGGGCGTGGTCGGACGTGGCACCGCCCTTGCCGGTCAGCGCTCGGGCGTGCTCCAGATCGCGCGGGCCATGCCCCTCGGTGATCACCGTGCCGTCGGCGACCCGTCCGGACAGCTCCAGTGAGCGAGCGCGCACGACGCCCGCGACCACCGGCGGGACAACTACCGGAGGATGCGTCAACTCGACGCCGTCCAAGCGCACTTCACGTCCCGCCAGCTCCACCCGCTCGCCACGCAGCAGCGCGCGGACCGACGTGATCGTCTCCTCGAGCAGGGCCAGCGGGGACCGCGCCGCGGCGCCCACCTGGGCCATCCACTCCTGCACTCCGTGCCCGATCCCGGCCACCAGCCGTCCGGGGAACACCCGTGCCAGCGTGGCCAGTTCCATGGCCAGGAGCGCCGGACTGCGCAACGGGGCGGGGGCGATCCCGATGCCCACCCTGATTCGGTCCGTGCCTCCCAGGGCCACGGCCGCCGCCGACACCCCACCGTTCCACCCGAGGTCCTCGACCACCCACAGGTCGTCCACACCGAGCGCCTCGGCCTCCCGCGCGAACCCGGGCAGACCCTCGGGGGCCCAGTCGCGGTCGTACATCACACCGATCCGTACGTTCGTCATACGCCGGAACCTATGCGGAGGCGGCAACTCGTTCAACGGTGTATCCGGCAGCGGGAGTTGTACAGCCTCAGCCGGCCGTTCGAACCGCCCCCCACCAGCCGCCGCGTTCAATCCAGGTCGGACATGTCGAGGACGAATCGGTAGCGGACGTCGTTGCGTCGAAGACGCTCGAGGGCCTCGTTCACACGCGCCGAGGGAAGGACCTCGATGTCGGCGGTGATGCCGTGACGGGCGCAGAAGTCGAGCATGTCGGCGGTCGCGGGCCTTCCGCCGCTGCCCGCCGAGGTGAGTTTCTTGCGTCCCACGAGCAGGTCGGTGGTCTCGACGGTGACGGTTCCGAGGTGTCCGAGGTGGGTGAGCGTCCCGTCCATGGCGACCAGGCGCAGGTAGGGGGCGAGGTCGTGGGGGGCGGAGACGGTGTCGATGACGACGTCGAACCGGTCGCGGGCCGCGGCCATCTGCTCCGGGTCCGTGGAGACGATGAGGTCGCGGGCGCCGAGACGACGGGCGTCGTCGGCCTTGTCGGGCGTGCGGCTGACCACCGAGGTGTCGGCGCCGAGTGCCACGGCGATCTTGACGGCGAGATGACCCAGGCCGCCCAGCCCCACCACGGCGACGCGGGTATCCGGCCCCGCGCCGAGGGCCCTCAGCGGCTCCCAGACGGTGATCCCCGCGCAGAGCAGAGGAGCCGCGCCGGCCGGGTCCAGGCCCGCGGGAAGGGCGTAGGCGAAGCGGTCGCGGACGACGTACTCGCGGGAGTAGCCACCCAGCGTGGTCGATCCGTCGTGCCGGTCGATGCCGTCATAGGTCAGGGTCGGGAAGGTGTGGCAGAAGTTCTCCTGGCCGGCCCCGCACATGGCGCACTCGCCGCACGAGTCGACGATGTTGCCCACCGCGACCGGGTCACCGACGGCGAAACGGGTCACGGCGGCACCGGCCTCGCTCACCACGCCGGTGAACTCGTGCCCCGGCACCAGCGGCTTGCCGCCGACTTCGCCGGACCGGGCGCCGACGGCGTGCACATCGGTGTGGCAGACACCGCAGAAGTCGACCCGGACCGCGAGGTCGTCGGGGCGCAGGTCGCGCCGTTCCAACGACGTCCGCCGCAGGATCGGCGACGGACCTGTCACCTGCCAGCCAACGGTGCTCCTCATGACATCTCCTACAGACAGACTGTTCGGTCTATTCAACCGTACAGGCAACTGCCCGCCAGGCAAACCAACTGTTCTGTCTGGTAGCCTCGGGGTATGGCCGACCAGCCCCTCACCCCGCGCGGAGCCGCCACCTACCAGCGCATCCTCGAAGTGGCGACCCAGGAGTTCGCCGAGCACGGGATCGCCGGTGCGCGCGTCGAGCGGATCGTGGCCGCGGCACGCACGAACAAGGCGCAGCTCTACGCCTACTTCGGCAGCAAGGAAGGGCTCTTCGACGCCATCTTCTTCGGCTCGCTGGAGCGGATCGTCAATGTCGTCCCCATCGACGCCACCGACCTCGCGGACTGGGCCGTACGCCTCTACGACGAGTATCTGCGCCGCCCCGACCTCATCCGGCTGGCCACCTGGGCGCGTTTGGAGCGGCGTCCGGCCGGCCATCTGGTCGACGACCCCGACCGGCTCGACGACCTCAAGCTGCGCGCCATCGCCGAGGCCCAGGCCGCCGGGCTGGTGCGCGAGGGAGACCCGTTCGATCTGATGGCCATGGTGATCGCCATGTCCATGGCCTGGTCACCGGTCAGCAACGTCTACGCGGCGACCGCGCAGGAATCCCCCGAGGTGCACGACCAGCGCCGGACGCTCCTCCGCGAGAGCGTGCACCGCGCCGTGAAGGCCGACCAACGCTAGTACGCCGGTACAGCCACTGCGGCTGCAGCGCGTCCCGGAGCGCGACGAAGACGTAGGCAGTCTGCGGAACGTCGGTGGATGGGCGGTGGACGACGCGTTGGCGGACATGACCGCCGGACGGCGCCTCTCGGCCGGCGGTCGCAGCGCGTGCTGTTCCTGGGCCCGCCCCCCCTTCGTCGCGGTGCTGGGCGCGACGGCGGCCCTGGCCCCCTCCCAAGTCGCCCTGGCGTCGGCACCGCCTACGAGCCGGCGTTTCGCGCACCAGGTGGGACGCGCGTTGCCGCGACCGAGTGTCACTCCCCGGACGCCGACCCCCGGCCCCGCCGCACGCAAGGCCGGCAGGTCTCACGCGGGGTGTTCGTCGAGGAGTTGGGGCCCGTTGTTGCGGACGTTGTTGACGGCGGTGGAGACGGGCCTGGCGTGCAGGTGGCCTTCGGCCGGCTGGCCGAGCAGGGCCCGCAGCTCATCTGGATCCCGGTGACCGGGGTCGAGCCAGGCGTCATAGTTGTCGGGCGTGAGGGCGAGCGGCATGCGCGGATGGACACGGCCGGCCGCGTCGGTGGCCTCGGTGGTGATGATGGTGCACGTCATCAGCCAGGCGGCCGGGTCGTCGTCCCGTCTGACAGCCGGGTCGCGCCAGTACTCGTACAACCCGGCGAGTGCCATCACCTGCTCGTCCTCGGGGTGGATGAAGTACGGCTGCTTGCGGGCCTTGCCGGTGGCCGGGTCCTTGATCTGTTCCCACTCGTAGAAGCCGTCGGCGGGCAGCAGACAGCGGCGCCGGGTGAAGGCGCGGCGGTAGGCGGGTTTCTCGTGCACCGTCTCCACTCGAGCGTTGATCATCCGTGCGCCGGCCTTCGCGTCCTTCGCCCACGACGGCACCAGGCCCCAGCGCAGCGGCCGCAACTCCCGACGCACCATGTCGGTGTCCTCTTCGCCGCGGGGTGAGCGCTCGAGGACCGCCCACACGGCGTCGGTCGGGGCGACATTCCAGTTCGGCGCGAGGGTCTCCTTGGCCGGGACGTCGGGCACCTGAAAGAGCGGGGCCAATTCCTGCGGGCTGCGAGTGGAAGCGTATCGACCGCACATACCGCCACTCTCGCACCGCCGCGGCACTGCGCAACAGCGCCCGCGCCGCCGCGTTCTGCCCGGCGCTCCGACCGGCACGAGGGGGTAGTACGTCGGCGCCGGCCGCCAGGGCCCGGTCCACGTCGCCGAGCTCTCGGTGGATCCCGATCCCCGATGCCCGGAGCACGTCTCTTTTCAGCCACGCCTCTCCAACGTCCCTGCGCTGAAAGGTACTTCCGTACAGGAGCATGCACCTGACATCTTGCACCCACCACTCGTTTCGTACGGCCCGGCCGGTGCCCCCAGCACGGCCGGGCCGTCTCCGGAGGACGCATTGATACCCCACATCTCCAGCCGCTCCAGACGCACGTTGGCGCTGGCGGCCACGCTCGGCGCCGCCCTCGCGTTCGGTGCCCCTGGCGCCCTCGCGGGCACGCTCCCCGTCGTCCCCACCACCGCGCCGGCCGGCAAGGCCCAGGCTCCGGCCGCGGTGCCCGCGTCCCAGAGTGCGGACTGGGTGGCCGGGACGCGCGCCTACCTCGTGATCACCGCCCCCGGTGACAGTTCGGCGGTCCGCTCGGCGATCACGGCCAACGGCGGCACCGTCTTCTCGGACTTCGACGCCATCGGCGTGATCGTCGCCCACTCGGCGTCCAGCACATTCGCCGCCACCATGCGCGGCGTCGCCGGCGTGCAGCAGGTCGGCGCCACGCGTACCTCGGACGTCCCGGCCGCCGCCTACGACCCTGCGCTCCCGCCCAATCCGGCCCAGGCCTCGACGCCGGCCGGAGAACCGGTCCGGGCCGACATGAGCCAGATCAAGGCCGACCAGGCCTGGGCCGTGAACCCGGGCTCCCCCTCCGTCACGGTCGGCATCCTGGACACCGGCGTGGACGACCAGCACCAGGACCTGGCGCCCAACTTCGACGCGGCCGACTCGGTCTCCTGCGCCTACGGCAAGCCCGACACCCGGGCCGGCGCGTGGCGGGACGTCGACACGCACGGCACTCACGTGGCGGGCACCATCGCCGCGGCCAAGAACGGCAAGGGTGTCGTCGGCGTGGCGCCCGGGGTGAAGATCGCCGCGGTCCGGGTCGCCGAGCCGGGCAACTCCTTCTTCTTCGCCGAGAACACCATCTGCGGCTTCGTCTGGGCCGGTGACCACGGATTCAAGGTCACCAACAACAGCTATTACACGGACCCGTGGCAGTTCAACTGCCCGGACAACATCGACCAGGCCGCCATCATCGAGGGCGTCAAGCGCGCCCAGGAGTACGCCGAGGGCAAGGGCTCCCTCCAGATCGCCGCGGCGGGCAACGAGAACTACGACCTCGCCCACAAGACGACCGACTCCGCGAGCCCGAACGACTCGACGCCGGTCACCCGCACCATCACCAACGCCTGCCTCGACATCCCGACCGAGCTGCCGGGCGTGGTCACGGTCGCGGCCAACGGCACCGGCGTCACCAAGGCCTCGTTCTCCAACTACGGTCAGGGCGTCATCGACGTCGCGGCACCGGGCAGCAACGTGTACTCCACCGTCCCCGGCGGCGGCTACGGCAGCAAGAGCGGCACCTCGATGGCCACCCCGCACGTGGTCGGCGTGGCGGCACTCATCGCCGGCGCCAACCCGGGCATCACCCCGGCGCAGCTCCGTGCCAAGCTGGCCGAGCAGGCCAACGACATCGCCTGCCCCTCGGACAGCCGCTGCACGGGCACGACGGCCAACAACGCGTTCTTCGGCGAAGGACAGGTCGACGCCCTCAAGGCCGTCGGGACCACCCCGCCGGCCGGCAAGTACTTCGAGAACCTCACGGACTTCGCCATCAACGACAACGCGACCGTGGAGAGCCCGATCGCCGTATCCGGTGTGACCGGCAACGCCCCGGCCACCCTCAAGGTCGGTGTGGACATCAAGCACACCTACATCGGTGACCTGAAGGCCGACCTGGTGGCGCCGGACGGCACCGTGTACACGCTGCACAACCGGGCCGGCGGCAGCGCCGACAACATCGCCCAGACCTACACCGTGAACGCCTCCTCGGAGGTCGCGAACGGCACCTGGAAGCTGCGCGTCAACGACAACGCCTCCTCCGACACGGGCAAGATCGACGCCTGGAACCTGACCTTCTGACGCAGGGCCCGGCACCGCCCACGCACGGCACGCACAGCGCCGACTGCTGGGCGGCCGAGGGCGCATGGGCCCCGGCGGCGGCGTATGCCGCGGTTGGGGCCACCATGCCGGAGGCGACCGGGAAGGCCACGTACGGCCTGGCAGTACGGACCACGTCTGCGTCTGCGGCGCCCGTCACCACACCCCGCCCCAGCCGACGATTCTCGGCCACATACGGGAGTTGCCGGAGGAGAGACTCCTCGCGGACGCGTGACCTTCCGTCCGGGTTGTACGCGACAAGAACGATTGACCCTGTGGCCCCTGGTGCGTTTGCCTCGAAGGGAGCCCTCGGCGCGGGGCCGGGGGCCATGCGTCATCGGGGAACACAAGGGGGAACATGTCCAAGGCTTCAGCCATGTCCGGCAGAGCCACAGCCGTGTCCGGCACCGGCGACGTGGGGGTCGCCGACCGCGCCACCTGCGCGCGGACCGAGGCCGACGGCTCCTGCGTACGGGACCCGCGCACGGACGCGAACGTGCCCGGCGACACCAACGGCGTGCACGACGTCTTCCAGTGGAGGTCAAGCTGATGTTCCGCGCCTCAAGAGCCGTGCTCGGCACGGCAGTCGCGATCGCGCTGGTCTGGACGCCGGCGGCCGCCGCACAGGACCGGGGTCCCCAGGGGCGCGACGAGCCCCGGACAGTGCGGGTGAGCACGGCCGCCGACGGCAGTCAGGCCGACGGACCGTCGAGCGGGGCCGCGATCAGCGCCGACGGCCGCCAGGTCGCGTTCACGTCCACCGCGCCGAGCCTCGGCTGCGAGCGCCTCTCGCCGTGCCTGTTCCTGAAGAACCTGGCCGACGGCGGCCTCACCAGGATCGACCTCGGCAGCGGCTACACATACGACGCGCCGATGTCGAGCGCCGACGGGAGCCGGGTCGCCTACTCCGCCGGCACCCGCTCCCAGGCTCCTTACCTGTACGACAGCGCCACCGGCCGTTCGGAGCGGCTGTGGCCCGAAGACCCGCCCGGCTTCGACGAGTTGGGCCGCGCCCAGTCGATCAGCCCTGACGGCACGCACGTGGCGTACACCGTCGGCAACCGCAACGGAGGCCAGACCGCGCGGCTGCTGTACGCCCGCGACACGGAGACCGGCACCGACGAGCTGATCTCGCCCGCGGAGGAGGGCGACAAGAACGGGGCCTCGGTGAGCGGTGACGGCAATCGGGTCGCCTACTCGGTCGGGGGGTATGCCGAGGGCGGCGACACGAACGACGTCTTCGTCAAGGACCGGACGACGGGCGAGCGCATCCACGTCGGCGCGGACCTCGGTGTCGCCCATCTGATCCGGATCACGGCGGACGGCCGCCGGGTTCTCCTCAACGCCCAGTTCGGTGTGTACGTCCACGACCTGAGCACGGGCCTGTCGCGACGGGTGGCCGACGGAACCGCCTCCTCGGCCACGGCGGACGGCCGGTACGCCGTCATCACGGGCGAGGACGGGGTACGGGTGCGCGACCTGCGGACGGGGCTGCGAGGGGCCGCCCTCCCGTGGACCGCTACGGTGATGGGGCACTCGCTGGCCGCCAAGGGGCGTGTGGTGGCGTTCAGTTCGACGGAGTCCCACCTGGTGCCGGGCGACACCAACCGGCAGTCGGACGTGTTCGCCTTCTCGGGCGGCCTCAGGAAGAACCCCGCCCCGATGCCGTCCGTCACCGAACGGCTCGACGGACCGGCCGGGGCGTCCCACGACCCGGTGATGGGGGAGAACAAGGTCGTCACCTTCACCTCGGAGGCAGACGTGTTGATCAACGCACCCCTCCGTGTCGTCCCGGTCAACTCCGACACCGAGAGGCCGTCGTCGCAGAGCACTCCCTGCTACAGCGGACGCATGGTGGGCTATGTGGTCCCGTCCGCCGCCGACGGCGCCCCTGAGATCCACGTCCGCTACCGCGCCGTCGGCAAGGTCACCACCCTGGACTCCTACCAGGGCGTCCGCTTCGCCTGGATGGGGCGGCCCCGGATCAGCCCCACCTGCCAGTGGATCACCTACGCGGCCACCCTGCCCGCCACCGACGCCGACCCGGACCCGCAACCCCGCGTCTACCGCTTCAACATCGACGGCGGGACCACGGACGTGGTCAGCGCGCCCTCGGGCGGTCCGGCGGGCAACCCGTCCATCGACTACGACGGCCGGTACATCGCCTTCGAGCAGGGCGGCGACCTCTACGTGCGTGACCTGGACACCGGCGACCTGTCGAAGGTCGCGGACGGCGCCTCGGCCCCCTCCCTCAGCGCGAACGGCCGCACGATCGCCTTCCAGCAGGGCCGGTACGTCTTGGTCCGGGATCTCGACACCGGCACCACCACGGCTCGGGTCAGGGGCGCCCAGCCCTCGATCTCCGGGCACGGCACAGAGTTCGCGTACACCTCGGGCCGTTCCGTGTATCTGCTCGAACTCGCCACAGGGAAGAGGCAGTTGGTCAGCGTAGACCGCTGGGGCGGCCGCAACGACCTTCCGGCGGAACATCCCTCCGTGAACGCCGACGGTACGGTCGTCGCGTTCGAGTCGGCCTCTCCCGATCTGGTGGAAGGGGACACCAACGGGGTGACGGACATCTTCCTGCGGACAGTGCGGTAGCGGGCGACAACCATCCCGAAGGGCCCTGCCTCGGTGGAGAGGCAGGGCCCTTCGGGATGGTGCTGGGCGGTCAGCTGTCCGGGACCGCTCCGGCTCAGCCCCCGCTCTTGCGCCGGAACGACCGCTGGCTCGACGCCGGTCCGTGCGTCCCGCGGATCTTTGACGCATTGGGGTTGGCGGCAAGCTCGGCGGCGTCCGCCTGCGCACCGCGCTTTCGTTCCAACGCCTCGCGGAACTTGCGCTTGAGGTCGTAGTTGCCGTCGCTGTCGGGCGCGAGCGCGGACGTCTCGGTGTCAGCCGGCTCCGAACCTTCTGGGGACGCAGCTTCTGCGGTCATGGTGACCTCCTGGGTTCGGGCAATGGGAAGCCCAGCTTGTCATGCCGGGCGCGGTACGAGGCACAGGTATTCGTCCCCCGGCCCACCGGACGGCCCACTCGTGGACGCCGGAGGCCCGACCGTTCACCCCTCCTGGCTCACCGCCGCATCGAGAAGCGGGCCGAGTTCCCGAGCCACGGTCGTCAACGGACGTACATCCCGCTGAGCCCGCGCCATGAGGATCGCTCCCTCCAAGGCGCTGACCATGAGCGTGGCCAGCGCGTCGGATCGTTCCTCGGGTACACCCATGTCGGTCAGTGCCCGGGACACCGGACCGGTCCAGGTGGCGAACGCCTCCGCCACCGCCGTCCGTGTGGACGCGGTCGACTCCGCCCAGCCCACCGTGGCGGCGGCGACCGGGCAGCCGCCCGCGAAGCCGGCGTTCTCGTACTCGTCGGTCCACTGGCGGACCATCTGGGCGAACAACCCGCTCGGTGTCGGTTGGGGCAGGGCGGCCAGGAAACGGGCGACCCGGTTGCCCGCGTATCGGCCCGCCCATCCCACCGCCTCGTTGACCAACTGCTCCTTGCCGCCCGGGAAGTAGTGCTGGAGCGACCCGCGCGGCGCACCGGCGTGGGCGGCGACCTCGCGCATGCCGGTGGCGGCGACCCCGTCGCGCCGGATGAGCTGGGCCGCGCTGAAGACCATCCGCTCCCGTGCTCCCCGCTCGGACACCGCCATGGCCGACCTCCGCATCTGAGTCTGTGCCGGACTCACTCTATGACCGTCGTCATAGATGCGCCTACTATGACCACTGTCATAGCGGGCGGCTACGGCTCGGCTTCGGCAGGGGCCGGAAACGGCGGTGCCTTGTGTACGTGGGATTCATCGGCCTCGGAACCATGGGGCAGCCCATGGCCCTCAACCTCGCCCGGGCCGGGACGCCTCTCGTCGTCTGGAACCGCACCTCCGGCCGCTGCGACCCCCTGCGTGCGGCCGGCGCCGAGGTCGCCGCGAGTCCGGCCGGGGTCTTCGGGCGGGCCGGGACCGTGTTCCTGATGCTGGCCGACGAGGCCGCCGTGGACACCGTGCTGGGACGCGGCACCCCGGACTTCACCGACCTCGTGCCCGGACGGACCGTCGTCCACATGGGCACGACCTCGGCCGAGTACTCGGCCGGTCTGCACGATGCCGTCCGGGCGGCGGGCGGAAGGTATGTCGAGGCTCCCGTCTCCGGCTCCCGCATCCCCGCCGAGCAGGGCGAACTGGTGGGAATGACCGCGGGTGACGACGACGCGGTCGCGGCCGTACGCCCCCTGCTGGCCACCATGTGCCGGGAGACCTTCGACTGCGGTGCGGTGCCCGGCGCACTGCTGATGAAGTTCTCGGTGAACCTGTTCCTGATCACCCTGGTCACCGGTCTGGCCGAGGCCTTCCACTTCGCCGACCGGCACGGACTCGACCAGCACCGGCTGCGGGACGTCCTGGACGCGGGCCCCATGGCCAGTGCCGTGTCACGGGTGAAGGGAGCCAAGCTGCTGGCCCGCGACTTCACCGTGCAGGCCGCCGTCACCAACGTCCTGGAGAACAACCGGCTGATCGCCGAGGCCGCCCGCAAGGCCGGTCTGGCCTCACCGCTCCTCGACGCCTGCCACGCCCTGTACGGCGAGGCCGCCGAACAGGGCCACGGCGACGCGGACATGGTGGCCGTCCTGCGCGCCCTGGAAGCCCGGTCCGACGGCACGCCCCACGCCGTCCAGCAGATGGAGGAGCGCGCGAGGCGACCATGCGCACGCTCACCGACCGGGCCCGCTTCCTGACCGCCGGCGGAACCCCCGACTCCCCCGGTATCACCGCCCCGCCGTCCGACTCCGGCACCCTCGGCCCGCAGGTCCCCGCCGACCGGCTGACCGTCACCGTCCGCGTCGGCGCCTCACTCTTCGACGACCGCTACGGCCTCGCCGTCCGCCGCCCGCGCCGGCTCACCAGCATGCCGTCCTTCCCCGACGACGACATCGACGCCGCCTGGTGCCACGGCGATCTCAGCGTGCAGCTGTGCGCGGACAACACCGACACCGTGCTGCACGCGCTGCGTGACATCGCCCGGCACACCCGCGGCGGTATGCAGGTGCGCTGGCGGATGGACGGCTTCGTCAGTCCTTCCCGGCCCTCCGGGGCCCCGCGCAACCATCTGGGGTTCAAGGGCGGCATCGCCAACCCGGACGTGACCGACGGCCGGGAGATGGACCACCTGGTGTGGGTGGGCCCGGACAGCGGTGAGCCGGACTGGGCGGTCGGCGGCAGCTATCAGGTCGTACGGCTGATCCGGATGCTGGTGGAGTTCCGGGACCGGGAAGGAAGCGGTGGTGGAGGTCGCCGACCAGCCGGTGGCGGCGGTGATCCGCGGGTTGAGGACGGGGACGGCGTAGGAGACGATGCCCCAGCTCGTGATCTGGGTGACGCACAGGGCGGGCAGGACAGCGCGGGGCCGTGGCCGGTCCCCCGTGCCGGTCTCGGCTCCAACCGCACGGACGTCGGTCATCGGGGCAGGTCAGCAGCCGCCGGATGAGGTCGGGGCGCCGATGCCGATCTGGAGGGTGGCCGGGGCCGCGCAGCAGCCTCCGCCCTCCCCGCTCTGCGGGGCCTCGGAGTCGTCGTACAGGCCCGCGCCACCGCACACCCCGGTCTCGGGCAGGGTCAGCTCGACGCGCTCGGCGGCCTCGCGGTCACCGGCGAGGGCGGCGGCGACGGAGCGGACCTGCTCGTAGCCCGTCATGGCGAGGAACGTGGGGGCGCGGCCGTAGGACTTCATGCCGACCAGATACATGTCCTGCTCGGGGTGGGAGAGCTCGCCCACGCCGTGCGGGTAGACGGTGCCGCAGGAGTGCACGTTCGGGTCGATGAGCGGGGCCAGCGCGGTCGGGGCCTGGAGGCGTTCGTCGAGGCCTAGGCGGACCTCGGAGAGGAAGGACAGGTCGGGACGGAGGCCGGTGAGCACGATGGCCTCGTCGACGGGGTCAAGGCGGCGGCCGTCCTCGGCGACGAGTACGAGCCGGCCCCCGTCCCGCTCCACCGCCTGGGTGCGGAAGCCGGTGACCGCGTCGGCGCGACCGCCCTCGACGGCGGCCTTGGCACGCAGGCCGAGGGCGCCGCGGGCGGGGAGCTGGTCGGCGTCGCCGCCGCCGTAGGTGCTGGCGCCGATGCCGCGACGCAGGACCCATGTGGTGTGCGTGCCCGGCTCGTCCTCGGCGAGGTCGGAGAGGTGGGCGAGGGCGGTGAAGGCGGAGGCGCCGGATCCGATGACGGCGATGCGCCTGCCCGCGTACCGGGCGCGGACCGCCGGGTCCTTGAGGTCGGGCACGCGATAGGAGATGCGCTCGGCTGCCTGCTTCTCACCGAGGGCGGGCAGACCGTCGGCGCCCATCGGGCTGGGGATGGTCCAGGTGCCGGAGGCGTCGATGACCGCGCGGGCGGCGAGGCGCTCCTCACGGCCGTCCGCCCGTTGCAGGTGCACGGTGAAGGGCTGCTCGTGGCGGTCGGCGTCGACGATGCGGTCCCGGCCGGCCCGGGCGACTCCGGTCACCGTGGCGCCGTAGCGGACCTTGTCGCCGAGGGCGTCGGCGAGCGGCTGGAGGTAGCGCTCGACCCAGTCGCCGCCGGTGGGGTAGGTGGCGCCGTCCGGGCGGGTCCAGCCGGTGGGGGCGAGGAGCTTCTCGGCGGCGGGGTCGGTGACTTCGGCCCACGGGGAGAACAGCCGGACATGCGCCCAGTCGCGTACGGCGGTGCCGACGGAGGGGCCGGCTTCCAGGACCAGCGGTTCCAGGCCCCGCTCGACGAGGTGGGCGGCGGCGGCCAGGCCGACGGGGCCCGCCCCGATGACCACGACGGGCAGTTGGCCGGTGGGCGCGTTCATGATGGTCCCCTTTGATTCGACGCCTGTCGATATCTTGCGTCGCCAGAATGACACCTGCATCGATAAGCGTCAACATAGACATTCACCGAATCAAGCGGACGCCCCATCGACTGGTTCGACATGTGTCAACATAGACGTATGTCGAATACGAGGGTGCTGCCGATGCTCGATGCCGAAGCCTCCGAGGCCGCGGCACCGTGCTGCCCGCCGCTCACCGAGCGACCGTTCAGCGCCGAGGAGGCCGAGACGGCCGCGCGGATGTTCAAGGCACTGGGCGATCCGGTGCGGCTGCGGCTGTTCTCAGCGGTCGCCTCGCACGAAGGCGGCGAGGCCTGCGTGTGCGACATCTCCGACGTCGGCGTCTCCCAGCCGACCGTCTCCCACCACCTGAAGAAGCTGAGGGAGGCCGGGTTGCTGACCTCCGAGCGGCGCGGCACCTGGGTGTACTACCGGGTCGAGCCTTCCGTGCTGGCCGCGATGGGCAAGCTGCTGGCTGTCGCGCCGGCCGCGGTCTGACTGCGGCTACAGGAACGTACGGGGGCGGCCGTCAACGCCGTCGACCGGCCCTCGAAATCCTGCGGGCCGTGCTGCCAGGCTCCGTCGGCGGTGGCATCCGGCGGCGAGTCCGGACCGGCCGCCGCCGATCACCCACACCTAGGACGTGTGCGTCACTCGGCGCTGTCCCGTCCGGGCATGAAGACGATCGCCACCAGAGCCAGTCCGACCACGGCGCCGATGAGCTGCATGCCGATGAAGCCCGCGAGGGAGCCAGGTGCGATGCCCGCGAACGTGTCGCTGAAGGCGCGGCCGATGGTCACCGCGGGGTTCGCGAAGGACGTCGAGGAGGTGAACCAGTACGCGGCGCCGATGTACGAGGCGACGGCCACCGGGGCGAACCGCAGCTGGTCGGTGCGGGCCAGGCCGAAGATCAGCAGGATCAGGCCGGCGGTCGCGACGACCTCACCGAGCAGCAGATGTCCCGCCGAGCGGTCGTGCGTGGACCACTCCACCAGTGGCTCGCCGAACATCGCGTTCGCCAGGATCGCGCCTGCGATCGCTCCCACGATCTGCGCGGGGACGTAGACCGCCGCCTCGCGGAGCGTCACCCCCGCTCCCCCGTGCCTGCCGGTCCACCACTCGGCCAGCGTGACGACGGGGTTGAAGTGCGCGCCGGAGACCGGGCCGAGCAGCAGGATCAGGACACCCAGACCGAAGACGGTGGCCAGGGAGTTGGCCAGCAGCTGCACTCCGACGTCGTGGGTCAGCTCGGTGGCCTGGACGCCGGAGCCGATGACCACCGCCACCAGGGCCGCGGTGCCGAGGAGTTCGGCGGCGGCCCGGGCGGCCGGCGGCCTGCGCGGCGGGGTGGCGCCCGGAGCGGGTTGCGGCTGGGCGGGCGGAGTCACCGGTTCCGCGGCGGACTCGTGCGTGGCGGTCAACGGGACTCCTTGGTGCGGTCGCCGGGCGGCGGCGAGGGATCGCGTCGGCGAGGGATCAGGGACAGGACCGCTTGTTGCCGGCCGCCGTGCGGGCGGACTCGGCGAGCTCGGCGAACTGGCCCGCGAGTGATGCGATGACGTCAGCGCGCAGCTTGTAGTAGGTGAAGCGGCCGCACGGCTCCGTCTCCACGACCCCGGCCTCGCGCAGCACCTTCAGGTGGTTGGAGAGGTTGGTCTGCTTGGCACCGGTCTCCTCCACGAGGTGGGTGGTGCACAGCGTCTCCCGGGCGAGGAGGGTCACGATCCGGAGCCTGAGCGGGTCGGCCAGAACCCGGATCAGATCGGTGTCGACGGACGTCAGCATGCGCTGATAATGTCACATCAGTGGTGACTGACATCACTGGGTGCTGATGTCACGCGCGCCTGATGTCGACCTGAGACAAGAGAGACCTCCGATGTCCGACAAGCCCTCCGTGCTCTTCGTCTGCGTCCACAACGCCGGCCGTTCCCAGATGGCCGCCGCATGGCTGACCCACCTGGCCGGGGACCGGGTCGAGGTCCGCTCCGCCGGGTCAGGCCCCGGCGCGGCCGTCAACCCGGCTGCCGTCGAGGCCATGGCCGAGGTCGGCATCGACATCTCCGCCGAGGTCCCGAAGATGCTCACCGTGGACGCGGTCCAGGAGTCCGACGTCTGCATCACCATGGGCTGCGGCGACACCTGCCCGGTCTTCCCTGGAAAGCGGTACCTGGACTGGCAGTTGGAGGACCCGGCGGGCCAGGGTGTCGAGGCCGTGCGTCCGATCCGGGACGAGATCAAGGTGCTGGTGGAAGGTCTGGTCAAGGAGATCGCCCCGGGGGCCCGGGCCTGGACCTGAGCCCGGACCTGAGCACGAGTCTCTGTACGACAGCAGGGGTACGCACATGCGCGACGATGCACCTTCGCGGCCGAATATCCCCTTCGCCGGGACCAACCAGGTGGCCGAGGTCCACAGGGACGGCACAGCAGGCCATTGCCCCCGCTTGCCCCGGCTCACGGCCGCGCTGGCCGCCGAGCGGTAGTTCGCCGCCCTCAGCAACACGGATAGGCCTGGAGGCCGGCGGCGGCACGCAGAAGCACACCTCCGCCCTGGCCACCGCCCAGCAGCACGCCCGCCGTCCGCCTCCCGTTCCTCGGGGGTGCTCCGGTCAGGCCTAAGTCTGGTCAGGCCCGGGTCCCACACACAACACACCACCCCCTTCGCGCGACTCGAAACCCGCGATCTGGGAACCGGGAAGGCAAGCCCTGACACCCGAGAGGGAGCCCGGGTGCGCGGGAGGACCCGCTCACCCACCGGAGGAGAGGCCACGATGGTGCGCGAAGACGACTCCCAGCAGGCCGTGCCGAACACGCCGGGGATGCGCCCAGACGGCGACGGCGTCACGCGCCGCAGGCCGCTGCGGGCGCAGCACGTCGAGGAGACGGTCGAGGTCGCGGTGCCGGTGCGGACGGCGTACAACCAGTGGACGCAGTTCAAGACCTTCCCCCGGTTCTCGAGCGTGGTGCACGGCGTGGAGCAGGTCAGGCCCACCGTGACCGCCTGGATCATCGGCTACGGTCCGCTGCGCCGCCGTTTCGCCGTGGAGATCGTGGAGCAGGACCCCGACACCTACCTGGCCTGGCGCGGACTGGAGCTCAATCCCTCCCACCAGGGCGAGGTGGAGTTCCGGCCGACCGAGTCGGGCGGCACGGCGATCACCGTCCGGATGCTCCTCGAGCCGCGCGGAGCCACCAGACGACTCGCCCGCTCTTCGAGGATCTCGCAGGTGATCGGCCGCCTGGTGCGTCGTGAGCTGGAGAACTTCAAGCGGTTCATCGAGGGGCTGGGACAGGAGGGCGGGGCCTGGCGCGGCACCATCCGCAACGGCCGAGTACAGCACGACCACCCGGAACCGCCGAGGAGCCGGGTGGCCCAGTGGCCCGTCGGCTGACCCGCGTACCGGTCGCGGGGACAACCGTGACGGCATGACGCGGCAGGACACTCGGCAAGAGAAAGGCGATGCGATGCAGAACCCGCCCGGCGAGGAGCCGGAGACCACCCTCTCCGTGACACCGCCGAAGAAGTGGGCGGCCGGGGTCCCCGCGGTCGTGCACGCGCTGGAGTACTCCCTGGAGCAGACCTCCGCGCGCAAGACCGGGGTGGACCTGCTGACCATGAACCAGGTGGGCGGGGTCGACTGCCCCGGCTGCGCCTGGGCGGATCCGGCCCCGGGGCGACGCCATCGCAACGAGTACTGCGAGAACGGCGCCAAGCACATCAACGACGAGGCCACCACACGCCGGATCACCGCCGACTTCTTCCGTGAGCACAGCGTCTCCGACCTCGCCGGGCGCTCCGACATGTGGCTCAACCAGCAGGGCCGGCTCACCGAACCCATGATCAAGCGGCCGGGTTCCGACCACTACGAGCCCATCAGCTGGAACGACGCCCTGGGCGAACTGGCGCGGGAGCTCACCTCGCTCGCCTCCCCCGACGAGGCCGTCTTCTACACCTCGGGCCGGGCGAGCAACGAGGCCGCGTTCGTCCTCCAGCTCTTCGCCCGCGCCTTCGGCACCAACAACCTGCCCGACTGCAGCAACATGTGCCACGAGTCCAGCGGCTTCGCCCTCAGTGAGACGCTGGGCACCGGCAAGGGCACCGTCACTCTCGACGACCTCCACCACGCCGACCTCATCTTCCTGGTCGGGCAGAACCCCGGCACCAACCATCCGCGCCAGCTCTCCGCCCTGGAGGAGGCCAAGCGGGGCGGCGCCCGCATCGTGGCGGTCAATCCGCTGCCCGAGGCGGGGCTACGGCGGTTCAAGAACCCGCAGAAGCCGAGCGGGGTCATCGGACGCGGCACCCAGATCGCCGACCGCTTCCTGCACATCAAGCCCGGCGGCGACCTCGCCCTGTTCCAGGCCCTGAACCTCCTGCTGCTGGAGGCCGAGGACGCCCGGCCCGGCACCGTCCTGGACCACGACTTCATCGACGCACACACCTCCGGCTTCGAGGAGTTCGCCCAGCACGCCCGCACCGTCGACTGGGACGACGTACGCGCGGCGACCGGACTGAGCCGCCAGGAGATCGAGAAGGTCCGCGACGAGGTCCTGCGCAGCGAACGCGTCATCGTGTGCTGGGCGATGGGCATCACCCAGCACAAGCACGGCGTGCCCACCATCCGGGAGATCGTCAACTTCCTTTTGCTGCGCGGCAATCTCGGGCGTGCGGGCGCCGGCGCCTGCCCGGTGCGCGGGCACAGCAACGTCCAGGGCGACCG
The DNA here is from genome assembly GCF_042893155.1 of Streptomyces sp. NPDC001668. Taxonomy (NCBI): domain Bacteria; kingdom Bacillati; phylum Actinomycetota; class Actinomycetes; order Kitasatosporales; family Streptomycetaceae; genus Streptomyces; species Streptomyces sp. NPDC001668. Next base: position 252,348 of record NZ_JBIAUQ010000002.1, read on the forward strand.
CACCATGGGCATCTGGGAGCAGATGCCGGACACGTTCCTGGACGCGCTCCAAAGGGAGTTCGGCTTCGATCCGCCACGCCCGCGCGGGCTCGACTCGGTGAACTCGATCAAGGCGATGCGCGAGGGCCGCGTCAAGGTGTTCCTCGCCCTGGCCGGCAACTTCGTGCGCGCCGCTCCCGACAGCGAGGTCACCGAGGAGGCGATGCGTTCGTGCCGGCTGACCGCGCACATCTCCACCAAGCTGAACCGTTCGCACACCGTCTGCGGTGACACGGCGCTGATCCTGCCGACGCTCGGCCGTACCGAACGCGATGTCCAGGCCGACGGCGAGCAGTTCGTCACGGTGGAGAACTCCATGAGCGAGGTCCACACCTCCCAGGGCCGCCTCGAACCGGCGTCGCCGTTGCTGCTCAGCGAGGTCGCGATCCTGTGCCGGCTCGCCCGCCGCACCCTCGACGGCAAGCCGGACATCCCCTGGGACCGGTTCGAGGGGGACTACGGCACGATCCGCGACCGCATCTCCCGCATCGTGCCGGGATTCCACGACTTCAACGCGCGGGTGACACGCCCCGGTGGATTCCAGCTCCCCAACCCCGTCAACGAGGGCGTGTTCAACACCTCGGCCGGCAAAGCCCTGTTCACCCGCAACGAGCGCGTGGTCCCGAGGGCGCCCGAGGGCCATCTGCTGCTGCAGACGCTCCGCTCGCACGACCAGTGGAACACCGTCCCCTACACGCTCAACGACCGCTACCGCGGCATCCACGGCAGCCGCCACGTCGTGCTCGTCAACCCGGCCGACCTGTCCGCACTCGGCCTTGCCCAGGGCGACCGCGTCGACCTGGTGAGTGTCTGGGAGGACGGCACCGAGCGCCGGGCCGAGAACTTCGAGATCGTCCCCTACCCGACCGCGCCGGGCTCAGCCGCCGCCTACTACCCGGAGACCAACGTCCTGGTGCCGCTGGACAGCGTCGCCGACATCAGCAACCAGCCCACGTCGAAGGGCATCGTCGTACGACTGGAACCCACACCCGACCGGGCTCCTGCCGCTCCTGCCGCTCCTGCCGCTCCTGCCTGACCCAGGGGGGCCACGATCGGCCGAATGCCGTCTGTCCATGGCCTGTGACGGCCAATAGCGTGTGCGACCGTCGTGGTTTGGGGGTCTCGTGAACGGTCTCCGTGCGGTCGTCGTCTGCCTTGTGATCGCGTGTGCCTCGGTGGTGTCGCCGGCCGTGGCCGTGACGCCCGACGCGGCCGCGCCCCCGAGCTGGTCGGCGCTCCAGGTGCCGCCCGCCACCCCGCCCGTGACCGTGTCCGATCTCGCGGCCCGCGCCTCCGGGGAGGCGTGGGCGACCGGGTACGAGCAGCCCGCCGACGGACTGCGGCCGCTGCTGTACCGCTGGAACGGCACGGCGTGGAGCCGGGACACCACCTTCCCGGGCGCGGGCGAGCCGGGCTGGCTCGGCAAGGTGCAGTTCGTCGGCGCGGAGACGTGGTTCCTCCACAACCGCGCGGGCGAGGGCGAGATCCTGCGCCGGTCGGCGGGCGGATGGAGCACCGTCCCGCTGCCGCAGACGCTGTGGACCTACCAGGACTTCGCCGCGGTGCCGGGTGCCGCGTGGGTGGTCGGTGAGGACGACACCGGGCTGAGGGTCCTGCGCTACGACGGTTCCCGCTGGACCGCGCAGGCCACCCCGGAGGGAGTGCTGTACCTGATGGGGATCACCGCGCGCAGCGCCGGCGACGCGTGGGCCTGGGCGGACACCAGTACCGGGACCGCGGTGCTGCGCTGGGACGGCACGGCGTGGCGGGACGCGCAGGTGCCGCTGCCGCCGGACAGCAACGTGCACACGCTCCTGCTCGAACCGTCCGGCCGGGTCACGATCGGCGGCAGCCAGTACACCGACGGCGTGGCCCGTACCTACCTGATGACGTTCGACGGGCACGCCTGGCGCACCACCTACCCGCCGCTGGGCGACACCTACACCGGGGCGATGGTGCGCGGCCCGGACGGCGCGCTGTGGCTGCCGGTGCGCAGCGACCGCGCCTTCCAGTCGAAGTACACGCGGCTGGACGGCCCCCGGACCACCTTCTCCTACGGCCCGGAGCGCACGAACGCCATCGACGTCAAACCGCGTGCGCTGGCCAGGGCCGGATCCGCGCTGCTGTCCTTCGGGACCGTCGAGATCTACGGCTCGAAACCGAACCTGATGAGCGAGCGGCTGGGAGGCTGACCATGGCACGCAGACTTCTCGTCGCGGCCCTCGCCGTCGCCATGGCCCTCATCGCCGCCATGACGACGGCGAGGGCCGCGACGGAACCCTTGTCCTGGCAGCACGTTCCGGTCCCGGCCCAGGTACGCCCCCAGGCCGCGCTGAACGAGGCCGTGGCGTTCGGCCCGGACCAGGCGTGGGCGGTGGGCACCGACGCCGTCGGCCGCGAGGCGCCGGGCTTCCCTCTGGTGCTGCGCTGGGACGGAACCGCGTGGCAGCGCCGGAGCCTGCCGGGGGTCGGCTGGCAGGGAGAGCTGCTGTCCGTCGCCGCGACCGCGCCGACCGCGGTCTGGGCGGTGGGCCGCGACGCGGCGGGCGGCACCCGGCTGCTCCGCTTCGACGGCATCGCCTGGTCGGAGAGCCGACCGCCGACGGGTGTGGTGTTGACCGGTGTGGTCGCCGGCGGCGGTGAGACCTGGCTGATCGGTACGCGGGGCGGCGCCCAGGTCCTGCTGCGCCGGGACGGGCAGGTGTGGCAGGACATGCCCGTGCCGCCGGGCTCGGTGTACGGGCTGCAGGTCAAGGCGCCCGACGATGTGTGGGCCGCGGGCGCGGGCGACTCGGGTGCGGCGGTGTCCCACTGGGACGGGCAGGCGTGGCAGCAGACGATCGTGGACGGCTCCCCGCGCTCCGCCGTGGGCAGTGTGCTGGCCATCTCGCCGACCGAGGTGTGGGCGGGCGGCACGGCCGGGTTCATCGGGGGTCCCCCGGGCCGGCCGATCCCGCCGCTGCTGCTGCGGTACGACGGACAGACGTGGAGCCGGGTGAGCGTGCCCACCGACTTCGGCTCGGTCACTTCGCTGGCGGCCTCCCCGTCCGGCGGGCTGGCCTGGGTGGCGGTGGCCCGCTCGCAGAAGTGGGGCCCGCCCGGTTCGCCGCCGCTCGTGTCCGGGCCGGATTTCCTCGCCTGGAACGGACAGTCCTTCAGCGCCTACGACGAACCGGCGGTGGCCGGTGAGGGAGACTCCCGGACCCTGCGGCTGGCGCCGGTGCCGGGCACGGACACGGTGTGGTCGGTCGGCCGGGCCGACGGCCCCGAAGGCGCCTTCGCCCCGCGTACGCTGCGGTTCGGCTGAACCTCCGCACGCATCGCGGACATTCGCACCAGCGCGGATCCATCCCCCTCCTTCCCCGGATGGGTGCGCTCATGCGCGGCTTCCCTCGTTCGAGAGACAAACCGCACACCCCCGGAAGAACTCACCGCGACGGGGTAAGCGAGTTCGGGTAAGGGCGGTCAGACGCATTGTTGCCGTTTGACAATAAAAGCCGGGAAGCAACAGAGTAACCGTGTCGGACGTACGGGGAAGGACCTGGAATGCTCCGGTGGGCGGAGACCGCTCCGTGTGCTGGTCACCCATGTCGAGAGGTGACGAAGACGGCGAGGGCGCGATCGGGGGTTCAGGCGGTGCGGCTGCCGGATTCCTCCGCGTCGTTGTGTATCTGCGTGGCCGCGGCCGCGCAGAACGCCTCCAGCCCTTCCAGCAGCGCGACCCGCTTCACGGCAGGCATGTCCGCGAGCACGGTCCGCAACTCCCTCTCCCTGCGGGCACGCAGGTCGACGAGGAAGGCGCGGCCCCGGCCGCTGAGATGCAGCCGGACCTCCCGCCTGTTCTCCTCGCTGACGACCCGCTCGACCAGCCCGGCCGCGACCAGCCGGTCGCACAGCCGGCTGGTGGAGGGCGGGGTCGAGGCGAGGGACTCCGCGAGGGTGCGCAGGTTGATGCCGTCGTGGTGCTCGAGGATGTGCAGCACCCGCAGCTGCGACGCGGAGGTGGGCGCGGTCGAGGCCCGGCCCCACACAAGCTCCAGCAGCTCGACGGCCGTGGTGGTCACACGTGCGACCTCATCGGGCTCTGAGCGGCGGCGGAAGGCAGTCACGATCACACTCTCGCAGGCACTTGGGTGCCTGTCAGCGTACTAGGCGCACGCGCTGACCACACAGGACCGGGATGGCCGAAGCGGCTCACCGAGGAGCCGGCCCCGCCCTTGAGACCCGTACGTAGTCCGGCGAAGGACAGGTGTTTTTCCCTCATGAAGAGATTCCTGGCCGTTGAACGCGCTCTGCGCACAGCGGCCCCCCACGAGTTGCTCGACGCCATCCGCGCCGTACTGATCGAGCAGTACGGCGCGGAGGACGTCGAGCTGTTCATGGCCGACTACAGCCTGACCGTGCTCCAGCCGGTGTCGGTACTGCCGCACACGCTGGAGCCGGTGTCGGTGCACAACAGCACGGCCGGCCGGGCCTTCGGTTCGCAGAAGCCGTACCGGGAGGACGAACGGGACGGGCGGACGCGTCTGCATCTGCCGGTCAGTGTGCGCGGCGACCGGCTCGGCGTGCTGTCGGTCACCCTGCCCGACGGCGACGCCGCGCAGCGGTGGGAGTCCGAACTGGCCGATGTCGCCGACGTGCTGGGGCACGAGGTGATGGTGGCCGAGCGCGACACCGACGTGTACCTGCAGGCGCGCCGCAAGGACCGGCTGACGCTGGCCGCCGAGATGCAGTGGCAACTGCTGCCCGGCCGCGCCTGCTCCCGTCCCGAGTACGAACTCGGGGCCCAGCTGGAGCCCGCGTACGCCATCTTCGGCGACAACTTCGACTGGTCCGCCACCGCCGACCACCTGATGCTGTACGTCACCAACGGCATGGGCGAGGGCATAGAGGCGTCCCTGCTGACGAACCTGGCCATCAACGCGCTGCGCAACGCCCGGCGCGCCGGACTGTCCATCGCCGACCAGGCGGCCCTGGCCGACCAGGCCGTCTACGCCCACTACCGGGGGCAGAGCTATCTGTCGGTTCTGATGTTCGACTTCGACCTGACCACAGGCCGGGCGAGCGTCGTGGACGCGGGCTCCCCCCAGCTGCTGCGGCTGCGCGACGGCGCCGTGGAAGGCGTCTCCTTCGACGCCCAGCTGCCGCTGGGCATGTTCGAGGAGACGGACTATGTCGCACAGGACTTCCACGTCGAGCCCGGCGACCGGCTCGTCTTCGTCAGCGACGGGGTCCACGCCGTGGCCTCCCCGCGGGGCGAGGCGTACGGGGACGCGGCGCTCACCCGGGCCATCCACTCCACGCGCCTGCTGCCCGCAGCCGAGGTGCCGCGGGCCATCCTGCGGGAGCTGACAGGCCACCGCGGAGAGGCCGTCCCGTCCGATGACGCGCTGATCGTGTGTCTGGACTGGCACGGCAGGCCGCGGTTCGACTGACCGGCGAGCCGACCCGATGACGGCGAGGGCATGTTGTTCGCCGGACACGCTCGCGTTAACGTTTGCCATGCGGCAATAATTGCCGCATGGCCTGACCGCCCGGCGGGCCGTCCGGCCCGACAGGCAGGGAGACGATGCAGGTGGCGGAGCACGACACGGCCCCCGAGACGGCTGAGGAGCTGGGTTCCTTCCTGGAGCGGCGCCGTGAGCAGATCGCCCAGCGCTGGGCGGACGCCGCCCTGTTCCGGACGGTCTTCACCGTCTCCCGGGACGAGGCCGTCGAGGCGTGCAAGGCGGTGGTGGACGCCCTGGCCGACGTGGCCCGCTCCGGACGGCTGGAGGACCTCGAGGCCCCGGGCTTCGGCACCGTCAGGGACCAGCTCGGCCGGATGGCCGCGGCCCGGGCCAGGGCCGGGTTCACACCGGTGCAGATCGCCGGCGAGGTGGCCGGCCTGCGCGAGCCGGTGACCGCGCTGCTGCGGGCCGAGTTCCAGGACACCGCCGACGACGTGCGGGTGAACGCGTGCGAGCAGGCCCTGGCGGTCCTGACGGCCACACTGCGCCTGGTGATCATGGAGACGACGCTGAGCGCGGGCGAGGAGCTCATCGCCCGGCAGCGACAGCAGCTGCTGGAGGTGGCCACCCCGGTCATCAAACTGTGGGACGGCGTGGTCGCCGTACCGCTGATCGGGACCCTGGACAGCGCTCGCAGCCAGGTCGTGATGGAGAGCCTCCTGGACGCCATCGTGGACCAGCGGGCCGCGTACGCCATCCTCGACATCACCGGTGTGCCGACCGTGGACTCGCTCGTGGCCCAGCACCTGATGAAGACGGTCGCCGCCGCCCGGCTGATGGGCGCGGAGTGCATCGTCTCCGGGATCCGTCCCGCCATCGCGCAGACCATCGTCCACCTCGGCATCGACCTCGGCTCGATCATCACGCGGGCCGGCCTCGCCGACGCGCTGGCCTACGCGCTCACCCAGCAGGGCATCGTCGTCTCCCCACGTCAGGTGACGGCGGCGGGATCGCGGTGACCGGCTTCGTCGCCATGTACCCAGGGCCGGCCCCGGTGCCGGTCCTGGCGCTGGGAGACGTCCTGCTGGTGACCCTGCAGGGAGAACTGCACGACGGGGCGGCCGAGCAGCTCCAGCACGACATCGCCCAGCGGATCGCGTCCAGCCCGGTGCCGGTGGGCGGTGTCGTGATCGACATCTCCGGCGTGGAGATCGTCGACTCCTTCCTCGGCCGCGTGCTGGCCGAGATCGCCGCGAGCGCACGCCTGCTCGCCGCGCGGACCGTCCTGGCCGGCATGCGTCCGGCCGTCGCCATCACCCTGGTCGAGCTGGGCCTCACCCTGCCCGGCCTGGGGACGGCTCTGAACGTCGAGAAGGCCCTGGCCCTGCTGGGCCGCGACTTCTCGGCAGCTCCGACCGCTCGTCCGGAAGAGGGTGCATGATGCATGCCCCCATCGCCTCGACCACCCGCCTGCCCATCGGCTCGGACGCCGATCTGGCCTGGGTACGGCAACAAGTACGCCAGTACGCCGCCGACCTCGGCTTCAACCTGGTCCAGCAGACGAAGCTGGTGACCGCGGCCAGCGAACTGGCCCGCAACGCCCTGGTGCACGGGGGCGGCGGCCACATGGAGATGACCGTGCTGGCCGAAGGGACCCAGCGCGGGCTGCGGCTCACCTTCGTCGACGCGGGTCCGGGCATCCGAGACGTCGAGCTCGCCATGACCGACGGCTACACCACAGGTGGCGGCCTGGGCATGGGGCTGAGCGGGGCCAAGCGGCTCGTCAAGGAGTTCGCCCTCGACACCCGGCCCGGCCAGGGCACCACCGTCACCATCACCGACTGGGTCTCCGGTCTGCCCGCGCCCCGCACAGGTGCGCCGTGAGCAGAGTGTGGGAGGTCCCGGTACAGGACAGCACCCGGGTCCGGGACGTACGCGTCGCAGCCGAGGCCGCCTGCGCCCGCGCGGGACTGGACGCGCATTCCACGGCGGTCGCGGCGCTGGTGGCCACCGAGTTGGGCACCAACCTCGTCAAGCACGCCGGCGGCGGCCGGATCCTCGTCAACCTGTCCGCGCCCTCCGACACGTCAGCCGGGGACGTGCCCTGCGTGCAGATCGCCTCGCTCGATCACGGACCGGGCATCGACGACGTCCAGGCGGCGATGCGGGACGGTCACACGACCGCCTCCTCCTCGCTGGGGGCCGGGCTCGGCACCTGCCGGCGCATCTCCAGCGAGTTCGACCTGCACAGCCGGCCGGGCCGGGGCACCGTCGCGGTGGCCCGCATCGCCCCGGCACAGGCGCGCGGGAGCACTCCCCCGCGGGAGGTGGGGTCACGGACAGGCACCCGGGCCGGGGGGATCACCACTTCGCTCGGCCGCGCCGAGCACTCCGGGGACGCCTTCGCCCGGGTGCGCTCCGGTGCCCGCGTCACGCTGATGCTCGTGGACGGGCTCGGCCACGGCGAGAAGGCCGCCGACGCGTCCAGCGCCGCCGTGGAAGAACTGCGCCGCAGTGCCGGTCTGCCGCCGGCCGAGATCCTTCGGCGACTGCACACCGCGCTGCGGGTCACGCGAGGCGCGGCCGTCGGCGTCGCACAGCTGGACGAGGACACCGGCCGGCTCTCGTTCGCCGGTGTCGGCAACATAGGCGCCAGACTGCGCACCGACGGCGCGTGGCGGCCCCTCATCTCCCACCCGGGCATCGTCGGAGCCCACTTCCCGGCCACCGTTCCCCTGAGCGAGGCCGACTGGGCGCCGGACAGCCTGCTCGTCCTGCACAGTGACGGGCTCCCCGGCCGCTGGGTTCCCCCCACCGACCCCCGGCTCGGTGCCCACGATCCGGCCGTGGTGGCCGCGGTCGTCCTGAGGGACGCCGGCAGCGCCGCCCGGCCCCCGCGCGACGACGCCAGTGTGGCCGTACTGGCCCCCCGACCCCCGGACGGACCCGTATGACCGCACCCACAGGCGTCTGGAAGGTCGCGTCGGTCGCCGACGCCGCCCGGGCCCGCGCCGCCGCCGGCCGCATCGCCGCGGACGGCGGGGCACCGGCCCTGGAACAGGCCCGCTTCCTGACGGCGCTGACGGCGCGGCTGCGGCACTGCCTGAGCCTGGGCGAGGACTGGGAACTGCGGCTTCAGGTCCGGCAGCCGACCCCCGGGCAGGCGGGCCGGCTCGAGGCCTCGTTGCGCCCGGCCGGCTCCGGCGGGCCGGACCCGCGGGACGAGACGCCCTTACTCACCTGCTCCCTGCCTCACCGGACCGTCCGCGAAGGCCGACGCGTCGCCGGCTCGCTGCCGGAGGCCCTGCTGCGGGCCGACGAGACCACCGCCGAGGTACTGGGCCTCCTGGACGAACAGGAGAGCCTGGTCCGGCTGCACCGGGAGGAACTGCACCACACCAACCAGGGCGTACTGGCGCTGCACGCCGATCTGGAAGCCGCGGCACGCGCGCAGCGCGAGCTCCTGGAAGCCGAGCGGACCGCGCGCGTCGAGGCGGAGAAGGCCCGGCGTCTGCTGAGCTTCCTGGGTGACGCCAGCGCCGCCATCACCTCGTCCCTCAGTCATACGGCCATCCTGCGCCGCCTCTCCGACCTGCTGGTGCCGGAGTACGCGGAGCGGGTGGACGTGTGGCTCTTCGACGAGGAGGAGTACGAGGAGCACGGCGAAGAGCGCGCGCACCGCGTAGGGGAACACTCCGCGGCCGCCGTGACCGCCGCCCGCACGGGACGTCCCCAGCACGCCGCGGACCACCCCGGCAACCTTCCCGGCGTCGACGACCTCCCGCCCTCCGCCCTCTCCCCCCGGCGACCGCTGCTGGCCATCCCGCTCGTCGCCCAGCGTCTGCTCGGCGTCCTCACCCTCACCGCCCCGGCCCCCCGCTTCGACGAGGACACCTCGGTGATGCTCGTCGAGCTCGCCCGCCGTGTCGGCGTCGCCCTGGACCACGCCCACCGTTACCAGCAGTCCCGCAACACCGCCGAAGCCCTGCAGCGCGCCCAGCTCACCGACCTGCCCGACGCGCCCGGACTGCTGCTCGCCGCGCGCTACCTGCCCGCCACCTGGGGGATGAACATCGGCGGCGACTGGTACGACGCCTTCCTCCAGCCCGACGGCAGCCTGCTGGCCGTCATAGGGGACGTCACCGGCCACGGGCTGCACGCCGCCGTCGTCATGGGCCAGCTGCGCACGGCCCTGCGCGCCTACGCCGTGGAGAACGCCACCCCCGGCGAGATCCTCACGCGCCTGCACCGCATGCTCGGCCACCTGCAGCCCGACCTGTACGCCACCGCGCTGATCGCCCGCTTCCGGCCGGGTGAGCCGGAAGTGCTCTGGGCGTCGGCCGGCCACCCACCCGCCGTCGTACGCTCCGCCGACGGCACCGTACGGGTCCTGGACGCCAAACCCGGCGTGATGCTGGGCATCCCGCTGCCCTACGTCTACACCGACAACCGGGCCGAGCTGCCCGCCGGTTCCTCCCTGGTGCTGTACACCGACGGCCTGGTCGAGCGCCGGGGGCAGGGCATCGACCCCGGTATCGGACGCCTGGCCCGCGCTCTCGCGGCGTTGCACACACCGGAGCTCGAACAGGACCTGGACGCCGCCGCCGACGCCCTGCTCAAACCCCTCCTGCACGACTCCGAGCGGGACGACGACGTCTGCGTCCTGCTCTGCCACACCGTGCTCTCCGGCCCGCAGGAACAGCACGGGAAGTCCGGCCGCTCCTCCTCCGTCTCCTCACCGCCTGACATCCGGTCCGCTCGCGGTAGCGTGAAGGACACAAGGCGAGAGGGTGGATTGCGTGAACGTCCCTGAAGCACAGCCGTCCGCGGAAGCCCTGTTGCGCGGCGCCCCACCCCATGCCCTGGTGGCCACCGCCCGCCGACTGCTCGCCGACCGGGTGGGCGCCCAGGACGTGACGCTCCTGCTCGCCGACTACGCCCTGGCCGTCCTGCAGCCGGTGACCCACCTGCCGCACACCGGTCCCCCGGTCTCCGCCCAGGACGGGCCCGCGGGCAGCGCCTTCCGCACCCAGAAACCGGTGCTCGAAGTCCTGCACGACCCGGCCGGCCACCTGGCGCATCTGCCGATCACCGTGCGCGGCGACCGTCTGGGCGTGCTGTCCGTACGGCTGCCCGCGGGCGCCGTCGACCCGAGCACGGTGCTCCAGCTCGGCGACTTCGCCACAGCGCTAGGGCATGAGGTGACCACCGCCGGCCGCGACACCGACCTGTACCTCCAGGCCCGCCGCACCCGCCGGCTGACGCTCGCCGCCGAGATGCAGTGGCAGCTCCTGCCCGGCCGGGGGTGTGCCCGCGAGGAGTACGCCATCGGCGCCCACCTCGAACCCGCCTATGCCATCGGCGGCGACAACTTCGACTGGTCCACCAGCGCCGACCATCTGGTGCTCACCGTGACCGACGGCATGGGACACGGCATCGACGCCTCCCTGCTCGCCGGTCTCACGGTCAGCGCCCTGCGCAACGCCCGCCGCGCCGGCATCGGCCTCGCCGACCAGGCGTGCCTCGCCGACCAGGCCGTCTACGCGCAGTACGGCGGGAAGGTCTACGCCCCGACCCTGCTGCTCAGCTTCGACCTGGCCACGGGCCTCGTGCACGCCGTCGACGCGGGCTCACCGCAGCTGTTCCAGCAGCGCGGCGGCCATACCGAGAGGGTCGAGCTGGAGGCGCAGCTGCCGCTCGGCATGTTCGAGGAGACCCTCTACCGGGAGCAGACCTTCCAGGTCGAGCCCGGCGACCGTCTCATAGCGGTCAGTACCGGTGTCCACGGCACCCGCTCCGCCACGGGCGACCTCTTCGGCGAGCAGGTGCTGCGACAGATCCTCGGCGCCACCCGTTCCGCGCCGCCGCACGAGACGGCGCGCGCGGTCGTCGCCGGGCTGATCGAGCACTACGGCAGCAAGGAGCTGATGTCGGACGCCGCGGTGGTCTGCCTCGACTGGCACGGCCGCCGGGGCTGACGCGGCCGTCAGCGCTCGGGGCGGCCGCTCTCCTTGCCGGGGTCGCCCTGAGCGGTCAGGAAGGCCCGCAGGCCCACTCTCAGCGCCGCCCGCTCGCGGGGTTCCATGGCCGCGAGGACCGCGGCGAGCGCCTGCGACCTGCGGGTGGCCACTTCGTTCAGCACCTGCCGACCGCGCCCGGTGAGCACGAGTTGCACCTCACGGCGTCGGTGCGGATGCAGCAGGCGCTCCAGCAGGCCGGCCGCCTCCAGCCGGTCGCACAGCCGGCTGGCCGTCGGGGGCCCTATGTCCATGTTCTCCGCCAGAGCGGTGAGATTGAGCCCGGGTGCCGACTCCAGGATCCGGAGGGCTCTCAGCTGGTGCGGCGACAGCCGCAGGCTCGCTCCCTGGGCGGCCACCGACCACGCGTTCGCGAGACCGTCCACGGCATCGGCGATCTCCAGCGCCACGGAAAGTGGGTCGTCACCCGATCCGCTCGACTGGTCGCCCCCCGAGCCACTGAGACGAGTCACGCACCCATCGCTTTCAGTAATCGCTTGGCCATACAGATACCACCCTTATTCAAACGCGGTACCCGATGAGGCGTCGACCAAGCACGTGACCCGCTCCGGAAGACGGCAAAAGGAAAAGGCAAGGAGAGAACTCTCCTTGCCACTACCCAAGTTATAGCGCGAAGGGGGGCTTGCGGCAAGCCCCCGGTGACGGCGCACAATCGTCGGCCGAGGCCACAACCTGCGGAAATGGGGAAACCACGTGTTGTTGTCGACGTTATGGCGCACGGCGACGTGCTCGGCCAACGGTTCGACAGACCAGCCAATTCGATCGGGCACCGCAGTGCGGCACAGCTCGGCCGCCTCGGAGGTGTCGCGATGACCGAGCAGTACGTGCTGGATCTTCAGGAGATCGACGAGAGCCGGATCGCCGTCGTCGGCGGCAAGGGCGCTCACCTGGGCAGCCTGTCGCGGATCGAGGGCGTCCGCGTACCCGGGGGCTTCTGCGTGACGACCGAGGCCTTCCAGCGGGTCGTGGCGCAGACGCCGTCGATCGGCCGGCAGCTCGATGAGCTGTCGCTGGTGGGCCCGGACGACCAGGAGGCGATCCGCACCCTCAGCGCGCGGATCCGCCGGGCCGTCGAAGCGATCGCCGTCCCGGACGACATCGCCGCGGCGATCACCGGTGCGCTCGCCCGGTCCGGCGAGCAGACCCCCTACGCCGTCCGCTCCAGCGCGACGGCCGAGGACCTGCCGACGGCCTCCTTCGCCGGCCAGCAGGACACCTACCTGAACGTCGTGGGTGCGGCGGCGGTCCTCCAGCACATCAGCCGGTGCTGGGCGTCCCTGTTCACGGAACGGGCCGTCACCTACCGCCGGCGCAACGGCATCGACCACCGTACGGTCCACATGGCCGTGGTCGTGCAGCGGATGGTCTTCCCGCAGGCGGCCGGCATCCTGTTCACGGCCGACCCCGTCACGGGCAACCGGACGGTCACCACCGTGGACGCCGGCTTCGGCCTCGGCGAGGCCCTGGTGTCCGGTCTGGTCAACCCGGACGTCTTCAAGGTGCGGCACGGCGAGATCGTCGCCAGGACGATCTCCGCCAAGCGGCGTGCCGTGCGCGCCCTGCCGGGCGGGGGCACGCAGGAAGTGGCGGTCGACGCCCAGGAGCAGGAGCAGCCGTCGCTCACGGACGCGCAGGCGGTCCGGCTCGCGCGGCTCGGGCGGCGGATCGAGGCGCACTTCGGCCGCCCGCAGGACATCGAGTGGTGCCTGGTCGGTGACGACTTCCACATCGTGCAGAGCCGGCCCATCACGACGCTGTTCCCCGTTCCCGAGAGGGACGACGAGGAGAATCACGTCTATGTCTCCACCGGTCACCAGCAGATGATGACCGACCCCATGAAGCCCCTGGGGCTGTCCATGTGGCGGCTGACGGCCATGGTGCCGATGCACGAGGCCGGCGGGAGGCTGTTCGTCGAGGTCACCCAGCGACTGGCCACGCCCGCGAGCCGGGCCGCCCTGCTGGACCTCATGGGCAAGGGCGATCCGCTGGTCAGGGACGCGCTGGAGACCGTCCTCGAGCGGGAGGACTTCGTGCCCTCGCTCCCGGACGCGCCCGCCGCCGGGCCGCCGGCCGGTGGGCCGCCCGCCCCGATCGAGACCGATCCGGCCATCGTCACCGAGCTGATCGAACGCAGCCGGGCATCCGTCGCCGCCCTCGAGCGCGGCATCGAGGCGAAGACCGGACCGGCGCTGTTCGACTTCCTGACGGAGGCCTTCGAGGAGCACAAACGCGTCCTCACGGACCCGCTGAACTTCAAGGCGATCATGGCGGGAATGGAGGCCACGTGGTGGCTCAACGACAAGCTGGAGGAGTGGCTCGGCGAGAAGAACGCGGCTGACACACTGACCCTGTCCGCCCCCGGCAACATCACGTCGGAGATGGGACTCGCGCTGCTCGACGTCGCGGACGCGATCCGCCCGCACCCGGAGGTGGTCGGATTCCTGGAGAGCGTCGAGGACGACGGCTTCCTCGACGACCTGGCCAAGCTCCCGGGCGGGACCGAGGCACGCGACGCCATCGAGTCCTACCTCGACCAGTACGGCATGCGCTGCGTCGGCGAGATCGACATCACGAGGCCACGCTGGAGCGAGCGCCCCGGCACCATCGTTCCCGTGATCCTCGACAACGTACGGAACTTCGAACCGGGCGCGGCCCGGCGGCGCTTCGAGCAGGGCCGCCAGGCGGCGCAGCAGAAGGAACAGGAGGTGCTGTCCCGGCTGCGGGCCCTGCCGGACGGGGAGCGGAAGGCCGCCGAGACCAAGGCCATGATCGACCGGGTCCGCACCTTCATCGGCTACCGGGAGTACCCGAAGTACAGCATCATCAGCCGCTACTTCGTCTACAAGCAGGCCCTGATGGCGGAGGCCGACCGCCTGGTGCGGGCGGGGGTGCTCGCCGGCCGGGAGGACGTCTTCTACCTCACCTTCCAGGAGTTCCGCGACGTCGTGCGCACGGGACAGGTCGACCTGCGGCTCGTCGAGGAGCGCAAGGACGCGTTCCGCTCGTACGAGGCGCTCACCCCTCCCCGGGTCCTCACCTCGGACGGCGAGGCTCTGAGCGGGGCCTACCGGCGCGATGACGTGCCGGAGGGCGCCCTGGTGGGCCTGCCGGTCTCCACCGGGACCGTCGAGGGCCGGGCCCGCGTCATCCTCGACATGGCGGACGCCGATCTCGAAGCGGGCGACATCCTGGTCACACCCTTCACGGACCCCAGCTGGTCACCGCTGTTCGTCGCGGTGGCGGGCCTGGTGACGGAGGTGGGCGGACTGATGACCCATGGCGCCGTGATCGCCCGGGAGTACGGCTTGCCGGCCGTCGTCGGGGTGGAGCAGGCGACCCGGCGGATCCGGGACGGACAGCGCATCCGTGTGCACGGAACCGACGGGTACGTCGAGATCCTGTCCTGACCGACCGCCGGCCGGCTCAGGAACGCGTGGCGGTCTCGGTGTCCGGGTGGATGGTGAGGATCTGGTCGAGGCCGACGATGCGCAGGACGCGCAGGGTGTTGGGCGGTACGGCCGCGAGGGCGGCGTCCGCCTGGACGGCCTGCGCGTTGCTGTGCGCGGCGATCAGCGCCGTGATGCCACTGGAGTCGCAGAACTCCAGACCGCCCAGGTCCAGGACCAGTCGCTGGCCCGGCCTGAGGGTGAGACCGCGCAGCACCTCGTGCAGTTCGGCGACGTTGGCGTAGTCGAGTTCGCCGAACATCTCCAGGACGGGACCGGTCGCGGCATCTCGGGTGGTGATCTTCAACGGGCTCATCGTTCGTTTCTCGTCTGGGGTTCGGGGGCCGGGACGCCGATGGCGAGCAGGGCGGTGTCGTCGTCGAGGCCGTCACCGAAGCTTGCCAGAAGACCGGTCAGGGCCTGGATCACCGCCTGGGGCGGCTTGCCCGCCTGGCCGGCGGCGAAGGCGAGCAGCGCCTCGTCGCCGTAGAGACCGGTGCGGCCCTGGCCGGTGCGGGCTTCGGTGAGGCCGTCCGTGTAGAGAAGGAGCGTGTCGCCGGGGCCGAGCACGGTCCTCGCGGCCGTGAAGCGCGCGGAGGGCAGGATGCCGACGAGCAGGCCGCCCGGGGTCGGCAGGAAGTCGGCCGTACCGTCCGCGCGCAGCACGATGACCGGAGGGTGGCCGCCCGAGGCGAGGTGGACGGCGGGCTGCCCGGTCACGGGATCGGGTTCGAGGGTGCCGAAGACGGCGGTGCAGTAGCGGGGGTCTCCGCTGCCGGCGTAGCGCTCGTGGAGCACCGTGTTGAGGGTGGTCAGCGCGGAGACGGGGTCGGGGTCGTGCAGAGCGGCGGCGCGCAGGGTGTAGCGGGTCAGGGAGGTGAGCGCTGCGGCCTGGGGGCCCTTGCCGCACACGTCGCCGAGGAAGAATCCGAAGCGTTTGCCGTCGATGGGGAAGACGTCGTAGAAGTCGCCGCCCAAGCGGTCGGGTGAGGCGGTGTGGTAGTGGGCGGCCGTCTGCACGCCGGGTACCGGCGGCAGGGTGTCCGGGAGCAGCGACTGCTGGAGCACGGCGAGGGCTTCCTGCAGCCGGGCGCGGTCGGCCTCCGCCTGCCGGCGCGCTTCCTCGGCGGCTTCCCGGCGGCGCAGGAGTTCCTCTTCGTAGGCGCGGCGGTCGCGGGCGTCGAAGACCGTGGTGCGGATCAGCAGGGGCTGTCCGGTGGTGCCGTTTTTGACGACGGACGAGACGAGCACGGGTATCCGGCGGCCACCGGTCTGCTTCATCTCCAGGGCTATCCCGCTGATCTCGCTCTGCATCCGCAGGAGCGGCGCGAAGTGCGTCTCGTGGTACAGCTTGCCGCCGACGGTCAGCAGGTCGGTGAACCTCTTGCGGCCCACCACCGCCTCCCGTTCCAGCCCGAGCCAGTCGAGCAGCCGGCCGTTGATCTTCGCGATGGTGCCGTCCATCAGGGTGGAGAGGTATCCGCAGGGGGCGTTCTCGTAGAGGTCTTCGACGCTGTCCTCCAGCAGTCCGGCGAACGCGGCGTCCGCGGGTTCGCGGCCGTCGGCGTCCTGCGGCTCGGGCTGCCGGCCGGCGCGGCACATCATCACAGGCTCGCGAGGAAGTCGACGATCGCCTGGTTGGTGGCCTCGGGCGCGGACAGGTGCGGGCAGTGCCCGGTGGCGTCCAGAGTGACCAGACGCGAGCCGGGAATCGTCTCGTGCACGAACGCTCCGACCTCACGGGGGGCGATCACGTCCTGGGTGCACTCCAGTACCAGCGTCGGCACTCGTACGCTCT
The DNA here is from genome assembly GCF_042893155.1 of Streptomyces sp. NPDC001668. Lineage (NCBI taxonomy): Bacteria > Bacillati > Actinomycetota > Actinomycetes > Kitasatosporales > Streptomycetaceae > Streptomyces > Streptomyces sp. NPDC001668. Next base: position 269,119 of record NZ_JBIAUQ010000002.1, read on the forward strand.
TCAGGTCGTCCCTCGAATCCGACAGGAACGTCGTCCGGGCGAACACGCGCGCCATGTCCGGGTCGGTGGCGCAGAAGCTGTTCTTGAGCTCGTCGCCCAGTTCGGGCCGGTCGGCGTTGCCCATGATCACCGGGGCCATGGCCGCCGACCAGCCGAGGTAGTTCGCCTCCAGCGAGGCCAGCAGTTCGTCGATGTCCTCGGCGCTGAACCCGCCTCGGTACCCCTCGTCGTCGATGTACCGCGGGGACGGCGCGACCATCACCAGGGCGCCGATCCGCTCCGGTGCCCTGTCCACCGCCAATACGCCGGTCATCGCGCTCACCGAGTGGCCCACGAACACCGCCTCTCGCAGGTCGAGCGCCTCACACACCTCGACCACGTCCTGGGCGTACCCGTCCAGGGACGAGTACCGGTCCTCCGAGAACGCGGACGCGTCGGCACGGCCCGAACCCACGTAGTCGAACAGCACGACGCGGTAGTCGTCGGTCAGCGCGGGCACCGTCAGCCGCCACATGTTCTGGTCACAGCCGAAGCCATGGGCCAGCACCACGGTCGGTCCCCGCATGTTGCCGGTGACGGTCACGTGGTTCCTGCTCGTGATGTCCATACCCGGCAGTCTCTCAAGCCGCCCGGCTGCTCGGTGACGCCCCCTCGACCGGCCCGAGGCGCTCGTGCTCGGCATCACCGCCAGACCCGCCTGCCACCGACACCGCGTCTCCGTGCCACCGCTCGGAGCAGGCGGCTGCGGCTGCCGTTGGGCACGGTCCACAGGGGGTGGCCCCGCACCGCCCATGACTCCAGGAGGGCGTTGGCGGCGAGGAAGCCGGTGGTGGCGGCGCGTTCCATCAGGGCTACCGGGAGGTCTGTGCGCACCAGGTCGCCGGCGAGGACCAGGCCGGGCCGGGGCGTGCGCACGCCGGGGCGGTCGGTGTGTCCGCCGACGGGGAACAGGGGGCAGTCCTGGCGCCATTCGTGCCGTGCGTCGAGGATGCGCGCGTCGCGGGTCTCGGGGTAGACGTCGTGGAGCTGTGCGACCAGGTGCCGGGCCTCCGTATCGGGGTCGGCGTTCTCCCGCAGGGCGTAGCCGTGGAGTTCGACCACGGAGCCGCCGGTGCGGGCGGACCATCGTGCGGCCTCCCGCTCCCAGCGGTCCAGGACACTGACGTTGTCCAGCGAGCCGTATCCGGCCGTGCCGAGGAAGCCGGGCCGGCCGGTGTCGGCGGGGCGGTCGAGCCAGAGGCGGGAGACGAGGAAGGGCGGGGCGGTGCGCAGCCGGGCGATGCGGTCGTGCCAGGCGTCGTCGGCGAGCCGGGGCGAACGGCCGACGAGAGAGCGCAGGCCTGCCGTGTCGAGAGCCAGGACGACGCTGTCGTACCGCCGCTCCTCGCGGTCCGTGGCGACGGTGAAGGCGCCGTCGGCGGTGGGTGAGACGTTCTCGACGGAGGTCGAGGTGCGCAGGTCGGCGCCGTGGCGGCACAGATGCTCGGCGAGCGGGTCCCACAGGGCCGTCGGGAAGGGGTCGTCGGGCACGTCGAAGAGGAGGCCCTCGGAGCTGCCGAGGAAGTAGATGTGGAACATCAGGACCATCTCGGCGGCCGAGAGCTCGTGCGGGTCGGCGAAGAAGCTGCGGGAGAAGACCTCGAAGGCCAGGTGGCGTGCGGCCGCTGGGAAGCGCAGGGATTCGAGGAAGTCGTGGGCGCTGACGGCGTCCAGTTCGGTGTAGACGTCCGGGACGCGGACGTCCAGCAGGGGAAGGGCCGCGGCGGGGTTCATGCGCACCAGGTCCCGTCCGCGGAATGACGGGCTCAGCGCCACGAAGCCCAGTGCGCTCAGCGGCGGGGTGCGCGGCACTCCGCGGAAGCTGTCGTGCAGTCCGTCGCGGTGCCGCAGCGGATAGTCGGGCAGGCCGGTGAGGCGCCCCGGGCCGGTGCGGCTCAGCAGGCTGCGCAGGTTGTAGTACTGGCGGAAGAAGGCGTGGAAGCCGCGGCTCATGGTCGCGAGGGAGCCGTCGTGCAGCTCGGTGCTCCAGCCGCCCACCCGACCGCCCAGGTAGGCCTCGCGTTCGTAGAGCGTGACGTGGACGCCGCGTTCGGCGAGCGCCGTGGCGGCGGCGAGGCCGGCGATGCCGCCGCCCACGACGGCGGTGCTGCGCGGCCGCCCGCCGACCCGGGTCGCTCCGGGCCGCGGGGGCAGGAGGACGGCGTGGCGGTCCCGTCCGGGGCGGGCGGGTGCCGCCGCGGCGCTCACTGTCCGCTCCCGGCGGGCGGGGCGGCGCGGCGGGCGACGACGGTGTGGGTGATGCCGGTCTGCCAGCCGGGCAGGGGCAGGGCCCGCACATGGTCGAATCCCCGGGCCCGGACGCGGTCGGTGAACCGGTCGACCGTGTCGAACTCCACGACGCTGCGCCACAGATGGCGGTACAGGTCGCCGTCGCCGAGGGCGGTGGCGATCGGCAGCACCAGGCCACGGCAGACGGCCGTCCAGACGGCCCGGTCGAGCTCGCGGCCGCTGAGGGTGTACTCGTGCACGGCGAGCCGGCCGTGCGGGGCCAGCAGGTCGTGCACGGCGTCCAGCACGGCGTCCGGGTCGGCGACGTTGCGGAAGAGGTAGGCGGCGAACACCGCGTCGAAGGGCCCTTCCACGTCCGCCTCGGCGAGGGCCTCCGCCGGCGCGCACACGAATCTGACCTTGCCCGGCCACGGTTTGGCCAGGGCACGCTCCAGCATCCCGGCCGAGGCGTCCACCGCGGTGATCTCGGCGTCGGGCAGTACGCGGGCGAGCGCGGCGGTGGAGGCTCCGGTGCCGCAGCCGAGGTCCAGGACGCGCAGCCCGGTGCCCGGGCGGGGCAGGCCGAGCCGGCGCGCCGAGCGGCGCAGCTGGGCGTGGTAGCCGGGGTTGGCGGCCACGAGGGTGTCGTAACGGTGTGCCGCGTGGTCGAATGCGGCGGCCAGTTCCGCGTCGCGCAACACGGTCACGGTGCCTCCTGGTGCGGGTGGTCGGGGAGTCCGGGATCCGGATGGGCCGGGGAAGGCCGGTCAAGGGCCGGGGAAGGGCCGCCGCGGCAATCGGGGCATGTGAGCGGCGGCGCGCAGCATGGGCAGGACGGGGGTGCGCAGCCCGATGGCGAGTTCTTCGTGCAGCTGTGTTCCGCCGTCGAGGAAGCGCAGGAGCCGGGTCATGGGGATCGTCGTGAACAGCCGCGCGAAGAAGTCCGCTCCGTCCACCAGGCCGCTGTCGAGGGCGTGCAGCAGGACCGCGTCCATGGCGCGGGCACGGGCCGAGTGAGGCACCGGGGGCACGGGCCGTCGGCCGTGGCGCAGGGCGGCGGCGACCGCCGCGGTCTGGCGCTGCACGCCGGCGAAGGTGTAGCCGGTCGAGGGCCGGGTCGCTCCCCCGGCCGCGCCGATACGGAAGACGGAGTCACCCGTCCGCCGGGCGAACCGGGCGTCGGTCATCGGGATGACACCCGTCTCGGTCCCGGTGACCTCGAAGTCCTTCAGCCCGAGCACGGCACCGGTGTAGTCGGTCAGCGCCTTGTCGTACGCGCCCGGGGAGAGCACGGACCGGGAGAACTCCGTGTACTCCACGAGGGCCTGGTCGGGGCCGGTGGGCAGGACGTAGCCGAAGGAGAGGCCATGGGCGGGCTGGGGGGTGCGCAGGTCCATGAACTCCACGCGGGCCTGGTCGAAGACCGGGCGGCCGGTGCGGACGAACCAGCCGTGGAAGTGCTGGAGCAGGGTGGTGCGGGCAGCGGGGAGGCAGCCCAGCGGCCGGGAGTCGAACACCCAGCGGGCGTGCAAGGAGTCGGGGCGCCCGTCCGCCGTGCGGGCGTCGATCCGCGCGCCCCGCGGGAGTCCCTCGACGCTCTCGACCGTCGCCTCGACGCGCCGTACCTGTCCGCCGCGGGCGAGGTCGTGTGCGATCAGGGCCTCGAAGTCGTCCGAATGGATCATCTTGTAGCGCAGGGGTGAGATGACGTGCTCGATCGGCTCGCCTGTCGGCCGGTGCGCCCTCAGCCGCTGCCACGACCTGGTGACCGCGGCGTCGTAGGGTCCGCGGCCGGTCTCCCAGAAGCACCAGGTGCGCCGCGGCGGGCGCAGCGGTCCGGGTGGGGCGTCCAGGAGGACGACGGACAGGCGCCGGGTGCCGGGGGCGGGCCGGGAGAGGCGGTGGGCCAGGGAGAGTCCCGCGGCCCCGGCTCCGATGATGGCGACGTCCGCCTCGTGCATGGCCGAGTCCCTCCCTGCGCGCCTACGCCGTGTCCTGCGACGGTATTCCGGTCGCGGTACCCGTCCGGATGCGTGTCTCACGTGCTCGCACCGTGTGGCTCGCTCGGGCGCGGCGAACAGCCGCATCGGTTCTGCGTCGTTGTCACGCGGCGCACTCGAGAGGACCCTGGTTGCGGAGCCGGCCGGCAAGGCGGCGCAGGCCCCGGCGCGCGTGGCTCTTGACCGTTCCCAGGGGCCAGCCGGTGAGTTCGGCGATCTGGGTCTGGGTGAGGTCGTCATAGAAGGCGAGGTTGAGCACCCGGCGCTGCGGTGCCGGGAGCTGCGACATCTCGTCGGCGAGCAGGACCCGGTCGAGGGCGGCCTCCGGCAGCACGGTCTCGTCGTCGGCCCGCAGCAGCAGCTGGGCGCCCGCGGCGGCGACGAGTTCGTTGCGCCGGGTGCGGGCGGCGAGCGCGTCGGCGATCTTCCGGCGGGCGATGCCCGTGAGCCAGCCGGGCAGGGTGCCGCGGTCCGGGACGAATCCGGCGCGTCCTCGCCACGCGGCCAGGAACACCACCTGGGTGATGTCCTCCGCCTCCCTCGCATCGCCCAGGGAGCGCCTGGCCAGGGCGTGCACGAGGGGCCCCCACCGCTGGTGCACGACCGTGAGGCATGACTCGTCCCCGCTGAGAAAGCCGTTCACGAGGGTGCTGTCGTCGATGTCCGCGCCGGTTGGCTGTGCGGTCGTCATGGTCACTCCTCCACTGGGCCTGAGGGTCGCCGACAGCGACCTGCGGCCCTTCCACCCTGCGGATCCGGCACAGGGTGGGCAACTTGCATCGACTTCGCATCGAATGGGGCAGCGGTGAGACCCGTCTTCACCACGAGGCCCAGTCCTCACCGTGCCGCCCCGCATCCGTCCCCGCCACCCGAGGCGAACCGGTCATGACGACGTCAGCTGTGATCGCGACGATCCCGAGGATCTGGACGAGGGGAAGATGAGGGGAACCGGCATGAGCTCCACCGTGGCAAAGGACCGCCGCGCGGACCGCAGTCCGCTTGAACACCCGACCGCCGAGCAGGACTCCCCCGCGCCGACCCCACGGACGGCCGGGGAGGGGGACCACGGCCGCGGCGACCATCCGCGCGCCTCACCGCACGAGACACGGCCGGCGTACGGCGACGACCCGCCCGCCGTGGACGCGGACGTGAGCGGCGCCGTCCGCGTGGTGCTGGGTGATCTGCTCGACCGGCAGGTGGCCGCTGCCGAGGCCGCGGACCCGCTCTTCGCTGCGGACCTGGCCGCGCCGGTCGCCCGTTTCACGCGGAACGGCGGCAAGTTCGCCCGCTCCCGCTTCGTGTGGTGGGCGCTGCGGGCCTGCGGTGGCGCCGAGCCCGCGCAGGCCCGGGCCGCGCTGCGGATCGGAGCGGCCCTGGAGCTCATCCAGACCTGTGCCCTCGTCCACGACGACGTGATGGACGGCGCGCGGCTGCGCCGCGGTCGGCCGGCGCTGCATGTCGAGCTGGCGGACCAGTACGCGGGGAGCTGCGGCGCGCAGCGCGCCGGGCGTCTCGGGGAGGCCGCGGCGATCCTCGCCGGTGACCTGGCGCTGGCCTGGGCGGACGACGTGGTGGCGGACACCGAGATGCCGGGCCGCACCGCGCGGCGGGTCCGCGAGCTGTGGCGTGCCATGCGCACGGAGATGGTGGCCGGCCAGTACCTGGACGTCCAGGGTGAGGCCACCTCGGCGCGCTCCATGGCCCGGGCGATCCGCGCGGCCTGCCTGAAGAGCGCCCTGTACTCCGTGGAACGCCCGCTCGCCCTGGGGGCGGCGCTGGCCGACGCGGGCCCCTCCGCCACCCGGGCCCTGTGTTCGGCGGGCCGGTGCGTCGGGCTGGCCTTCCAGCTGCGCGACGATCTCCTCGACGCCTTCGGGGATCCCCGCGACACCGGCAAGCCGGCCGGCGGAGACATCCGCAGCGGCAAACCCACCTACCTCGCCGCCGTCGCACAGGCGCGGGCCGAGACCTCGGGTGACCGGCGAGCCCTCGACGTGCTGCGCGGCACCCTCGGCCGTACGGATGCCTCGGCCGGCGAACTCGCCGCGGTGCGCGAGGTGTTCACGGCCACGGGCGCACGCGAAACCGTGGAGGGGAAGATCGGCAGGCTGGTGGCGCAGGGGCTGCGCCATCTGGACACCGCGGTGCTCGAACCCGAGGCCACGAGGCGGCTTCAGCTGCTGATGCGCTCCGCGAGCGGGGTCGCCGACACCGTCGCGTCCGACGTGGTCCCGCTCTCCCTGCAGCTCGCGACCGGTGACGAGGGGGCCGGCCGATGACCCGTACCGTCCCCGGGCGCACCGACCATGTAGTGGTCGTCGGTGCCGGTCTGTCGGGTCTCGCGGCCGCCCTGCACCTGCTCGGTGCCGGACGCCGGGTGACCGTCGTGGAGCGCGACACGTCACCGGGCGGGCGGGCCGGGCGGACGGTCCGCGGCGGCTACCGCATCGACACCGGTCCCACGGTGCTGACGATGCCCCATCTGGCGGACGAGGCGTTCGCCGCCGTGGGCGACAGCCTGCGCGCCCGAGTGGACCTCGTGCCCCTGCACCCGGCCTACCGGGCCCGGTTCGCCGACGGCAGCACCCTGGACGTCCACACCGGCGCCGACGCGATGGAGGCGGAGGTCGAACGCTTCGCCGGGGCCCGGGAAGCCGCCGGCTACCGACGGTTGCGTACCTGGCTGGAGCGGCTCTACCGGGTGCAGATGCGGCGCTTCATCGACGCCGACTTCGACTCACCCCTGCGCCTGCTCCACCCCGACCTCGCCCGCCTGGCCGCCCTCGGCGGCTTCGGGCGGCTGGACGCGCGCATCGGACGGTTCCTGCAGGACGAACGGCTGCGGCGCGTCTTCTCCTTCCAGTCCCTGTACGCGGGCGTGGCACCGGAACGGGCCCTGGCCGCGTACGCCGTCATCGCGTACATGGACACGGTCGCGGGCGTCTGGTTCCCGCGCGGCGGCATGCACGCCCTGCCCCGGGCGATGGCCGACGCGGCCGCCGACGCGGGCGCCGACCTGCGCTTCGGGGAGACCGTCACCCGTCTGGAGCGTTCCGGGGAACGGATCACGGCCGTCGTCACCGACCACGGCCGTATCGCCTGCGACGCCGTCGTCCTGACACCCGACCTGCCCGTCGTCTACGGACTGCTGGGCCGGGTCCCCAGGCGCCCGGTGGGTCTGCGGTTCTCGCCCTCCGCCGTGATCCTGCACGCCGGCACGGACCGCACCTGGCCGTCGCTGGCCCACCACACCATCTCCTTCGGCGCGGCCTGGCGGCGGACGTTCTCCGAACTCACCGAGACCGGCCGCCTGATGAGTGATCCGTCCCTGCTCATCACCCGCCCGACCGCCACCGACCCCGGCCTGGCGCCACCCGGACGGCACCTGCACTACATCCTCGCCCCCTGCCCGAACACCGCCCTGGGCCCCGGCGCCGCCGAATGGGGCGAACTGGGACCGCGCTACCGCGACAGCCTGCTCACCGAGCTGGAACGGCGGGGCCTTGACGGCATCGCGGCCGCCATCGAGGAGGAGTGCCTGGTCACCCCGGCCGACTGGCAGGCCCAGGGCCATGCGGCCGGCACGCCCTTCTCCGCCGCCCACACCTTCGCGCAGACCGGGCCGTTCCGGCCGCGCAACCTGGTGCGCGGGACGGTCAACGCTGTCCTCGCCGGCTGCGGCACCACCCCCGGCGTCGGCGTGCCGACCGTCCTGTTGTCGGGCAAGCTCGCAGCGGTACGGATCACGGGCGGCACCCCCTCGCGGCGGCCGCGCCCCGCCGTGCGCGCATCCCGGGAACGGAGGCCGGCATGACCGAGCGTGAACTCGACGCGGCCGGCGTCACCGATCCGGCACTGAGACGGGCGTACGCCCGGTGCAGGCAGCTCAACTCCCGGCACGGCAGGACGTACTTCCTCGCCACCCGCCTGCTGCCGGTGGCCCGCCGGCCGGCCGTGCACGCGCTGTACGGATTCGCCCGCTGGGCCGACGACATCGTCGACACCCTCGACGACGCGACCACCACCGCCGAGCGGGCCCGACGGCTGACCCTGCTGGAGTACGAGCTGGAGTCGGGACTGCGGGCGGGCCACAGCCCCGAGCCGGTGGTCCACGCCCTGGCCGACACCGCGCTGCGCTACGGCATCGACCACCGCCACTTCACCGACTTCATGGCCGCGATGCGCGCGGACCTCGACGTCACGGACTATGCCACCTACGCCGATCTGCGCACGTACACCTACGGTTCGGCGGAGGTGATCGGTCTGCAGATGCTTCCGGTGCTCGGCACGGTCGTCCCGTGTGAGGAGGCGGCTCCGCACGCGGCGGCGCTGGGCGTGGCGTTCCAGCTGACCAACTTCCTGCGGGACGTGGGTGAGGACCTCGACCGCGGCCGCGTCTATCTGCCCGCCGACCTGCTGGCCGCACACGGTGTCGAACGGCGGCTGCTGCGCTGGAGCCGGGACACCGGGCGCCCCGACCGCCGGATCACCGCCGCACTGCGCGAGTTCGAGCAGCTGACCCGCGGCGTCTACCGGGAGGCCGCCCCGGGCCTTGCCATGCTCGACCCGGTCTCGCGCCCCTGCATCCGCACCGCGTTCGTCCTGTACGGCGGAATCCTGGACGCGGTCGCCGCGGACGGGTACCGCTCGGTGCAACACCGTGCCGTGGTCCCGGCGCGCCGCCGTGCCCTCGTGGCCCTCGACGGCCTGATGCGGGTGGGCGCGGCGCGGCTGGGGCACAGGACCGCCGGATCCCGTACGGCTCCCTCGCCGACCACTGCGGCCGGCATTTCACCACCCTCGCGGAGGATCGCATGAAACGGCGGCGACCTGCGGAGCGTTCCCGCTACCCCCTCTCCCTGCGGCGCCGCCCGGTGCGGTGGGAGAAGCAGCAGCCGACCTGGCGGCAGGCCCGGCCCGCTCTGATCGCCGACGCGCTGAAGCGGGCCCAGGCCCGCCCGTCCGGCAACTGGTACGTGGTGGGCGCCACCCGGGACGTACGCGGTGACCGCCCGCTGTCCACGACGGTGGCCGGGCAGGAGGTGGTGGTGTGGCGTACCGCCGACGGGCGGCTCGCGGCGGGCCCCGGCATCTGCCCGCACCTGGGAGCACCGCTCGCCGACAGCCCGGTGCGCTGCGGGACCCTGGTCTGCCATTGGCACGGACTGGCCCTGGACGGTGGGCCGTTCGCCGGCTGGGAGCCGCTGCCCGTGCACGACGACGGAGTGCTGGTGTGGGTGCGCCTGGACGAGGTGGGCGGGGAACCGCCCACGCCGGCACCGGTCGTCCCACCCAGGCCGAGACTGTCGCGCTCCGTCGCCGCCGTCTACACCGGGGTGGGGATCTGCGAGCCCGAAGACATCGTGGCCAACCGGCTCGACCCCTGGCACGGGGCCTGGTTCCACCCCTACTCCTTCGTCGACCTGACCGTGGTCGACACTCCCGGCTCCGAGGGGTCCGACGAGGACGGGTTCACCGTCGACGTCTCCTTCAAGGTCGCCGGACGGTTCGTCGTGCCGGTGCGCGCGGTCTTCACCGCGCCCGAACCGCGCACGGTCGTCATGCGCATCACCGAGGGCGAGGGCGTGGGCTCCGTCGTCGAGACGCATACGGCCCCGCTCGGCCCGGACGAGCTGGGGCGGCCGCGGACCGCCGTCCTGGAGGCGGTCGTGGCCGCCTCCGAGCGCCCGGGTTTCGCCGCCGCCCGCACGGCGGCCCCCGTCCTGCGCCGCCTGATGACGGCGGGGGCCGCACGGCTGTGGCGCGACGACCTGGCCTACGCCGAACGCCGCTGGCTCCTGCGCTCCGGCGGACGCTTCCCCGGCTGACGTCCTCGAAGGCGACCGAGTGTCTACCGCGGTTCAGTCCGGCGGGGCGGCGACCGCGTCGGGGTGGTCGGTGAGGCAGGCGCCCATCGGGCCGACGCCGGCGTTGTCGACCAGGACGTCGATGCGTCCGAACCGTTGGCTCAAACGAGGGCCACCGGTCGGTCTGTCGTCATCATGACTCGCACCCATGGGAAGAAACTGACGCAAGCCGCGGCGGAGCGGAAGCACCGGAGCCCGGGGGCATGCGACCCGTCAGCGCACGCCCGCCGCGTCGAGCAGGGTGGTCACCGTGGGCTCGATGAGCCCGTCCAGCTTGTCCGCTCCGACGCCCGCGCGAGCGCTGGCACCGTCGAAGACCATGCTCAGCTGCCGGGCCAGCAGCTCGGGATCGCTCGCCCCACCCCGCTCCGCCTCGCCGCGGAAGAAGGCGGTCAGGTTCTCCTTGACGCGATGGGCCACGCGGCTCGCGGGATGACTCCGATCCTTGAGCTCGACCTGAGCGGTCAGGTACGGGCAGCCGTAGAACTCGGGCGTGTTCGACTGCGACTCCACCCGCTCGAAGACGTAAAGGATCCGCTGCCGGGGCGAACGGCCGTCGTCCGCCGCGGGAAGGAGTGCCGCCACGTAGGCGGACGTGCGCATCTCGAGACTCGCCGCGAGCAGTTCGTCCTTGCTCTTGAACAGCTGGTACATGGAGCGCTTCGACACGCCCGCCGCCTTGCACAGCGCCTCGACGCCGATTCCGACGCCGCCCCGGTAGGTGAGCGTGGCCGCCGCCTCCAGCAGCCGCTCCCTGGGGCTTGGTTTCACCTGGATGGTCATGCTGTGAGATTAACTCGATTCCGACAAAATGAAAACCGATCGGTTTTCGAGGATGCCGCCCGGAGGACGTGACCACCCCCGTTCGGGTGTAGTGCGTGACTGCGCCCCGGTCCGACCATGTCGCGTGACAACGTCGTCGCACACATGGGAGCGGTACATGGCCGAGGTCCAGATCGAATTCGATGTTCCGGCGGAGATGCGTGACGGCACCGTCCTGCGCGCCGATGTCTACCGCCCCGGCGGCACCGGGCCGTGGCCGGTGCTGCTGAGCCGGCTGCCGTACGGGAAGCAGATGGCCCTGGCGATCGCGGTCCTCGATCCCCTGGCGGCGGCTCGGCGCGGCTTCATGGTGGTCCTCCAGGACACCCGCGGCCGGTTCGCCTCCGAGGGAGAGTGGGACCCGTGGACGTACGAGGAGAGCGACGGCTACGACACCGTACGGTGGGCCGCCGCCCTTCCCGGCGCGAACGGCTCCGTCGGCATGATCGGTGCCAGCTACTTCGGCAACACGCAGTGGATGGCTGCGCTGGCCAAGCCGCCGGAGCTGAAGGCGATCGCTCCCATGGTCACCTGGTCCGACCCGGACGACGGACTGTGGACGCGCGGCGGTGCGATCGAGCTCGGCATCACCGCACCTTGGACCCTCATGATGGGCGCCGACGCGCTGATGCGCCGGCACGGCGCCGACCCGGCCACACTCGTCGGCAGCCTCGGCGGGCTCGTACAGGACATGGACGGCCTGGCGGGCGGCGGTTACGGCGAACTCCCCGCCGGACGGTTCCCCGCGTTCGCCCGGCACGACCTTCCCGAACTGGGTTATGAGCGGTCCCGGCGGGAGCCCGAGTGGTCGGCGACCTGCCGGGTGGCGGGCCGGCACGACGAGGTCGACCTGCCCACCTTCCAGGTCGGCGGCTGGTACGACATCTTCACCCAGGGCACGCTCGACAACTTCACCGCCATGCGCCGCGCCGGCCGCTCCGCCACACTGATCATGGGTCCGTGGAGTCACGCCAACCAGCAGCATGTCATCGGCGACGTCAACTTCGGGTTCGCCGCGAACTCCGCCTTCATGGGCATGCGCGGCCCCCTGCACGGCCTCCAACTCGACTGGTTCCAGCGCACGATCGGCAACGGTGAGGCCCTGGAGCCGGACACGGGCAAGGTCCTGCTGTTCGTCATGGGCGTCAACCAGTGGCGCGAGGAGACGGAATGGCCCCTGTCCCGGGCCGTGGACACGGACTTCCACCTGCGGGCCGACGGACGCCTCACCCCTGAGCCTCCGTCCACCGCCGAGCAGCCCGAGGAGTTCACCTACGACCCGACGGATCCGGTGCCCACAGTCGGCGGGGCGCTCCTGCTGACCGAGGATTTCCGGCCCGGCCCGCTCGACCAGGCTGCCGTGGAGGCGCGCGAGGACGTCCTGGTCTTCACCACCGAACCGCTCGCCGAGGACGTCGAAGTGACCGGCCGCATCAAGGCCGTGCTCTTCGCCGCCACGGACGGCCCCTCGACCGACTGGGTGGCCCGCCTGTGCGACGTCGACGAGAACGGCGTCTCCCGCAACGTGACCGACGGCATCGTGCGGGTACGGGAAGCGACACCGGGCGAGCCCGCCGAACACGTCGTCGACCTGTGGTCGACCAGCATCGTCTTCCGGGCAGGCCACCGCATACGGCTCCAGGTCACCTCCAGCAACTTCCCGCGCTGGGACCGCAACCTCAACACCGGCGAACCCGAGGAGAGCGCGACCACCGCCCGAGTGGCCCGCCAGCAGATCTTCCACGACGCCGACCGCCCCTCCCGCATCGTCCTTCCGGTGGTCCCTGCCTGACGCTCCACCGAGGGAAGCGCTTCGACTCGCAACTTTTCGAAACTCCACGCAGGTTCCCTACGGATCAGGCCATTCTCTCCACCGTCAGGTTGCGCTAGGCTCCCGCCTCGTGTCGAAGCGCTTCGACGATCAGCGTCTTCGACATGGGGGGGCAGGCCTTTCGACTCAATGGAGAGTTCTATGCCGAGTTCAGCCGGTTTCACTCGCCGCCAGGTCATGACGACCTCCGCGGCCCTCGCCGTCGCGGCGTTGTCCGTTCCGACGGCCGCCCAGGCCGCCGCCCGCTCCACCGGTTCCGCCACCTCGGCGTCCGCGCTGGACGTCGTCGCCCAGATGCAGCCCGGCTGGAATCTGGGCAACAGCTTCGAGGCCATCGGCGCCGACGAGACGGCGTGGGGCAACCCGCGGGTGACCCAGGCGTTCTTGCGCAGCGTGAAGGCGCAGGGCTTCAAGAGCGTCCGGATACCCGTGACCTGGGGCCAGCACGAGGGCCCCGCTCCCGCCTACACCCTCGACCCGGCCTTCCTGACCAGGATCAAGCAGGTGGTCGACTGGGCCCTGGCCGAGGGCTTCTACGTGCTGATCAACATGCACGGCGACGCCTGGCAGTGGGTGCCGGACATGCCGTCCCAGCATGACGCGGTCCTGGCCCGGTACACGGCCACCTGGCAGCAGATCGCGGCCACCTTCCGGGACGCGTCGCGCCGACTGCTCTTCGAGAGCATCAACGAGCCCTTCTTCAACGGCAGTTCCGGCGACCAGCAGAACGCCGCCCTGATCAACGAGCTCAACACGACCTTCCACTCCGTGGTGCGCGCGACCGGCGGAGGCAATACCGACCGGCTCCTCGTCATGCCGACCCTCGGGGACACCCCGGACCAGGCCAAGATCGACACCCTGCTGGCCACCTTCGCCGCGCTCGGCGACCCGAACCTGGTGGCCTCGATCCACTACTACAGCTTCTGGCCCTTCAGCGTGAACCTCGCCGGCTACACGACCTTCAACGCGGCCACCCAGAAGGACCTGACCGACACCTTCGACCTGCTGCACAGATCCTTCGTGGCCAAGGGCATCCCGGTCGTCGTCGGCGAGTACGGACTGCTCGGCTGGGACTCCGGCCCCGGCACGGTCGAACAGGGCGAGACGCTCAAGTACCTCGAGTATCTCGGCTACTACGCGCGCTACCGGGGCCTGACCACGATGCTGTGGGACAACGGCAGCCGCTTCAACCGCCGCACCCTGCAGTGGAACGACCCGAGCCTCTACGCGCAGATACGTTCCAGCTGGACCGGGCGCTCCGGCACCGCGTCCACCGACCAGCTCTTCGTGCCCAAGGGCAAGTCCCCGACGGACGCGACGCTCACGCTGAACCTCAACGGCACCAGGCTGTCGAGGATCGAGGTCGGCACCCGCCCCCTGGTCCGGGGCGTGGACTACACCGTCAGCGGCAGCACGCTGACGATCGCGGCGGCGACGCTCGGCCGGCTGACCGCGTCGCAGGAGTACGGCACGAATGCCGTGCTGACCCTGCGGTTCACGGAGGGAATTCCCTGGGCCGTCAACGTCATCACCTACGACAAGCCGGTGCTGACGAGCGCGACGGGTACCGCGGGCTCGCTGGTGATACCCACCGCGTTCAACGGCGACAAGCTGGCGACCATGGAAGCCGTCTACGCCGACGGCACCGCCGCCGGTCCGCAGTCCTGGACGACGTACAAGCAGTTCAACGTGGCCTTCGTACCGGACTACACGGCGGGCACGATCACCTTGCCGAAGGCGTTCTTCGACGAGGTCACCGACGGCGCCGCCGTGACCCTCACCTTCTACTTCTGGAGCGGAACGCGACTGACGTACACGGTGACCAGGTCCGGCACCGCGGTCACGGGCACCTCCGCCTGAGACGGGTCCGTCGGTACCTTCCTCGGCATCCGGGTCCGGTGCGGCTACCAGGCGGCCAGTGAGCCGTCCGTCCCGGGGAAGATCACGGCGGATCCGCAGCTCTCCTCGCCCGGCAGCGGCGGCACGGGCATCGGCAGCGTCACGGGGTGGAGTGCGTGGAACTCCGCCTCGGTGACGGTGGCGGGCGTCGGCGGCACCTCGCGGGACATCGCCGATGCCGCCACCCCGTGACCTATGAGTCGACCGCCCCTCACGCCTTCTTCGCGCCGCTCGCGCCCATGCTGGGCGAGCAGGCCGCCGCCGACGTCGCGGACATGTACCGGGCCCTCGGCACGCAGCCGGACCACTCGATCACGGCCGAGCGCTCCGCCCAGAAGCTCCTCGGCGTGACACCCCGCCCGTGGGCCAGTGGCTGGGCCGACATCGATCTCCGACAGGGACATCGATGCCCTCGAGACGCAGCTGAAGAGGTCGGTGACGTCGTCCGTCCAGGTACGTCAGGCGGTACCTTGGTACCCCTTCGTCAGGATCGGCCTCGGAGACTGCTGCGCCAGGCCGAGGCGATCATCCTGGCCGAGGGCTTCACCTCGGTCACCATGGACGAGCTCGCCCAGCGGCTGGGGTGCTCCAAGGCGACGCTGTACAGCCTGGCCTCCACCAAGGAACAGCTGGTACTGGCGGTCACCCGCAACCTTCTTCCGCGAGGCGACCGCCGAGATCGAGCAGGCGGTCCAGGCCGAGCCCGACCCCAGGCAGCGCGCCTTCTACGACGACATGGTCGGCTACGAGCCGACGGCGCAGATCTACCGCAAGAACTCCGCCGCCGCGGCGCACCGGGTCCACCAGATGATCGAGGAAGGCGTGGAGGCCGGCGTCTTCCGCGCTCTCAACGGGCACTTCGCCGCCCAGGTCGTGGCCGTGACCATCGACGCCGTCCAGTCGGGGGCCCTGCTGGAGAGCACCGGCCTGACCGCCGGCGACGCCTTCTCCGAGCTCGGAGACCTCCTGCTGGACGGGCTGAGTTCGGGGCAGGGCGCACCCGGGTGAGGGACGCCCCTGCCGGTCGACTCGGAGCGGGCCCCCGATGCTCACCCGGACGGTGTCGGCAGGATCACGCGGGACACCGCGCCGCTGCCGTGGTGGACGGAGTGCGTGCAGGGCCGCAACTCGGTTCCGGTGCCCGGCAGTTCACCGGTGCCCTCGTTGCGTGCGTACCGTGGGTGGGAGCCCCCGGCGATCACCAGGCGTAGCTGGTGTCCGGCCTTCACCTGGTGCGCGCAGGAGTCCAGCCGCACGCGCACCGTCTGCACCTGGTCCAGGGGCGAGGTGGGGTCCAGGCGGAGGAGTCCTTCGGCGAAGTTGCGGGACACGCCTTCGAGGTCGACGTCGCAGAGCCGTACGAAGACATCGGCGTGCGGGTTGCTCCTGGTGTGCGCCAGTTCGACGACGGGTGCTCCCATGATCTCCAGCGGGGCGGTCAGCGGGGCGGTGGTGAAGGTGAGCACGTCGGGGCGGCTCTCGAGTTTGGCGTTGTCCTTGCTTCCGCCGTCGGGGGTGACCAGTGGGCCGCCGAGGGTGGGCGTGGGGTTTGCCGGGTCGTAGCGGAACGTGGACGGCGCGCCGCCGCTCGGTTCGTCGGCCGTGAGCCTGCCGCCGGGCTGCAGGTGGCGCACGGTTTCACCGCCCTGCGGTGGCCATTCGGCCAGGTGTCGCCAGGAGCCCTGCCCGGTGACGTACACCTCGACGGGAGGTTCGGGCCGTGGGTGTGCCGGCGCTTCGTCGGCGAGGTGAGTCTCCAGCCATTCGAGATTGCCGCGGAGCAGAGCCCCCATTCCCCTTTGGGCCAGTTCCTGGTGGGTCCACGGGCCGACGGTGAGCGAGACGGCGACCCCGCGCGTGCGCAGCGACTGGTACTGGTGCAGGGTCTGGTCGAGGAAGAGGTCCTGCCAGCCGGCGGTGAGTCGCACCGGGACGTTCGCCCGCTCCAGGGCGTCGCCGAGTTTGAGCCGGTCCCACACGGCATCGCCGCTCTCCGGAGTGGTCAGCCATGCACGGAACCACGGCGCGCGGTGCCCGGTCACCTCGTCCGCCGCGTCGGCCAACGGGAGGGCGCCGAAGGCCGGGGCCAGCCGCCGGTCAAGGGTCAGCGTCCGGGCCACAGCCCGCAGCGCGGTGGACCTCTCCTGATGGACGACCATCTCCGACCAGGCCAGGAAGTCACCCAGGTGGAACGCTCCGCCGCCGTAGGTCGCGGTGTGCATGTCGTGCGGGGCCACGGCGATCAGGCAGGTACGCAGCTCAGGTGGCGGATCCATCAGCAGCGCCCACTGGGTCCAGCCCACATACGACCCGCCGGAGGTCGCGAGCCGCCCGTCGAACCACGGCTGGGTACGCAGCCAGGCCACCGCGTCCTGGGCGTCGTCGGCCTCGTTCGCCATCGGGTAGAAGTCCCCCGTGGAGCCGAACGTGCCACGGCAGCTCTGCAGCACGACGTGATACCCACGGTCCGCGTAGACCCGCGCCTCCAGGTCGTGCGGGAAGCCACGCCCGTACGGTGTACGCACGAGGACCGTGCCCTTCGGCCGGTCGGTGACGGGTGCGTAGTGGTCCGTCATCAGGACGGCGCCGTCGCGCGCCGGGGCCGGGATGTTCCGCTCGACCCGGTAGCCGTGCCGGGTGCCCGGCAGCCGCATCAGGCGCGTCAGGAGCCGGTTCGCCGCGCGGGTGGCCGCTTTGGGGGACGTCAGAGCGGTGGGACGTGGAAGTGTCGTGGTCATGGCCTGATCTCTGGTTCCTCGGTGGACGGGTTCGGGACGTGACGTGCCAGGGCCGGGCTTCACAGACAGTCGCGCAGCGCCTGGCTGAGGGCGTCGGCTCTGTCGTCGGGGAGGCCGCCGGGCTGTGCTGTCTGGTAGGCGAAGGCCACCTCGGACTCGAGGTGCGCGAAGCCGAGACAGCCGCCCAGGCCGTCGTGGCCGAAGCTGCCGGGACCGATCATCGGCCGGTGGGCGGAACTGGTCATGAACCCGGTGCCCCAGCCGCTGTTCACGTCGGGGCCCACGAAGGGGCGTCCCGCGGAGCGCACCACAAGGGCGTCGCCGACGATGTCCGGGCCCAGCAGCCTGACTCCGTCGACCTCGCCGACCGTGGCCGCGTACAGCCGCGCCAGGCTGCGGGCGTCGGTCACGAGATTGCCCGCCGGTATCTCGGCCGACAGCCACGCCTGCGTGTTGGCGACCTGGGCGATGCGGGTGGCGTCGTAGAGACCGCCGAGGCTGATGGAGCGTTCGACCAGGGGGGTGGCAAGGGCCTCGGCCATCATGGCGACGGCCTCGGGGTCGGTGCTGGGCAGCGGGTCCGCCAGAGGGTGGAAGCCGGCGGCCTCGGGGTCGGCGCCGAACGTCATCGTCAGGCTCAGTGGATCAGCCACATACTGGCTCAGCCACTGGCCTGGACGCAGTCCCGTGGCCCGGCGCAGCACCTCGCCGGCCAGCCAGCCGAAGGTGAGCGCGTGATAGGCGTACGCCGTCCCGGGGGTCCACGCCGGTGCCTGCCGGGCGAGCGCTTCCGCCACCGGGTCCCAGGCACGCAGATCCTCCAGCGTCAGATCCGCCTCGGGCGCCGGCAGGCCGGCCCGGTGCGCGAGAAGGTGCCGTACCGTCGTCGTCTCCTTGCCGTGCTCGGCGAACTCCGGCCAGTACTTCGCCACCGGGGCGTCGAGGTCGATCAGGCCGCGCTCGGCGGCCATCAGCAGGCAGACGGTGGTGACCCCCTTGCTGACCGAGAACACGACGGTGCGGGTGTCGGGCGTCCAGGCGCCACGCGCGGTCCGGCCGGCCCAGATGTCCACGACCGGGGCTCCCTGGGCGTACACCACGCAGGAGGCCGCTGTGTCGCCGCGGAGCCGGAAGTTGTCGGCGAAGGCGTCGGCGACCGGTTCGAAGCCGCTGGAGACGTGGCCTTGCACCAGTGCTGCTGTCATCTCACGCACTCCTTCGTGCCGCGTTGTCCCGGATCTCGGTGATGATCTGTGGCCAGAGCGGCTGGGGAAGCTCATGACCCATGCCGGGGTGGATCGTGAGCTTCGAGTCCGCGATCAGCTCGTGCATGACCTTGGATCCCTCGGGGCCGATCAAGCGGTCGCCGTCGCCGTGCAGGATGGTGGTGGGTGCGGTGATGTGGTGCAGGTGCGGCGTGCGGTCGGGGGACTTGTCGAGCGATGCCAGCTGCCGCTCGATGCCGTCGGGGTCGTGGTCGCGGTCGTACATCTGGCCGCCGAGCTCGCGCAGCCAGGCGATGTCCTGGACGTAGCCGGGTGAGGCGCACACCGCTTCGTTCTCCAGGTACAGGGCGATCGCCTCGTCGCGGTTGCGGGCCCGGGGGCGCTGTGTCCGCTCGTCGACCAGGTCGCGTCCGGCGATGAAGTCCGTGCTCGGCGCGGTGTAGATCAGGGCGAGGGTCAGGACCCGCGTGGGGTGGTCGAGGGCGAGCTGCTGGGCGACCATGCCGCCCATCGACTGTCCGACGATGTGCGCCGCGGGGATGCCGAGGGCGGTGAGGAGGCCCGCGGTGTCGTCCGCCATGTCGGCCAGGGTGTAGCCGCCCTGCGGGAACTTCTGCGACAGGCCGACGTCCCGGTTGTCGAAGCGCAGGACGTGGAAGCCCGTCTCGGCGAGTTGCCGGCAGAAGTCGGCGCGCCAGCCGAGCATGTGGGCCCCGAGGCCCTGGATGAGCAGCAGCGGTGGGTGACCGGGATCGCCGAAGGTGTCGTAGGTGAGCGACACCCCGATGGGGGTGGTGACCAGGGGCATGGAAGGCTCCGTACGGTTATCGGATCGAGCGGATGGCCATGGCCAGCGCACCGGCGACCAGGGCGGACGCGCCGCTGACGAGGAACAGTGAGCCGTACCCGCCGAGTCCGATGAGGGAGCCGGCGATGGCCGGCGCCGCGAGCTGGGGCAGGCCGGTGGCGACGTTGAGGATCGCGAAGTCCCGTCCCTCGCTCTCCTTGTCCGGCAGGACCAGCGACATGACGGCGAGGTCGACCGCGAAATAGGTGCCCAGCGAGGCGCCCGAGACCGCGGAGTACGCGAGCATCGCGCCCCAGCTGTGGCTGACGATCGGTATGACCTGGGACAGGCCGAGGCCCAGGGCGCTGATCGCGATGAACAGCTTGCGCCGGTCGAGCTTGTCGGCGAGCCAGCCGCAGAGCGTCGCGACGGCGATCCACGTGCCGAACGAGACGGTCGAGAGGGTGCTCACCGCGACGGCGACATCGCCGCCGGGGACGTTCTTGGCACCGACATAGTCCTGCACCGCGAAGAAGAGATAGCCGGAGACCGTGAAGTACGCCAGGAACAGGCCGAATCGGCTGGCGAAGGCCAGGGCGAAGTCACGGTGGCCGAAGGCGCGGAAGAACGCCCGGGCGGCCGCAAGCACGCTGCCGCGTTCCTTCGGCTTCTTCGTCGCCAGGTCGAGCGAGGACGGTTCGCGGGCACCGGCCACGAGTGCGAGCGTCGTGACGAACAGCACCAGCGCGAGCGCCGTGTACGCCCAGACCTGGCTGGCCCGGCTCGCCAGGTTGACGCCGAAGAGGATGCCCACGGGCGTGCCGAGGCCGATGACCGCGGAGGCGATGCCACGTCTGGCCACGGGCACCCGGTCGGGCAGGATCGCCGACATCGCTCCGCCGTAGAAGTTCGAGGTGAACCACAGGATCGGGACCAGGATCGCGAGGGCGACCAGCCCGGTGCTCAGACCCATGGCGATCGTCAGAAGCGCGGACACGCCGGCCATGACCACCAGCCAGGGCGTGCGCCGCCCGAATCGGGACCGCGTACGGTCCGAGAGGGCTCCCCCGGCGGGAAGGGCGAGCATCGAGGCCACCGCGCCCAGGGTCGTCAGCAGCGCCAGGACGCCGACCTTGGAACCCGGGGCGAGCTGGGCCACCTGTGCGGGGAGCAGGATCACCCCGATCCCGTTGAACAGGGCGTACAACGCGGTGGTCGCCGGGAAGAGGTAGGCGAGCAGGCGGCCCAGGCGGACCGGATCGGCGGCGGCGAGAACGCGGCCGGAGGTCGTGTCGGTCGTGACGGGGATCGTGTCGTCCATGACAGATCTCTCTTCGTGTGGATCCACCCCGTGGGGCACGCCGGAGGACGGTGACGGGCCGGGGTGGGCGGCTCAGGCAAAACGGGTGCGGGGCGTCCCCCGGCGGGCCATTGCGGCAACCGATGCGGCGACCCAACCGATCATCTAATACGTATTAGGTCGCTGATCGCCGTACCGTAGCCTGTGCGGGAAGGCGTGGCAAGAGGTCGGGAAACAAGAGGTCGGGGAGGGGCATTGCCGAGGGTCACCAGCAAGGACGTGGCGCGGGAGGCCGGGGTCTCGCAGACCACCGTGAGCTTCGTGCTCAACGGCAGGGACGAGCACGGACTCTCCGCCGAGACCCGGCAACGGGTGCTGGAGACGGCGAAGCGCCTCGGCTACGTGCCGTCGGGGGCCGGGCGCGCACTGCGCAAGGGCCGGAGCAACGTCGTACTCTGCGTGGTTCCGGACTTCCCCGTCGCCGAGGCCATGGAGCAGTTCAAACTGGCCCTCGGCCGGTCGCTGGGCGAGGCCGGTTACACCTGCGTCTACCTGCATCACGCCGGCACGGCCACTCCCCTGGCCGAGCTGTGGCAGCACGTCCAGCCGGCGGTGGTCGTCGCGTTCGGCAGCCTCCCGGCCGCCGACGCGCGGTCACTGCACCAGGCGGAGATCCCGCTGCTCGACGGCGTGTTCACCCCGGACGGCAGTGGTCTGACCGGGCTGGACCAGGAGGACATCGGCCGGCTGCAGATCGAGCACCTCGCGGCCCGAGGCCACCGGCACATCGGTTACGCCGCGCTGGACGACCCCCGGGAGCGGCCCTTCTGTCTGCCCCGCGTGGAGGGAGCCACCCGGGCCTGCCGTGATCTGGGGCTGCCGGCGCCGCGGGTGGTCGGCATGCGCTACTCGCGGGACAGCGCCCGGGCCGCCGTCGTGGAGTGGACGCAGGGCGCCACCCCGGTCACGGCCGTCGCCGCATTCAACGATCTGGCCGCTCTCGCCGTGCTGGCGAGCTGCCGCACGCAGCACATCGGCATCCCGGACGACCTGGCGCTCATCGGCGTCGACGACCTCCCGGTGAGCTCGCTCGCCGTACCGGCCCTGACCACCATCGGGATGGACCTCACCGCCGCGGCCGCCAATCTCACCACCGGCATCCTCGCGGCGGTCGGCGCTCCGGCCCCGGCGGCGCCGAGCGGGCCCGACGCGGGTGACATTCTGACGATCATCGAGCGCGAGACGACGTAGCCGGTGCCGCACCCGGCCGCGTTCCCGGACCGTCATGAACTCCTTGAGTACGACGACGAGACGGGCGGCCTCGCCTCGCGGGCCGCGCGGCAGAGGTGAACTCGGTCGTCACTCCGACTTCGCGTCACCGCTGATCTGCCGGGTGAGCTTGAGCAGCTCTTCGACGTGGTAGATCTCGGTGATCCTGCCGCCGGCGGCGAACCGCCAGTGGGGACCACCCAGCCGTCGGGAAGCTCCTGCTGGAAGGGGATCCGGTGCCGTGGTGCTCGCAGGCATGGGTTCCTACAACTTGCCCGTCCTGAAGTCCGCGCTGCTCTTGAGCACCGCGGAGTCCACGGTCCAGTTCTCCGGCTGGACCCTTTCCCAGAGGCTTCCCTTTCCGAGTTCCCTGCCCAACTGGTCCTCCCGGCGGAACCACTCCTCGGCGCTTCGGATCCGGTGGGGGTGAATCTCGTCGAGCAGGGCGTAGTCCCTGGTGATGATCCCGTGCTTCCACACGTTCCAGAAGCCGGTGAAGTTGTCACGGAAGCTCATGGTGCTCTTGTCGTCGGGGTCGGCGTTGTATCCGGCGGGGTGATCGGCGATCCCCGCCAGGTCCGGATGGCTCCAGTACACGTCCGGATCGGTGTCGATGTACCGCGCCGGATGCCCGGTGACCTTCTCGAAGGCCGCGGCCATGTCGGCGTAGGTCATGTGCTCGATGGCGACTTCGAGGTCCATGCCGTTGGCCCGTTCCGGGTGGTCGAAGAGCCAGCGCACATAGAATCCGCAGTCTTCGAGGGCCACGTGCGGGACGGCTCCCTCGCCGAGCGGGACGCGCCAGGTGACGACACCGTCCTCGATGGCGGGCGTCATGGGTGTGAGCGGTGAGATCACCATCTCGATGTAGGGGCCCGAGGTGAAGACCGCCGCTCCCATCCGGTCGCTGTTCTTCTCGTTCTGGAACAGCACCCATTCAGCCATGCGGCCCTTGCCGTCGTAATGGCCGGTACGGAAACGGGAGTCGTAGCCCGCCTTCTTGAGGGCGTAGTCGAGGTTTCCGTAGACGAAGAACTTGATCCCCGCTTCGATCGCCAGCTCATAGGTGCGGATGGCCCAGTAGGTCTCCGTCTTCTCACCCGTGTTGAACCCGTCGATATTGACGAAGGCCCCGTCGCAGTCGCGGAATCCCTCACGCAGTACGTCCTCGTCGGCGAAGGATCCTTCGAGAAGGGTGACGTTGCCGAGCGCGAGGAGTTCCTGCGCCCGGGGTGAAGTCGCGTCCCGGGTGAGGACTTTGACGGAGTACTTCTTGTCCTCGACAAGAGCGCGGACGACGGGCATTCCCTGGGCCCCTGTGCCGCCGATGACGAAGATGGACGAGGTGGTGTGCGTGGTCATGGTCCGACTCCAAGATGGAAACCGATCGGTTTTCACCACCGTATACCGATCGGTTTCCAGGCGGCAAGTGGGCAGGCGTGCGAGACCGCCCGACGCCGTGGCGGTCGGTTGCCCGGGGATGGGGGCGGAACCTAGGGCAGCAGACCCTGTCGCCGTGCGGCGACCACCGCCTCGAAGCGGGTGCTCGCTCCCAGCTTGCGCATCGCGCTGCGCAGATACGCCTTGACCGTTTCGGGCAGCAGCGACAACCTGCGACCGGCTTCGGCGTTGCTGCACCCCAGCGCCACCTGCGCCAGCACGTCGAGCTCCCGGGGCGCCAGGCCCGGGCCCGGCTCCGCGGGGGCCGCGGACGGCTGGGCGAGCCGGCCGGCCACGTCGAGCAGCCGGCCGCGCAGGTCACCGTCGGGCACCTGCTGGGCAAGCCGCCGCAACTCGGCGTGCACCTCGCGGACTTCCTCCAACGGCACTCCCGCCCGCCCGCCGTCGGCGCGGCTCTGCGCGGCGTCCAGCAGGCGCAGGCGGTTGTCGACCTCGTCGCGGATGGCCAGCTCGGCGGCCAGTCGCCGGGAGGCGTCGGCGACCGCGTCGGCCGCCCGGTCCCCGAGCGGGGCGGGGCCGCGGCTGGCGCCGTAGAGCACCGCGCGCACCGTACCCGCCACCACGACGGGCACGGCGACGACGGAGCGGATGCCCTCCGTCAGCACGGGGCGGTCGTAGTCGTGCGTGATCGAGCGGGCCGACCTGTAGTCGGTCACCCCGGCCGGCCGCCCGGTGGTGAGGACCCGGCCGCCGAGACCGGCCTCGGCACGCACCCTGAGACCGCGCAGGCCCGCCGTCCGCACGCCGACGTACTGCGACAGGTTGAGCTGTGCGTTCTCCACCTGCCCGCCGAACAGGACGGGAATGCCGAAGCGGTCGTGGGCCTGGCGGAGCACCTGCCGGAGCGCGTCGCCGTCATCGGGCCGCAGAAGGGCGTCGGGAGGGGAGTGCATCACCCGTACCCCTTTCCGGGGGTAGTCCGCCGTCATCGTGATGCGGAGCATAAACCGCCGTAACACTCCCGCCATAGAGCAGCGGCGGAATCGAAGAGGGGATGCCGTGACCATGAACGATCCATCGGCTTCGGTGGTGACCGCGACCGTCGGCGGGCCGTCGGAAGACCGGGTGCGGGAGTTGCTCGGCCTGTTCGGTGCCCCCGACGCCTGTGCCGCTCAGCTGCTCTGCGACCGGCATCCCGCGGACGCGGTGGCCTTCACGGTGGTCGAGAAGGACCTGACGGCCACGCATCTCACGTACGGGGACCTGCGACGCGACTCGGCCCGTTTCGCCGCCGCCCTCGCCGACCTGGGGATCGGGCCCGGCGACGCGGTCGCCACCCTGATGGCCAAGTCCGCCGACCTGGTGGTGGCCCTGCTTGGCATCTGGCGCCGCGGAGCCGTGCACGTACCGCTGTTCACCGCCTTCGCGCCGTCCGCCGTGGCCCTGCGGCTCGGCGCGAGCGGGGCGAAGGCCGTCGTGGTCGACGCGGACCAGCGGGGCAAGCTGGCGCCCGGCGAGGACATGCCCGCCGAGCGGTCCTGGGTGACCGTAATCGCCGGGGGTGCCCCCGAGGCCGCGGAACTGTCCTTCGGCGACGTGCTCTCCCGATACTCCGGTGACGAGCCGCAGGGCCGCCCGGTCGCCACGGGCCCGGACGCTCCACTGGTCCTGCTGTTCACCTCGGGCACCACCGGCGCCCCCAAGGGCGTCCCGGTGCCGGTCCGGGCGCTGGCGTCGTTCCAGGCGTACCTGGAGTTCGGCCTCGACGTGCGCGAGGACGACGTGTTCTGGAACGCCGCCGACCCCGGATGGGCGTACGGCCTCTACTACGCGATCCTCGGACCGCTCGCGGCCGGACGCCGCAGCCTGCTGCTGCACGCCGGTTTCAGTCCCGCGCTGACCTGGCAGGTCATGGCCGCTTTCGGGGTCACCAACTTCACGGCCGCGCCGACCGTCTACCGCAGCCTGCGGGCCGCGTCCGACCCGGTCCCCGACGGGCTGCGGCTGCGGCGGGCCTCCTCCGCCGGAGAGCCGCTCACCCCGGAGGTCGTGGCCTGGTCGGAGCAGGCCCTCGGCGTGGCCGTACGCGACCACTACGGGCAGACCGAGCACGGCATGGTCGTCGCCGCCGGCTGGGCCGACGCCGTCCGGACACCGGTGCCGCCAGGCTCCATGGGCCGGCCGCTGCCCGGCTGGTCCGCCGAGGTGCTGTACGAGGAGCGGGACGAACCCGCCCCGCCCGGCACCCTCGGCCGGGTGGCCCTCAGCGTGCCGGACAGCCCGCTGCTGTGGTTCACCGGCTACGCGGGAGCGCCGGAGAAGACCGCCGAGCGGTTCACCGCCGACGGCCGCTGGTACCTCACCGGGGACGCCGGGCTCAGGGACGAGAACGGCTGCTTCTTCTTCTCCTCCCGCGACGACGACGTGATCATCATGGCCGGGTACCGCATAGGCCCCTTCGACGTCGAGAGCGTGCTCGTCCAACACGACAGCGTGCTGGAGGCGGCCGTCATCGGCGTCCCCGACGCCCTGCGCGGCGAGGTGCTGGAGGCGTTCGTCGTGCTGCGCCCCGGGACACCGGCCGGCGACGACCTGGTGACGGAGCTTCAGCAACTCGTCAAGCGGAGGTTCGCCGCGCACGCCTACCCGCGGGCGGTGCACTTCACCGACCAGCTGCCCAAGACGCCCAGCGGGAAGACACAGCGCTTCCTGCTGCGCCGGCAGCGCGCGCAGACCACCGGCCGGACGCCGGACGCCCCGACCCGAGAGACGAGCTCATGACCGCGCAAGTGTCCCGCCTGCTGCCCACCCAGGAGGCGGCCGAACTCCTCGACCTGACCCGGGAGATCGCCGACGGCGCCCTCGCGCCCCGGGCCTCCGCCGACGAGCGGGCCGAACGCTTCCCGCGGGACGTCTTCCGCACCCTCGGCCGGGCCGGGCTGCTCAGCCTCCCCTTTCCCGAGCAGTACGGGGGCAGCGCCCAGCCGTACGAGGTCTACCTCCAGGTCGTCGAGGAGATCTCGGCCCGCTGGGCGAGCGTGGGCGTCGGGCTGAGCGTGCACACGCTGTCCTGTTTCGCCTTGGCCGAGTACGGCACCGAGGAGCAGCGCGAGAAGTGGCTGCCCGACCTGCTCGGCGGTGAACTGCTCGGCGCCTACTGCCTGTCGGAGTCGCACGCCGGCTCCGACCCGGCCGCGATGCGCACCCGTGCCCGGCGGGACGGCGACGCCTACGTCCTGCGGGGCGAGAAGGCGTGGACGACCCACGGCGGCCACGCGGACTTCTACCAGGTGATGGCCCGCACCTCCGACGACCGCAGCCGTGGTGTCTCCTGTTTCCTCGTCCCCGGCGCCTCGCCCGGTCTGTCCGCCGACCCGTCCGAGCGCAAGATGGGGCTGACCGGATCGGCCACGGCGACCGTGCGGTTCGACGACGTGCGGGTCCCCGAGGACCGGCGTCTCGGTGACGAGGGGCAGGGCCTGCCGATCGCCCTCGCCGGGCTGGACGCGGGGCGGCTCGGCATCGCGGCCGTCGCCGTCGGCCTGGCCCAGGGCGCCCTCAGCGACGCGCTCGCGTACGCGAAACAGCGGGAGACCTTCGGGCAGCCGATCGCCGGTCACCAGGGAGTCGCGTTCCTGCTCGCCGACATGGAGGCCGCCGTGGACTCCGCCCGGGCCACCATGCTGGCGGCGGCCCGGCGCAAGGACGCCGGACTGCCGTACGGCCGACAGGCCAGCATCGCCAAACTCGTCGCCACCGAGGCGGCGATGCGGGTCACCACCGACGCCGTCCAGGTCTTCGGCGGCGCGGGCTACACCCGGGACTTCCCCGTCGAGCGCTACATGCGTGAGGCCAAGGTCATGCAGATCTTCGAGGGCACCAACCAGATCCAGCGCCTCGTCATCAGCCGCGACCTGGTCCGCGGCCGCGCCCAACCCTCCCACCACGTCCTGCGTACCGCGATCGAGGATCCCCAGGCATGAAACTCACCGGATCCGCCGCCCTGGTCACCGGCGGTGCCGGCGGGCTCGGCCGCGCCACCGCCACCACGCTGCGGGACGCGGGCGCCCATGCGGTCATCGCCGACCTGTCCTCCTCACCGGGAGCCGTCGTCGCCAGGGAGCTCTCGGGCACCGGCCCCCGCGTCCGCTTCGTTCCCTGCGACGTCACCGACCCCGACACCGCGCAGGCCGCGGTGGACGCGGCGAGCGAGCTGGGCCCCCTGCGCGTCGCGGTCAGCTGCGCGGGCGTGGGGACACCCGGCCGCATGCTCTCCCGCAGCGGTCCCCTGAACCTGGACGCCTTCGCCCGCGTGGTCCAGGTCAACCTCGTCGGCACCTTCACCGTCCTCCGGCTCGCCGCCCGGCGCATCGCCGAGTCCTGGCCCGTGGACGGCGAGCGCGGGGTCCTCGTCGCCACCTCTTCGGTCGCCGCCTACTACGGCCGGATCGGCCAGGCCGCCTACCCCGCGTCCAAGGGCGGGGTGGCCGCCCTCGCCCTCCCCGCCGCCCGGGAACTCGCCCAGCCTGCCGGTCCGCCATCCGCTGACCCGCGACTCCCTCGCTGAGCCGGTCCCGCACCCCGCACGCCTCGGCGACCGGCCGAGTTCGCCGCCCTGGTCCGCCACATCACCGAGAACCCCCTGCTCGACGCTGACGAACGGAGGGGACGGCACGGACGCCGCGCCGAGTTGTCGTACGTTATGCCGGTGATCGACTACGACTCCGAGATCCAACGCATCCTCGACGGACCGCCGGGCAAGCTCGCGTTTCGCGCTCTGTGTGCCGCACTCGTCCGTGCGGGCTGCCCCGAGCGGCTCGTCTCCCTGTGCGACGAGCGGCTGGCCTCGTGGCCGGATCGGGTGCGGGAGGCGCCGTCGTCCTGGCTCGCCGCACTGGAGGCCGGTCACACCAAGCCGACTTGGGAGCTCGTACGGTCCCTGGCGTTGCGGTCGCCGCGCATCGGCATCGTCGATCCCGTTCTCCCCGATCCGCGGTCCCGGTCCGAAGTGGGCGGTGTCACCCACCTCGGACTCGGCTGGTTCGCGAGGGACCAACTCGCCGCTCTGGTCGAGACGATGGAGCACTGGGAGGCGCTGAGGTCGATCCAGGTCGCCGGTCTCACCGACAGGGACGGCGAGTTGCTGACGAGACTCGCCGGCCATGGCTCTCTCGCGCGGTTCGAGTCGCTGGACCTGGTCGACGTCCGCGAGGACATGTGGCATTTCGAGAAGCCGCCGTTCCGCCCGCACGGCGAGCAGCAGCCGTGGCGCTTGCGGCACGCGGGGCTGCGGGCGCCCGACCTGGTCCATCTGATGCGCTCCGGGCTTGTGCCACACCTGCGGTCCGCGGACGTCCTCGTGTGCGATCTCGACGAGGCGAAGGACCTCGCGGGCTGTGCGGAACTCGCCGGGCTCGAACGGCTGGCGATCGGCTTCCGCTGTGGCAAGAACGGACGCCAGCCGCTGTGGAAGCCGTACTTCGGCAACGTCATCGATCAGGACGACGAGGCGTGCGAGGCGTTCTTCGCGCGCGCCGACCTGGCGAGCCTGCGCGGTCTGACCGTGCGGGGCACGGCAATGGGACTCGGCCGGGAGGGACTCGGTGCCCGCGGTATCGACGCCGTGATCGGCAGCGGTGTGCTTCGGCAGCTGACCGAGCTGACCCTCGAACTGCTGCCGGTCGGCGACGCGGTCATCGCGGGCGTCCTCGAAAGCCTCGATCCCGACCGCGTGGAGAAGCTGAAGCTCGCCGATCTCGTCGCCACGGACATCACGGCTGCGGCCTTCGCCGGTGTCGGCGCCTTCCCGCGCCTGCGTCACCTCGATCTGAGCCGTAACCGCCTCGGCGCGAAGGGGGCCCAGCAGCTGGCCGCCGACGTCCGGATGCCCGTCCTGGAACACCTCGATCTGAGCGGCCGGAAAAGCGGGTCGCCGTATTACGGGCGGCCCGATGTCCAACCGGTCGGCGACGCGGGCGCCGCGGCCTGGGCCTCGTCGCCCACTGCCGGCACGCTGGCCCACCTGAACATGGCGGCCACCGGACTGAGCGTGGACGGGCTCACCGCGTTGCTGACGTCCGAGGCGCTGCACCGGCTGGACAGCCTCGGCCTGGCCTGCAATCCGGTCGGCGGCTGGCCCGCGCACCTGCGCGACGCCCCGCTCTGGCGCACCCTGCGCACGGTCGACGCCGCCGACTGCGGACTCGGCGACGAGGACGTCGAAGCCCTCGCGGCCACCGTCTCGGCCCCCTGTCTCCACAGCGTGTCCCTGGCCTACAACAGCGTCGGCTCACGCGGCGCGAGAGCGCTCGCCTCCTGGCCCGTGCTGCCGCAGCTGTGGGAACTGGACCTGCATGACAACCTCCTGACCGACGAAGGACTGGACGCACTGGCCTCGTCCGGGGCGGTCCCGCGCCTGCTCGAACTCGACCTGGAACAGGACTGCTGGAACGCCCGCGCACGCGGACACGCGACACCCCTGCCGGCGCGATTGCTGGACCAGGAGTCGTTCCCCAGTCTCGACGCCGTCCACCTCGGCATCGTCGACGAGTACCACGGCGCGCGGTACACCAGCGGACTCCCCGCCGACGTCCGGCAGGAACTCGCGTCCGCCCGTACGACTCCGCCCGCATTGGCCGCATTCCTCACCCACATCGACACGGAGGAACTCGACGACGACCGGGGCGGCTCCGACACCGATTCCGACAGCGCCGCCGAATTGGACAAAGAACGCGCCGATCGCGATTTCCGCACCGAACGCGCCACCCGCCACGCCGAGTTCATCGCAGAGGCCCAGGACTTCGCCCGACGCATGATCGAGGGCGACATCGGCTGGCCGCCGCCACCCCCGCCGGAAACGGCCTGACGGGTCGCCGTCCTCCGCCGGACCTGCGAAAACGGGGCAGAACACGCAAGCCAGGACGCCTTCGCGTGCTGAACTCGTGAAGGATTGACGGGAGTTGTGAAGAGAGACAAGAATGCGGCTCGCTCGCTGTAAGCGAAGCGAGCGAAGTGACGTGAGTGGCTCCGCCACGGCTCGCATTTCCACATTCCGCCCACCGCGGCCGCTCGCGTCCTGCCACCTCCCACACACTCTCTTCCGCTAGGGCATATCTTGACGCGCCTTTCACGCTCCAGAACGTCGGCCGCCGTCGCCGCGACCGCCTTCCTCGCCATCGCGACTCCCCTGTTCGGGGCCACCACCGCCGGCGCGACGCCCGCGGGCGGCTGCCAGGCGGCCACGGTCCAGTACCGCCTAGTCGACGCCGCCGGAAAGCCGGATGCCGACTGGACCTCACAGGGCGGCTTCCACCAGTTGTCCGCCGCCCCCGGCACCGTCGAGGTGCGGCTGGCTCCGGGTCAGAAGGTCGGTGAGGGCTGCACGTACCCGGTCTCGCTGGCCGAGTACACGACCGAGGGACCGAACTGGTACACCTCCGGCCTCCAGACCCTCGTGGACCACGCCACGGTCTACCTCGGCGCCGCGGACCTCCCCGACGGCGACGACGCCCAGCGGACCTGGCAGAAGCTCACGGTGAAGACGCCGGACTGCTACGGGCAGATCGACCTGTACGGCGACGACGTCATCTACGACGGCGGATCGGGAGACGGCCACGGGCCCGCGCCCTACCAGCCCGACAACGTCGTCACGCCCTACCACCTGATCGCCGCGTGGAACGGCGGCGACAAGCCGTGCACCCCCGAGCAGCCGAACTCCCCCACTCCCCCGCCCTCCCCGTCCACTCCGGACAGCCCGAGCAGCCCGAGCAGCCCGCCGCCCGCGGACGAGTCGACTCCGCCGGCCACGTCCACGACCCCGCCGCCGGCCTCCAGCACTCCGCCCACCACCCCGGACGTCCCTCCGCTGGAGTCGACGCCTCCGACCGCTCCCGCTCCCTCGCCGAGCGACAGCACCCCGCCGCTGGCCGAGACCGGTTCCAGCGCGCCAGTCGGCCCCATAGCGGGCGGCGCGGCCTTGGTGATCGCCCTCGGGGCCGGCGCCCTCTTCGCCGCCCGCCGCACCCGGCGCTCCTGACCGACACCACAGCCGGCACCGCCGTGCGGTGAGGCATCCGGCAGTTTCGCCCCAGGAACCGGTCACACACGGACCTGGGGCGAAGTCGACGGGTACGGCCGCCCCGGCGGGCGGCGCCACGGTTCAGCGCCTGCTTCCGGTGCGGTCGCGGCGCGTCAGGAGTCGTTGGGCGCGGGCGAGACCGGGGGGCCGGTGGCGGTGCAGGGCGGCGCGTGCCGCGTTGGCGCCCGGTGCGCCGTGCACGCCGCCGCCCGGGTGGGCGCCGGAGGAGGCCAGGAAGAGCCCGGGGACCGGGGTCTCGGGGCGTCCGGTGCCGGGCACGGGGCGGAAGACGAGCTGCTGGTGGAGGGCGGTCGTGCCGCCGTTGATGGCACCGCCGCTCAGGTTGGCGTCCATGGCCTGGAGGGTCGGGGGCGCCAGGATGCGGCGGGCGCGGATCAGGGCCCGGAAGCCGGGCGCGAACCGCTCCACCTGGCGTTCGACCCGGTCGGCCATGAGTTCCTGGTCCTTGGTGTCCCACTGGCCGGTGATGCCCTCGTCGGCGGCGTCCGCGCCGATCTGGTGGGGGACGTGGGTGTAGGCCCAGGCCGACTCCGTGCCCTGCGGGGAGCGGGTGGCGTCGGCGGTGGTCATCTGCCCGAACAGCAGGAAGGGCCGGTCCGGGACCTGCCGCATGGCGAGCTGCGCCGCGAAGCGCGTGAGCTCGTCGACGCCGTCGGCCAGATGGACGGTGCCCGCCCGGGACGCCTGCTCGGCCCGCCAGGGCACCGGGCCGTCGAGCGCCCAGTCAACCTTGAAGGTGGCGAAGTCCCACTGGAACCGGCGCAGGTCCTCCAGGAGCTGCGCGGGCAGGTGCTCGGGGTCCAGGAGACGGCCGTACAGCGCGGGCACCGACACGTTCGCCAGCACCGCCCGGCGGGCCGGTACGGCGTCGCCCGCCGCCGTCCGCACGCCGACGGCCCGGCCGCCGCGGACCACGACCTCCTCGACGCGCTGCCCGCAGCGGATGCGCCCGCCCCGGCTCTCGAGCCGGCGGGCCAGGGCCTGGGTCAGGGCGCCGGAGCCGCCGACGGGGACGGGGAAGCCGTACGACTGCCCCAGCATGGCCATCAGCCAGCCGAAGCCGCCGCTGCCCGCGGACTCGGGGGCGAGGTCGGCGTGCAGGGCGTTGCCGGCCAGCAGGAGACGGCCGCCCTGTCCGCCGAACTCCTCCTCCCCCAGCCGCCGTACCGGAAGGACCAGGGTCCGGGCCAGGCGCAGTCCGCCCGCGACCCGCAGCCGCCGCACCAGCCGGGCCGCCGCGCGGACCGGTGGGAAGGGGGTGAACAGGGCGTCCACGAGGTCGGGGCGCAGGGACTCCCAGACGCCGTGCAGCCGCCGCCAGGCGTCGCCGTCGCCCGGCGCGAAGGCGTCGAGGGACGCGGCCGTGGTGTCGAGGTCGCGGTCCAGGAGGGCGCAGCTGCCGTCGGTGAGGGGGTGGGCGAGCACGCTCGGAGCGTGGCCCCATCGCAGTCCGTGGTCCTCCAGGCGCAGTGCGGCCAGGATCGGGGAGGCGGCCGCGAGGGGGTAGAAGGCGCTGAAGAGATCATTGACGAAGGCGGGATCGACGCCCCGGTCGTGGCGCACCGCGCCGCCGGGCTCGGGCTGTTCCTCCAGTACCTCGACGCTCCATCCGGCGTCCGCCAGGAGGTTCGCGGCGACCAGGCCGTTGGGGCCCGCGCCGATCACCACGGCGTCAGGCATGGCCGGCTCGCTCGACGCCCGGTGCCGCCGAGCCGACCGGGGCCGGGGCCGGGTGCGGGGTGTCGCGGACGTCCCGGGCCGGGCTCTCGCACAGCTTGGCCAGGCGGGCGAGCATGGTGCGGTGACGCAGCTGGATCAGTGCGTCGAAGCCGACGTTGTGGAGTCGGCCCCCGGCCCCCTGGAGCGGGTGTTCGTCCACGATGACCAGGCAGTGCTCGCCCCACGGCCGCAGCTCGATGGCGATACGGGCCGTGCCCAGCACCCCGGCGTGGGCCTCCAGCTCCAGGCCGACGCCTTCCTCGCAGTGGCGTACGACCGTCTCGTTGGACAGGTGCAGCGGGCCGAGCCGGACCTGGAAACGGATCGCCGCGTCCTTGTGCGGCCACTGGCCGCGGACCGGCTCGGAGTGCGAGGTGCCCACGACCCACTCCGCGTAGCGGTGCCCGTCGGCGAGGACATCCCACACGGCACTCGGACTGACTCGGATCAGACGATGGCGACGGGCCACGGATACCTCCAGGACTGTGTGTACGAAGAACTTCCGCCGTGATCCCCCGGCCGAAGAACTTCCGCCGTGTTCCCCTGGCCGGATGCACGTTCCGGCCCGGCCCTCCCGGTCGGGACGCCGCCGCGGTCACCGTTCGTCTCGCGTGCTGTCCGGTCCTCCCGTAGGGTCACGGTGGCTCCATGGCAGAGGGGCCCCACGGCCCGGGCCGTACGCCGGCCAGGCCGCGGACGTGTGCGAGCCACCGCGGGGTCCGTCACCCGTCCGGCGAGGAAAGGCGCGTCCCCGTTACGGCCCGACCGATGAGGAGTGCCCATGTCCGGAGAGTTCAAAGCCGTGGTGGAGGTCGACCGTCCGGTGCGGGAGGTGTTCGCCTACCTCGCCGACGGGCGCAACGACCCTCAGTTCAGCCCGCGGGTCCTCAGGATCGAGAGGATTCCGGAGACCCCGACCGCTGTCGGCACGGTCTTCCGGAGCACCGTCAAGGACGCCGGTATGAAGACCGCGCGGGAGTTCCGCATCACCGAGCTCGAAGCACCGGTGAGGATCCGCTGGACCGAGGTGTCCAAGAACAGCGTGACGGTACGTGAAGGCGGCTACGACCTGGAGGCCCTGGCCGACGGCCGGACCCGGGTCCAGATCTTCAACGTCCTGGAAGGTCACGGCCTGGGCAAGCTCCTGGTCGGCCTGGCGCTGGCCGCCGCCCGCAAGGACGCCCCCGACTTCGGCACCCGGATCAAGACGGCCGCCGAGAAGGCGATCGCGGCCGGCTGACGCTTCCCGGGGCCGGCCATGAGAATACGAGGGCCACCCGCATCGCGTGGTCACGGCCCGGCCTCTCCAAGGATCCGGTCGGCCGCCGTGAACCCGTGCTCCGTCGGCTTGAGCACCTCGTAGAGGTGACCGAAGTACGCCGTTTCCGCTGTTCCGGTGAGCACCGCCAGCAGGAAGGCGACGCAGCCCATGTCGTGCCGCTCCCACAGGGGGCCGCGCCCCTCGTTGTAGAGCACGGTCCACTCGTCGGGGTGCTGACCGGGCCGCGCCAGCCAGTACAGGAAAGCGCCCGATCCTTCCTCGTAGGCCCACGGCAGGACCCTCGCCCCCGGTTCCAGCAGGGCGGCGGGCTTCTCCTCGAACTCCCACAGGTCGGCCAGGATCTCGTCCCGCTCCCTCGCCTGCGCGTGCAGATCGCAGTCGGGGTGGGCGGAGTCGGGGGCGAGCAGCCAGATCGTCTCGTCGAAGAGGCCACCGCCGTACGTCTCGACGAGCTGCTTGTAGTCGGCGGGCAGAGCCGCCCCGAGGGCGCGCTCGGCCCGCGCCCAGTCCACCGCGGGTGGCGGAGTGGCGGGCGGCGGGCAGAGACGGACGAGCGTGTCGAGGTCGATCATGGAACGGACGCTATCGGACATGGACCGGAGCGCCCTGCGCGGTCGTGCGTGGTGGTCACCGTTCGACCGGTCGCACCTCACTCCGTTCCGTGGGTCGGGCGGAGGCGTGTCCCGGATCGGCGGCGCGCATGATCGCGGACTCCACCGCGGCGACTCGCTCGGCGAGGAGGCCGAGCGCGGCGACGGCCCGTACGAGGGGGTCGGCGTCCGGGCCGCCGAGGGTCTGGGCGCGGACGTGAGCGGCTTTCAACTCGGCCCAGCGGGTGCCCTGTTCGGGCGTGAGGGTGCCGCGCAGTTCGGCGAGCTTGAGCAGGCACGCCTCCGCGCCCGACGTCAGGGTCTGGGCCTCGGCCGTGTAGTGGTCGTCGATGACGGCGGCGAGCTCGGCGTCGTTCATGACGGGCTGGATCCGTTGGGCGATCTTGTTCAGGTTGCGGTAGGAGCCCTGGAGCCGGAAGGGCGGCTCGGTGCGGGTGGCGTCCGCCTGGGCCGCGGAGGCGAGGTACGCCGCGTTCACGGCGAGCACTGTGTCGCGGGCCGTGACCAGGTGGCGCAGGACAGCGAGGATCCGCTCCAGCTCGGCGGACGGGTAGGGGTGGGTGAGCCGGTCGGCGTGGGCCGCCGGGTCACCCGCGGCGAGCCGGAGCAGCAGGTCCAGGTCGGTGCGTTCGCGGCCGGCCAGCGGGGCCAGGACCGGGTTCGCCGTGAGCGCGTTCTCGACGAAGCTGAGGGCGAAGGCGTCCTCCTTGCCGGTCAGGACGTCGCCGAGGTTCCAGACGTCGGCGCGGTTGGCCAGCATGTCGGGCAGGCGGAACCGGCCGCCGGACTCGGTGTAGGGGTTGCCCGCCATGCAGACGGCGAAGCGCTTGCCGCGCAGGTCGTAGGTGCGCGGCTCGCCGTCCCACACGCCCTCGACGCGGCGCGTGGCGTCGCACAGCGGGATGAACCTCTGCAGCAGTTCCGGTGAGGTGTGCTGGATGTCGTCCAGGTACAGGAGAGCGTTGTTGCCCGCTGCCAGCGCGAAGTTGATCTTCTCGACCTCCTGGCGGGCAGTGGCGTTCGGGGCCTCGGCAGGATCCAGCGAGGTGACCGCGGAACCGAGCGCGGGGCCGCTGACCTTGACCAGGAGGAGGCCGAGCCGGTCGGCGACGTACTCCACGAGGGTCGTCTTGCCGTAGCCGGGCGGGGAGATGAGCAGGAGCAGGCCGCCGGTGTCGGTGCGCTTGTCCGCACCGGTCGTGCCGAGCTGCTTGGCGAGGTTGTCGCCGATCAGCGGCAGGTACACCTCGTCGATGAGGCGGTTGCGGACGAACGCGGACATCACCCGCGGGCGGTGCTCGTCCAGGCGCAGTCGGGAGCGTTCGGCGGCGGCGAGCGTGCTGCGCCGGCGCTGGTAGGCGCGGAAGGCGGGGGCGTCCTGCTGCCCGAACCTCCGTGTACGGGACAGGAATTCATCGATCCGCAGCGTCAGGCGCCCGTCGGTGATGCGCGGGTGCGTGCCCAGCAGGCCCTCGACCGTCCCGGTCAGCGGCGCGTCACTGTCGTAGCGCGGCAGGCCGGGGCAGAGCTCCACGGCGACCGCTTCGTCCAGGTCACCGGGGGTGCCGGTGGAGGCGGCGTACGAGGACAGCCACGCCTCGGCCAGCTGGCGGCGCGCGTCCAGGTCCTGGACGGCGGCGAGATCGTCGTCGTAGGCCGGCGTGCCGACCGTGCGGCGGAACTTGTCGAGGAGCGTGCGGGTGGCCGCGGTGACGACGAAGCCGTCGGGGCCTGTGGTCAGTTCCTCGAAGAGGTACCGGGCGGCCGCCTCACCCACGTGTGCCGCGAGCTCGGTCCGGAAGTCGGCGATCGCGGGGGTGAGGCCGAAGGTGTCGCGGGCGCGGGCGAGTGACACCGCGCGGCGGGCGAGGACCGCGCGGGCCTCGGGGGACAGCTCGTGGGCCCAGAAGAGCTGGGCTGCGGCGCGGGCGGAGGGCTCGTGCCGCAGCGGACCTGCGCCCTGCTCAAGGCGCAGCAGCGCCGTGAGGATCGCGGTGGTGTCGTGGTCGTGCACGCCACGCTCGTAACCCTCGTCGTACGCCTCCTCGGCCGCCCGGCGCACGAGTTCGGGCAGGTCCGACTCGGCGAGAACTGCCGGGCCGTGTTCCTCCAGCAGGCGGGCGGCCAGGTGTTCGGCCCGGTAGACCTCCGGTGACTCGGACGGCAGCGTGCGGTCCCAGTACGGGCGGGTGGCCGCGAAGGCGGGGTCGGTGACCGGTGCGCGGTAGTCGGTGCCGGTGAGTGCGAAGGCGAGGGTGTCGCCGTGCGGGACCAGAGTGAGGTCGGGGGGCTGGGTGTGCACCGCGAATCGGTGGCGGCCCAGGCGGAGGGTGCGGCCGTTGTCGCCGTACAGGTCGGTGCGGTCGCGCAGGGCGCGGGACGCCTCCTGTCGAGCGGCCTTCAGTCTGCCCTCCAGCTCCTCCGCCCTTGCCTGGTCACCGAGTTCGCGCAGGTCGCCGACGATGCTGCGGAGTCTGGACACCATCGGGTCCGACGCGAAGTACGTGGCGACCGCCTCGGTGTCGGCGGCCTGGGCCGAACGGCGGGCGACGGTCTCCAGGACCCGCCCCGCGGAGGCGGCGAGCCGTTCCGCGCGGCGGGCGCGGGCGTCGGCGAGGTTCTGCTTGCGGGCGGCGAACGCCTCCTGGACCTCGGTGCGCTTGTCCGCAAGCTGGTCCAGGAAGTCGTCGAAGTCCGTGAAGCGGGATTCCAGGTTCTCCAACCGCACCAGGAGCAGCGCCAGTTGGTCGTCGCAGGCCACCGGGGTGTCCGTCACCGCCAGCGCGCCCGTGACCGCCTGGCCCAGCAGCGCCACCTCGGCGGCGAACTCCGCCCGCCCCTCCCGGTCGAGAAGTGTGCGGCGACGGCCGTCGAGCGTGGCGCGGACGCGGTTGGTCGCGCCCAGTACCTCGGCGATGCGCTCCAGGACCGAGGTACGCACCGTGGCGTCCCCGACGTCGAGTGCGGCGACGACCTCGGTGACCGTGCGCAGTCCGTCCGCCAGCTCGTCGACGCGGGCCGCCACGGGGGCGCACTCGGCGACCGTGGCGACCTCCCCGGCATCCGCGACGAGTTGTTCGACCTGTCGGTGCTGGGCCGCGAAGGCGTCCTCACGGGCCAGGAAGGTGACCGCACGCCGGCCGAACGAGGTCAGGTCCTGAGCGGTCCGCGCCGCCAGCTCGTCGATACGGGCGGTGTCCGCGTACCGCATCTCCTTGAGCGTCAGCAGATGGCCCTGGGCGCGGCGGAGTTCGCTCAGCCCGGCGACCCAGGCGGCGGCCTCGCGCGGGGCCTCGCCGCGCAGCCGGCGTACGACGGCCGCGATCCGCACGGCGGCCGCGTCCAGCGCGTCGGCGGCCTGGCGGGTGAGGGTCTGGACGGTCCCGAATTCGGTCAGCACCTGCTCGGCCGTGCCCCGCACCTGCTCCAACGGCCCGTTCAGGTCTCCGAGTTCGGGGTCGGCCAGCCAGTGGTACGCGTCCGTCGCCCGGACACAGGCGGCGGCCAGCGCCTCGTACACCTTGGTCGTCGGGGTCGTCGTCTCGGCCACGGCGGCCGTGATCGACAGACAGTCGGAGATGCCGCGCACGAGGTCGGCGTTGCCGACGCGGGCGAGCGGGCCGGTGCCGGTTCCGCGGGCGGCGGCGCGGGTGTCCGAGACGTACGGCGAGCGCCACACCTGAAGCGGGTGGACGCGGGCCGGCTCGGCGGAGCTTCCCCCGGGGGTCCCGCGCAGCGCCATGAGCGTGCCGTCCTCGAAGAGCGCCCAGCCCCGGCAGGACAGCGGGGTGGCGATCTCCTTACGGATCATGTTGTACGGCAGGAGCAGGCTGCGGCCTTCCGTCTGCGCGCGGAACGCGAAGAGGACGTCCTCCCCGTTGGGCGAGCGGGTGACCTGCTCGTACTCCAGGTCGCTGGTGCCGATGCCGTCGAAGGTCTTGTGCGCGCCGGTCGCCAGGCAGTAGCCGCCGGGGAAGACGATGCCCTGGCCGTCGGGCAGCCGGCGGCACGCCTGTCCGATGCCGTCCAGGCGTACGACGGTCTTGGTGAGGGTGTTGAAGACCAGGTGACGGTGGGTGTCCTCCTTGTAGGGGAGGATCCGCAGCAGGATCAGGGCGCCCACGCGCGCATGGGCGATGTCCGCGTCGGCCAGCGACTGGAGCGGCTCGTCGACCGGCTCGGCGTAGAGCCCCTCCCCGGTCTCGGTGTCGTCCTCGGCCTTGACCGTGAGGAAGCCGCCGACCGTGGCGACGAAGACCTCGCCGGTGATCGACACGTGCGGGTGGCGGCCGAGGACCTGGTCCTCACGGGTCGCCGCGGTCCACTCGAAGTCGTGGGAGGGCGGCAGGACGTGGTCGCGCTCACCCCGGGCGTCGAGGAAGGCGGCCTGGCGTCCGTCGTCGGAGACCGTCCAGCGCAGGACGCGGATGTCGTCCGTGGTCTCGCCGGTCCGGAAGACGGCCAGCAGTCTGCCGCCGACGTGCCGGAGGCGCAGCAGACGGGCCTGGCGGTAGTAGCGGTACAGGGCCGTGAACTCCCGTACGAAAGCGGGGTCGTCGAGCAGTCCCGGGACCGCGTCCTCGGGCAGCCGGGCGAGGTCGCGGTCGTACAGGGCGAACACGTCGCCGGCCGTCGCCTCCCGTGTGGAGCCGAGGGGGGCGTTGTGGCCGAAGAGGAGGACGTCACCGAGGGCGACGATGTCCCGGGGTACCGCACTGTGCTCGGTGCGCAGGCGTTCGGTGCCGGTCAGCTCCAGACGTGTCGAGCCGAACTCCTCGCCGCGGCGGGCGTTGAGCGCCTCGGCTCGGCGGCCGAGCTCCGCGGCCTGCGCGGCGAGCCGGTCGCGCAGCACCTCGTAGGCACCGGCGTCGACACCCTCGTGGCGGTCGTGCTTACCGGTGTCCGGGCCGGTGGTCATGGCATCCCTTCCAGGAAGTCGGAGACGCGTCCGGAGCCGCCGTCCCCTGTGCGGCGGCTCCGGACGGGTGGACGGGTCAGGCCCTGGCGGCGCTGCCGTCGAGAGCGGCAAGCGATGCGTCCGCAAGGCCCAACTCGTCTGCCTTGTCGAGCAGTTGCCGGTACTGCCCGGAGTTGGTTCCGCCGGCGTTCATCAGCTTCATCAGCAGCGCGGAGACGGTCACGTTCTGCACGTCGGCCGTCGACACCGAGCCGAGGACGCGGCTGAGGTCGTCCGTGAAGCTCGATGTGCCGTCCAGCCAGGGCCGGGACAGCGCCTGCGCGGTCCGGGAGTGCTCGATGAAGCCGTCCACGCCCTTGCCGAGCGCGATGGAGGAGACGAGCCGGTCGAAGAAGACGGAGTCCCCGCCGACGATGTCGATGTCGGCGTTCTCCAGGCCGGTCGCCAGTACGGTCGCCTGCGCCTCGGCGACCTGCCGCTGGACGTCGAGCCCGGCCAGCCGGATCTCCTTCTCCGCCTGCAGCCGCAGCCGGTACTCCTCGTGTCCGCGGGAGGCGTCGTCGAGGGCCGCCATCGCCGCGGCCTTCTCGGTCAGGCCCGCCGCCTCCGCCTTGAGCTTCTCGCCGATGCCGGTGGCCTCGGCGAGGGCCTTCTCGCGTGCGCCCTCCGCCTCCGCGCGCATCCGGGCCTCGGTGGCGGCGGCCTCGGCGCGGCCGGCCTTCTCGGTGACCTCGGCCTCCTTGCCGCGGACCTGAACGGCGGCGAGGCCCTCTGCGGCCACCTCTGCCTGGACGCCTTCGGCGAGGCGCAGTTTGGCCCGCGCGTCGAGGTCGGCGCACTTCAACCGGGCGTCCGCCAGGGTGAGTTCCTCGGCCGCGCGGTGGGTGGCGGCCTGTTCGGCGGCCTCCGCGGCCTTGATGTCCTTGACCAGCTTCTCCTGCGCCTGGGCCTCGGCGGCGATGACGACGGCCTGCCGCTCCCGTTCCGCCTCCTCCACGGCCCGCAGCTTCTTGATGGACTCCTCCTGCTCGGCGACCGTACGGTCCACCGCCACCCGCTCCCGGACGACCTCGGCGATCTCCCGCTTCTCGGCCTCGACCTCCTTCTCGGCCGCGATCCGGGTCAGCTGGGTCTCCCGCTCCCGCCCGATGACCTCCAGTTGCCGGTCCTTCTCGATCCGCTCGTTCTCCACGGCGATGACCCGCTCGCGGTTCTTCTGGGCGACGGCGATCTCGCGGGCCTGGTTCTCGCGCTGGACGCCGAGCTGCTCCTCGG
The DNA here is from genome assembly GCF_042893155.1 of Streptomyces sp. NPDC001668. Lineage (NCBI taxonomy): Bacteria > Bacillati > Actinomycetota > Actinomycetes > Kitasatosporales > Streptomycetaceae > Streptomyces > Streptomyces sp. NPDC001668. The sequence continues at coordinate 310,430 of NZ_JBIAUQ010000002.1, forward strand.
TGCGGATGAACGCGCCCTGCGCGCCGAGCCGTTCCTCCTCCTGCACCTTGGCGGTCGCGGCCTCCTCCTTGGCGCGCAGTGTCTCGACCTCGCGCCGCTGCCTGATCTCCGCCTCGGCCTGCCGGCGCTGCAGTTCCAGGATGGTCTCCCGGGCGTCGACGTCCTGGCGGGTGATCTCCTTCTCCTCGGTGCGCTGGAACTCGTTGGTGCGCACGTGCTCGACCGTCGTCAGCTCGGTGATCTTCCGGATGCCCTGGGCGTCCAGGATGTTCTGGCTGTCGAGCTGGGTCATCGGCGTCTGCTCGAGGAAGTCGATCGCCGCGTCGTCGAGGTGGTAGCCGTTCAGGTCGGTGCCGATGACCTGGATGATCCGGTCGCGGAACTCCTCCCGCTTGGTGTACAGGTCGACGAAGTCGAGCTGCTTGCCGACCGTCTTGAGGGCCTCGGAGAACTTCGCGGCGAAGAAGTTCTGGATGGCCGCGGGGTCGCTGGCGGTCTGGGTGCCGATCGCCTGGGCGACCTTGATGACGTCCTCGACGGTCTTGTTGACCCGGACGAAGAAGCTGATGTGGATGTCGGCGCGGATGTTGTCCTGGCAGATCAGGCCCTCGCGGCCGGTGCGCCGGATCTCGATGGTCTTCACCGAGATGTCCATGTACTCGGCCTTGTGCAGGACGGGCAGCACGACCGCGCCGGTGAAGGTGACGTCCACCTTCTTCGTCTTGGAGATGATCAGGGCCCGGCCCTGCTCGACCTTGCGGAACAGCCGGCTGACCACCAGGAGCAGGGTGACCGCGATGAGGAGGACAACGGCGACGAGCACGCCGATGCCCAGGGAAATGGCATCCATGGGATACGTCCTTGAGACATACGGAAGGTGAGGTGCGGCAAGGTGTGGTGCTGCGGTCAGCCGGCGTGGCCACCCGGGTCGAGCGCGCTGTCGTAGCAGGCGACCCAGAAGAACTCGCCGGCCTCGTCGTAGGCGTAGAGCAGCCCCGTGCTGCCGCTCGTGAGGTCTTCGCCGCCGCTCTGACGGACCTGGACCACGGCCGTGGAGCCGTCCGGCGCGGTGACCTCGGCCTGGCCGAAGCGCGCGTCCACCCGGCCGGTGCGGATCGTGCAGGTCAGTCCGACGAAGTCCTGCCGGGACGGGCCGGGTTCGTCGCGCAGGAGGCGGTGCAGCGGCCGTACGAGCACCCGGGTGACGCCCCATGCGACCAGCAGCGCCACGACCAGGACGGCGAGCCGGACCAGGGCGCGGGGCAGGCCCGGGGCGGTGAGCGGATCCAGCAGGACGGTGGCGGAGAGGCTGGTGAACCAGCCGAACGCCGTCAACAGCGAGAAGACGACCGTGACGGGTACGCCGCCCATCCCCCAGGCGTCGACGTGGGCGTCCGTGTCGAAGCCGTGGTGGTCCGCCGCGCCGACGGCGACGAGCAGCCAGAAGCACACGACCACGACCAGGGCGGCCGTGAACAGGATGGTCGGAAATCCCGAGGCGACCTCGAAAAAGGTCCGCACGCCCTCACCCCTCCCCGTCCGTCTCGTCACCGGCTCCGTCCGCCGTCCGCGGCGGCCACGGCGGGGGCCGGGTCCCGGTGCCGGAAAACTGCCGGGATCCGGCACCGGGATCATCCTGTGTGCTCCCCCGCGGACATCCTGCCCCCGCACGTTCCGGCTCCGCATTGCCGGATCCCGGCAGTCTTCACCGGGTTCTCCATGCCAGACTGCCGCCAAGAAGGCGTCAGCAGGGCGTCAGGACACGGGGGATGACATGGCGGAGCACGCGATACCCGGGGACTATCTCGACGGGTACGCCCGGATCCTGGCCGACGTCTCCGTCACCGGCCGCCGGCTGACCCGCGACGAACTCGAATCACGCCGCGTGCTCGGAGAACGGGCCGCCGACGCCGGATTCGGCCTGCGCTCCCTGGTGGGCGCCCACCTCGCCGCCACCCGCGCCGCCTGGCCCGCCGCCCCCGCCTCGGCCGACCGCGTGCTCGCCGCCGTGCAGCAGGTCGTCGACGCCTTCGCCGAGGGCTACGAGCGCGCCCAGCGGCTCGCCGTCCGCCAGGAGGAGGCCAGGCGCCGGGAGTTCATCGACGACCTCCTCCACGGCCGCAGCGATCTGGGCCGCCTCGCCGAACGCGCCGAACGCTTCGGGCTGCGTCTCTCGCACGCGCACGCGGTCGCCGTCGCCCAGGGCCCGGCCGCCTACGACGAGGCCGACCCGGTCCCCCGCCAGGTCGAACAGGCCCTGATCGCCCGCTTCGGCGACCGCAGCATCCTGCTCACCACGAAGGACGGCCGTCTGCTGTGCGTCGCACCGGGCGACCAGGACGAGGTGCTGGCCTACTTCGCCAAGCAGGCGTACGCGGCCACGGACGGCGGCCGGGTCGCCATCGGCCGCCCCCAGCCCGGACCGGGCGGGGTGGTGCAGTCGTACGAGGAGGCCCTGAACACCCTCGGCCTCGCCGACCGCCTGGAACTGGAGGCGCCGGTCCTGTACGCGGCCGACCTGCTCGTCTACCCGGTCCTCACCCGTGACCGGCAGGCCATGGCCGACCTGGTGACGAGCGCCCTCGGCCCGCTCACCGCGGCGCGCGGCGGCCCCCGGGTGCTGATGGAGACCCTCGTCGCCTATTTCGACTCCGGCTGCGTCGCCGCCGAAGCGGCCCGCCGGCTCTCGCTGAGCGTGCGGGCGTTCACCTACCGCCTCGAACGCATCCACCAGCTCACCGGCGCGGACCCGGCCGACACGAACCACCGTTACATGCTCCAGACCGCGGTGATCGGCGCCCGGCTGCTCGACTGGCCCGACAAGGCCCTCTGAGACAGGCGTCAGGCGGCCGCGCCGTAGACCGGGAGAACGGCCGCTCGCCCACCCGCTGCGGGAAGGCCCTACATCGGATCGTCGAACAACGTGAGGCGGGCCGTGACGCGCTTGCCGACGGGCTCCCGGCGCACCTCGATGCCCTGGACGACCGCCATCACGATCTCCAGACCGTGCTGGCCCACCCGCCCCGCGTCGGCGGCGCGTGCCAGCGGAAGGGTGGGATCGGTGTCCCACACGTCGATCTCCAGCATGGCGTCGGCGATGCGCAGCTGCAGCAGCACCGGGCCGGGCGCGTATTTCAGCGCGTTGGTGACCAGTTCGCTCACCACCAGCTGCCCCAGGTCCATGGCACGGGCCGACACCGGCAGCCCGTACTCCCCCTGCACCCGCGCCAGGAACTTCGACGTCTGGGCCCGCGCGTCGGCGATACAGCCGTCCGCTCCGTCCAGGGCCACGGTCACCTCGGCAGGTGCGGCTTCCGGCATCCGCGAACACTCCTCAGGCAGGACCCGCACCCTGCCGACCATCTCCAGTACCCCGTTCATGAGCGCGCGGCTACCCCGTGTTCCGTCCCTTACTCCTGTGCCGCGCTGTTCTTGTGCTGCCGACGAACTCGAGGGCGGTCTCATGCATCGCACCCGGCCTTCCTGGGCAACGGTGGCACCAAGAACGTGAAGTCCCCCATCGAGTGCGCAGAGGACGCAAGTGACAGACAACCGGGAAGCAGCGGGTCACGGCAGATTGGACGTGGTCCGGACCGACGCCGACGGCATCACCGTCCTCGGCCTCGACGGAGAGATCGACCACCAGAGCGTGGGCGGTCTGACGCGGGCCCTCGCCGCGGTGGACGCCTCCGCGGGTCACCGGGTGGTCATCGATCTGAGCCGGGTCACGTTCATGGACTCCAGCGGTGTCAACGCCCTGATCGCAGCCTTCCAGGCCGCCGAGGCCGCGGGGGGATGGGTGCGGCTGGTGGTGGTGCGGGGCGCGGTGCTGCGCACCTTGCAGCTCGTGGGCCTCGACACCGTCGTCCCCTTCCACTCGACCCTGGAGGAGGCCCTCGCGCCGACGCGGCCGAACGCGTGAAAATCGAGACGAGTACCCGGGGCCGCCCCCCTCATGCCACCTTTCCTGGCTCTTTGTTCGGCCTGTCACAAAGCTCCCACCAGCCTTTTGTCGCTGCTCCGCACCTGGGTTAATCTTCGACGGATTTCTCATCGGGCAGCTCCGTGGGGTGCGGGATTGCCGCTGGTGAGCGGGCCCTTGACGAGCCCGGCACGGTTCCGAGTCCTCGGTGCGGGGACTCTTGGGGAGCGGAACGAGGGTGCGCATGACCAGCACGTCGACGGAGGCCCCGGAGAAGGCTCCGGGCGAGCAGGAGCTACGGCAGTTGCTGGCCGGGCTGACCGCCGTGCGCGACGGCGACTTCGGCACGCGGCTGCCGTCCGACGGCGAGGGGCTGCTGGGCGACATCGCCACGGTCTTCAACGGCATGGTCGACCAGCTGTCCGTGTTCACGTCGGAGGTCACCCGGGTGGCCCGCGAGGTGGGTACCGAGGGCACGCTGGGCGGCCAGGCGGAGGTCCCGGGGGTCTCCGGCACCTGGGCGGACCTGACCGACTCGGTCAACGCCATGGCGGGCAACCTGACCACCCAGGTCCGTGACATCGCCCAGGTGGCGACGGCGGTGGCCAAGGGCGACCTGTCCCAGAAGATCGACGTGCCCGCGCGCGGGGAGATCCTTCAGCTGAAGGAGACCGTCAACACGATGGTCGACCAGCTGTCCGCCTTCGCCGACGAAGTCACCCGCGTCGCCCGCGAGGTCGGCAGCGAGGGCCGTCTCGGCGGGCAGGCGCAGGTGCCCGGCGTGGGCGGCGTCTGGCGCGACCTCACCGATTCGGTCAACTTCATGGCCGGAAACCTCACGTCCCAGGTCCGCAACATCGCCCAGGTGACGACGGCGGTGGCGCAGGGCGACCTCTCCCAGAAGATCACCGTCGACGCCCGCGGCGAGATCCTCGAACTCAAGAACACCATCAACACGATGGTCGACCAGCTCTCCGCCTTCGCCGACGAGGTCACCCGCGTCGCCCGAGAAGTCGGCACCGAGGGCCGGCTGGGCGGTCAGGCCGACGTCAAGGGTGTCAAGGGCACCTGGCGCGACCTCACCGACTCCGTGAACTTCATGGGCGGCAACCTCACCGCACAGGTCCGCAACATCGCCCAGGTGGCGACGGCGGTGGCGCAGGGCGACCTCTCCCAGAAGATCACCGTCGACGCCCGCGGCGAGATCCTCGAACTCAAGAACACCATCAACACGATGGTCGACCAGCTCTCCGCCTTCGCCGACGAGGTCACCCGCGTCGCCCGGGAAGTCGGCACCGAGGGCAACCTCGGCGGCCAGGCGATCGTGCGGGGCGTGTCCGGGACCTGGAAGGACCTGACCGACAACGTCAACGTGATGGCGTCGAACCTGACCGGGCAGGTCCGCTCGATCGCCCAGGTCGCCACCGCCGTCGCCCGAGGTGACCTCTCGCAGAAGATCACCGTCGAGGCCAAGGGCGAGGTCGCCGCCCTGGCGGACGTCATCAACACGATGGTCGACACGCTGTCCGCGTTCGCCAACGAGGTCACCCGCGTGGCCCGCGAGGTCGGCACCGAGGGCCGCCTCGGCGGACAGGCGCAGGTGCCGAACGTGGCCGGCACCTGGAAGGACCTCACCGACAACGTCAACTCGATGGCCAACAACCTCACCGGGCAGGTGCGCAACATCGCCCTGGTGACGACCGCGGTGGCCAACGGTGACCTGTCGAAGAAGATCGACGTCGACGCCCGGGGCGAGATCCTGGAGCTGAAGACCACGATCAACACGATGGTCGACCAGCTGTCGTCGTTCGCCGCCGAGGTCACCCGGGTCGCCCGCGAGGTCGGCAGCGAGGGACGGCTCGGCGGACAGGCCGAGGTGGAGGGCGTCGAGGGCACCTGGAAGCGGCTCACGGAGAACGTCAACGAACTGGCCGGCAACCTCACCCGGCAGGTCCGCGCGATCGCCGAGGTCGCCAGCGCCGTCGCCGAGGGCGACCTGACACGGTCGATCAGGGTGGAGGCCTCCGGTGAGGTCGCCGAGCTCAAGGACAACATCAACTCCATGGTGGAGTCCCTGCGCGAGACCACCCGGGCCAACCAGGAGCAGGACTGGCTCAAGACCAACCTGGCCCGCATCTCCAGCCTGATGCAGGGCCACCGTGACCTGCCGGTGGTCGCCGAGCTCATCATGGACGAGCTCACCCCCCTGGTCTCCGCGCAGTTCGGCGCCTTCTACCTGGCCGAGGACACCGAGCGCGGGCACGAGCTGCGGCTGGTGGGCTCGTACGGCTACCCGGACGACGACGAGCGGCCCACCCGGATCCCGGTCGGACGCTCGCTGGTCGGGCAGGCCGCGCGCAACCGCCGTATGGTCACCGTGGAGGAGCTGCCGGAGGGCTACGTCACCATCTCCTCGGGCCTCGGGCATGCCGTGCCCGCCGCTCTGGTGGTGCTGCCGATCGTGGTCGAGGAGCAGGTCCTCGGGGTGATCGAGCTGGCCTCCGTCAGCCGCTTCACCCAGATCCACCAGGACTTCCTGGCCCAGCTGATGCCGACCATCGGCGTCAACCTCAACACCATCGTCGCCAACGTCCGCACCGACGAGCTCCTTGACGAGTCCCAGCGCCTGACCGCCGAACTCCAGGCCCGCTCCGAGGAGTTGCAGGTCCAGCAGGACGAACTCCAGCGCTCCAACGCCGAGCTGGAGGAGAAGGCCTCCCTGCTCGCCTCGCAGAACCGCGACATCGAGGCCAAGAACCTCCAGATCGAGCAGGCCCGGCAGGAACTGGAGACCCGCGCGCAGCAGTTGTCGCTGGCCTCCAAGTACAAGTCGGAGTTCCTGGCCAACATGAGCCACGAGCTGCGCACCCCGCTCAACAGCCTGCTGATCCTGGCCCAGTTGCTGGCGCAGAACCCCTCGCGCAACCTCACGCCGAAGCAGGTCGAGTACGCGGGCATCATCCACTCGGCGGGCTCGGACCTGCTCCAGCTGATCAACGACATCCTCGACCTGTCCAAGGTCGAGGCGGGCAAGATGGACGTGGCCCCCGAGCGGGTCCCGCTGCGCCAGCTCCTGGAGTACGTCGAGGCGACGTTCCGGCCGATGACGACCCAGAAGAGCCTGGAGTTCACCGTGGCCACGGCCGCCGGCACCCCGGCGGACCTGCTCACCGACGACTCCCGGCTGCGGCAGATCCTGCGCAACCTGCTGTCGAACGCGGTGAAGTTCACCGAGCAGGGCGGTGTGGAGCTGCGGATCGAACCGGCCGCCGACCAGGAGGTGCCGCCGGGCGTGCACCGGGGCGGTCCCGTGGTGGCGTTCCGCGTCAAGGACACCGGTATCGGCATCCCGCAGCAGCAACTGGAGACGATCTTCGGGGCGTTCCAGCAGGCCGACGGCACGACCAGCCGCAAGTACGGCGGCACCGGGCTCGGTCTGTCCATCACCCGGGAGATCGCCCACCTGCTGGGCGGCGCGGTCACGGTCGACAGCGTGCCCGGCCAGGGCAGCACGTTCACGCTGTACCTGCCCGTGGCGCGCGCCGACTTCGAGGAACTGATGGAGGGCGGCGGACGTCCGGCGGAACCGTCGTACGACAACTCCGTCTCCGAGGCGTCGGCCGAGCCCCGGCAGCTCATCGCCTCCCCGCCCGCCCCCGAGCAGCGCAGGCGCCGGCTGCTGGTCATCGAGGAGCGCCCGCGCGGTCTGCTCACGCTGGTCGCCGAGCGGGCCGTCGCGGACCTCGCGCACGACTCCGGCGATCCGCACGGGGCGATCGACATCATCACGGCCGTGGGCGCGCAGGAGGCGGCGAGCACGCTGGCCGCCGACCCCTGCCACTGCGTCGTCCTCGAACTGGGCATGCCGCACGACGAGGGCGCCGACTTCCTGGCGGCCATGGGCGGCGACTCGGCACTGGCGAGCGTTCCGGTCCTGATCCACACCGGGCACCGGGTGGACCTCGCCCAGGAGCAGGGCCTGCGGGCCCTGGCGGGCGACCGGCCGCTGGACTTCCTGTCCAGCCTGGACGACCTGCGCGAGCGGATCACCCTGCACCTGTCCGCCGAGCAGCCCGGAGACGTGCTGTCGCTGGTACGCCCCGAGGAACCGCAGCGCCCCGCCGCCCAGATGGTGGACGACTCCTTCCTCGGCCGTACGGTCCTCGTGGTCGACGACGACGCGCGCAACCTCTTCGCGCTCAGCGGAGTGCTGGAGCTGCACGGCTTCCAGGTCCTGCACGCCGACAACGGCCGCAAGGGCATCGAGATGCTGCTCGCCCACCCGGACATCTCGCTGGTCCTGATGGACGTGATGATGCCGGAGATGGACGGGTACGCCGCCACCGCGGAGATCCGTTCGATGCCGCAGTACGCGGAGCTGCCCATCATCGCGGTCACCGCGAAGGCCATGCCGGGCGACCAGGAGAAGAGCCTCGCGTCGGGGGCCAACGACTACGTCACCAAGCCCGTCGACACCGGCGACCTGATCGCCCGGGTCCGGCAGTGGCTGCCGGGGTGAGCGCACGCCGAGCCCGCCAGCCGACCGTGTGACGTCCCAGCCGAGGAACAGGCCCACCGTGAGTGATCTCCGCCAGCCGTCCGAGCAACACAGTGCCCCCGTCCCCGAACAGCGTGCCGTGAACGGCGACGAGGGTGACGGACAGTCGTCTCCGGTCGGAAGGCTGGCGGCGACCGTGGAGCGGCTGCGCCAGGAGGTGCGGGCGGCGCAGGCCGAGGCGGACGGGCGGGCCCTGATCGAACTGGCCAAGGGCATCCTGGTCGAAAGGCTGGGCTGCGGTCCCGCGCAGGCCTCGCGGCAGCTCGCCGAGCTCACCGCGCAGGCGGGCGTGACTCCTCTGGAGTTCGCCGTCGAGGTGATCAACCAGGCCTCGCGCGACCGGCTGTCGGAGGTGACCAGCGCCTTCCTCGCGGCCACCGCCAGCGCCGATCCGCCCGAAGGGCACTCCTCCGCCGTACGGCTGCGCACCGCCGAGAGCGGTGCGCTGGCCGCCGACGACACCCAGGCCGTCGCCGACTCGCTGCTGGAGCACGCGCTCACACCGCTGGGCGCGGAGGCGGTGGCCATCTGGGCCCTGGGGGCCGACGGATCCCTCACGTTGGCGGGCAGCGCCGGGTTCTCCTCGGCCGAGGCCGGCCGCTGGCGCCACGTGCCGCCGGGGGTGACGACCGTGGCGCGCCGCGGGCTCACCGAGCGGTCGGGGGAATGGATCCGCAGCCTGTCCGAGACCGGCCTGCCCTCCATCGGCCAGCACGCCCACCCCGACGGCGGCCGGGTCGCCGTACCGGCCGAGGCGGGCGGACGCATCCACGGGGTACTGGAGATCGCCTGGCCCACGCCGCTGGAGTCCCCTCCCCCCGCGATCGTCCGCCAGGTCGAGGCGCTGGCCGAGCTGTGCGCGCACACCCTGCAGACGTACACGCTCCAGCACCCCGAGGGCGCCTCGGGCCCGCGCGTGCTGCCGGACGTCTCCGAGCTGATGGACCTGGCCGACGGGCTCCACGATCCGGCGCTGGTGCTGGTGCCGCACCTGGGCTCCGACGGACGTCTGGTCGACTTCCGCATCCACCACGTCAACAGCCGCTTCCTCGACCCCGCCGGCCGGCCCCGGGGCGCGGTGAACGGGGCGATGCTGCTGGAGGCGTACCCGATGGCCGCGGGCCAGAGCGAGCTGTTCGAACGGATAGAAAGCGTCTATGCCACCGGTGAGCCCTACCGCGCCCCCCGCATGCGGCTCACCGCCCTGGTGGACGACGTGCAGCTCGCGGCGGTCGCCGACATCAACATCAGCCGGCACGGCGGCAGCGTCCTGCTGATCTGGCGCATCGAGGACGAGACGGCCCGTCTGGCGAGCCTGCTCCAGCACGCCCAGCGCCTGGGCCGCATCGGCGGTTTCGAGGAGAACCTGCTGACCGGCGAGATCACCTGGAACGGCCAGCTCTTCCACCTCTACGGCAAGCCGGTCTCCGACTCCCCCGTGCCGCTGGAGGAGCTGCCCGCGCACGCCCACCCGGACGACTCCGTGGCCATCGGACGGTTCCTGCGCACCGTGCTCCACCAGCGCCGTCCCGCGTCCACCGCGTTCCGGCTGCAACGCCCGGACGGGGTCACCCGCCACATCCGGGTCGTGGCGGAGCCGGTCCTGGACTCTTCCGGTCAGCTCTACATGCTGCGCGGCGCCTATCAGGACATCTCCGCCCACCACTGGACCGAGGTCGCCCTCGCCGCCACCCGGGACCAGCTCGCCCACTCCGAGCAGCAGGCCAGCGAACGCGACCGGCTGACCCTGCAGTTGCAGCACGCCATCATGCCGCCGACGCAGGCGCCGCTGGAGGTTCCGGGACTGGACGTGGCGGTGCGCTACCGGCCCGCGGAGACCCAGCACCTGGTCGGCGGTGACTGGTACGACGCGGTCGTGCTGCCGTCCCGGCTGGTGCTGCTGTGCGTGGGCGATGTCGCCGGGCACGGCATCGAGGCGGCCACCAGCATGGTCGTCCTGCGCAACGCGCTGCGCGGGCTCGCCGTGACCGGCGCCGGGCCGGGCCAGCTGCTGTCCTGGCTCAACATGGTGGCCCACCATCTGACCGGCGCCGTCACCGCGACGGCGGTCTGCGGCCTGTACGACCCCGAGACCCACACCCTGCGCTGGGCGCGGGCCGGGCATCTGCCGCCGGTCCTGGTGCGCGGCTCGGAGGCGGCACCGCTGCCGCTGGTCACGGGGCTGCTGCTGGGCGCCGTACCGGAGGCCACGTACCAGGAGCACGAGGTCCAGCTCGCCGTCGACGACACCCTGCTGATGTACACGGACGGTCTGATCGAACGCCGGGACCGGTCCGTGGAGGAGTCCCTGGCGCAGTTCCTGACGGTCGCGCGCGCGGTTCCGCCCACGCTGGACCAGCAGTTGGACCGGCTGCTCACCCACAGCAGGTCCGACACGGACGACGACACCTGCATCGTGGGCATCCGCGTGGCCTGAGGCACGGCCGGCGCCGGGGCTTGTGTCCGCGCATACGGGGAACGCGGTTGCTCCGAACCGGCGGGGAGACGTCATGCCACGCGTCAAGGTTCCCGCACGTCGCCTGTGGGGGCGACGCCCGCCCGAAACGGCACCGCACCGATCCCCGACCGTGAAGGGTGGCCGCATGGCCGACAGGAAGAGTTCCGGCGGCTCGCAGCGGCTGGTGCGGACCGCCGCCGAGGTGTTCGGCTGGAGCGAACTGCGGCCGGGGCAGCTTGCCGCGATGGAAGCGGTCATGCGGGGCCGGGACACGCTGGCCGTCATGCCCACGGGTGCCGGGAAGTCGGCCGTGTACCAGGTGCCGGGACTGCTGCTTTCGGGGCCCACGGTCGTGGTCTCCCCGCTCATCGCGCTCCAGCGGGACCAGATCGCCGGCCTGCTCAGCCATGACGGTGCCCCGGAGGCCGTCGCGGTCAACTCCGCGCAGGCGGCCGGTGAGGTGGAGGCCGCCTGGGAGGCGGTGCGGCACGGTGCCGCCGAGTTCCTGTTCCTCTCCCCCGAGCAGCTCGCCAAGGACGAGGTGGTCGAGCGCCTGGCCGAGGTCGCGCCCTCGCTGTTCGTCGTCGACGAGGCGCAGTGCGTCACCGCCTGGGGCCACGACTTCCGGCCCGACTACCTGCGGCTGGCCCAGGCGGTGCAGCGGGTGGGCAGGCCCCCGGTGCTCGCCCTGACCGCCACGGCCGCCCCACCGGTGCGCGAGGAGATCGTGGAGCGGCTCTGCATGGCGGACCCGGCGCTGGTCGTGGCCGGCTTCGACCGCCCGAACATCGCGCTGGAGGTGCACCGCTTCCTGGACGACACGGACAAGCGCCGGGTGGTCGTGGAGCGGGCCGCCGGGGAGCCCAAGCCGGGCCTCGTCTACACCGCCACCCGCCGGGACGCCGAGGCGTACGCGGACGATCTCGCCGCGCTGGGCCTGTCGGCGGCGGCCTACCACGCCGGGCTGACGGCCGGTGAGCGCTCCCGGGTGCACGACGCCTTCCTGGCCGGCGAGACCGACGTCGTGGTCGCGACCTCCGCCTTCGGCATGGGCATCGACAAGGAGGACGTACGGTTCGTACTGCACGCGTCCGTGCCCGGCTCGCTCGACGCCTACTACCAGGAGATCGGACGGGCGGGCCGGGACGGCGGGCCCGCGGTCGCCGTCCTCCACTACCGGACGGAGGACAGCGGCCTCCAGCGCCTGTTCGCCACCCGCGCCCCGGACGAGGACACCCTCAGCGCGGTTGCGGAGCGCATTCACGAGCGCGACGCCGCCGCGCCGGACGACATCGCGAAGGACACGGGGCTCACGCGGCGACGCGTGACGGCGGCCGTCAACCTCCTGGAACAGGCGGGGACCGTGCACACCGACGACGACGGGCGGGTGCGCGCCGTCGCCGGGACGACGGCCGAGAAAGCCGCCGCGCGTGCGGCCGAGGAGGCGGAGTCACGCAGACGGCTGGAGCAGTCGAGGCTGGCCATGATGCTGGGATACGCCGAGACCACCGGCTGCCGACGCCGCTTCCTGCTCGGCTACTTCGGTGAGCCGTACGACGCCCCGTGCGGGACCTGCGACATGTGCGCCACCCACGAGTCCGAGTCCGAGTCCGAGGGCAGTGTCGTCGACGGGGTGGGCGGCACGAGCGAGGAGCCCTCGTCACCGGCGGCCGCCCCCTACGCGGCAGGCACGCGCGTGCGGCACACGGAGTGGGGCGAGGGCACGGTGATGAGCGAGGAGGGCGACCGCGTCACCGTGCTGTTCGAGTCCATGGGGTACCGGACGCTGTCGCTGACCGCGATCGCCGGCAAGGACCTCCTCAGCGCCGCGCCACCACCCGCAAGGTCTTGACGGAGGGGTCGGCGGCGTCCGGGATCAGGACGCCGTGCTCGACGCCGCTGCGCAGGTAGTCGAGGACCTCGTCGGTGATGACCTCACCGGGGGCGATCACCGGCACACCCGGCGGGTACGGGCTGATCATCTCCGCGGAGACACGGCCCGCCGCACGCTCGGCGGGGACGTGATCGACCTCGGCGAAGAACGCCTCGCGCGGCAGCATGGCCTGCTCCAGTTCCAGGGCCGAGGGCTCGGGCAGGCGTACCGGCGGCCTGGGTTCGATGGACTCGGCGCCCTCCGTGAGGGCCCGCAGGGCGTCCAGCAGCGTCTTCTCCGTCTCGTCGTCGTCGGCGTGCGTGATCGACGCGCTGATCCGGCAGGTGTCGGAGCCGCCCACGTCCACGTGCAGCTCGGCGCGCAGCCACTCGGCGGCCTGCATGCCGCTGATCCCGAGCTCGCGCACGTCGATCACGATCTTCAGGGGGTCGAACTCGGCGGCGAGCCCCTCGTCCACGATCTCCTGCCCCATGGGCCGCAGGCCTGGCATGTCCCCGGCCGCGAGCCGGATCCGTTCCGCGCGGCGCAGCGCGGTCTCCAGGAGGTCGTGGCCGTGTTCGACCATCTGGCGCCGCCAGCCGTCCAGGGCCAAGTACACCAGGGACGAGGCGCTGGTGGTGCCGAGCAGGTCCTCCCGCTGCTTGAGTGCCTCCGGCGAGACCCGGTCGTACTGGAGGTGGAAGACGGAGCTCTGCTCGATCGCCCCGCCCATCTTGTGGACGCTGGTGACCACCAGGTCCGCCTCGGCGTCCATGCCCCAGGCGGGCAGTCCGGGGTGGAACGGCAGGTGGGCGCCCCAGGCCTCGTCGAGGATGAGGGGGACGTCGAACTCGTGGCACACCCGGGCCACGCCCCGGACGTCGGCGCAGGTTCCCCAGTCGGTGGGGGTGATCAGCAGCATGCCCTTGGCGTCCGGGTGCTCCTGGAGGCGGCGGCGTACGTCGTCGGGCTCCGGCGGGTGGGCGATGTGCCGTTCGCGATCGAACTTGGGGTGGACCCAGATGGGTTCGACACCATTGACGACGACGCCGGAGATCACTGACTTGTGCGCGTTGCGCGACACCAGCAGCTTCTCGCCGGGACCGGCCACGGCGAGCATCGCGGTCTTGATGGACAGGGAGCTGCCGCAGGTGGAGAAGAACGCCTGCTCGGCGCCGACGGCGTCGGCCATCAATTCCTGTGCCTGGCCGAGCACGCCCTGGGACTGCCGGCGATCGTCCAGGCCGTTGAGGGAGAGCACGTCCGAGCGGAACACGTCGAGCCCGACGATCTCCGCGACCCGCGGGTCCACGCCGCGGCCCTGCTTGTGGCCGGGCGGGCCGAAGACCATGTCCCCGCGGCGGCGGAACTCCTCCAGCGCCTCCAGCACGGGCACGCGCGAGTGATCCATGGTTCCTCCCACGTCCGTCCCGCCCCGTCCAGGTGTCGAAGCGAACGGTCCGCTCGGTCCGGACACCGAGTTGACCGCGGACGCCTTCCTGAAACGCCCGGTACGGTCGCCGGGGAAGCTCAGGAGGGGTGCAGGTGGCGCTCCATCCAGTCCGCCGCCGTGCGGCGGAACAACCGCCGGTTGTCCGCGCGCAGGAAGTCGTGTCCCTCGTCGCGCAGCACGAGCAGCTCGGCGGGTACGCCGCGCTCCCGTGCGGCCCGCACGAACTGTTCCGACTCCCCCGGCGGCACGTTGGTGTCGTGCTCGCCGTGGACGGCGAGCAGCGGGGCCCGCAACGCGTCGATACGGCTCATCGGTGACAGGGCGCGCAGCAGTTCGCGGTCCCGCTCCGGGTGCCCGTACTTGTGCGCCGCCGATTCCGCGATCCAGGGCTCGGTGCCCGCGAAGAACGTCAGCAGGTCGGACATGCCGCACACGGCGACACCGGTGCGGAACAGGTCCGGGTGCCACACGAGGGAGGCGAAGGTCAGGTAACCGCCGTACGAGCGGCCCATCACCGCCAGCCGGGTGGGGTCCGCGGGGCCCGCCGTGACCGCGTGTGCCGCGCAGTCGGCGACGTCGTCGAGTGCGGCGAAGCGGCCGGGGCCCAGGTCGGCGTCGACGAAGGTGCGGCCGTGTCCACCCGAGCCGCGGACATCGGGGGCGAAGACGTCAAGACCGCGCCCGAGCAGCTCGTGGTACAGCGGGTCGAACACCGGGCGTTCCTGGTCCTCGGGCCCGCCGTGCAGGTGGATCACGCAGGGCGCCGGCTCGCCCGGGGCACGTCCCGGAGCGCGGTAGTACCAGCCGCTGAGGGGCAGGCCGTCCCGGGCGGTGAGGCGGGAGAGGACCGGGCGTACGGGCGGGCGGCCCGGCGGGACGGCGTCCTCGTCGCGGGAGGACCACGGGGTGCGCAGCAGGGACACGCCTTCGCGGGCCCACCACACGCCGGGACGGCGTTGCGAACCGGACAGCGCCAGCAGCAGCCGCCCGGTCCCCGCCGCCGCGACCCTCGTGACGACCTCGTGGGGCAGCGGCACCGGCCGCGCGGGTCCGGTGGTGTCCGCGAGGCCGTGCCCCGGGGAGGTCTCGACGACGTCGAGTTCGCTGGCTCCCCGCACGTTCCACGCGAGCACCGCCGTCCGGCCGTCGTGCGCCATCGCCAGCAGTTCGAGGTCGCAGTCCTCGCGTTCGGCGACGACGGTCCTGCCGTGCGGGGTGCCGTCGGGGCCGAGAGCGACGGCGAACAGTGCCGCGTACTCCCGGTCGGCGTCGCTGCGCAGCCACAGGGTCCGTCCGTCGAGGGAGAACCGGCCGATCCACTGGTCACCGTCCGCGACCGGCATCGTGAAGGTCGTCGCCCCGTCGGAGACCCGCCGTACGAACGCCTCCCGCCTGCCTCGCGGGCCCCGGCGCAGCAGTGCGAGCCGGCCGTCGTGGCTGAGGTCGCACACGCGGAGCGTGGGGGCGTCCGGTTCCGTGGCGAGCAGCACGGGGGACGCCAGACCCTCGGGATCGATCAGGTAGGCGGACAGGCCCCCGCCCGCCCTGGTCGCCGGTGTCCCGTCCGGGCCGACGGCGTAGGCGGTGGTGCCGAGGAGGGTCGCCCGGCCGTCGCGGGCCGTCCAGTGGGCCGGGACGGCGTCCGACGGCTGCCACAGGCCGTCCCCCTCGGCGCGGCTGCCGGCCGGCGCGGCGAGGGTGACGGCGACGGCCGAGCCGTCGTGGGCCCAGCAGCCGAGGTAGGCGGACGTGGCCGGGTCGGCACCGGCCAGCAGGCGTCGGCCGGTGCCGTCGGGGCGCACGCACAGCACGCGTGAGTGCTCGCCGCCGCCCGGGGCGGTGGTGTAGGCGATCCAGCGGCCGTCGGGTGACCAGGACACCTCCTTCACCGGATCCGGGGAGGCGTCGAGCAGCCGGATCCCGTCCCCGTCCACGGGACCGGCCCACAGCTGGGGGACGCCGCCCCGGTCGCAGATGAACGCCGCCCGGGTGCCGTCGGGATCGGCGGAGGGGTACCAGCAGGCGTGCGCGTGCAGCCGGGTCACCGCGTCCCGCGGGCCTTCCGCCTCGGGCAGCGGCACCGGGGCGGGGGCCGTGGCGCGGGCAGGTTCCCGCACCGGTACGGGTACCGGTGCGGGCCCGGTCCGGGTGCCGTGCTCGCCGGTCACGAAATTCCGTGCGTCTGCAGCCATATCTCCAGCAGCGCCACCTGCCACAGGGCGTTGGCCCCGCGCTTGGTCCGGTGATCGTCGGGTGCCGCCAGGAGTTCGTCCACGTACGACTCCTGGAAGATGCCCCGCTTCTTCGCCTCGGGTGCCGCGAGCGTCTCGCGCACCCGCTCCAGGACGGGGCCGGCCATGTGCCGGATGGCCGGGACCGGGAAGTAGCCCTTGGGCCGGTCGACGACCTCCAGCGGCAGCAGCTTGCGGCCCGCCTCCTTCAGTACGCCCTTGCCGCCGTCGGCGAGTTTGAGCTCGGGCGGACAGGCCGCGGCCAGCTCGACCAGTTCGTGGTCGAGGAAGGGCACGCGGGCCTCAAGTCCCCAGGCCATGGTCATGTTGTCGACCCGCTTGACCGGGTCGTCGACGAGCATGACGTGCGTGTCCAGTCGCAGTGCCGCGTCCAGGGCGGTCTGCGCGCCGGGACGCGCCATGTGCTCCCTGACGAAGCGGCCCGAGACGTCGTCCTCGGGAAGCATGTGCGGCTGGAGGATCCGCGCGAGGTCGGCGTGGGGGCGGTCGAAGTAGGTCTCGGCGTACCGCTGCGGCTCCTCCTCGCGCGCGACCGCGGCCAGCTCCGGATACCAGTGGTAGCCGGCGAACACCTCGTCGGCGCCCTGACCGCTCTGGACGACCTTCACCTCCTTGGAGACCTGCTCGGACAGCAGGTGGAAGGCGACCACGTCGTGGCTGATCATCGGCTCGCTCATCGCGGCGACGGCGTCGTCCAGGGCGGTCGAGACCCGGTCCGAGGGCACCATCATCCGTCGGTGGTCGGTGCCGAACTCCCGGGCGACCAGGTCGGACCAGCGGAACTCGTCGCCCTCCTCACCGCCCTCGGACTCGAAGCCCACGCTGAACGTCTTCAGGTCGCGCTGGCCCTCGTCGGCGAGCAGCGCGACGATCAGGCTGGAGTCCAGGCCGCCGGAGAGCAGCACGCCGACCGGGACGTCGGAGACCATCCGGCGGCGTACGGCCGTGCGCAAGGCCTCCAGCACCGCGTCACGCCACTCGTCGGGCCCCATCTGAGCGAGTTCGGCGCGCCGCGTGTAGGACGGCTGCCAGTAGCGGTGGTCGTGGTGGCCGCCGTCGGGTTCGACGACCCGTACGGTGGCGGGCGGCAGCTTGCGAACGCCGTTCAGGACGGTGTGCGGCGGGGCGACCGTGGCGTGCCAGCTCAGGTACTGGTGGACGGCCACCGGATCGACGGAGGTGTCGACGTCCCCGGCGGCGAGGAGGGCGGGCAGCGAGGAGGCGAACCGCAGGCGGCCCGGTGCGGGTGCCAGATACAGCGGTTTGATCCCCAGCCGGTCGCGGCCCAGCACGACCCGGCCGGTGCGGTGCTCGACGAGCGCGAAGGCGAACATGCCGTAGAAGCGCTCCACACAGGCGGTTCCCCACTGCCGGTAGGCGTGGAGCACGACCTCCGTGTCGGACGTGGATGTGAAGCGGTGCCCGAGGCGGCCCAGCTCCTCGCGCAGTTCCTGGTAGTTGTAGACGCAGCCGTTGAAGACGCCGGTGATCTCGCCGTCGGCGTCGGTCATCGGCTGGGCGCCGAGGTCGGACAGGTCGATGATCTTCAGCCGCCGGTGTCCCAGCGCCACCGCGCCCTGTGTCCAGATGCCGTGGCCGTCGGGTCCGCGGGCGGCGAGCCGGTCGCTCATGCGCTCCACGGCCGCCAGGTCGGGCCGCCTGCCGTCGAAGCGGATCTCGCCGCTCAGGCCGCACATGAGGCGCCGCCCCCTTCCCAGGAGCCGTCGGTCACGAGCCGGGACGGGGACCCCGGGTCGCGCCTGCCGGTCGCGGCCAGGGCGGAATTGCTGGACATGGACGAAACCTCTCCTCGGGGTTGTCGGGTGAAGGGCGGGCGGCCGGGGCAGCCGGGCGCGCCGCGCGCGGGTCAGCTGCCCAGGACCTCCGGGGCCCCGGACCCTGCCCGGCCCGCGGCGAAGCGCGGACCCTTCCTGCGGGCGGCGAAGGGGTGCCTGCGGTGTCGGCGCTCGCCGCGGGTCTCGGCGATCAGCAGGTCGGTGCAGGCCAGCAGGTCCTCTTCGCGGGCCTTGCGGCGGATGCGCGCGGCGGCGCTGCCCTGCGCCAGGGCGCCCTCGGTCAGGTCCCTGACGGTCTGCCAGTCGCCGTGGGCCTCGAGCGCGGGACGCAACCGGGCCAGCAGGGCGCGTACGACGTCGGCGGCGGGCGCCTCCCGGTGGGTCCGGGGATCGACGAGGGCGCCCTCCAGGCCCGACCGGGCGGCCCGCCAGGAGGCGCCGCGGAGCCATTCGTGGCGGCCGTCGCACACCGTCGCCCCGGCCGCGTGGAGCTCGAGGGCCTCGGTCACCAGGGCACGGAACAGGCCGGCGACGAGCACGACGGTCTCCACCCGCGGGCAGGCGTCGCAGATGCGCAGTTCCAGTGTCCGAAGATGCGCGGAGGGGCGGACGTCGTAGTAGATCATTCCGGGGTCGCTGATGACCCCGGCCCGGACGAGGTCTTGCACCGCGGCGTCGTAGTCGGCCGCGTTCCGGAAGCAGCCGACGGGACCCGCGGTCGGCCAGCGCTGCCAGAGCAGAGTGCGCCAGCTGGCATAGCCGGTGTCGGCCCCCTGCCAGAAGGGGGAACTGGCGGACAGCGCCAGCAGCGCGGGCAGCCAGGGCGAGATCGCGCACATCACCCCCACGGCTGTGTCCCGGTCGGGTATGTCCACGTGGACCTGGGCGCCGCAGATGAGCTGCTCATCGGCCACCTGGCGGTACTCCTCGACCATGCGGCGGTAGCGTGCGCCACCGGTGGGGTGTCCGGAGGCGGCCGGGGCCAGTGGTGCCGTGCCCGCGGCCACCACCGCGAGCCCCAGCGAGGAGGCGGCCGCGTCGAGCCGCCGTCTGGTTCTGGAGAGGTCGGAGTACAGGCCTGCCAGGGACGCGTGCACCCCGCTGTTCGACTCCACGGTGGACTGGTGCAGTTCCGTGGTGAAGGTGCGCCGGGGAAGCCGCCGCAGGACCGCGTCGGCACGCGGCACGAGCAGACCGCTTTCCACTTCCAGGATGTGGAACTCCTCCTCTACACCAATGCGCATGGCCACATTCGCTCCTTGAGGTGCTGCCGAGGTCCCGGCTGTGTCAGGGGTGCCCCCCAAGTGCCCAGGAGATCGACAAATAAGCGCGGCCACACGCCCGTTTGAAGAAGACAGCCATCAGATGAGCGGGTATTATCGCGCAGCTCATAACTTTTCAGTGGTTTTGTCGACCAGTGCACCGTAGGCCAGCTGCAGCGCGTCCGCCCCCGCCAGCGCGGCCGGCGCGCCCATCGCGGTGCGCGTCGCGCGCGGCCACGGCAGCCGGCCGGCGGTCAGGGTCGACGCCACCCACACACTCATGCAGAACGGGCAGGTCATCGGGCTGGTCACGGCCGCCTTGCTGATCAGCCGGCTGAGCCGGAACGTGGCCACCGAGGTCAGCAGCACGTCCCAGGACTGCGGCCGGTCCGGCAGGGGGCGCCCGCGCAGCCGTACCGCCGTGGCCCAGCCCGCCGTGTAGGTGCCGAACGCGGCCATGGCCGCGAGATAGCCGCGCAGGGGCCGCTCGTGCGAGCCCGCGTAGGTGCGGCCGGTGCGCCGCAGGAACGCCTGCGCCCGGTGGCCGAGGCGGATGTCAGCGGCTGTGCTCATGGCCTGCCTCGCTCAGGTTCAGGTCCGGCTCCCGCTCCCCGGCGTCCGCACCCGTTCCTTCCTGGCCGCGCAGGCGCACCTCGACCTGCTCGTCGGTGACCCGCACCTCGAACGCCGGCTGGGGCGCGATGGCCGGGCCGCTGACGTTCAGTCCGTCCGAGAGCCGGAAGACGCTGCCGTGCCAGGGACATCGCACGCATCCGTCGGACACCGTCCCCTCCGACAGCGGTCCCGCCAGGTGGCTGCACCGGTCGGCCAGCGCGTGGATCGCCCCGTCGGTCCGGCGCAGCACCATCACCGGCACGTCGTCCACACTGCGCCGCACCGGCAGCCCGGGCGGGAAGTCGTCCAGCGCGCCGATCCGGTGCCAGCCCGGGGTGACGAGGTGGGGCACGGCCTCGGCGTGGTTGGCGCCGGCGGCCTGCCGGTAGGCCAGGTGGCCGCCCAGCATGCCGCCCGCTCCCGCGGCCATGAGCCCCAGGAAGCCCAGGGTCCGGCCCGCGCGCGTGCGGCCGGTGGCGCGGCAGGCGAGGGAGGCGGTGTACAGGCCGAGGGCCGCCGTATTGGACAGCGCGTGCACCAGTCCGACGCGCATCTGCGGGCGCTGCAGTTCCGCCCAGTCCACGGCACCCGTCAGGGCCGCGGGGACGGCCGCGGCCACGCCGACGCCCACCAGCAGGCCCGCCTCTCGGGAGCGGTCCCCCCGCAGGTCCAGGACGGCGGCGGACAGCCAGCTGCCGATCGGCACCTGCACCAGCAGCGGGTGGACGGGATGCCCCAGCCACGTGCCGTGCAGCACGTCCCGGCCGCGCCCCAGCGGCAGGGACCGTATCCCCGCTCCGAGGGCGTCGATCACCGGGTCCGGCCGCGGATCCCGCTCCAGGCGGTCGAGCAGCCGCAGGACCGGGTTCTCTCGTGTACGTGGATGACGTCGTCGCGCGCTCATGGGCAGCCGGGTCTCCCGCTGCACGTGCGGCAAACGAGGTCGAGGGCTCAGCCGCCCGGAGGGATGACCGCGCGCACGCAGCCGTCCGACTTCTGCTTGACCATGTCGTACGCCCGCGGCGCCTCGTCCAGTGAGACGGAGTGCGTCGACGGCGCCCGCGAACAGGACGAACACGGTGCCGCCCTTGCACACACGAACAGCGCGCTGGAGAGGGCCGGCCCGACCCGCGATCAGGACTTGGACAGCGCGTGCCGGCCGGTCCGTCCGGAGAACGCCATGTGGCGGGCGGGCCGGGCAGAACCGGTGGGTTCGAGATGGCGCAGCCACCGGGAGGCCATGACCAGCAGGCCCGTGAAGACGGCCAGGAGCAGCAGGGAGGTCCACATGGGCCGGCTGCCGGGGGAATCCCACAGCGTCCAGGCCGACGAGGCCGTCCACAGGGCGGCGCCGGCCGCGTAGAAGGCCCGTATGCGGCGCAGTTGCCTCGCGGCGCGCGTCACCGTGGGGTCGTCAGTGTGTGTCATGCCGACCCGTGTACCCCGATCATGGCGGTCCAACGGGCGTGAGTTCGTGCCGCCTTGCAGCAGCCGTCCAGTACGGCACAAGCACAGAACAAGACACGTGTCCTGCGTAGTATCGCAGGCGAGACAGCACGCCCATTGGAATTCGCAGAGGCCGCGGGCACGCCCACTGCGGGCCACGGCCCCAGGAAGAGGTGCGAGCCCATGTCCGAAACCGCTCCCGGCACCACCGAGTTGACCTCGCAGTACAGCACCCAGGTGGCCGGCGATCTGGAACGCAACCTGAAGGAACAAGAGCGCCTCACCGGTGAAATCGAGGCGCTGCAAGCCCAGTTGGCCGCCCTGCAGCACGACCACAGCGTCCTGCTGAACATCCGGCAAGTGCTGGGCGCCGCACCCACCGCCGCTTCGCCCGCTCCCGCGTCCGACGCGGCGGTGCCCGCTCCCCGCAAGAAGTCTCCTGCCGCCGACAAGCGGGCGGGCAGCCGGAAATCGACCGCACCGGCCGGAAAGCAGACGGGCAAGAAGGCGGCCGCCAAGACCTCCACCGCGCAGCCGGGGCCCACCCTCGTCGAGCTCGTCCGGGAGCATCTGGCCCAACAGCGCGAACCCCGCTCGGCGGCCGAGATCTCCACCGCGCTCGGCGGTCAGCACCCCGAGCGCACGATCAAGACCACCGTCGTACGCACCACACTCGAGGGCCTCGTGGCCAGGAACCAGGCCCAGCGCACCAAGCAGGGTTCCTCGGTCTTCTACACGACACCCGACGCGGGCGAACCGGCAGCGCCCCGCGAGGACAGCTCCGCGCGGGAGGACTGACGGGCGCCGCGCCGAGGCTCGTTCAGCCGACGGGCCTCGCCGACCGTGGCAGACGGAAACCGCCGTTCCGTGCCTGCCGGCCGGCGGCCGCGAGGACCGCGGCCGCCGCTCCGGTGCCGAGGACGGCGCCGGCGACCACGTCGCCGGGGTAGTGCACGCCGGTGTGGATCCGCGAGTAGCCCACCGCGCAGGCCAGCAGGCCCAGCGGCACCGTGGCGACGGGCAGCGCGGGTCCGACGGCCGCCGCGAAGGCGACCGCGGACGCCGTGTGCCCCGAGGGGAAGGACGCGGACTCCGGCATCGGCACGTGGCGCCCCGGGAACGGCGAGTCCACGGCCCGGTGCGGGCGCGGCCGCCGCACCAGGCGCTTGCCGAGCATGTTCGCGCTCGCCGAGGCGACCCCGATGGCCGCGACTCCGAGGGCGGCCGCGCGCCGGGGGCGGCCCGGGGAGAGGGCGAGCAGTCCGGCGATGGTGAACGAGATCTTGGAGTGGTCCGCCGCGGCCGACAGCCGCCGCAGGGCGTGGTCGAGAGCCGGTGTCTTCGTGACCGTGACGGCCTCGTACAGCGCCTGGTCGAGGGCCGCGAGATCCCGCAACAGCTCTCGGGAGGTCCGCTGTTCGCGCTGCGGTCGGTCAAGCATCGCTCTGCTCCTGGTTCTTGACGGCCGGAAGGGGAGTCCGCGCGAAGGCGAGCCGCACGACACGACGCCAGTCGACGGACGGGGCAGTGTACGGCGCGCCGGGACGGTTTCTCGGCACCCGCACCCGCAGGGCTCTGGGTCGTATGGTGCACACGACCGGCTGGGGCAGGAGCAGCGCTTCGCCGTCCACCGCCACCGGGATCGTCTCCGCGTCGGCCTCGACGGTCACCCGGCGCGAGGTCGACGAGGTGATCCCGCTGGCGCGCTCGCCCAGCAGCGCGATCTCGGCTGCCTGTGCCGCGCCCTCGATCCGCAGACTGATCACACCGAGTCGGCCCTCGTCGAGGCGTGCTCGTCGTCCGACCCCCAGCGGGCCGACCTGCGCGTAGGGGTTGTTGCTCACCAGCAGTGCGTGCGGGGCCTCGAGCTGCTGTCCGTCCGCCGTGGCGGTCAGCTGTGCGCCGGCCCCGCCGACCAGCAGGTCCGGCAGCAGGTCGAGGGTGGTGGACGTCTTCGCGTCGCGGTAGTCCGGGCTCTGCACGATCTCCGCGTACGTCCCGAAGGAGACCGTGTTCACGAAGGGCCGGCCCGCCACGTCGCCCAGGTCGACACGGATCTCCACGCCGTGCGTGAGGGCGTCGAGACCGGCCGCCGGATCGTCGCGGTCCAGGCCCAGGTCCATCGCGAAGTGGTTGCGGGTCCCGGCGGCGAGGACCACGAACGGCACATCGTGTTCGGCGGCCACGCCCGCCACCAGGGCCTGGGTGCCGTCTCCGCCTGCCACCCCGAGCAGATCCGCGCCCTCGGCGACGGCCTGACGGGCCAGCGCCGCGGGGTCGGGTCTGGTGTCCACGTCGAGCAGGACGACCCGGGCGCCCAGCGCCTCGGCGCGCTCCACCAGGCCGTGCTCACCGACCTTGCCGCCGCCCGACCGCGGGTTCATGATCAGCACCGGTCTGCGGGGCGGCCGGACCGGGCGCGAGTGCACGCCACGGGGTGCGCGCAGCCGGCGCAGCGCGCTTCTGGCGCAGGCCAGTGCCGCCACCCACAGGCCCATGGCGGCCGCCGCGTACGGCCACATCCCCGACACGGCGTACAGGACCAGGACGGCGACGGGCGCGGCCACGGCCAGGAGGGCGCCGCACAGCCGGGCCAGGCCCCGGTGGGCGAGGGCCCACCAGATGCCCGCGGCCGCCAGGCCGAGTCCCACCAGGCCGAGCAGCGGGAGCAGCCACTGGCCCGCGGCCACGACCGCCGCGACCACTCCTGCCAGGCAGAGCAGCGCCAGCCGGGCCAGCGTCCGCACCGCGGTGCCGGAGCCGTCCGGCTCCACCTCGTTCATCGTCCGGGTCGCCTCTCACGGATCGGTGGCCCAACGATCTCATGCCCTCGCTGTCGGTGCCGCCCTGGTTTGCTGTTGTTCAGCGGGTCACGACATGCCGCTCGTCCGGCACGCAGTGGGTCATGGTCAGGCCCTCGACGTCACGCGGCGGGTTCTTGCCGAGGTTCGACAGCCGCTTGCGGTCCTCGTCGGTGAGGTCCTGACCGGCCAGCGGCTCGAGACCGGCGACGTCCTCCGGGCTGATGCCGAGCCCGTCGCCGACCCTCAGGCCGAGGTCGTTCTCGACCAGCAGGAAGTGCCACACCATGCGTTCCTGTACGGGACGGTCGCACTGGGCGAGCTGGCCGGTGAGGTTCTTGACCAGGTCGTCGCGCTCCCACTCCTCCAGGAGCAGGTACCGCTGGCCCGCCTGCAGGTAGTCGTTGGTGCGCGGGATGCGCTTGCGGGTGAGCCGGCCATGGATCTCCGGGCCCTGTTCGTCGTGGGTCGGGTACTGCGCCTCGCGCAGGCCGCCGGTGATGGACGGCTCGTAGTTGACGATCGGGTTCTCTCCCCCGCCGTCCACGTGGTACGTCATCTGGCCGTCGCGCTGGTTGGTGCGCACCTCGGCGTTCTTGGCCTGGTTGACCGGCAGCTGGAGGTAGTTCGGGCCGACCCGGTGGCGCTGGGTGTCGCTGTACGAGAAGGTCCGGCCGACCAGCATCTTGTCGTCGGAGAAGTCCAGTCCGTCGACGAGGACGCCGGTGCCGAAGGAGATCTGCTCGTTCTCGGCGAAGAAGTTCTCCGGCATCCGGTCCAGCACCATCCGGCCCACCGGCTTCGGCGGGAACTCCTGCTCGGGCCAGGTCTTGGTGTCGTCCAGCGGGTCGAAGTCCAGCTCGGGGTGGTCGTGGTCGTCCATCATCTGGACCAGCAGCTCCCACTCGGGGTACTCACCGCGGGCGACCGCCTCGTACAGGTCCTTGGTGGCGTGGCCGAGCGAGTCGGCCTGCACGTTGGCGGCGTCCTCCTCGGTCATCGAGCGGACGCCCGCCTTGGGCATCCAGTGGTACTTGACCAGCTTGGTCTCTCCGTCGGCGTTGACCCACTTGTAGGTGTTCACGCCGAAGCCCTGCATGTGGCGGTAGTCCGCGGGGATGCCCCGCGGGCTGAACAGGTTGACCAGCATGTGCATCGACTCGGGGGTCTGCGACATGAAGTCGAAGATGCGGCGCGGCTGCTGCTCGAAGGTGACCGGGTCGGGCTTGAGGGCGTGGATGACGTCCGGGAACTTGATGGCGTCCCGGATGAAGAAGACGCCCAGGTTGTTGCCGACCAGGTCCCAGTTGCCGTCCTCGGTGTAGAACTTCACGGCGAAGCCGCGGGGGTCACGGGCGGCCTCGGAGGAGTCGCGGCCGCCGATGACGGTGGAGAAGCGGACGGCCAGGTCGGTGCGCTTGCCGCGCTCCTGGAACAGCTTGGCCCGGGTGTACCGGCTGATCGGCTCGTCGCCCCAGGCGCCGTAGGACTCGAAGTAGCCGTAGGCGGTCACGCCGCGCGCGTGGACGACGCGCTCGGGGATGCGTTCCCGGTCGAAATGGCTGATCTTCTCCAGGAACTGGTAGTTCTCCAGCGTGGCGGGCCCGCGGGCGCCGACGGTGCGCTGGTTCTGGTTGTCGTGGACGGGGTGGCCCTGGCGGTTGGTGAGCACCTTGCGGTCGTCCGCCGGAGCGGGACCGGTACCGGACACGTCCGTCATGATCAGGGGCTCCTCAGGTTCTCGGGGGTCTCGGCAGGCGGCGGCTCATGGCACAGCGGGCGGCCGCCTGCCGGTGTTCGGCGGACCGCCCGAGTACCCGATCGGCTCGCGCCACTCACGTCATGCGCCGGCCACCAGAGCGTCGTCCTCGGGGCGAGCGCCGGACAGCTGACGGCGGGCCGCGGTCAGCGCGGAGTCGATGTCGCGGGTGCCCGTGGCGATGCACAGGGTGTAGGACACGTCCTCGAGGCGCTGGCGCGCCGCGTCGCTGCCTTCCTCCGCGTGCAGGAGGTGCAGCGCCTCGTAGCGCTCCAGCAGGTCGGTGAGAAGGGCGGGGTGGGCCATGAGCATGATTCGCTCCTCCGTCTGCGCAGTGGGAGTGCCGGCGGTGCTGTCCGCCGCGTCACTCGGACTGTCGCGGGAGAGGCCTCGGCGGCACGCACCAAGGAGAGCCGCATTCGGCCGCTTCCGCGGTGGGCCTGTGATCCCAAGCACCTGCCGCCCGTCTGCCCTGACCGCGCGGGCGCAAACCTGCCTTCCGTTCACCTGTTCTCCAGGCACGATGCCGGCTGCGGATCCTCCGTGAGGCGTTCCGTCACCGTCGCGCCGCGTCAGTCCCGGCGGACGTCGACGTCGCCGTTGACCGTGGTCAGCGTCATGGCGTGGTCCTTGTCGGCGTCGCGCTCCGGGACGCCCACCAGGGCGCGGCCGTTGTCCGTGGACGCGGTGACCCGGTAGGACGGGCTGTCGTGGGGCACGGTGACGTCGACCGAGCCGTTGACGGTCGTGGCGCTGACGCCCGACGGTACGGCGGCACATCCGATGACGACATCGCCGTTGGTGGTCGCCGCGTGCACCCGCCGCGCCGCCACGCTCGTCGCGCGCACCGAGCCGTTGCGGGTGGACAGGCGTACGTCGGCGTCGTCGCGTCCGGAACGGGTCGCCGTCACGTCCCCGTTGACGGTGGTGATGTCCAGGGCCGAGGTGACGCCCGCGACGTCCACGCCGGCGTTGCGGGCGGTGACCGTGACGCTCACGCCGTCGGGGATCTCCACGTACGGCATCCGGGGACAGTCCCCGTCGCCCCGGTCCCGGTCGGTGCACGACAGGTCGAGGGTCCACACCTCGCCGTGATGGGACCAGTGCTCGTCGACGCGGTCGTCGACGCTCACGCCGCGGCCGTCGGCCGGGCGCAGCCGCAGGCCGTTGTCGGTGGCGATCACCACGTGGTCACCGGAGCCCGCCGTGCGCAGTGCTCCCAGGGTCTGCGGGCCGTCGGACGCCCCGTCGTGATCGCCGCCGCACGCCCCGGCGAGGGGCAGCAGGGACAGAACCACCATCAGGCGCGCGAGGCGCCGGTTCGGCATGGCCTTCATACCCCGTCGGATGCCCCGGTTCGCCGTGGCCATGGCAGCGGCGCCCGGCGGCGGGGGAGGACGGTTCCGGCCTACGGCACCGCCACCGAGTCCGCCTCCGTCGCCTCCTCCTCGGCCGCGATCGCCTTGTTGCGGCGGACGGAGGACCAGAAGGACCAGCCGATCAGGACGACGCCGACGAGGCCGGTGATGATCTCGTTGATCTGGTACTGGATGGTGACCATGAGGATGACGGCCAGGGCGCCGATCGCGTAGTGGGCGCCGTGCTCCAGGTAGACGTAGTCGTCCAGGGTGCCCTGGCGGACCAGGTACACGGTCAGCGACCGGACGTACATGGCGCCGATGCCGAGGCCCAGCGCCATCAGGACGATGTCGTTGGTGATGGCGAAGGCGCCGATCACACCGTCGAAGGAGAAGGAGGCGTCGAGGACTTCGAGGTAGAGGAACATGAAGAAGGCGGCCTGGCCGGCCAGTTTGACCGGGGAGCCGGCCTTCCCGGTGCGTTCGGCTTCTTCCTCGCGTTCCTCCTCCTCTTCGAGTTTGTTCTCGAAGTAGCCCGACAGGCCGCCGACGACCATGTAGGTGATCAGGCCCGCGATGCCGGAGATCAGGACGGTCTGCGCCTTGTCGGCGTGCGCGCCGCCGTGCTGGTGGGCGTGGGTGGCGAAGGTGAACGCGGTGATCAGCAGGACGACCAGGGCGATGCAGACCGACAGCATGTCGACCTTGCCGAGCTTGGCCAGCGGCCGCTCCAGCCAGGCCAGCCACTTGATGTCGCGGTCCTCGAAGATGAAGTCCAGGAAGATCATCAGCAGGAACATGCCACCGAACGCGGCGATCGCCGGATGCGCGTCGGTCACCAGCTGCTCGTAGCGGTCCTTGTCGGTCACGGCCAGCTGGACGGCGTCGTACGGATTGAGCTTCGCGGTGATCGCGACGATGACGACGGGGAAGACCAGCCGCATGCCGAACACGGCGATCAGGACGCCGACGGTGAGGAAGATCTTCTGCCAGAAGGTGTTCATCTTCTTCAGGATTCCGGCGTTGACCACCGCGTTGTCGAACGACAGCGAGATCTCCAGCACGGCCAGGATCGCCACGATGCCGAACGCGGCCCAGCCGTCGTAGAGCACTCCTGCGGCCAGGCCGAGCGCGGTGACCGCGAACGCCCACCGAAAGGTCTTCAGAATCACTGGCACCAAGTCCTGTTGTCGGGCGGTCGCCGGGGTGGCGGGCGCAAACGGCCCGTGGGCTCACGCGCGTTGTCTATCACGGTCGTGTGTCGCCGGGGTGGCGCGGGGTGCCGCCCGGGGCGTCCCGTGCGGATGCCGGGGCCGGCCGTCCGGATCACTTTCTGGCGGGTGCCCGTACGGCGAGCAGGGCGACGTCGTCGTCGTTGCGGACGTGTCTCACCCGGCGCAGCACCTGGTCGGTGAAGGAGGCCAGCGGACGGTGGGCGAGGGCGGCGGCGTGCCGGCGCAGGTGCTGCAGACCCTCGTCGAGGGAACGGCCGACCGCCTCGATCAGGCCGTCGGTGTACAGCAGCAGGGTGGAGCCGGGCGGCAGCAGGGCGCTCGCGTCGGTGCGCGGTGTGCGCACTCCGGTGCCCAGGAGGATGCCGTGCCCTTCGGTGAGGTAGTCGGCCAGGCCGTCGTGGCTGATCAGGAGGGGTGGCGGGTGGCCCGCGTTGGTCCAGGTCACCTCCCAGTGACCGTCGTCCCGTTCCTCGATCCGCGCGAAGATCATGGTGGCCATGGTGACGTCGGTGATGTGCATGACCGCCTCGTCGAGCCGGGCGACGATGCGGCTCGGCGGTTCCCGGTGGGACCAGGCGTAGGCGCGCAGCATGTTGCGCAGCTGTGCCATGCCGGCCGCGGCCTCCAGATCGTGGCCCACGACGTCCCCGACCGCAAGCGCGGTGGCACCGTCGGCGAGGGTGAAGGCGTCGTACCAGTCACCGCCGACCTGTGAGGCGTCGGGAGCGGGCAGGTAGCGAGCGGTCATCTGCAGTCCGGGCACCCGTGGCATCTGCGGCAGCAGGTGGTTCTGCATGGTCTCGGCGACCTTGCGCTGACGCTGGTAGAGACGCGCGTTGTCCAGGGCCAGGCCGGCCCGGCGGGCGATGTCCTCGATCAGCGGGAGATCGACGGTGGTGAAGTCCACCGGATCCTTGGCCCGTCCCAGGGTCAGGGCGCCCAGGACGGCGCGGGTGCTGCGTATGGGGGCGATGGCGGCGGAGCGGATCCCGGTGACCTCGAACAGGCGGCGCTGTTCCACCGCGATGCCCGAGTCAGGTTCCTGCCGGTAGGTCTGCGGGCCGGCCAGGGTGGAGGCGACCCCGCGCAGCGCCCTGGACAGGGGCATCGGCGATTCCTCCGGGACCGGCGGCATGGGTCCCTGAAGGTCCTCGTGGCGGACCAGGGCGTCGCCTTCGGAGTGGACGACCGCGGCCCGCCACACCTCGTCGCGCTCGGTGATCAGGTCGACGACCACCCAGTCCGCGAGCCGGGGCACCACCAGCGTCACCAGCCGGTCCAGCGCCTCCTCCACGTCGAGCGTGGACGTCAGGCGGGTGGTGGTCTCGGCCAGCAGGGCGAGCCGCTCCAGTTCCGGCATCGACTCGGCCCCCGTCCCGGGGCGGTCGTCGGTCCCCTGCGGATGGTGGGCGTGGACGAGCACGAGCGTGCCGGCCCCCTGGCCGGCCACGTCGTACGGCGTGATCAGCCACGAGACGGGCAGCAGGGTGCCGTCGCCGCACTCGAAGTGGTCCCCCGCGGCCTGGGTGGTGCGTCCGGCGTGGAAGGCCTGCCGCATGCTGCAGCGGCTCCGCGGCAGGGGGTCGCCGTGGGCGTCCCGGTGCAGCAGGTCGTGCGCGTCGCGCCCGAGGAAGGCCTCGGCGGGGCGGACCAGCAGCTCCACGGCGTGGGTGTTCACGGCGATGACATGGCCCTCCTCGTCCACGACGTACGCCGCGGTGCCGATGGCCTCCAGCGCCCTGGTGAGCCCCGCAGCGGGTGCTGCCGGGGGGCCTCCCCCGAGGGCCCCCGTGTCCTCCACCCCTGCCATGTCGTCCTCTCCTCGCTGGTCGGCCGCCGCTCCGAACCGGTCGGTGGCGCGTTTCACCCGGCCGCCCTGTCCTTCCCGTGTGCCCCGGCACGCATGTATCCAGCCTCGCCTGTGAGCGGGTCCTCGCAACCGGGTCGGCGGGGAGCGGCCTGCGTCAGCGTAAGGATCCCGCACGCGAGCGGTGACACGTCCCTGCCACGGCAGGGGTGCGCCGACGGGTGCGAGGGCGCCCTGCGGCGCGCCCCCTGACGCTTCCGCGCGCGGGGCGCACATGGCCGAATTCCCCCTGCTTTCAGGGCACTTGGCCGCGGGCTGGGTATCGGTCAGGTGACGGGTGCGGACCGGCGGCATGGGGAGGGCTGGGGCTGTGGCACGGCTGTCGTGGACGTCCGGCCTCTTGCCGTCGCGCCGATCACGGAAGCGGCATGTCGTGCGCGCCCTGCGGGACCAGGGGCGCTACGGGCCGAGGCTCCGTGATGTGCTGCCCGCCTTCACCGGGGTCGTGGCGGCCGTGTGCGCGCTGGCGGCCGTGCTCTCCGCCGGGTACCGCGTCGCCGGGGCCGTCGTCCCCGTCGCCGGTGTCGCCCTGCTCGCCCTGGCCGTCGCGGCCGCGGTACGGCACGGGCGGCCCGGCGCTCGCCGCCGGCTGGGCTACTACACCGCGGACGAACTGCACGAACTCGACACCCAGCAACTGGCGTTGGCGGTGGCGCGGATGCTGCGCCGGGACGGCTGGCGGGTGCGGCTGATGCCCGCCCCCGACCGGCCGCGCCTGTGCGCACGGGACGCGGCCGGCCGTCGGATCGACGTGGCCTTCCGGCCGGTGGCGGAACCCCTGCCCGACGAGGACCTGCCGCATCCCCACCCGCACGGCGGGGACCGGGGGTCACCTCTGCGTCTGGTCGTGCACCGCGGGGTCTTCACCGACCGCGACGTCCGGTGGGCGCGCCGGGAGCGGACGATCCGCCTGCTGGACGGTTCCGCTCTGCGGCGGTGGGCGGCGGGCGCACGTCTGAGCGACCTGCTCTCACAGGAACGGTGACAAGCGGTCGGTACGCGCCCGCCGCGAAGGCATGCCTTCGGGCCCGCCCCGGTCCCGTCAGATCCGCCCGCCGGTCAGGCGGGTGATCGGGCCGTGCGTGTGACGTCCGGCGCGTCGGCCGGCCGCGTACGACGTCGCGGTCAGCGCGGTCAGGCCCGCACCCACGCCCGCGGCGATGAGCTTGCGCTGGGCGATCACCGTCCAGGCCGTCTTGGCGACGGCCGCGGCCTGCCCCGAGGCGGCGATGACGGTCTGCCGGCCGGCCTCGACACTCTTGGCCGCGGACTGCGCGGCCCCGCTCGCCGCCTTGGCCGTCCGCTCCGTCACCTGCTTGCTCGCTGACGCGGCGTCATCCGTCTTGGCGGCGGCCTTGTTCGCCGCCTTGGTCGCCGGGGCCGTGGCCTTGGCGGTGGTACGCCGGGCCTTCGCCGCCGAGGCCTGGGCGGTCCCGGATTCTCGGTTCGTCTGCTCGTTCGATTCACTCATGGACATCGCGTTACCGCTCGCTTCGACAGCAAACACGCTCTGCCGAGAGCGTTTTCACGGCCCGGTGCGATGGCGCACCGGGCCGTCGCCGACCGCCTGTTAGCCGATGTGGTAGCTGTCGCCGTAGACCTTCCAGTCCAGCGGCGGGTTCAGGTCGAGGTTGCCCTGGCGCAGGAAGACGCGCTGGGCGGTGTCGACCCGGCTGGTGTCGCTGTGCGCCTCCTCCTGTTTCATCGCCCACACGCGCGCGTCGAGGAAGGCGTTCAGGTACGTCGTCTCGCTGCCGCCCTGCGCCGGGGGCTTGGCCTGGCGCAGGGCACGGCGGCGGATGCTGCTGAAGCTGGTCGCGTCGCCGCCGTCGCCGTGCATGACGATGGCGTCGTAGTAGGCGAACTGACCGAGCGCGCGCAGCCCGTCCGCCTTGCCCTGCCGCACAGCGGGGTTGAAGTAGACGCGGTCGCGTTCGTCGTTCTGCGCCTGCTGGAACACCGTGTCCCGGGCGGCCTTGCGCCAGTCGTCGGGGAAGTCCGGGTCCAGGCCGTCGTGGGAGTCGCTGCCGTCGACGCGGCGCAGGGCCGGCAGATACCTGGCGAGGACGTTGCCGGGCTTGCGGTCGGCGTACAGCTCGACGAGGTCGAGCATGTCTCCGGTGCCGGAGCAGAAGCCGATGATGCCGGCCGTGTAGCCGCGCCCGTCACCTATGTCCTCGATGTACTTGTACTGCGCCTTCCAGTCGAGCGAGGAGTTCTCCGCGCTCGACACCAGCTTCATGGCGATCTCCTTCTTCGCGGGGTCGTCGAGGCCGGATGCGGCCGCGAGTGCCGCGGCGCGCGGGGCACCGATCACGCCGACGCAGGCCGCCGCTCCCATCAGAGCGAGGAGGGTGCGGCGGGAGGCGTGGGCGGCCGGGGGCACTGTTTCAGGTTCCACGGGGACTCCAAGTGGAGGTGGGGGGTGGAGACTTGGTCCAGACCTGATTGTTAGGAACGTTTCCTACCAGTGCGAGGCGCGATCGGTAACCCACTGCGGGGGAACTTCGTAGGTTCGAACGAATGGCATTCAGGGAGACATGAGTTCGAGGCGCGCCCTCTGACCCATCAGCTCAGGCGGGGCGGCCGGGTACGGCAGGCCGGCGGACTGGAGCCTCTGGAGGGCGCGCTGAGCGACTGGGACGCCCGGCTCTCCGCCCGGGGCCGCGGAGGTGGAGGCGTACCCGCGCAAGCCGCGGCGGGGGATCCACCGGCAGACCGGGGACCGGCGGATCCCCTCACGTCCCGAGCGACGTCAGAAGTGCCGGGGCAGACGGACGACCTGGACGAAGAAGTCGTCGATCTGGCGGACCGCGGCGATGAACTGGTCCAGGTCGACCGGCTTGGTGACATACGCGTTGGCGTGGAGCTTGTAGCTGCGCAGGATGTCCTCCTCGGCCGCCGAGGTGGTCAGGACGACGACCGGGATGTGGGACAGCTCCGGGTCGGACTTGATCTTCTCCAGGACCTGACGGCCGTCGTACTTGGGGAGGTTGAGGTCGAGCAGGATGAGATCGGGCTCCGGTGCGTCCGTGTGGTCGCCGCGCCGGTAGAGGAAGTCCAGAGCCTCCTCGCCGTCCCGGACCACATGGAGGGTGTTGCCTATCTTGTTGTCCTCGAAGGCCTCACGGGTCATCAGCTCGTCGCCGGGGTCGTCCTCAACGAGGAGTACGTCGATCGGGCTGGCGGCTGGGGTGGTCATGTAAGAACCTTCTCCTCGGTGCCGGTACCGGACGCCTCCGGGCTCTCGGCGATGGACGGAAGGGTGAAGCAGAAGCGCGTGCCGTCCGTGTGTGCGGTGTCGATCCAGATCCTGCCACCATGCTGCTCCACGATCTTCTTGCACAGTGCCAGACCGATACCTGTACCACCGTAGGCGTCCCGGCCGTGCAGCCGCTGGAAGATGATGAACACCTTGTCCGTGAACTGCTCGGGGATGCCGATCCCGTTGTCCGTGACGGACATCAGAAGGCTGTCGGGCTCGTCGGGGTCCGTTCCGCAGGTGATGGTCACGCGCGGAGTCCGGTCGGGATGGCGGAACTTCAGGGCGTTGCCGACCAGGTTCTGCCAGAGCATGGCCAGCAGGGTGGGGTCCCCGACGACCTCGGGCAGGTGCTCCGGGCGGTCGACGCGGGCGTCGGACTCCTCGACGGCCGTACCGAGGTTGGCCAGCGCCTTGTCCAGCGCCTGGTCGAGACCGACCGGCACCCGGGCGTCGTTGACGCGGCCCACCCGGGAGAAGGTCAGCAGGTCGTTGATGAGGACCTGCATGCGCCGGGCCCCGTCGACGGCGAAGTCGATGTACTGCCGGCCGCGGTCGTCGAGCTTGTCGCCGTAGCGCTTCTCCAGCAGCTGGCAGAAGGACGCGATCTTGCGCAGCGGCTCCTGGAGATCGTGGGAGGCGACGTAGGCGAACTGCTCCAGTTCGGCGTTGGAGCGGCGCAGTTCCACGGCCTGCTCGTCCAGGTCGGCGGCCTGCCGGGTCAGTTCCCGCTGTTGTTCGCGGGAGGCCTCGAGTTCGGCCACGATGTGCCAGCGCATGCCCTCGACGGCGTTGGCCACCGCGGTCAGGTCGGCCGGACCGCCGCCGGTGATGACGTAGGCGAAGTCGCCTCCCGACACCCGCTTCGACGCCGTGCCCAGCGCCTCCAGGGGCCGTGTCACCAGGGTGCGGACCAGGACGGCGCTGGCGGCGAAGGCCAGCAGGAAGAGCAGGACCATGCCGGCCAGGACCCAGTTGCGCACCGCACGCTCATGGGCGAGATGGGAACGGCCCTGCTCCACCGCCTTCGTCAGGTCGGTGTTCTGCCGGTCCCACAGGGTGCGCAGCCGGTCGAACTCCTTCTTGCCCTGGTCGGCCTTCTGCTGGTCCAGCGGCTTGGGGCGTCCGGGCGTGACCGAGGCCGCGAGGGGCTCGGCGTAGCTGCGGCGCCAGTCGGCCGCCTGGCTCTCGATCGCCTTCAGGTCGGCCAGGAGTTCGGGCCGGTCGCCTATGAACTCGTGCAGCCGGGCGGCCGAGTCCGCCTCGTCCTGCTTTCCCCGGGTGTACGGGTCGAGGAACTGGCGGTCGGCGGCGATCGCGTAACCGCGGATGCCCGTCTCCTGGTTGACCAGCGCCGCCTGCAGCCGGTACGCCTCGGTCTGGGCGGGCTGGACGCGGCGCAGCAGCTGGTCGCTGACCTCCGCCGTCCGGCCGAGCAGTGCGGCGCCGACCACGCTGCCGACCACCACCAGCAGCGTCATGACGGCCAGCAGCAGGGAGAACCAGCCCTGCACCGTCAGCCGGCGTCCGTCCCACGCCGCGCCCGTCCATCGCCTCACCGTGTGCTCCGACTCCACGTTCCCACTCACTCAGTTCCAGTTCAGGTGGACGACGGCCACATCGTCGGCCAGTCCGCCCCGCGCCTCGGCGAGGCTTTCGGCCTTCTCGATGAGCCGGTCCACGAAGGCCTCGGGCTCCAGTGCGGCTTCCTCCCGGGCGAGGGCCAGCAGTCCCTCCTCGCCGAGGCGCTCCGTGCCACGGCTCACATGCCCCTCGAAGAGGCCGTCGGTGAAGAGCACCACCGACGTGCCCGCCGGGACCGGCAGTTCGGCGGTCGGCCACCTCGCGCCGCCGGGGACCATGCCCAGGGCCGGGCCGCCGGGCACCTCCACCCACTCCACGTCCGTCCCGGTGCGCTGGAGCAAGCCGTGATGACCGGCTCGTACGATGTGGGCGTGCTGCTCCCCCGGGACGGCGGCCAGCGTCACCAGGGTCGCGAAGACCTCGTCGCGGGCCCGTTCGGCCATCAGCAGTTCCTCCAGGCGGGCCATCTGCTGCGCGCCCGTGATGCCGCTCAGGACAAGGGTGCGCCAGGCGATCCGCAGGGCGACTCCCAGGGCCGCTTCGTCCGGGCCGTGCCCGGAGACGTCCCCGATGAGCGCGTGGAGGGTGCCGTCGGCGCTCTGGACGATGTCGTAGAAGTCGCCGCCCAGCAGTGTCTGCGCGCGTCCGGGCCGGTAGCGGGCGACGACCTGGACGCCCTCGGCGCGCAGCAGCGGGCGGGGCAGGAGCCCGCGCTCCAGGCGGGCGTTCTCCTGCGCCTGGAGCGCGCCGGCCTGGAGGGCCACCGCCGCCTGCTCGGTCTGCTTGCGCTGGATCGCGTAGCGCACCGCACGCCCGAACAGTTCGGGCTCCACCCGGCCCTTGACCAGGTAGTCCTGTGCGCCGGCCGCGACCGCGGCGAGGCCGGTCTGCTCCTCGGCGAGTCCGGTGAGGACCACGATGGCGACCTGTTCGGCCAGCCCCTGGATGAGGGAGACCGCCTCGAGACCGTGGGCGTCCGGCAGGTGCAGGTCGAGCAGGACGCAGTCGGGTGTCTCGGTGGCGAGCACCTCGGCGGCCTCGGTCATCGACCGCACCCACCGCAGCCGCATCTTCACGGCGCCGTCGACGACCAGTTCCTCCACGAGCATCGCGTCGCCGGGGTCGTCCTCCACGAGGAGAACCGACGGCTCCCAGTGCTCCCACGCCGTCTCGGCACCGGCTGCCGTCGTGGACACGAACTCGGCAGCCCCAGTCCCGGAGATCACTCTCGCCCCGGCCTCCCCACTCCATACATGTCGTCTACCGCCGGGCCCTGCCCAGGACAACGATTGGAACACAGTCAGAACGACGATCCGATCTTCACCAGCCGCCCATGGTCACGGACGGCACATCGCCCCGAGGCGGATGAGCAGGCGGCCGTCGGCGTCACGGAGAGCATGCCTGGGCTCGCCGCCGCGCCGTGCGGGGTACCCCGGCTCCGGCTCTGCCGTACCTGTGTCAGTCGTCACCGACGTCGTCATCGTCCGCCCATCCCGAGATTCCGGTGTTCTGGGCGCGGTTACCCGCGATCGGCGTGAGCATGCGCGGGACCGTTCCAGAAAATCACCCCGGGAGGCACCCCGTCTCCACATGCGGAGCCCTTCCCTGCGCTTTCGGTTCCGATCGGTCTCGGGGGGAACCGGGTAGGACGTCAGAAAGGAGTCCCTGTGACCACCTACGTCATCACCGTCCCCGGCACGTTCCTGCGAGGGGTCCCCGACAGCGTCTGCTCGGACATCGGGCGACGGCTGCAGCCCCAGGACCCCAGGAACACGGATCTCGGGGAGAGCGAGGAGCTGAGTCTGCTGAGCGTGGAGGAGGACGGCATGTTCGCCGCGCGGGTCGAGGTCGAGGCCGCGGGGCGCGCGGAGGCCGAGGCCGAGGCGGTACGGCTGGTCTCCCGGGCTCTGCGTGACAGTGGCCTGGCCGAGGAGGACGCCCCGTTGGGCCCGGCGGTCGTGACCGGTATCGACAGCGAGTTCTGAGGCGGGCGGCGGAGCGGGCCGTCCGTTTCGCGGCCTGCATGGGGGATGGCGTCTTGGCGCGGGCCGGGCGAGGATGTTCCTTCGCGAAAGCCCGGTCCGCCCACCGCGGTCGACGACCTCCGCGTGGCCGGGGCGGACGGCGTCGGCCGCCTGAAGGAGCCTCGGGATGGGTTCACACGCAGCGCCGCACCACCACAAGCGCCTCTTCGTGACGGCCGCGAGCCTCCTGCTCGTGGGAGGCGGCCTCCTGGGCCTCCCCCGGGCCGACGGGGCGCCCGCTCCGGCCGACGCCTGCCACACCGCCGCCACGCGCCTGCCCCGGGGTGACTGCGGGCCCTTCTGGCAGGTCCTCGCCGAGGACTTCAACGGCGACCGGGTGCCGCTCGGTTCGTTCAGCGACTGCGAGCACGACGTCGACACCTCCGCCGCCCACTGCGGGGGCCTGAAGGGGAAGTACCGCGACAACTGGTGGGCGTACCCGACGGGTTGGCCCGACACGGCCGCCGACCGGGGACGGGACGTGGTGGGCGTCTACCACCCGGAGGACACCGTGAGCGTCGGTCCCGCGGCCAACGGTGACGGGCGGATGTCGATCCGGATGTGGCGGCCCGCCGACGGCGGCCCCGTACATGCCGCGGCGGTCGTGCCGCGTGCGGTGATGCAGATGAAGTACGGCAAGTACAGCGCGCGCATCAAGGTCACGAAGCCGGCGCCCGGCTACAAGTCCGCGTGGCTGCACTACGGCGGGGGCTGCGAGATGGACCACCCGGAAGGCGAGTGGACCGGCTCCCTCAGCTCCTTCCACCACCCCTGCGGTGGCGGTGAGCAGGGTTATTTCCCGGGAAGCGACGACTGGACGCGGTGGCACACGGTGTCCACCGAGTGGACTCCGGGCCATGTCCGGTTCTTCGTCGACGGCCGTCTGACGGGGCATGACACCCGTGCCGTGCCGGACCTTCCCCTGTCCTGGGTGCTCCAGAACGAGAGCGCCCTGGAGGGCCCGGGGGCGGCACCGGGAAGCAGTGCCCAGCTGGACATCACCTGGGTGGCGGCGTACGCGTACGGCTGGAAGTGACCGGTCCGGCCGAGGGGGCGACGAGTTCGTCGGCGACCCACTGGGCGACGTGGGCGGGGTAGGGCGACGGCAGGCCGAGGACGATGTGGGTGAAGCCGGCCTCGATCGCTTCGGTGATCGCCTCGCGGACGTGACCCGGACGGTCGTAGGAGACCGGCAGGTGGATGGAGCGGGTGATCTCGGCCGGGTCGCGGCCGATCTCCGCGCTGTAGCGGTCCAGCAGAGCGCTGCGGCGGGTGACGTCGGCGATGTCGCCGCCGGGGATGTTCCACAGGTCGGCGTGCTCGGCGGCGATGCGCAGGGTCGCCGACGAGCGGCCGCCGATGAGGATCGGCGGGTGGGGGCGCTGGACCGGCCTGGGGTTGCCGAAGGCGCCGGTGAGGTGGTGGTGGGTGCCGTGGTGGTCGAAGGGTTTCTCCTCGGTCCACAGGCGCTTGATCACGGTGCAGGCCTCGGCGAGGCTGCCCACGGCCCGCGTGGAGTCGTGGAAGGGCAGGCCGTGGGCTTCGTACTCGCGTCGGGCGAGGGGATGGTCGGGGCGGGAGCCGACGCCGATGCCGAAGTCGAGGCGGCCGCCGGAGACGATGTCGACGGTCGTGGCGATCTTGGCCAGCATCGCGGGCGGCCGGAAGCGGTTGCTGGTCACCATCACGCCGAGCCGCAGGCGCCGGGTCTGGGCGGCCAGCGCGGCGAGGAGGGTCCAGCCCTCGTGGGCCGGTCCGTCGGGATCGCCGCCGATCGGCATGAGGTGGTCGAAGAGCCAGGCGTGCTCGATGGCGGGGATGGTGTCCGCCTCGCGCCAGACGCGCAGGATGTCGTCGTAGCCGACCTGCATGGGTGCGGTCATGATGCCGAAGCTGGGCGGGGGTTGGTGCGGCATGGACTGTGGGTCCCTTTCGAGTGCGGGTCTGCCCCGGTGGTCAGCGGCGGCGCAGTGACGGGTCGAGGAGGGCGGGCGGGGTGTCGAACTTCTCGTGAGCGGCCAGATCGGTGCCGGGCGCGACGATCTCGTCGATCGCGTCCAGCACGTCGGAGGTCAGGACGGTGTCAGCGGCGGCGAGTTGGGCGCGCAGGTGGTCGACCGTGCGGGGGCCGATGAGGGCACTGGTCACGCCGGGATGGGCGGTCGCGAAGCCGAGTGCGAGCTGGATGAGCGTGAGCCCCGCCTCTTCGGCGACCGTGCTGAGCCGCTCCACCGCGTCGAGCCTGGCGCGGTTGGCGGGGATCGTGGTGTCGAAGCGCTCGGGCAGGAACGCCGAGCGGTGGGTGGTGATGTCGCGGCCCTCGCGGATCGCGCCCGACAGCCAGCCCGAGGCCAGCGGGCTCCACACCAGTACGCCGAGGCCGTACTCCTGCGTCACGGGCAGGACGTGGGCCTCGATGCCGCGCTGGAGGACGGAGTAGCTGGGCTGTTCGGTGACGTAGCGGCTCAGGTGGTGCTCGCGGGCGGCCCACTGGGCCTGCACGATGCGGTGGGCGGGGAAGGTGGAGGAGCCGAAGTAGCGGATCTTTCCGGCGCGTTGCAGGTCGGTCAGGGCCGACAGGGTCTCCTCGTCGGAGGTGTTCGGGTCCCAGCGGTGGATCTGGTACAGGTCGACGTGGTCGACGCCGAGGCGGCGCAGGCTGGCTTCCAGTTCGGTGACCAGCCAGCGGCGTGAACTGCCCCGGTGGTTGCGTTCGTCGCCGATGGGCATGCCGGCCTTGGTGGCCAGCACGATGTCGTCACGGCGGCCGGCGATGGCCTTGCCGACCATCTCCTCCGACTCGCCGTCGCCGTACATGTCGGCGGTGTCGATCACATTGATCCCGGCCTCCAGAGCGGCGTCGACGATCGCGGTGGCCTCGTCCTGGGTGGTGCGGCCGATCCGGCCGAAGTTCATCGCGCCGAGCGCGAGAGAGCTGACCTGGACGCCGGTGCGGCCCAATGTGCGGTACTGCATGGGAGTTTCCCTCCGTGGGCGGGGGTGCCGTGCCCTCAGGGCATGGCTGGGGTGCCGGGTTCCGTTCCGCCGTCACGGAGAAACGGAACCTGGTTCCACATACGATACGGAACATGGTTCCGTTTTTGCAAGAGTGGACGCCGCCCACTGGCCGGCCCCGCTCGGCACCCCTGAAGGCCGCGGCCTCGACGACGTGCCGCGCGCCTCGGCCGCGGTACGCCAACTGACCGGACGGCACGCGTCGTTGCCCTCCCCTGCCGACTCCGCGGTCCGTGCCACGGCGGCCGGCGGACCGGCCTCACCGTCGACGGTCACGGACACCTCGGCCCCCGGTGCCGCACGCACGCGGCGGCCGCTCGGCAACCGGTCGGAAAAGCCGGCTCAGACCCCTGGTGCGGCCTCCGGCAGAACCGCCCGCCCCGCCGCCCGGTGTTCCGCCGCCCCTGTCGGGTCCGTCGTGTCGAGGACCGCCGCGATGCCCTCGTGGGCCAGGGCCTCCGCGTGGCGGTGGCCGAGTTTCGGGGCCAGTTGCAGGGCCTCGTGGTGCAGGCGCAGGGCCTGGTCGGGCAGGCCCGCCCGGCGGCAGGTCTCGCCGTAGGCGCTCAGGAAGTGGATCTTCCAGTGGTCCTCGAACAGCTCGTCCAGCAGCGCGAACGCCTGCTCGTGGCTCGCCAGGGCCTCCTCGTGGCGGCCCATCTGCCGCAGGGCGACGCCGAGGCAGTTCAGGCACCAGGCCTCGTTGTGCTTGTGGCCGTCCTCGCGGGCCAGCGCGAGTGCCCGGTGCAGGTACCCGGTGGCCTCCTCGGGGTCCTCGTGGGCGGTGGCCACGCCGAGCGTGATCAGGGCCGTCAGCGTGGGCGGCCACGCTCCGTCGGCGTGCGGGATCTCCAGCGCCGTACGGGCGAGTTGGGCCGCTTCGTCGCGGTGCCCCAGTTGCAGCAGCGCCCAGGCCTCGTACGCGGTGGCGTGGGCCGTGCCCATCGGGCAGCCGGCGTCCGCGTACAGCTTGCCCGCCAGCCGGAACAGGCCGAGCGGCTCCTCGACGTATCCCTCGTCCCACCTCAGGTAGCCGCGCCGCATGGTCAGTTCGGCCTCCGCGCGGGTGTCCCCCGCCTGGTGCACCAGCGCTGCCGCCGCCTCGTACGCGGCGCCCGCCTCCGCCGTACGGCCCGCGTTGTAGCGGGCGAAGCCCACGTCGCTGTGCGCCTCGGCCAGTTGCAGGGGATCGCCGAGGCGCTGCGCGGCGGCCAGGGACCGTTCGAAGAGGCCGTTGAGCATGGTGGTGCCGCAGCGGCGGGCGAAGTACGCCCGCATGAAGCGCGGCAGTTCGCACAGGTGCCGGTCGGCGCCCGCGTCCTCGGCCGCCTCGAAGGCCGCCAGCAGGTTCAGGTACTCCGTGCCGAACCAGACGAGGGCCGCGATCTTGTCGGGGAAGTGCGGCAGTTCGGCCGGCGGGCGGTCCACGGATGCCTCGCGGCTCAGCGACAGGAACGGCATCGCCGCGTCGGCCGCGGCCGCCGCGTGCACGTAGTAGTCGAGCACCCGGGTCAGGGCCCGGTCGCGTTCCGCCGGGGAGTCCTGCTCCATGGTGGCGCGGCGGGCGTGCTGGTGGACCAGGTCGTGCAGGCGGTAGCGGCCCGCCGCCGGCTGCTGGACCAGGTGTGCGTCCAGCAGGTCCTCCAACATCGCGCGGGCGCTGCGCAGCGGCACGTCGGCCAGTGCCGCCGCCACGTGCGCGTCGAACGACGACCCCGGCAGCAGGCCCAGCAACCGGAACAGCCGGGCCTTGGGGCGGTCCAACTGCCGTACGGACATGGCGAACGCGGTGTCGAACTCGCTGGCCCCCTCAGCCATCCGCTCGACGAGGATGCCCACCGTCCAGCCCGGGCGGTGCCGCAGCCGGGCCGCGGCCAGCCGCAGGGCCAGCGGCAGCCGGCCGCACAGCCGCAGCACCTCGGCCGTGGACTCGGGGTCACGGGCCAGGCGCCCCTCGCGGCCGTCGGTCTCGCCGCTGGCGCGGGCCAGCAGCTCGGCGCTCTCCTCGGCGCTCAGGACGTCCAGCGAGACCGGGGGGACCTCGTCCAGGCCGAGCAGCCGGTTGCGGCTGGTGATGAGGGCGACGGAGAGGCCGGCGCCGGGCAGCAGCGGGCGGACCTGGTCGGCGTCGGCCGCGTTGTCGAGGACCACGACGGCTCGCCGGTGGGCCAGTTCGGCGCGCCAGCAGGCGGCGAGCTCCTCGACACCGCCGTCCTGGGGGACCTTCTCGGAGGGCACGTCGAGGGCGGCGAGCAGCGTCCGCAGGGCGCGGTCGGGGTCGAGCGGTCTGCGGCCCTCGGTGAAGCCGTGCAGGTCGAGGTAGAGCTGGGCGTCGGGGTGGTCGGCGGCGAGCCGGTGTGCCGCGTGCACGGCCAGGCAGGTCTTGCCGACGCCCGCCATGCCGTCGACGGCGATCACCCGGCTGCCGGCCACCCCGTCGAGCAGGGCGGTGAGCTGGGCCTCGCGGCCGGTGAAGTCGGGCACGTCACGCGGGAGGTCGTTGCGGGGCGGGCGCGGGGCACCGGCGGGCGGCGACGGCGGAGGAACCTGACGGCTCGTCCTCGGCGGTGCGGGCAGCGGGCTG
Source organism: Streptomyces sp. NPDC001668 (assembly GCF_042893155.1). NCBI lineage: Bacteria > Bacillati > Actinomycetota > Actinomycetes > Kitasatosporales > Streptomycetaceae > Streptomyces > Streptomyces sp. NPDC001668. The sequence continues at coordinate 353,551 of NZ_JBIAUQ010000002.1, forward strand.
GACGCCCGCTCCCACAGCGGACGCAACGGGCGGGGATCGCGCTGGACGAGCCGGCACAGGGCGATCACCGCGGGCCAGGGCGGGACCGTCCGGCCGCTGAGGTACCGGGAGAGGGACGACGAGCTGAGGCCGGCGTCCCGGGCGAGGGCCCGTACGCCCCGCTTGGACAGCTCCTGGAGCAGCCGTAGCCGAGCGGCCAGCTCCTCCTGCGGATCGCCGCCCCCTGCGCCGCCGTGGTCCACCACTGTTCCCCGCCCCCTGTCCCGCCCCGGAAGAACTCGTCCGGCCCGGATCGGCCCTGTTCAAGGCCGTTCCGGCTGTCCCACGGTGTCCCACGACCGTCGTCCCGGCAAGCCCTCTTCGCTGAGATGGAACCACACCCCGCCGCAGCGGGGCAGATCCCGAACCAACGGAGGAGCGATCCCGATGCAGTCCCGGATGCAGAACCCCGCCGCCGTGCTGTCCGACGCCATGCAGCCCATCCAGCACCTCCTCAAGGCCGTGCACTCCGGCGGCGTCGACGGCCAGACCCTGGAGCTGGTGCATCTGCGGGTGAGTCAGATCAACGGATGCAGCGCGTGCGTCGACGGCGGTGCCAGGACGGCCCGCAAGGCAGGAGTGAGCGACGAGCGGCTGGCCACGGTCGCCGCCTGGCGGGAGGCCCCCTACTTCACCGAGGAGGAGCGGGCGGCGCTCGCGCTGGCCGAGGCGGCGACGCGACTCGCGGACCGCCCCGACGCGGTGAGCGACGAGGTCTGGGACACGGCCGCCACCTACTTCGACGAGAAGCAGCTCGCCGCGCTCGTCCTGATGATCGGCGTGACGAACCTGTTCAACCGGCTCAACGCCACGACCCGGCAGATCGCCGGCGCGTGGGGCTGAGCGGTCCGGCGCCGGTTCGGCGCGAAGATGTCCCCGACCGCCCCTGAACCAGGAGGAAACGTCATGACGAGCACACGGAAGACGGCCAAGAGGACCGAGACGTTCACCGAGGAGGAGCGCGCCGCGATGAAGGAGCGCGCCCAGGAGGTGAAGGCGTCGGCGCGGCGCGGCGCACGCGCCGACAAGGCGGTGGAGGAGGAGGCCGCCGTGGTCGCGAAGATCGCCGAGATGCAGGAGTCGGACCGGGTCATGGCCGAACGGATCCACGCCGTCGTCAAGGCGAGCGCGCCCGGCCTGGCACCGAAGCTCTGGTACGGGATGCCCGCGTACGCCAAGGACGGCAAGGTCGTCTGCTTCTTCCAGAGCGCGCAGAAGTTCAACGCGCGGTACGCCACCTTCGGGTTCAACGACAAGGCCGACCTCGACGAGGGCACGATGTGGCCGACCGCCTTCGCGCTCACGCGGCTGACCGCCGCCGACGAGGCGCGGATCGGCGAGCTCGTGAAGAGGGCGGCGGGCTGAGACCCGAGGGGCTGCGAGCAGGAAGGGGTGCCGGAAGGTGGAGCCGACGGACAGCCGACGTCCTGAGGGGTTGTTCGTCGGCCTGTGCACGCTCGACGTCATCCAGCTCGTGGATCATGTCCCGGGATCCGACGAGAAACTGACGGCCCGTGAGCAGGTGGTGGCCGCGGGCGGTCCGGCGGCGAACGCGGCCGTGGCCTTCAGTCACCTGGGTGGCACGGCCAGGCTGCTGACGGGGATCGGCTCCCATCCGCTGGGAGTCGCGGTCGCGGCGGATCTGCGCACGCTGGGGGTCGATGTGTCCGACCTTGCGGCCGATTCGGCGACGCCGCCCGCCGTGTCGTCCATCCTGGTCACCGCGTCGAGCGGGGACCGTGCCGTCGCGTCGACCAACGCGGCCGGGTACCGGCTCGCGCCACCGGTCGGGCTCGACGTGCTGGTGGCCGCCTGCGACATCGTCGAGTTCGACGGGCACCACATGGAGCTGGCGACGGCGACCGCCCGCGCCGCGCGTGCCGCCGGGCGACGGACCGTCTTCGACGGGGGCAGCTGGAAGGCCGGTACGGAGGAGTTGCTGCCGTCGATCGACGTGGCCGTGTGCTCGGACGACTTCCGACCGCCCGGCACGAACACCCCGGCGGACGTGCTGCGGTTCCTGCGGGAACACGGAGTGGCCTGGTCGGCGGTGAGCCGCGGAGGGCGGCCCGTCGAGTGGGCCGGCCCCGAGGGTGGTGGCACGGTGGACGTGCCGGCTGTCCGGGTCGTGGACACGCTGGGCGCGGGGGACGTCCTCCATGGGGCACTCACCCATCGCCTCGCCACGCAGGGGCACTTGACCCCGGACGGCTTCGGCGAGGCCCTGGGCGCGGCGGCCGTCGTGGCCTCACGGGCGTGTGCCTCCTTCGGCACCCGGGCTTGGCTGGAGCAGCGGTGAGGGACATCGGATCTATCCCGCTCCATTGACGGGCAGCAACCCCAACTCTAAGTTGCATCGCGGGATAGATCCGATGACTGCTGCCGCAGAGCTGAGCCTGTCTGGAGGCCCCGTGTCCTCTCCCGCCGCGCCCGAACCGTCCAGGCGTACCGTCCTCGCCACCGGTACCGCCCTCAGCGGCGCCCTGCTGGCCTCCGGCCCGACCTCACACGCGGCAGCGGCGGAGCACACCGAGGCAGCGGCCGACCACCCCGAGGCAGCGCCGGCCGGCGACCCCTGGCGCACCGTGCTCGACGACGCCGACCTCGTCTGGCAGCGGATGCCGACGGCCTGGCACGAAGGCCCCTTCCTCGGGAACGGCTTCCTCGGCTCCGGGATCTACGCCGAACCCGGGGCCGCCTCGACGGCGGTGCGTTTCAACGTCCAGCACTCCGAAGTACAGGACCACCGCCCCGAGTTCGGGTCACTCTTCGGTCTCGCCCGGTTGCCGATCGGATACTTCACACTGGAGCCCGTGGGCGCCATCACCGGCCTCGACTGGCGGCTGTCCCTGCGCCACGCCGAGTTGACCGGGACACTCACCACCGACCAGGGCACCCTGAGCCTGCGCGCCCTGGTCCACAACGACCGCTCGGTGCTCGCCGTGGAGGTGACCGCCGACGAGGGCGAGCGCGGTTTCCGCTGGGTGTTCCATCCGGCGGACGCGATCAGCCCACGGGCCGCCTTCAAGCCGCTGCCGGACGGCTACCGGGGCAATCCGCCCGCCCAGCTCGCGGACCATGACGGCATCACCGCGGCCGTGCAGCCGCTGCTTGCGGGCGGGCAGCATGTCACCGCGTGGCGGGAGCGGACCAGGGGCCGCACACGGACGCTGTACGCGCACGTCGCCCACTCGCACCCCGGGACCACGGCGCTCGCCCGGGCCCTCAAGGAGGTCCGCCGGGCGGAACAACTCCCCTACTCCGCCCTGGCGGTGGATCACCGCGCCTGGTGGCACACCTATTACCCGAGAGTTTCCTGTCGCTGCCCGACGCCCGTATCCAGCGCTTCTACTGGATCCAGCTGTACAAGGCCGCCTCCGCCGCCCGCCGCGACGCCCCCGTGATGGCGACGAGCGGCCCCTGGCTGGAGCCCACGCCCTGGCCCAACACCTGGTGGAACCTCAACGTCCAACTGGAGTACTGGCTCGTCCACGGCTCCAACCATCTCGAACTCGACGCCGTCACACGGGCGTTGAGCGAGTTCCGGGACAACCTCACGCAGGAGACGCCGGCGCCGTACCGCACCGACTCCCTGGGCATCCCCCGCACCACCGACCCCCAGCTGGTCAACGGCGCGGCCAGCACCCTCATGGGGTACGGCGTCGGCATCCCCGGCCAGGACCCACCCACCCCCGAAGTCGGCAATCTGACCTGGGCGTTGCACAACGTCTGGCTCAGCTACCGGCACACGATGGACACGTCGGTCCTCCGGGAGGTCCTGTTCCCCCTCCTGCGCAAGGCGGTCAACTACTACCTGCACTTCCTCGAACCCGGCCCGGACGGCAGGCTGCATCTGCCCGCCACCTTCTCCCCGGAGTACGGCGGCGACTCGCGCGACTGCAACTACGACCTGATGCTTCTGACCTGGGGCTGCCGGACCCTTCTCGATTCCGCCGAACTCCTCGGTGTCAAGGACCCGTTGGCGCCCCGCTGGCGCGAGGTACTGGCGAAGAGGGTGCCGTATCCGACGGACGCGAACGGATTCATGATCGGCGCGGACATCCCCTTCGCGAAGTCGCACCGCCACTACTCGCATCTGCTCGCGGTCTACCCGCTGTACGAGGTCACCGGCCGGACGCCCGAGGAACGCGCCCTGATCGAGCGGTCGTTGGCGCACTGGGTGGGCTTCGAGGGGGCGTTGCAGGGCTACACCTTCACCGGCGCGGCCTCCATGTCGGCGCTGCTCGGCAAGGGCGAGGACGCGCTCGGGTATCTCGGCGAGCTGATGGCCCGGTTCATCCGGCCCAACACCATGTACCAGGAGTCCGGGCCGGTCATCGAGACACCGCTGTCGGCCGCGCAGTCGCTGCACGACATGGTGTGCCAGTCGTGGGGCGGTGTCATCAGGGTGTTCCCGGCGCTGCCCGCAGCCTGGAAGGACCTCGCGGTGCACGGCTTCCGCACCCAGGGCGCCTTCCTGCTCAGCGCGGTCCGTGAGGGCGGCGCCACCCGATGGGTACGGCTGGTCAGCGAGGCGGGTGCCCCCTGTGTCGTACGCCATGGGATCGCGGGGCCGATCGAGGTGCGGGACGGACGAGGCCGCCCCCTGCGTCACGAGGACGCCGGAGACGGCACTGTCCGTATCGCTGTGCGCGAGGGTAAGTCGGCACTCATCACCGCCAGGGGTGACCGCCCAGACCTCACCGTCGCGCCCGTCCGCCCGAACGAGGCCGCCCCGCGCTGGGGGCTGCCCCGTACCTGACGGGACTCATCACCTGCGGCCGCGCACGTTCCAGCCGCTGCCGATGCCGGCCACGTGGAGCGCGAGCACCATGAGGCCGAGCAGCATGATGTTCGTCGAGGAGAACGTGTCGTTCGTCGAGATGTCCGCAGCGTTGATCAGAAAGGAGATGAAGAACAGGACCGCGGAGATGATGGCCAGCATGGGTGTCCATCCCTTCGGATGACTAGGTCATTGACTCCCCGTGCCACTCGATTTCCCCCAACTTGTCGGAACATGCCGACTGTTGAGGAGTGGGGGCAGCGCGTTCGGCCTGTCGGACATCGTTCGAAACCTCTTGACGCTGCCGTACAACCCGATTGACACTCTCGCAACACGACGTCACACAGCCGAAACGGCAGGGTGCCCACGGCCGAGGCCCCGCCACGCCTCAGCAGGGAACCCCACATGACGTACCTCGCACGTCCGCGCACCCGCGCGAGACGCTGGGCGGACCGCCTCGCCGGTCTGACCGCCGCGTCACTGCTCCTGGGCCTCGCCGCGCCCATGGTCCCCGCCCAGGCGGCGGACACCGCGGACGTCACCGATGGACTGGCGCTCTGGTACAAGCTGGACGGCGCCTCGGGCAAGACCGTCACCGACGCCTCCGGCCACGGCCGCGACGGCACGGTCAACGGGACCGCCGACTGGTCGGACCCCGCGCAGGGACTCGCCTTCAACGGCTCCGACACCTTCGTCAAGGTGCCGGACGACGTCATGAAGGGCATGGACTCGATCACCGTCTCCACCGACGTGCTGATCGACTCCGCCCAGAGCACGCCGTACTTCATCTACGGCTTCGGCAACTCCAGCGGCAGCAACGGCGACGGGTACCTGTTCACCACCGGCAACTCCCTGCGCACCTCGATCGCGACCGGCAACTGGTCGACCGAGCAGACCACCAGGCCCACCGACTCGCACAACCTGACCCGCGCGGTGTGGAAGCAGCTCACCTACACCCAGACCGGCACCACCGGTGTCCTGTACGAGGACGGGGTCGAGGTCGGCCGCAACACGGCGGTCACCATCACGCCCGGCGCCATCGGCTCCGGCACCACCACCGCCAACTACATAGGCAAGTCGGTCTACTCCGGCGACCGGCTCTTCAAGGGCCGGATCCGTGACTTCCGGGTCTACGACCGTGCCCTCGCCGCCTCCGAGGTTGAGCAGCTCTCCCTCCCCGTCGCCACCCAGGGCGTCGCCGCCGACAAGGCCGCGCTCAGCCTCGGCGACACCAGCGCCGTCACGGCCGACCTGGACCTGCCGAAGAACGGCACGGCCGGCGGGTCCGCCATCACCTGGGCCAGTGACAACACGGCCGTCGTCTCGGACACGGGCAAGGTGACCCGGCCCGCCGCGGGCGAACCGGACGGCCACGCCACGCTCACGGCGACCCTGAAGAAGGCTTCCGTGACCGCGACCAAGAGCTTCGACGTCACGGTCCTGCCGGACTTCGACGACCGGACGGCCGTGGACCACGCGGCCGAAAGCCTCACCGTGCACAACATCGACGACGTGCGCGGCAACCTCACCCTCCCGGCAGCGGGCGACTACGGCACCACCGTCTCGTGGTCCTCCGCCGACCAGGAGGTCGTCGAGGACGACGGCGTGGTCCACCGCCCCGCGCACGGCGAAGGCGACGCCACCGCCGTGCTGACCGCCACCCTCACCAAGGGCGCGGCGAAGGCCACCCGCACCTACACCGCGAAGGTCCCCGAACTCCCCGCGAAACAAGCCCTCAAGGGCTACATGTTCAGCTACTTCACCGGCGAGGGCACCTCGGACGGCGAGCAGCTGTACGCCGCGCTCAGCAAGGGCGACGACCCCATGAAGTGGCGGGAGCTGAACGACGGCAAGCCGGTCCTGACCTCCACGCTCGGCGAGAAGGGCCTGCGCGACCCGTTCATCATCCGCTCCCCCGAGGGCGACAAGTTCTACCAGATCGCCACCGACCTGAGGATCTACGGCAACGGCGACTGGGACGCCTCCCAGCGCACCGGCAGCAAGTCCATCATGGTCTGGGAGTCCACCGACCTGGTGCACTGGACGAACCAGCGGCTGGTCAAGGTCTCCCCCGACAGCGCGGGCAACACCTGGGCGCCGGAGGCGTTCTACGACGCGAAGCTCGGCGAGTACGTGGTCTTCTGGGCGTCGAAGCTGTACGACAACGCGGGGCACTCCGGCGACACGTACAACCGCATGATGTACGCGACGACCCGCGACTTCTACACCTTCAGCGAGCCCAAGGTCTGGATCGACCGCGGGTACTCGGTCATCGACTCCACGATGATCCAGGACAACGGGACCTACTACCGGCTGTCGAAGGACGAGCGGAACAACACCTCCTCGACCCCCAACAGCAAGTTCATCTTCGAGGAGAAGAGCGACTCGATCCTCAACCCGAACTGGACCGCGGTCGCCGAGGGCATCGGCAAGGGCGCGATGAGCGCGGCCGAAGGGCCGCTGGTCTTCAAGTCGAACACCGAGGAGAAGTGGTACGCCTTCCTCGACGAGTTCGGCGGACGCGGATACCTGCCCTTCGAGACGACCGACCTCGACTCCGGCAACTGGACCCCGGTCGCCGACTACGACCTGCCGGCCAGGCCGCGCCACGGCACGGTCCTGCCGGTCACCCAGGCCGAGTACGACCGGCTGCTGCGCTCCTACCAGCCGGACCAGCTCGTCGAGAGTGTCGAGGGCGTCAAGGTGAAGACGCGGATCGGTGAGGCCCCGGTCCTGCCGGCCACCGTGGTCGCCTCGTACGCCGACGGTGTGAAGCGTCCCGTCGCCGTCACCTGGGAGGACGTCCCGGCCTCGAAGTACGCCCAGGCCGGCACCTTCACGGTCACCGGCAGCCTGCCCGACGGGGCCGCGATCCCGGTCCAGGCCGAGGTCACCGTCTCGCAGGAGGGCCCCGACGTCCCGGCCGACCTGCTGCTGCACTACGGCTTCGACGAGTCGGGCGGCAACATCGCGCTCGACTCCAGCGGCCACGGCTATCACGGCACCTACGTCGGTACGCCGGCCTTCGGCACCGGCGTGCAGGACGGCTCCTTCAGGATGTCGGGAGACGCGACGGGGTCGCCGTACGTCAAGATCCCGAACGGTGTGCTGAAGAACGCCGGCAGCGTGACCGTGTCGACCTACGCCAAGTGGAAGGGCGGCAGCAGCTTCCAGTGGCTGTTCGGGCTGGGTCCGGACAGCGACAAGTACCTGTTCGCCACCCCCTCGAACGGCGGCAACAGCCTGTACTCGGCCATCACGAAGGCGAGTTGGTCGGCGGAGTCGAAGCTCACCGCCGGCTCGCAGCTCACGCCGGGCGAGTGGCGGCACGTCACGGTCACCCTCGACGGGGCGACCGGCACGATGGTCCTCTATGTCGACGGCGTCGAGGCGGCCCGTACGACCACCACCATCAAGCCGTCCGAGCTGTACGACGCGCACAAGGACTACAGCGGCTACATCGGCAGGTCCCTGTACGCGGGCGATCCGTCCTTCGGCGGCGAGGTCGACGACTTCCGCGTCTACGACCGGGCCCTGTCCGCCGCGGAGGTCATGGAGCTCAGCGGCAACACGGCGGGCATCGCCAAGGCGACGCACCCGGCGCTGAAGGTCGACGCCATCGTCGACAACGCGGACAGCAGGGTGACGCTGCCGATGAAGGAGGGCACCGACCTCACCGCCCTGGCACCGGAGTTCACCCTCGCGCACGGCGCGGCGATCAGCCCCGCCTCCGGCAGCGTGCAGGACTTCAGCAAGCCGGTGACGTACGAAGTGACCGGCTCGGACGGCAAGAAGCGCACCTGGACGGTCTCGGCGCTCATCATGAAGAGCCCGGTACTGCCCGGCCTGAACGCCGACCCGAACATCGTGCGCTTCGGCGACACCTTCTACCTCTACCCGACCACCGACGGCTTCGAGGGCTGGAGCGGCACGCAGTTCAAGGCGTACTCCTCCACCGACCTGGTCCACTGGAAGGACCACGGCGTCATCCTCGACCTCGGTCCGGACATCTCGTGGGCGGACAGCAGGGCCTGGGCGCCGACGATCGCCGAGAAGGACGGGAAGTACTACTTCTACTTCTGCGCCGACGCCAACATCGGCGTCGCGGTGTCCGACTCGCCGACCGGTCCCTTCAAGGACGCGCTGGGTCAACCGCTGCTCAAGGCGGGCCAGTTCAGCGGCCAGATGATCGACCCGGCCGTGTTCACCGACGACGACGGACAGTCGTACCTCTACTGGGGCAACGGGCACGCCTACGTGGCCCCGCTGAACGCCGACATGACGTCCCTCGACCTCACGAAGATGAAGGACATCACGCCCAGCGGCTACAACGAGGGCTCGTTCGTCATCAAGCGCAACGGCACCTACTACCTCATGTGGTCGGAGAACGACACCCGCGACGAGAACTACCGCGTCGCCTACGCCACCGGCCCCTCCCCCACCGGACCGTGGACCAAGCGGGGCGTGATCCTGGAGAAGGACCTCTCGCTCGGCATCAAGGGTCCCGGCCACCACTCGGTCGTCCACGTGCCGAACACCGACGACTGGTACATCGCCTATCACCGGTTCGCCATGCCCGGCGGTGACGGCACGCACCGTGAAACGACCATCGACAAGCTGGAGTTCGACGCCGACGGCCTGATCAAGAAGGTCGTGCCCACCCTGACCGGCGTCGACCCGGTGACCGTCGTGCACGCCGGTGCGGACGGCAGCGGGACGGAAGGAGACCCGATCGCACTGCACGGCACGATCTCCGGTGCGGGCAGCCCGAAGTGGACCGCCGAGGCGGGAGCGCCCTGCTCCTTCGCCGACCCCGGCTCGGCCGCGACGACGGTCACCTGCACCGACGACGGCACCTACACGGTCACCCTGACCGGCGGCCGCGGCAAGGACACGGCGACGGTCGTGGTCGCCAACGCGGCACCCGTGGTCGTCTCGGCCTCGGGCCCGCAGTCCCCGGTGCAGGTCGGCGGGCGCACGGCCGTCACGGCCCAGTTCACCGACCCGGGCACGAGTGACACCCACACCTGCGTGATCGACTGGAAGGACGGGAGCGCGGCGCAGTCCGGCACGGTGACCGCGGCGGGCTGCCGGGCCGAGCACACGTACGCCAAGGCCGGCATCCGCCGCCCGGTGATCACCGTCACCGACGACGACGGCGGCTCGGACAGCAGGACGCTTCCGGAGTTGATCGTGTACGACCGCTCCGCCGGTCCCGCGCTCGGCGCCGGTGGCCTCACCTCCCCGGCCGGGGCCTACCCGGCCGAGCCGGGCCTGACGGGCAAGGCCGCGTTCTCCTTCGCCGCGGCCTACCTGCCGGGAGTCGCCGCACCCGTCGGTGAGGTCACGTTCGACTTCGGCCGGGCCGGGCTGAAGTTCCGTTCCACCGGCTCCGACTGGCTCGTGGTCACCGGCTCGCAAGCCGTGTACCAGGGATCCGGCACACTCAACGGCAAGAGCGGATACGGCTTCCGCGTCACCGCCACGGATGCCCCGGACACCTTCCGCCTCCGGATCTGGAACAAGTCCGGCGGTGAGGTCGTCTACGACAACCTGGCCGGACCGAAGGTCACCGGCCTCATCGCCATCGGCAGCGGCCGACGGTAGTTCCACCCCCGCTGAGCCCCGTCGACAACCACCCTGTCGACGGGGCTCAGTGTGTGCGCTGGTTCAGGGACATGACCAATTAATCCGTGCGCAACCTCTTTCGCGCGGCACGACGTCATGGCATCCTCACCCGTCAACGCACTTATGAACGTCGTTCACATCCATGAAGACATGGAAAGGACGATCCATCATGAGCCATCGCAATGTCATGGGCATGACCAGACGATCGCTGCTGGGCAGCGCCCTCACCGTCGCCCTGGGCGCCGGGGCCGCCTCGGCGGCTGAAGCAGCGCCGCTGTGGCGGGAGTTCAGCCGCACCCCCTTCACCCACCCGCAGATCCCGTACATCGGCCGCGCCGGCTGCCACGGCGGTGCGCCCCGCCTTCCGCGCCGCCGAGTCGTCGCCGACGTACGCGACTTCGGCGCCCGGGCGGGCGGGACGACCGACTGCGCCCCCGCGATCAACCGTGCCATCGCCGCCGCCGGACGGGCCGGCGGCGGCACGGTCACCATCCCGCCGGGCACCTTCCGCATCGACGACGTGATCCGCGTGGACCGCTCGAACGTGGTCCTCAAGGGCGCCGACAGCGGCCGTACGACCTTGTACGCGACGAAGAACCTCACCGAGCTCATCGGGACGTACGGCTCCCGCTACGGAGGGGACAAGTCGTCCTGGTCCTGGGCGGGCGGCCTGATCTGGCTCGCCCCCCGGGCCCGTTGGGAATCGCTCGTCGCCGCGATCAGGGCCAAGGCATGGCCCTTCGAGGGCTGGACCGGCAACCGCCGCGACGAATGGCGGACGCTCACCACCCTCGCCCCGGCCCGGCAGGGCGCCTGGACGATCACGGTGACCGACACGTCGGCGCTGCGTCCCGGCGCACTGGTCCTCCTCCGGCTCGCGGACGACGCGGACCACACCCTCCTGGAGCACATGTGCGGCGGCGGGCCCGGTCCCGAGGCCTACTTCTGGGACGACAAGACGAAGCTGACGTCGTACGTGCCCTACGAGTGGCCCGTCCGCGTCACCCGCGTCCACGGCCGGAAGGTCACCCTCGAACGCCCGCTCCCGCTCGATCTTCGCCCGGAGTGGTCCCCGCAACTGACCACCCATGTACCGGAGTTGAGCGGATCGGGGGTCGAGGGTCTGACCCTGGAGGCGATCGAGACCCCGCAGCAGCCCCATCTGCTGGACAAGGGGCACAACGGCGTGGTGCTGCAGTGCGCGTACGACTGCTGGGTGGACGACGTGACGGTCCGTCATGTCGACAACGGGTTCGGCCTGGTGGCCGCCTCCGCCTGCACCCTGCGCCGGACGCGGGTGGCGGGCCGCGGCTCCCATCACCCCTACTTCTGCCGCGAGGGCTCGCACGACAACCTCGTCGAGGACTTCACGATCGAGGAGCGCACCAGCCCCGCGCCCGCGGGCACCCAGCTGCACGGCATCAATGTCGAGGGGCTGTCGTCGTACAACGTCTGGTCGCGCGGCGACATGCGGATGGGCACCTTCGACAGCCATCGCGGCCTGCCCTTCGCCGACGTCCGCACCGACATCACCCTGAACAACAACGGCCGTCACGGCGGTGACGCGAGCGCGGGCCCCCTCTTCGGCGCCCGGTTCACGCACTGGAACGTGCGCGTCACCAACGGCCGCGCGGGACTGGTGAAGATCGACGGTCTGGCGCCGTACTCCGCGACCGTCGGCATCGACGAGGTCAGGGAGTTCGACCAGATCGACGTCCCCGACTTCACAGGTGATCTCCACACGCGCCTTGAGCTGTACGGCCGTTCGGACGCGGTGCGGCCGCGGAACCTGTACGAGGCCCAGCGCCGGCTGAACGGGGTGGTCCGATGAGCGCGCGGTCCCGCCTGTACCTCGTCCTCCTGACGGCCCTTGCCGCCCTCGCCACAGGGCTCTGCGCACCGGTGGCCGCACAGAACGCGGACCCGCACACCACGGTCCTGGACGGCGCCCGGCTGCACCGGACGAAGGTCCGGCTCGATCACGGTGATCCGCAACTGCGGCGCGTGGTGCGGGCGTTGACAGCCCGGGCCGACAAGTGGCTGGACCAGGGCCCCTGGACCGTCGTCGACAAGCCCAGGCCCGCTCCCGGCGGCGACGCCCACGACTACCTCAGCCAGGCCCCGTACTGGTGGCCCTCCCAGGCCCCCACCGCCGACAACCCCTGGGGCTGCCCGTACGTCCAGCGCGACGGCGAGCGCAATCCCGAGGTCGACTCGGGCACCGACCGCCAGGACGTCGAGAAGACCTTCGACTCCGCGTACGACCTCTCCCTCGCCTGGTACTACACCGGCGAGAAACGGTACGCGCGCAAGGCAGGGCAGGTGCTGCGCACCTGGTTCCTCGACCCGGCCACACGGATGAACCCCGACCTGGACCACGCGCAGTTCATCCCCTGCAAGTACGACGGCCGGGCCATCGGCATCATCGACTTCTCGCAGTCCTACACCAGCGTGCTCGACGCGCTCGCCCTCCTGGAGACCGGCGCACCGGGCTGGAGCGGCAAGGACCGTACGGGGATGGCCCGTTGGAACACCGACTTCCTCCGCTGGCTCAAGGACAGCGACTTCGGCAAGCAGGAAGGCGCCGCCGCCAACAACCACGGCACCTTCTACGACCTGCTGCTCGCCGGTCTCGCCCACGCGACCGGGGACAAGGACCTGGCCCGCCGGACGGTCCTGGACGCCCGGAGCAGGCGTGTCGCGCCGCAGATCGCGGCCGACGGCAGCCAGCCCCAGGAGCTGACCCGCACCCGCAGCTGGCACTACTCGACCTTCGACCTGGTCGCCTACACCCGGCTCGCGGCCATCGGCCGGCACGTCGGGGTGGATCTGTGGGCGTACCGGGGCCCGGACGGTCAGAGCCTGTTCAAGGCGGTGGACTATCTGCTGCCCGCCGCCACCGGGGCCGCCGTCTGGCCCCACCCGGAGCTGGAGTTCCTCCGGTACGCGGCGACCGACGTCGTGCACGCGGCCGCGGACGCCGGTGACGTGCGGGCGCGGGAGGCGGTTCCGAGGCTTGAGGCGCCGCCGGGCGGCGGCCTGTGGGCGCTGCGTCCGGCGGCGGAACAGCTGGACTCCATCGCGGGGTGACGGCCGTTGTCAGGGTGTCGTGGACAGGTCGATCGCCCGGTCGACGTCGTGCGGTCGCAGCACCCGCAGGTTGCCTTCGAGCAGGTAGCAGTCCGCGTACGGCAGCGAGATCTCGATGCCGTCCTCGGCGGGCCGGTTGCGGGTGCAGCGGGCCACGACCGCCTCCGCGCTCGCCGAGTTCCTCGTCAGACAGGTCTCGGCCAGCGCGGTGAGCAGCCGCAGCGCCACGTCCCGGTAGGAGGTCCTGCCGGTGGCCGCGGCCAGGTCGAGCAGACCGCAGGCCATGATCGCGCCGGCCGACGCGTCCTTGATGTCGTACGGCTGCTGCGGCGCCCGGTGGTCCCAGACCGGGACGTGGTCCGGGCCGAGCGCCCGCAGCGCGAAGTCGGCGAGCCTGCGGGCGGTGGTCAGGAAGTCCCGGTCGCCGGTGCGCCGGTACATGGCGACGGTGCGCGCGGCCTCCAGATCGACACCTACCGCTGGGAAAGTCCCGGCCAGATCACCGACCGCCTGTCCGGCTCCGACTTCACGCCCCAGCAGCGGACCCTGATCGCCGCGGCCGTCAACAAGGTCAACCCGCCACGCGACGGACTGTGGCTCTGTCACGCCGTCTGCCGCGCCGAGGACACCGCCGAGGCGTTCCGGCAGGCCGGCCTGACCGACCTGGTCCACACGCCGGACCCGGATCCCGACAAGGCCTGGCCGACGCTGGGCGACATGATCGACAGTGGCCGTCGGCTCGTCGTCTTCGCCGAGCAGGCGGACGGACCCGCCGCGTGGTACCGGAACTTCTACCGGTACGGCATGGAGACGCCGTTCGCCTTCCGCAGTCCCGACCGGATGAGCTGTGTGCCGCACCGGGGCGGGACCGGCAAACGGCTGTTCCTGCTCAACCACTTCATCACCAACAACGGTGGCAGCCGACTGGACGCGGGCAAGGTCAACGCCCGTCAGTACGTAGGCCGTCCGGTCAACTTCATCGCGGTCGACTACGCGACGATCGGCGACGCGGATGGGGCTGCGGACGCGCTCAACGCCGAACGCCGAGGCCTGCGCCGGGTGTCAGCCGCGCTTGCGCCCGACTCCCGCGTACACCCAGTACTCGGACGGATTCTCCGGGATGTCCTCACCCTTGTCCGGGCGCCACAGCGGGACGTGGACCAGGCCGGGTTCCGTCAGGTCGAACCCGGCGAAGAGGCCCTGGATCTCGTCCTGGGAGCGGACGGTGACCGGTGAGGTGGCCCGGGAGCGGTACAGCCGGGTCACCGCGGCGGCCGTGTCCGGGCGGTCCTGGTTGGTGGCGTGGGACAGGGCCAGCCAGCTGCCCTCGGGCAGGGCGTCCCGGAAGGCGGCGACGATGCCCGCCGGGTCCTCCTCGGACGTGACGAAGTGCAGGATCGCGACCATGAGCACGGCGACCGGCCGGTCGAAGTCGATCAGCTCGCGCACCTGCGGCGAGGACAGGACGTCGGCCGGCCGCCGGATGTCGGCGTCGACGATGGCGGCGCGCGGGTTGTCGCGCAGCAGGGTCGCGCTGTGGGCGACGGCGACCGGGTCCTTGTCGACGTAGACCACCCGGGCCTCGGGGTCCGCCGCCTGGGCCACCTCGTGGACGTTGCCCTGCGTCGGGATCCCCGAGCCGAGGTCGATGAACTGCCGGACACCGCTCTCGGCCAGGAAGCGCACGGCACGGCCGAGGAAGGCGCGGTTGGCCCGGGCCAGCGTGCGCACCTGGGGGTCGATGGCCGTGACCGCCGCGACCGCCTCCCGGTCGATGGCGAAGTTGTGCTCTCCCCCGAGCATCGCGTCGTACATCCGGGCTACGCTCGCCCTGTCCGGATCGGTCCCTGGCGGCAGAGCATCCGTGTCGGTCACCAGAACGTCCTTTCCCACCAAGGTACTTGACGCCTCATCATATAGTTGCCGTCGACGCCTGGCGATCAGTTGTCCCTGCCGGGCGCCCGGACCCCCACCCGGAAAGGCCCCACGACCCTGCGGAACGAACCGCACCGCCGCTCCGACGACACCCCGACCGCCAAGCCCCCGCCCCGCCGTTCGGTCTTCTCCCCCGCGGCCGACGTCATCGGCTCGGAACTCGACCTGGGGCTGACCGGGAGCCATGTCGTGCACGCGCTGACGCCCGGCTTCTGCGACGCGGCGTCCCTGTATCTGCTGGAGCGGTGGCGGCGCGAGGAGACCACGTACGCCGGCGCCGATCCCGCCCAGATCGAGGCCCGCAGGCTGGCGCTGCGCGTGGGCACGGACGCGCCCGAGTCCTGGGAGCGCACCCTGCCGGTCGGCGAGGTGCTCGTCTTTCCCCGCGACACCCCGTACGCCCGCGCCCTGGTCGACGGACACGCGCAGTTGCTCGACTCGGTCGACGACCACACCGCCGAGCGGCTCGCCGCGTCCGCCGGTGACGACGCGCGGATCGGAGAGCTCCTAAAAACACGTTCCTTCCTGGTGGCGCCGCTGCGGCTGCGGGGCGGGGCGATCGGTTTCGTCGCCTGCTCGCGCGGACCGGACCGCGGCCCGTTCCTGACCGCGGACGTCGCCGCCGTGGAGTCACTGGCCGCACGGGCGGCGGTCGCCCTGGACAACGCGCGGCGCTACGAGCACGAGCGCCGCACCGCCCTGGCCATCCGCAACAGCCTGCTGCCCGGCGCCATCCAGGAGGTCGAGGGCTGCCGCATCGCCCACGGCTCCCTGCCCGCCGGACAGGGCTCGATCATCGGCGGTGACTGGTTCGACGTGCTCAGACGGCCGGACGACCGGGTCAGTCTGATCGTCGGGGACGCCATGGGGCACGGTCCGGAGTCCGCCGTCGCGATGATCCAACTGCGCACCGCCGTCCGCACGCTGGCCGGTCTCGACATCCCCCCGGCCGATCTCGTACGACGGCTCGACGCGCTCGCCAGCGACACCCCGGGCGCCTCCTTCGCGACCTGCATCTACGCCGAGTGGGACGCCCGGCGCCGCACCTGCACCCTCGTGGGCGCCGGTCACCCTCCCCCGTTGCTGCGCGGCCCGGACGGCCGGACCGCCCCGGTCACGCTGGTCGGCGCGGGCCTGCCGCTGGGCCTCGGCGCGGGCAGCTACGAGCCGACGGTGCTGCACATCGACGACCCGTCGCTGCTCGTCCTCTACAGCGACGGCCTGGTCGAGTCCCGGGACGCCGACATAGACCACCAGATCACCCGCCTCGCCCGTACCCTCGACGCGGCGGCCGTCGACCACGACCCGCTGCCCGCCCTGTGCCGACGGCTGCTGCACGCCCCCTCCGACCCGGCCGGCACGGACGACCGGACGCTGCTGCTCGCCGAACTGACTCCCGGATAGGGCTGTTTCAGGCCGTCAGGTTCGCCCACACGGCGTTGCCGCCGGTGAGTCTGGAGCGGTCCACCCCCCAGGTGTCCGCGAGTTCCTCCACCAGGAACAGTCCGCGCCCGCCCTCGTCGTCCAGGCCCGCGCGGCAGCGGCGCAGGGTGGGGCCGGAGTGATCGTGGTCGTGCACCTCCAGCCGCAGGACCCGGTCGGTGACCAGCCCGATGCCGCACAGGATGCGCGCGCTGTAGGTGTGGCACACGGCGTTGGTGGCGAGTTCGGACAGCAGCAGTACCGCGTCCGAGCACAGCTCGCCCGGCAGGCTCCAGGCCTTGAGCCGGGTGCCGACGGAACGACGGGCGACCCCGACGCTGGAGCGGTGCGCGGGAAGTTCGATCCAGTGGGTTCGTTCCTGGTCCACCGCGTCTAACAGCTGGGGGAACGAGGTCGTGTGGGGGGACACGGTGTTGGCCTTCCGTGGGGGCGGCGGCGCGGCCGGGCGAGACGCATCGGGGGTCAGGGGGAATGCCAACCCGCCGGAGGGTAGGGGCGGTTGACGTCGCCGTGCGCGCGTTCGGCGGCACGGTTCACAGAAGTAACTATGCTCGCACCCAAGTTCAACCTGCAACCAGCTCCCTGATAATTTCAGCAAGCCGGTATCCGCCTGGTGGCATCAGCAAGTCGCTGTCAGACTCGGGCCGATGACAGCCCCTCAGGAGGTCAGGACGTGAGCGAAGGCCGTACGGGCGCCGGTGGCACCAGTGCTCCCACCGTGCTGCGCATGATCCTGGGCCGGCGTCTGCAGGAGCGGCGGCAGGGCGCGGGGGCCTCGCTGGAGGACGCGGCCAGGGCGCTCAGGGTGACGTCCCTGACCATCCGCCGCCTGGAGAAGGCCGAGGTCGCCCTCAAGCCGCTCTATGTGGAGAAGCTGCTGGAGACCTACGGCGCCGACCGGCAGGAGATCGACGAGTTCGTCGCCCTCGCCGAGCGGGCCAACGAACCCGGCTGGTGGCACACCTACCGGGACGTCCTGCCGGGCTGGTTCAGCGCCTACGTCAGCCTGGAGGCCGGGGCCAGGACGCTGCGCACCTACGAGCCCCACTACGTCACGGGGCTCCTCCAGACCCACGCGTACGCGCGCGGAGTCCTGCGCGGCGGCTTCCCGAACGAGGCCGACGAGGACCTCTCGCGCCGCGTGGACCTGCGGTTGCGCCGCCAGAGCCTGCTGGAGAGACCCGACGCGCCCACGCTGTGGGTGGTGATGGAGGAGGCCGTACTGCACCGGGTGGTCGGCGGCCCCGAGGTCATGCGGGAGCAGATCGAACGGCTGCTTGAGGTCGCGGAGCTGGAGCACGTCAGCGTCGACGTGGTGCCGTTCACCGCCGGTGCCCACGTGGGCGCGTGCGCCCCGTTCACCTACTTCCGCTTCGAGGAACGGGAGTTGCCGGACATCGTCTACACCGAGGTCCTCTCCGGCGCGATGTACCTCGATCAGCGCTCCGACGTGTCGGCGCATCTGGAGGCGCACAACCGCATGTCCCTGCTGACCTCGGACGCGGACAGCAGGGCGCTCCTGAACCGCATGCGCAAGGAGTACTCATGACCAGCACCGACTGCCACGTCTACAACGGGATGCCGGCCACCGACCTCGGCGAGCAGGGCTGGGAGTCCCCGTGGAGCGGACCCAACGGGGGCCAGTGCGTGCAGACGAAGCTCCTGGCCGACGGCCGGGTGGCGCTGCGCCAGTCGACCGATCCGGCCGGCCCCGCGCTGATCTACACCCCGCAGGAGATCGCCGCGTTCGTCGCGGGCGTCAAGCGGGGCCTCGCCGACCATCTGACGGCCGGCTGACCCACGACCCGAGCCGGGCCTGCCCCGGCAGCGACCTGCCCGACACCCCCACGCACACCACCTGAAAGGGACAGGATGACCAACTCCCCCGCCGCGCGGGAGATCGACACCAGCCGGCCCCACTCCGCCCGGATGTACGACTACTACCTCGGCGGCAAGGACCACTTCGACGTCGACAAGCAGGCGGCCGAGACCGTCGCGGCCACCTACCCCGGCATCTTCACGTGCGCCCGTGAGATACGCGCCTTCATGCACCGGGCCACCCGTGTCCTCGCCCAGGAGTACGGCGTCCGCCAGTGGCTGGACATCGGCACCGGCATCCCCACCGAGCCCAACCTGCACCAGGTCGCGCAGTCCGTGGCCCCCGAGGCGCGCGTGGTCTACGCCGACAACGACCCGCTGGTCCTCAAGTACGCCGAGCGCCTGATGCGCAACACCCCCGAGGGCCGCACGGCGTACGTCCAGGGCGACTTCACCGACCCCGAGGCCATCCTCAGCTCCCCGGAGCTGGCCAGGACCCTCGACCTGAACCGGCCGGTGGCCCTGTCCCTCAACGCCATCCTGCACTTCGTGCCGGACGACTGGGACCCGTACGGCATCGTCTCCCGCCTCCTGGACGCCCTGCCGTCCGGCAGCGCGCTGGCCGTGAGCCACTGCACGGGCGACTTCGCCCCGGAGCTGTGGGAGAAGCTCGTCGGCATCTACGCCGCCGCCGGGACCCGGGCCCAGGTCCGCAGCCAGGCGGAGGTCGCTCGCTTCTTCGAGGGCCTCGACCTGCTCGACCCGGGTATCTCGCTGACCCACCGCTGGCGCCCGGACGACCCGCAGGGCCCGGACCCGGAGCTCACCGACGCCGAGGTCAGCGCGTGGGCCGGGGTGGGCATCAAGCCGTGACACGGCGGGGGCGGCGCACCGTCGTCAGCGCGCCAGGAGGTCGATCACGCCCGTCAGGTCCTTCTCCGCGCCGCCCCCGTCCAGTCGGCGGCGCATCAACGCGAAGTACGGGCTGAGCAGTTCGGGGCGGACGCCCTGCTGTTCGGCGGTGCTCAGGAAGGTCGGCGTGCCGGCCACCTGCGTGGCCAGGCCGGATCCGACACCCTGGGTGTAGTCGCCGCTCCGGATCAGGGCGAAGGCGTGCGGGGCTCCGGCGAACATCCCGTACATGGCGCTGAGCAGGGCCACGTCGTGCAGTGCCGCGAAGCCCGCGTCCTGCCCGACGTAGACGGTGCCGGCGGGGACGGCCGGCGTCCGGCGGTGCCGCTCGAACAGCTCCCGCGAGCCGCTGCAGAGGACATGGCCGCCGGCCTCCTCGACACCGATCACCGGCGGGACGGCCATGATCCCGCCGTCCAGGTAGCGGGCACCGCGCTCGCGGGCCCATGCGGCGCGCTCCCGGGCCTGGGCGGGGGTAGTGGTGGTCAGGTCGACCAGGTCCCGGCCGGCCATGTCCGCGATCTTCGCTCCCTCGCCGGCAAACGGCATGGCACGGGCGGGGGCTGAACCGGCCGGGCACGCCGGACGGACACATCTGCGGGATCGACACCGCGAGGGAGATGATCGGCGGCAAGTGGAAGGTGCTGATCCTGTGGGCTCTCCACGAGCACCCCTGCCGTCGCTTCGGGGAGTGGCGCCGGCTGCTGCCGGGGGTCACCGAGAAGGTGCTCGCCTCGCACCTGCGGGAGATGGAGGCGGACGGCGTGGTGCGCCGCGTCTCGTACTCCCTGACCGAGGACGGCGAGCGTCTCAATGTCGCGCTCCAGCCGCTGGCCGCCTGGGGACGCGGACGGTCGGCCTGACGGCTCCCCCAGGACCTGTCACAGCCGCCCCGTGACAAGATCCACTGTCATGAGCATCGAAGCGGGAGACCGGCCCGTCGCGCTGGTCACCGGGTCCACGTCGGGCATCGGCGAAGCGGTCGTACGGCGGCTCGCGGCGGACGGGACGCGGGTCGTCGTGCACTCGCGGCACAGCGCGGAGGCCGGGCGGGCGCTGGCCGAAGAGCTGGGCGGCGCCTACGTCCAGGCGGACCTCGGCGTCGAGGAGGAGGCCCGGGGGCTGGTCGGGAAGGCGCTGGAGCACTTCGGGCGGCTGGACGTGCTGGTGAACAACGCGGGCATCAGCCGGCCGATCCCGCACGCCGACCTCGCGGCGGCCACCCCGGCGGACTGGCGCCAACTGCTGGAGGTCAACCTCATCGCGCCCTGGGTGCTGTGCACCGCGGCCCTCCCGGCGCTCCGGCACTCCCCCGGCGGCGGCAGCATCGTCAACATCACCAGCCACGCCGGCGTACGGCCCAAGGGGTCCTCGGTGCCGTACGCGGCGAGCAAGGCCGCGCTCAACCACGTGACCCGGTTGCTCGCGGCAGCGCTCGGGCCCGACGTGCGGGTGAACGCGGTGGCACCGGGTCTCGTGGACACGCCGATGACCAAGGACTGGGCGCAGGCGCACGAGCTGTGGCGGGACCGCGCGCCGATGCACCGCCCGGCCCGACCCGCCGACGTGGCCGACCTGGTGGCGTCGGTGATCGCCAGCGGCTACCTGACCGGTGAGGTCATCGTCCTCGACGGCGGCCTGAACCTGACCTGAGAAGCTCCCCCCGGCTCATGTGGTCTGCGCCAGGCGGTGGTCTCCACCAGCTCGTCGAGGCTCTTGCGGGTCTGCTCGGGACGGGTGTCGAAGAGGTGGGCGGCGACCACGGCCTGCGCGTTGGCCAGGGTGATCTGATGGGCCACCAGGTCGTGCAGTTCCCGGGCGATGCGCAGCCGCTCCTCGGCCACCCTCCGGCGCGCCTCGCTGTCCCGGCTCTGCTCGGCCCGCAGGGCCCGTTCCTCCATGGCGGCAAGGTAGGCCCGACGGTTCTGCACCGAGCGCCCCAGTACGCCCGCCACCAGCGGGAACGCCGCCACCGCTGCCACCCCCCCTCCAGGTCGCGGTCCCGGATCATCTCGACTCGGCGCGCACCGCCCCCGCTTCAGCCCGCCACATCCGTCAGCATCCGCCAGCCCGGCGCGTAGTTCCCGTGCAGCACCAGCGACGCCGCCCCCACCGCGCCCACCGTCTCCCCGATCACGCTCTGCTCCACGGAGACCGGGCGGATCGTACGGGCGACCGATGTGCGGTTGACGGCGGCCTCGACCTCCTCGCGGATGATCGGCTCGATGCCGCGCAGTGCCTCGCCGCCGAGGACGACCCGGCTGACATCGAGGAGGCTGGCGGCGCCGCGCGCGGCCTCGCCGATACGGCGCGCGGCTCGTCGTACGGCATCGCAGGCGTCGGCGTCGCCCGCGCGGGCGGCTCGGCGCAGGGCCTTCCAGTCGTGGTGCACGGAGTCGGGCGTACCGGTGAGGCCGATGCGGTCGGCGGCGCCCGAGCCGTGCAGGCGCAGCAGGTCGTCGATGATCGCGGCCGGACTGACGTACGGGCCGAGGCAGTCCATGGCGCCGCAGTGGCAGACGCGGTCGCCCGGCTCCACGGCCATGTGGCCGAACTCCCCGGCGTTGCCCGAATCGCCGTGCAGGACCGTGTTGTTGAGGACGATGCCGGCGCCGACGCCGGTGCCGAGGTAGAGGAAAAGGAAGCTGCCCGCCCGGTCGGCACCGCCGATCCAGCGTTCGCCGATGGCGGCGGCGGTGGCGTCGTTGTCGAGGGCGACGGGCAGGCCGATGGCCTCGGCGAACATGTCCGCGAGGGGGACGCGGCCCCAGCCGGGGAAGTTGGGCGGGGAGACCACCGCGCCGGTGGTGCCGTCGAGGGGGCCGGGCGCGGCGATGCCGAGGCCGAGCAGGCGGGTGCGGTCCACTGCGCTGCGGTCGAGGAGGCGCCCGGTGGTGCGGGCGACGCGGTCCACGACGTCGGCCGGGTCGCCCGGGTCGGTGAGCCTGAGCCGACGGCTGCCGATCACCTCGCCGGCCAGGTCGACGACCACGATGACCGCGGCGTCGGGGTCGAGGTGGACGCCGACCGCGCAGGCCCCCTCGGCCCGGATGGTCAGCAGGGTGCGCCGCTTGCCGCCGCTGGAAGGGGCCTGGCCGGACTCCGCCACGAGGCCGGCGTCCAGGAGCTTGCGGACGACGTTGGAGACGGTCTGGTTGGTCAGGCCGGTGAGGGCGGCGAGTTCGATGCGGCTCACCTGGCCCGTGGTGCGGATGGCGTCCAGGACGACGGCCTGGTTGTAGCCGCCGACCCGCGGCAGGTTCGTCCCGCTGAGCATCGTCACAGGGCGAAAGTTTACATACAGGAAGCATTGACTTCATCCATCAAATGGAATTAGCTGACGCCCATCAAATCCGGCCATTGGGGCCGATCAGCGCAGGGTGGCGCAGAGACAGGGGCGTCGTCCGGGCTGGCCTCCAGGCCGAGAACTCGCGGCTTTCCCTCAGGTTTCGCGTTCCGGAGGAACCACTGTGCGCTCGAGAATCGTCACCGCCGCGGCCTTCACCGCCGCCACCGCCCTGGCCGCCACCGGCTGCGGTTCGGGCTCGTCAGGCAGCTCGGCCAAGTCCATCAAGGTCGTCTACTGGCAGAACCTGGACAGCAGCAACAAGCTCCAGGCCACCTTCCTCGCCTCGATGGTGAAGGAGTTCACCAAGGCCAACCCGGGCACCAAGGTGACCCTCGTCCCGGTCGTCGCCTCCGAGAACGACTACTACACCAAGCTCCAGCTCATGATGCGCTCCCCCGCGACCGCGCCCGACCTGGTCTACGAGGACACCGCGCTGATCAACTCCGACATCGCGGGCGGCTATCTCAAGCCGCTGGACAGCTACACCGCCAAGTGGGCCGACTGGTCGCAGTACGCCAAGGCCGCCAAGGGCGCGGTGACCGGTGCCTCCGACGGCAAGGTCTACGCCGTGCCGGACGACACCGACACCCGCGGGATCTGGTACAACAAGCAGCTCCTCCAGAAGGCCGGGATCCCCGTGCCCTGGCAGCCGAAGAGCTGGGCCGAGGTGATCGCGGCCGCCAGGAAGATCAAGGCGAAGCTGCCCGACGTCGCCCCGCTGAACCTGTACACCGGCCAGGCGGGCGGCGAGGCGTCCTCGATGCAGGGCTTCGAGATGCTGCTGTACGGCACCCCGGCCGGCGACAAGTCGCTGTACGACGCCTCCCAGAAGAAGTGGGTCGTGGGCAGCAAGGGCTTCAAGGACGCCCTCGACTTCGTCCACACCGTCTACAGCCAGGGACTCGGCCCGGCCAAGGAGCAGGCGCTGGGCGCCAACTTCGGCACCACCGTGGGCACCGAGCTCATCCCCGAGGGCAAGCTGGCGATCGACATCGACGGCTCCTGGATGCCCAACAACTGGAGTTCGGCGGCGGCCAAGCCGTGGAAGGAGTGGCAGTCGGTGATGGGCACCGCGGCCATGCCGACGCAGAACGGCCAGGCACCGGGCCGTACGAGCATGTCGGGCGGCTGGGCCTGGTCGGTCCCGGCGAAGGCCAAGAACCCCGACCTGGCCTGGAAGTTCCTGTCGACGACGCTCCAGACGAAGACCAACGCCGCGCAGTGGAACGTGACCAACGCGAACATCGCGGTGCGCACGGACGTCGCGTCGGACCCGGCGTACCTGAACTCGGTGCCGACCAACAAGTTCTTCACCGAGCTGGTCGCCGACACCCACTACCGGCCCGGGCTGCCCGAGTACAACCAGGTCTCGACCGCGATCCAGAAGGCGATGGAGTCCGTGACGACCGGCCAGGCCTCCGTCGACAAGGCCGCCTCGACCTTCGATAACGATGTCAAGGCGGCGGTGGGCGACGACAAGACCGTGGAGGGCACTTCGTGACCGCCCTCGCTCCGGCGCCTCACGGGACCGGCGGTCACCCCCGCCGGTCCCGCGGGACCGCCCCCGCCGTCCGCACGCTGCTGCGCGGTCTGCCGACGGTCCCGGCCGTGGTCCTGCTGGCGGTGTTCCTGGCCGGCCCGATCGCGTACTGCGTGTACTACGCGTTCACCGACATGCAGCTCACCGGCGCCTCCGGCACGGACTTCGTCGGCGTCGACAACTTCACCAGGGCGCTGAAGGACACCGACTTCCTCAACGCGATGTGGCTGACCCTGGTCTTCGTGGTCGGCTCGGCCGTGGTCGGCCAGAACACCCTCGGGCTCGCCCTGGCCGTCCTGATGCAGAAGGCCACCAAGCCGGTACGGACGCTGGTCAACGGAGTCGTCATCGCCGCGTGGGTGCTGCCCGAGGTGGTCGCCGGCTATCTGATGTACGCCTTCTTCTACAACCAGGGATCGCTCAACTCCCTTCTGGACGCGCTGCATCTGCCGGACCAGAACTGGCTGTACACGATGCCGATCCTCGCCGTGTGCCTGGCCAACGTGTGGCGCGGGACCGCCTTCTCCCTGATGGTGTTCACCGCGGCCATCAACGACGTGCCCCAAGAACTGGTGGAGGCCGCCGAGATGGACGGGGCCGGCCCCTGGCAGCGGCTGTGGCGGGTCGTCCTGCCGGTGATCAGGCCGTCGATCCTGACGAACCTGATGCTGATCACGCTCCAGACGCTCTCCGTCTTCGGGCTGATCTACACCATGACCCGCGGCGGACCGGGCAACAAGAGCGAGACCCTGCCGATCTTCATGTACCAACAGGCCTTCCAGAACAGCCTGATCGGCTACGGCACCGCCATCGCGCTCGTCCTGCTGGTGGTCGGCGCCCTGTTCTCCGTCGTGTACATCCGGCTGCTGAAACTGGAGGACGACTGATGGCCGCCGTCGCCACGACTCCCCCCGAGACCGTCAGCAAGATCCCCGTGGTGGCCGGCCGTCCGCGCGGGCGCCGGATCCGTCCGGGGCTCGTCACGGTCAACCTCGTCCTGCTCGCCGTGTCGGTGCTGTACGTCCTGCCGCTGCTGTGGATGGTGCTCGCCTCGGTGAGCGACACCAACTCCTTCCGCCTGAAGTGGCCTTCGTCGCTGACGCTCGACAACTTCGACGCGGTCCTGAACGTGGACACCACCTACCGTCCGATGCTCAACAGCCTGCTGCTGTGCGGCTTCGGCACGGCGGTCACCGTGGTGGCGTCGGTCCTCGCCGCCTATCCGCTGTCGCGCTACCGGTCCCGGGCGCGGCGGCCGTTCCTGTACACGATCCTGTTCTCCACCGGGCTTCCCATCACCGCCGTGATGATCCCCGTGTACAGCATGTTCGTGCAGGTGAACCTGATCGACTCGATGCCGGGCACGACCCTGTTCCTGGCCGCGTCGGCGCTGCCGTTCGGGATCTGGCTGATGAAGAACTTCATGGACGGCGTCCCGGTCGTCCTGGAGGAGGCCGCCCGCATCGACGGCGCGAACACCATGCAGGTGCTGTGGCGGGTGGTGCTGCCGCTGATGCGACCCGGTGTCGTCGTGGTCACCATCTTCACGTTCATCGGCATGTGGGGGAACTTCTTCGTCCCCTTCATCCTGCTGCTGTCCCCGGAGAAACTCCCCGCGTCCGTCAGCGTGTTCACCTTCCTGTCCGCCCACGACCAGACCCAGTACGGGCAGTTGTCGGCGTTCTCGCTCCTCTACTCGCTGCCCGTCGTGATGCTCTACCTGCTGCTGGCCCGCAAGCTCGGCGGCGGCTTCGCGCTCGGCGGGGCCCTCAAGGGCTGACACCCCCCACCTGTACGGAGACTCGATGCACAACGACCGCGACCTCACCGAACAGCGGCTCGCCCGGGTACTCGACGAGCGCATACGGCCCGCCGTACACGCCCGGGCCGTCCCTCTCGACGTGGAGATCTGGAGCGTCCCCGGCGAGCCGGTACCGGTCCGCGAGGGCCTGGCCGCCGCCTACACGCCGACCCGGGTCGGCGCGTGGTGGGGGCCCGCCTGGTCGACGAGCTGGTTCAAGGTGAGCGGCACCATCCCCGCGGACTGGGCCGGTCAGACCGTCGAGGCCGTGCTGGACCTCGGGTTCGCCACGCACTCCGCGGGCTTCTCGGCCGAGGGACTGGTCTACCGCCCGGACGGCACCGCGGTGAAGGCCCTCAACCCGCGCAACACCTGGCTGCCGGTGACCGAGCAGGCCGTCGGCGGCGAGGAGTTCACCGTCCACATCGAGGCCGCCGCCAACCCCGTCGTCATGCATACCGCCCCCGGCGAGCTCGCCTTCGGGCCCACGTCGGTGGGCGGCCGGGCCCCCTGGCTGGGCGACCCGGCCGCGGATCCCGGCGAAACCCTCTACCGGCTGCGGCGTCTGGACCTCGCCGTGTTCGACCGGGAGGTCCACGAACTCGTCCAGGACCTGGAGGTGTTGCAGCAGCTGATGCCCGAACTGTCCCAGGACTCCCCGCGCCGCTGGCAGATCCTCCGGGCGGTCGAACTCGCCCTGGACGCGGTCGACCTGCAGAACATCAGCGGCAGCGCGGCCGCCGCGCGGGCCGCCCTCGCCCCCGTCCTGGCGTCACCCGCGCACGCGAGCGCCCACCGCGTCTCGGCGGTCGGACACGCGCACATCGACACCGCCTGGCTGTGGCCGCTGCGGGAGACCGTGCGCAAGGTGGCCCGGACGGT
This sequence comes from Streptomyces sp. NPDC001668, assembly GCF_042893155.1. Taxonomy (NCBI): domain Bacteria; kingdom Bacillati; phylum Actinomycetota; class Actinomycetes; order Kitasatosporales; family Streptomycetaceae; genus Streptomyces; species Streptomyces sp. NPDC001668. Next base: position 380,771 of record NZ_JBIAUQ010000002.1, read on the forward strand.
ATCCAACGTCACCCAGCTCATGGACGACCACCCGGAGTTCAGGTTCGTGATGTCCCAGGCACAGCAGCTTGCCTGGCTGAAGGAGCACCGGCCCGAGGTGTACGCACGGGCGCAGGAGAAGGCGAAGACCGGGCAGTTCCTTCTGGCGGGCAGCCTGTGGGTGGAACCGGACACCAACATCAGCGGCGGCGAGGCCCTGGTACGCCAGTTCGTCCACGGAAAGCGGTTCTTCCTGGAGGAGTTCGGCGTCGAGACCGAGGAGATGTGGCTGCCGGACACCTTCGGCTACAACGCTGCCCTGCCGCAGCTGATGAAGCTGGCCGGGGTGAAGTGGTTCCTGACCCAGAAGATCTCCTGGAACACCACCAACAAGTTCCCGCACCACACGTTCTGGTGGGAGGGCATCGACGGCACCCGGATCTTCAGCCACTTCCCGCCGGTCGACAGCTACAACGGCGAACTGTCCGGCGCCGAAGTCGCCCACAGTGTGAGGAACTTCCAGGACAAGGCGGGCTCCAACCACTCCCTGATCCCCTTCGGCTACGGCGACGGCGGAGGCGGCCCCACCCGCGAGATGCTGGCACGGGCCGACCGCCTGCGCGACCTGGAGGGTTCGGCGCGCGTCGAGCTGGAGGGGCCCGCGGACTTCTTCCGGCGGGCGCACGACGAGTACGAGGCGAACGGCGGCGCGCCGGTGTGGGCCGGGGAGCTGTACCTGGAGTTCCACCGCGGCACGCTGACCAGCCAGCTCCCCACCAAGCAGGGCAACCGTCGCAGCGAACACCTGCTGCGCGAGGCGGAGTTGTGGGCGGCGACGGCGGCCGTACGGGAGCGTCACCCGTACCCGTACGACGCCCTGGACCGGCTGTGGAAGACCGTGCTGCTGCACCAGTTCCACGACATCCTGCCCGGGACGTCGATCGCCTGGGTGCACCGGGAGGCGGAGGAGACGTACGCGGCTGTCGCCCGGGAGCTGGGGCAGCTGATCGGCGCGGCCCAGGGGGCGCTGGCCGGGGAGCCCGAGGGCACGGTCGTCTTCAACTCCGCGCCGCACACCCGGGGCGGTGTCCCGGCGCTCGGCGCGGCGCCCCGGACCGAGGCCGTCGACGCGCCGGTGACACCCGTACCGGACGGGGACGGGTTCGTCCTCGACAACGGTCTTGTCCGGGTCGTGGTGGACGCCCGAGGGCTGATCACCTCCGCCTACGACCACACCGCGGGACGGGAGGCGCTGGCTCCCGGGGCGCTCGGCAACCTGCTCCAGTTGCACCAGGACTTCCCCAACCAGTGGGACGCCTGGGACGTCGACGTCTTCTACCGCAACACCGTGCGCGACCTCACCGACGCCGAGTCCGTCACGGCGACCGAGGACGGCGTCCACGTGGTCCGGGCCTTCGGCGAGTCGCGGATCGAACAGACCCTGAGACTGCCGGCCGGATCGCGCGGGCTGGTGATCGACACGGTCGTCGACTGGCACGAACGGGAGAAGTTCCTCAAGGCGGCGTTCCCGCTGGACGTGCGGGCCGCCCACTCGACGGCCGAGATCCCCTTCGGACACGTGGAGCGGCCCACGCACACCAACACCAGCTGGGACGCGGCCAAGTTCGAGACGTGCGCCCACCGCTTCCTGCACGTCGGCGAGCCGGACTGGGGAGCGGGCCTGGTCAACGACTCCTCCTACGGCCATGACGTCACCCGGGACGTCCGCCCCGACGGCGGTACGACCACCACGGTCCGCCTCTCCCTGCTGCGCGCCGCCCGCTTCCCCGACCCCGACCAGGACCAGGGCAGCCACCGGCTCGGCTACGCGCTGGTGATCGGCGCCGATGTCACCGACGCGAGGCGCGAGGGGTACCGCTTCAACCTGCCCGAACGGGTGGTGCCGGGCAGCGCGACGGTCGCCCCGCTGGTGTCGGTGGACCACGAGGGCGTGATCGTGGAGGCGGTCAAGCTCGCCGACGACCGCAGCGGGGACGTCGTCGTACGGCTCTACGAGTCCCGCGGGACGCGCGCGGCGGCCACCCTCAGCACCGGGTTCCCGCTGGCCTCCGCGGTGGTGACCGACCTGCTGGAGCGCCCCTCGGACGACTCGTCCAGCCACCAACAGCTGCGGGACGGTGTCCGGTTGACGCTACGGCCGTTCCAGATCCTCACGCTGCGGTTGCGGCCCGCGTCGGACGACTGACACGCCAAGGCCCTCAGAGGAGGTGTTCGTCGTCGCCGGTGGACTTGCGGTTCCGGTTGGCCATCTCGTCCCAGAAGGCATGCAACCTCCGGACGGGGATGCTCACCCATGGCGCGGTGTGCCGGCTGACGACTGGCAGGCGCCAGCGGAAGCGACTGTGCAGGAGCGCCTGTTGCTGTCGGCAGAACAGCTCCGCCATCTCCGCCTGTGTCGTTCCTGCCCTGGGGGGATAGGGGCACAGACGGAACTCGCATGGAGACACGCAGTTGGTACGGGACTCGTCCCTGTCGGCCCGGCCGACGCTGCGTTCCGGTTGGAGCCGGCTGCGGTCGTGGGTGAGACAGTGCGGGAGGTTGTCCTTGTTCGCGAGTTTCAGACGTTCCTCGATGTCGTCCGGGCTCCCGTCGCCCTCGGTGAGATGGAGCATGACCAGTACGTCGGCGAGGAGGCGTTGCGCTCGTGGGTGCAGGATGCTCCAGCCGACGGACGGAGCGATCCACAGGTTGTGCTTGCGGTAGCGATCCGGATCAGCCGGGGTGGAACCGACGTTGTCGCTGGCTCCGTTCTCGTCGATCCAGATGAACCGTTCGGGGTGTCCTGTCTCCAGGGCAAGGGTGACCAGGTCGCCGGCTTCGGCGACGAACGGGTGGAGGAGCTTCTTGGCCTGGCGTTCGTACGGGACGCCGAGGGCGGGGGCCTCGTGCGCGCTGCCCGCCAGGGCGAGCCACCGGGTGACCGACCTCATGGGCTCCATGGGTCCGCTCGTTGCCGCGTCGCCGTCCGCCGTGAAGTCGGCGGCCGGTGTCGGGGGACGGCGCCGTTTGCGCGCGCCGGACTCGGTGGTGCCTCCGATGGTGTCGGGAAGCTCCCACAGGCACAGTGCGTGGAGCAGACTCAGCTGCGCGTACCAGTAGCGACTGCAGGTGAGCATCTTCTCTGCCTGCTTCACCAGGTAGGCCCGGGTCTCCTTGTAGGCGTCCGGGTGCCGTTTCCTGCGGTTGGCCGCGTTCTTGAAGCCCTGGGCCAAAGCGTTCTCCAACGAGAGCGGCATGGCGGAGTCCTGAGGGCTGGTGGTGGTGGTCAGGTGCTTCAGCCAGAGGCTCAGATGCTCCTTGGCCTCATCCCGGTACTCTTCGGACACCGACCCGACGAGCATGGGAACGAGCCAGGCCCGAAGGGCGAAGTGGCGCCACCATCGGGCGCGGAGCTGCTCGGAGTCCTTGACGGTCCGGTCCTGCATCTTCTTCAGGTACTGGGATACGGGATCGGCAGGTTCGGTCGGGTCGTTCTCGAGGGCGAATTCCTGGCGCAGGTCCTGGAAAGCCGCATCGCCACCGGCGGCTATCTGATGTGCGATCGCGATCCGGACGGGATAGGAGGGCTCATGCGTACCGATCCCGAAGAGACGCCTGTAGGGCAGACAGGGCCGCGCGGGCTCTTTTCCCGAGACGGGACGGTTCACCCTGCTGCGGCGGTCCCGTTCACGCAGAGCGGCTCCGAAGCGCCGCACCAACCCCAGCTTCGCGTCCTCGATGGTCCGCTGATCTCCCCTGATGTCGAGCTCGGGCCATTGTTCTTCGAGCTCTTGGACCAGCTTGTCCTGTATCGGCAGCGGATCGACACAGTCCATCTCCAGGGCCGCGGCGTACAGGTCGAAGTACTTTGCGTCGTGCCGACTCTCCGCGGCTCTGCTGAGCAGCTCGGACAGTCTCGGCGGCGTGCCGTTCCTGCTCCGGGCACGAGGAGTGGTGCGCGGCACCGTGGCCGACTGAGCGGTGGGGCCTGCCCGGTGACGTGAGAGCATCACCAGCGCGATGAGCAGTTCCCGGGACGGACCCGGGCTGCGCAGCGCCGGTTCGACCACCGAGATGATCTCTTCGTCACCCATCTCCGCCAACAGGCGATATCCCAGATACGCTTGGAGAATGCTGTGCGGGAACCGAACCCTGTTCTCGCAGCCGTACACCAGTCCCAGCAGCTGTCCATTGGCTATGTATCTCGCCAACTCGACTCTGCACTCGTTGGGGTATTTCAGGGTGTTGAGCCACGGCGCCGACTTGCCGGCCTTTCGACTGAGTACGCCCCATATCGCGTTGCGCTGCGTCGAGGAAACGGTGAGGCGCGACCCGTACCGTTGGGCACCGCTCGGCGTTTTTTCGTGATCGCCCACTGACGGCTTGGGGTTGAGAAGGTCGTCCATGTGTGCGCCGACGAAGTCGTCGAACGTCACCTCGATACTGTCCTGCAGCAGTCCCAGGCAGGCCAGCGCCGAGACGACCCACATGGTCTCCCGCCGTTCCCCGCGGTCCATCGCCAGCTTGTCGAACATGCGGCCTTCTTCAATGGCCCGACGGTAGGTGTTCAGGAGGCCCAGTCTGAGAGTGGAACAGTCGTTGCTCCGGGTGTCGAGGCGGTCGCTGTCGTCCCGGAGGGTCAGGTACTCCAGCAGTCCGCGCTGCTGGAGCAGACGGGCGATCCGCAGGTACATCGGCGAATCCACGACCTCGGCGGTCTCCACCACCCAGTCGAGACGGCGCTCGTCCAGGTCGCCGGTTTCCCGGAGGTATTCCAGGGCCGCTTCCTCGCTCAACGGCTCCATGTCGGCGATAGCGGCCCGGGTGCCCTCCAGCGGTGCGTGCGGGCGCGAGGCGATGACCAGGGGGAGCTTTTGACGATCCGCTCGCTCTATCGCCCGCCGGATGATGTTGTCGCGGTCCTCCTGGTACTTCTCGTCGAGGAGGGCCTCTTCCAGACCGTCCGCGATGACCACGGCCTTGTCGTCGAGTCTCAGCTGCCGCCACGTCTTGTCGATGTTGCTGCCGGCGAGCACTCCCTGGTCCGCCTCGTCCACGAAGCGGCGCCGCGCCATTTCCTCGAAGTCGAGCTCACCGTCGCCCTTCGTGTCCCGCAGATTTATGGGCACGGGAACGGCGGACTGCTGTGCCAGCATCCGAGTGAGTTCCACCAGAACGGCTGTCTTGCCGACGCCCACGCCGCCCACGAGCAGATAGGGCTTGCGGGTTTTCCGGTTGCGGAGCGTCTGGGCCATCACCTGGGACAGTTCGCGGCGTCCGACGATCCGGTTCACCAGGGTTCCGGCCGTGGGTACCAGAGCATGTGGATTCGTGCGCGCCTTGTCGACGAGCGGCTTCTTGGTCTTGTGGTACCAGTACAGAAGGAAGAACGCCAGGAGCAGAGAGCCCGTCAGGACAGGGCCCACGATGTGGTTGACGGCGTCGAACCACAGGGAGTCGAGCACCTCATGGAACATTGACTCCTTGTTCTCCGAGAAGTCATAAACGGCCAGCCCGATCCAGGTGAACAGCAGAACCGTCCCGAGGAAGGCGTACGCGCGCAGCAGAGGGCCGAGGGAAAGCCTCCCGGGGCGCCAACTGCGATTCGGAACGATGCTCCTGCGCGCCTCCCTCTCAGTCCTGAACGAACGCCATCTTCTGCCCGTTGAACCAGAGATCCGGGACCACCACCGTCTCGGATACAACGTGTACCAGGGGGCGCTGTGCGGCCGTTCCTTGCCTTCGGGATGGCGGATGACCTTGGTCGGCATGAGGTCCGTTCCCTCCGCGCTGCACATCGATGGGGATATCGCGGCTCCTCGTCGAGGGCGTCTGCCTCACTCGTCCAGGGCACCTGGCTCGCGCATATCCGCTTGAAGCATTGCTTCGTTTCCATGAAAACACTCGTGACGAAGTCCGCAACACGGCTGCCGGTCGTTCTGATGCTCCTTCAGGTCGCGATGTCAGGCACGCTCCGGCGGCCCGCCAGGCGGTCCTGGTGGTTACCGCGTATGGTGGGTGAAGCGGCAGTTCTCTGCGCGCCAGGCGTTCACCGCCGGCGGTACAGACTCGCAGCTTGAAGTCGCCATGAACATTCTGCGCTCTCTTGCGCCATCGATCCGGTTTGCTCGAGCCGGAATCCCACGTGCCCGTGGCGACAGCCCATGGACGCACCCGGTCCACAGCTTTCCATCCGCGTGACCAGGAAGCCGGCCTCCGGCCGGAACCGGCAGGACCGCTCAAAGAGCCTGGCAGTAGAGGAGTGACTGCCCGATGTACGAGAAGTTCCCCGAAGGAGCGCCGCAGCGCACCGACACCGCGGCGGCGGCCGAGGTCCTCTACGACGCCGTCATCGTCGGTGGCGGGATATCCGGCGCCCTGATCGCCGCGCGGCTGAGCGCCGCCGGCAGGAGAGTGCTGATACTCGAGGCGGGACCGGCCGAAAATCTCAGCCTGAGGGGCTACGAGCGCTACCTCAACCGGTTCTACTCGGCCATCAGCAAGGACAACCAGGCCCCCTACCCGGCCGTCGCCAACGCCCCGATGCCCCGCGGCACCGACGCCCGGCGCATCACTCCGGGTGCGCCGGACGCCTCGGCGTACATCGTCCAGAACGGGCCCTTCGCCACCGACACCACGTACACGCGGGTCCTCGGCGGCACCACCATGCACTGGGAGGGAAAGACGCTGCGGATGCTGCCCGAGGACTTCCGGATGCGCACGCTTTACGGCGAGGGGGCCGACTGGCCGCTCACCTACGAGGATCTCGCCCCGTTCTACAACGAGGCCGAACGCGAGATCGGCGTCTCGGCGGACGTGGAGGACCAGGCCTACCTCGGGATGACCTTCGACGAGGGCTACGTGTTTCCCATGAAGGGACTGCCCCTGTCCTACCTGGACCGGATGGTGGCCAGGGACGTCGACGGGATGCCCGTCGAACTCGACGGTGAGCAGCGGGAGTTGCGGGTCCGGCCGTTCCCGCAGGGGCGCAACGGGATACCGAACCCGGCGTACGACGGCGGGAAGGGTTATGTGCCCCAGGGGGCGGTGAGCACCTACCAGGTCGAGGTCGGCGAGCGGTGCCAGGGCAACAACAACTGCGTGCCCATCTGCCCGGTGCAGGCCAAGTACAACGCGGGCAAGACCCTCGCCGTGGCCCTGCGGAGCGGCCGGGTCGACCTGGTGGCCCAGGCGGTGGCCCACAAGGTGCACATCGACGAGCGCACGCACCGGGTGACCGAGATCGAGTACCGCCGTTACGACCGGCCCGACAGCCCCGGCTTCACCACCGCGAAGGCCCGCGGACGGCTGTTCGTCCTGGCCGCCAACGCGGTGGAGAACCCCCGGCTGATGCTGGCCTCCGGCCTGCGCGGTTCGAGCGGACTCATGGGGCGGAACTTCATGGACCACGCCTACTTGCTGGCGTGGGGTCTGCTGCCGGAGGTGGCCGGTACCTTCCGGGGCACGATCTGCACGGGCGGCATTGCCGACCTGCGCGGGGGCCGGTTCCGCCGTCGCCAGGCTGCCTTCACCGTCGACATCCACAACGACGGCTGGGGCTGGGCGCGGGGCGCGCCGATGACCGACCTGATGGAGCTGGTGGACTCGGCCGGCCGCTACGGCGAGTCCCTCCGCCAGGGCCTGGTGGACCGGGTGTCCCGCCAGCTGCAGCTGGCGTTCATGGTCGAGGTCCCCGCCAACCCGAGCAACCGGGTCACCGTGAGTCCGGACTTCACCGACAGGCTGGGGAACATGAGGCCCGTCCTCACCTACGACGTCCCCGAGTACACGATGCGAGGAGTGGCGTACGCCCGGCAGCTGTCGAGGCGCATCTTCGCCCGCCTGGGGGCCGAGGACCACACCGCGTACAACCCGAATTTCTGGGGCTATGCCGTTCACGACGGCGAGGGGTACGAGCTCCGCGGGGGCAACCATCTCGCCGGCACCCATGTGATGGGCGGCGACCCGGCGACCTCGGTGGTCGACGTGGACCAAAGGTGCTGGGACTACGAGAACCTCTACATGGTCGGCGGCGGGAGCATGCCCACCGTGGGCACGTCGAACGTGACGCTCACCGTCGCCGCCCTGTGCCTGCGCAGCGTCCGGGACATGCTGGCCCGGCTGGACTCCGAGACCGCACCGATCAACGTTGCTTCGGACCGGCGCGACACAGCGTCGACTTCAGGGGAGGTGGCCCGGTGACCCCGTCGACCATCGAGAAGCGTGACGACCTGATCAGTTACCTGGACGCGGCTCTGGCGCTCGAACACGCGACCATTCCCACGTACCTGACCGCGTATTACTCGATACGCTCCACCACCAACTCCGACGCCGCTCACATCATCCGGGTGGCCGCGGTGGAGGAGATGCTGCACCTGACACTCGTCGCCAACGTCCTGAACGCCATCGGCGGAAAGCCCGACCTGACCCGTCCCGGCTTCGTGCCGTCCTATCCGGCCTATCTGCCCGACGGGGAGGACGACTTCACCGTCGATCTGCGGCCCTTCTCGCCAGAAGCGGTGGAGACGTTCTGCAAGATCGAGCGGCCGGGCAGTGCCCCGAGCGCCGACGCGCGGCTGGTGAAGACTCCGGAGGGCCAGACTCCGCTCCTGGTGTCCAGCCCCACGGCCGAGGGGATGCGCTTCTACAGCATCGGCGAGTTCTACGACGAGATCATCGAAGGCCTCGAAGAGGTGTCGGCCGGCGACCCCTCGCTCTTCTGCGGGGATCCGGCCCTGCAGGTGGGGCGGGAGTTCTTCTACTCCGGAGGCGGTGAGGTGATCGTCGTCACCGACCTGGACTCGGCCCAGCGGGCGCTGCGCTTCATCGCCGCCCAGGGCGAGGGCCTCGACTCAGGCATGTACGACGAGGAAGGGGAGCTGGCCCACTACTACCGGTTCCGGCAGCTGCAGCTCGGGCGCTACTACGAGGTGGGCGACCGCCCTGACGCACCGTCGGGGCCCGCGCTGAGCATCTCCTGGGACGATGTGTACCCGGTGAAGGTGAGTCCCCGGCTGGCCGATTACCCGGCGGGATCGGAACTGGCGCGGGTCGCCCGGGACTTCAACGCCGACTACGGAGCCTTCCTCGCCCTGCTCACCAGAGCGTTCAACGGGCAGCCTGGCCTCTTGCAGGAGGCCGTCTGCGACATGTTCCGGCTGCGCGACGGGTTCAACCGGCTGGTGTGCAACCCCCTGCCGGGCAGCGGTGGCCTGCACGCCGCTCCCACCTTCGAGATTCCGGCCACCGCCGGATCGCAGACCTCACCGGGTGCCGGTGAGACGGCCCGGGCGGTGACGCGATGACCACCCCGTCCTTCGAGAGGTTCCTCTTCCTCTCGGTCGACCTCACCGCCTTCGAGGAGACCGATCTGCTCGGCACCGGCATGGGCCACAAGTATCTCGCCAAGGTACGGGCCGCCTGCGGCGACGAGGTCGTCAACGCCCTGCTGGACGCCCACCGGGCCGCCCGGGCCGACGCAGCCGTTGATCGCGCAAGCAATGCCCGAAGCCCGCTCGACCGGGATCTGTTCGACCGGGCCCTGCGCCACCGGATCTTCAGCGACGACCGGCTCGGCCCCGTGGCCCGCAATCTGATCAAGCTCTGGTACGCCGGGATGTGGTACGCGCTTCCGCCGGAGTGGATCGATCGCTACGGGGCTCATGCGGCGGTGGGAACGTCCACGGTGACCGCCGCCTCCTACCAGGAGGGGCTGCTGTGGCGGGCCATCGGAGCCAATCCTCCAGGTGCCAAGGCACCCGGATACGGCTCCTGGGCTCAGCCACCCCGTATCGCGGAGCGCTACCTGAAAGGGGCGACACGATGACAGAACTGGCTGACCGCCTCAGCCCGGACAAGGTGCAGCTCGGCGTCTGCTGCACGCTGTGGTGGAACGACGACTTCCCCACCATCGACGCCGGAATCCCGTTCGGCCAGGCCGTGAGTGAGATGGCGCTCGCCGGCTTCCAGGGGTGCAGCATCGGGCACAAGTACCCTGCGGACGCCGCCGAGCTCAAGACCGCCCTCGAACTGCGGGGCCTGCGGGTGTCGGAGCCCTGGACGAGCACGTACTTCACGGTCGGCGGGATGCGGCAGAAGACGATCGCCGCCTTCGAGGAGACGCTGACCCATGTCAGGGCGCTGGGCGGGACCGAGCTGGTCGTGGCCGAGTTCGGCGCTTCGTCGCACCTGCTTCCCGTGGACGTGTTCGCCAACCGCCCGCACTTCACCGACGCCCAGTGGGACGCCCTGACATCGGGCCTGGACGAGCTCGGCAGGATCGCCGCCTCCGCCGGGATGAAGCTCAGCTACCACCACCACATGGGCACGGGCGTCATGACCGGGGCCGACATCGACCGGCTGATGGCGTCGACCGATCCGGACCTGGTCCACCTGCTGCTCGACACCGGCCATATCGCCTTTGCCGGCGACGATCCGCTGGAGCTGGCCCGGGCCCACGCCGACCGCATCGGCCACGTCCATATGAAGAGCGTCCGGCCCGAGGTCGTGAGGCGGGTCCGTGAAGAAGGCCTGTCGTTCCAGGAGGGCATCCAGCTCGGCGTCTTCACCGTGCCCGGAGACGGTGCGATCGACTTCCGGCCCATTCTCGAAGCGCTGGCCGACGCGCATTTCCAGGGGTGGCTGGTCGTGGAGGCCGAGCAGGATCCGAACAAGGCCGTCCCGCTCGAGTACGCCAAGAAGGCCCGCGCCTATCTCGCCGATGTCCTGGGGTGGTGACGATGAACGCGACAGTCGGACGCGACGTGTTCTTCAGCTTCTTCATGTTCACGGCCGATCTACGGCCACAGGACGCACGGTACACACGGATCCTCGTCGATCATCTGAAGGCCCTGACCGACATGGGCTACGACGGGTTCGACGTGCATGTCGCCGCCCAGCCCACGACCGTCGACCACAAGCTCGAAGTCGACTGCTATGTCGGCCTCAAGAAGGCGTTCGAGCAGGCAGGGCTGGGGGAGGTGAAGTTCACCACCAACGTCGGCACCACGCGGACCTTCGACCCGACATCGCCGTACGAGGACCAGCGCAGGCAGGCCCTGTCCTACCTGAAGTCACGCGTCGACATCACCCGGGTGCTGGGCGGCGACTCCATCATGTCCGGGCCGTTCATCTACCCCTACGGGGTTTTTCCTGTCACGGACACCGACGAGCCGATCTGGAGCGACGCCCTGCAGGACTGGATGAAACCGCGCTACGACGCGGCGCGTTCCGTCTTCGAAGAGCTGTTGGAGTACGCCTCGGCGCGAGAGGTGAGACTTGCCGTCGAGCCCGTGAAGAGCTGGGAGACGCCGCCACCCAACATGGTCTCGGAGGTGCTGGACTTCCTCGAGGGCCTGGAGCACGCGCAGGGTGGCGTGACGATAGACACGGCGCAGGTCGTGATGGAGAGCCAGGGCCCGTCGGTCTTCAAGGAGAATGTCGCGCGGGCGGTGGCGCAGGACCGGCTCTACTACGTCCATATATCCGCACCCGACCGGGGCGCGGTGAAGGACAGCTGGATCCCGTGGCACATCCTCTCGAACGAGATCGAGCCGGTGTATCCCGGGCCCTACCTGATCGAAGTGTTCAACGCGATCCCGCCGTTCGACAGCTCCATGCGCATGGCACGCCGGCGTTTCTGGCGTCCAGGTGAGGACGACCCGGTGCCCGGCACGGACAGCGCCTACGACGTCGCGAGGGCCGCGTTGGAGGAACTGCAAGAGCAGACCACATCACATAGGTGAGGCTTCGAATGCTGGCTCAGGTGTCAGACCCCATCATCATGGTCGTGAAGCAGACAGATGATGTCCGTATTCACACCTTCGTCGCGTCCTTCGCGTACAGCAATATCGCGAACGCCACGCACATCATCGAAACGAGGAACCAACTGGTTCTCGTCGACGGACAGTTCCTCGCCCCCTATGCGACGGCCTTCAGGGACTACGCGGACAGCCTCGGCAAGCCGATCGAAAGGCTGTACGTCTCACACCGGCACCCTGACCACTGGTTCGGTCTGGGGACCGCGTTCACCGACGTCACCGTCCACGCGTTGTCGGAGACCCTGACCTTCGTCCAGGAGCACGGGGAAGACTCGCTAAGTGACCACTGGAAACTCGGTGACCTCGCACCGGAGCGCACAGTCGTTCCCAAACAGGTCGTCAGTCCCGGTGAGGAGACAATCGACGGGGTGAGGTACGTCTTTGACCGGGTGACAGACACCGAGATCGACTACCACCTCACCATCAGGCTTCCTGAGACAGGGGTGTATTTCACTCAGGACCTGGTCTACAGCGGCACCCATCTGTATCTGACGAAACACATGGATCACTGGACCCGGGTGCTGCAGGACATGCTGGTGTCGGACTACGAGCTGTTCATGCCGGGCCACGGCCTGCCGGCCGACAAGAACGAAGTCGCTCGCAACATCGAATACCTCTCCGCCGCTCGGCAGGCCATCGGCAACGGGCTGACGGGTGACGCCTTCAAGAATTTCATGCTGCAGCGGTACCCGGAACGCAAGTGCCCGGGAATCTTCGACATCTACATGCCCCGGCTGTTCGGCGGCGCGAGCGACTACTGAGCACGGAGGTGTTCCCGCCATGAACGAGGGATGCACTGTAGGACAGTACCTGGTGGACCGGCTCCGCCAACTCGGGTTGGCGCACCTGTTCGCCATCGCGGGCGACTACTCGATCGAGTGGTTGAATCGGTATGTTACGCCGGGCGGAATTGAAATCGTCGAAGAAGTCAACGAGGTGAACGCCGGTTACGCGGCGGACGGATACGCGAGAATGAAGGGCATCGGCGCCCTCTGCGTCACCTACTCCGCAGGCGCGCTGTGCGCCGTGAACGCTGTCGCCGGTGCCTACGTCGAGAAGGTGCCGCTCGTGCTGATCAACGGCACACCGAGCATCAAGAGGACCATCACCTTCGAGCAGACCGGCTTCAGTGCCCACCACTTCATCAGTGGGCGCGAAACGGACTTCCAGTCGTTCGAGCACCTGACGGTCGCGGCCATACGGATCGAAAATCCGGACCTCGCGCCGACGCTGATTGATTACGCGCTGACCAGGTGCATCAGTGATCGGCGACCGGTGTACATCGAGCTGCTCCAGGACATGGTCGATCTGGAGTGCGAGCCGCCGAGGGGTCTGCTGAAGCCGGCCAGGATCCTGTCGGACGAGACGAGCCTGGAACAGTCGGTCGCACAGATCTGCGCGCGGCTCGAAAGCGCCGAGAATCCGCTCATCTGGCTCGGCGTGGAGATCGACCGGCTCGGCCTTCAGGACAAGGCCATGCGCCTGATCCAGCAACTGAACGTCCCGTTCGTCACGGAACTCCTCAGCAAGGCCGTCCTCTCCGAAGACGACGCACTGTTCGCCGGCGTGCTCGACGGCCAGGCCTCGTCGACGGGCGTGACGGATCTCGTCGGCACGTCCGACTTCGTCCTGGCCCTCGGTGTGTGGCTGACGGACATCAACTCGCTGGGCTGGGACCCGGACTACGACAAGACCGCATTCGCGTCGTTCGACGCGGTCAAGTTCGGAACCTTCTTCGGCGGACAGGTGGCGTTGGAGCACCTGATGGACGGCATCCTGGCGGAGAACGTCACCCCCAGGGCGGGGAAACCACCGGAGAAGCCGGCGCGCAGCGCGCCGACCGTGGGCGAGGCCGATGTCATCACCTACCAGGGGTTCTACAACTACGTCCAGCAGTACATCGACACGGACACCATCGTCGGGGCCGACGCGAGCATGAACTACTTCGGGAGTCTCCTGCTCGACGTGCCACGGCCGGGCGGATTCATCGTCCAGTCCTCGTACTCGTCGATCGGCTACAGCGCGCCGGCCGCGACGGGTATCTGCCTGGCTAAGGGGCCCGACCAGAAGGTCGTGGTGTTCTCGGGAGACGGCGGCTTCCAGATGACCGCCCAATGCCTGTCGACTCAGACGCGGTTCAGCCTCGATCCGGTCATTTTCGTCATCGACAACGGCGTCTACGCCGTGGAGCAATGGCTCGCCGACGCCTCGGTATTCCATTCCGACAAGCCGTACTACAAGCCGTGCGAGCTGCACCGGTGGAATTACAGCAGACTGGCCGAGGTCTTCGGCTGCCGTGGATGGGAAGTCGGCACGTACGGAGAACTGAAGGAAGCCGTGGCGGGTGCGCTGGACAACTCGAGCGGCCCCTCCATCATCCAGGTTCGAGTGCCGGAAAAGACGATCCCCGACAATGCGAAGTGGAAGACGAATTAGACCTGACCAGCGCACAGCGCGCACACGAAAGGGGCGCCCCGATGGACGGCTACCCACTGATCGAGAACCACGGTCTCATCGGCGATCTGCAGACCGCGGCGCTGGTCACCACCGAAGGCACGGTCGACTGGTTCTGCTCACCGCGGTTCGACTCGCCGAGTGTCTTCGGAGCGCTGCTGGACAAAGAGAAGGGCGGGTACTGCACAATCCAGCCGACGCACGGAACTCACTCGACCAAGCAGTTGTACCTGCCCGGCACGGCCGTGCTGGTGACCCGGTTCATGACCGAGGCAGGCGCCGGCGAGGTGGTCGACTTCATGCCAGTGACCGGTACGAGGTTCACCCACCGCGACCGGCTGGTGCGTCTGGTCCGCTGCGTGCGCGGCAGCATGACGTTCCAGATCGAGATCGCCCCGCGGTTCGACTACGGGCGCAGGAAGCACGAGTTGCACCTCACCCAGCACGGCGCAGTCTTCGCCCCGGAGGACGGCACGAACCTCACCGTGCACCTCATCCGTGACCCGGACGACGAGCGGCTCGCCGACGTTCTCAAAGATCAGGATGGCGATCTGCACCTGCCGCTGACGCTGCAGGCCGGTCAGCAGCGCGGGCTGGTTCTGGAGATGGGCGCCGACGGGCCACCCGCCGAGGTCCGCCAGGACGCATACGAGCGGCTCTTCGACGAGACGGTGGCGTTCTGGCGATCCTGGCTGGCACAGTCGCGCTACCGCGGGCGCTGGCGCGAGATGGTGGAGCGCTCCGCGATCACCCTCAAGCTCATGACGTACGCACCCACCGGCGCCCTCGTGGCCGCCCCGACGGCGGCCCTCCCGGAGGAACTGGGCGGCGTGCGCAACTGGGACTACCGCTTCACCTGGATCCGTGACGCCTCCTTCTCCGTGTACGCCCTCTTGGGGCTGGGCTTCACGGAGGAGGCCCGGGCGTTCACCGCCTGGCTGAGCGACCGGGTCAAGGAGCAGGCCGGCAGCGGCGGGACCACGGGCCCGCTCAACATCATGTACAAGGTCGACGGCTCGTCCGACCTGGAAGAGCAGACCCTCGGCCACTGGGAGGGCTATGCGGGCTCCGGGCCCGTACGGATCGGCAACGGCGCCGCGACGCAACTCCAACTGGACATCTACGGCGAGGCGCTGGACAGCATCTACTTCGCGCACCAGCACGGACTCCAGGTCGGGTACGAGGGATGGACCTCGATGCGGGCGAACCTGGACTGGCTGGCCGACAACTGGGACCAGGCGGAGGAGGGCATCTGGGAGACCCGCGGAGGTAAGCAGAACTTCACCTACGGCCGGGTCATGTCGTGGGTGGCGTTCGACCGGGCTCTGCGCCTGGCCGCGGCTAAGGGCTGGCCGTCGGCGGCCGGACGGTGGGAGACCGAGCGGGACGCCGTGTACGAACAGGTCATGGCGAAGGGGTGGAACGAGCAACGGCAGGCCTTCGTCCAGCAGTACGGCAGTGACGTGCTGGACTCCTCGCTGCTGCGGATGGGGACGGTCGGGTTTCTCAACGCCGAGGATCCGATCTGGGGAACGACCCTGGACGCCATGGAGCGGGAACTGGTCAGCGACAGCCTCGTCTACCGCTACAACCCGGAGGCCTCGCCCGACGGCCTGCACGGCACGGAGGGCACCTTCTCGCTGTGCACGTTCATGTACGTCGACGCCCTCGTCCGTGCGGGGCGGACGGACCAGGCACGGCTGGTGTTCGAGAAGATGCTGGGGTACGCCAACCACCTGGGCCTGTACTCGGAGGAGATCGATCTGACGGGCCGCCAACTGGGGAACTTCCCGCAGGCGTTCACGCATCTGGCCCTCATCGACGCGACCCTCACCCTCGACAAGGCCCTCGACGCGCGGTAGCCGGGGCACAGTCGTCCCGACCGGTTGACGTCACAGGAGCCCCGGCCGCCTCCACTCCTCGCCGAGGACATGGTGGTCGAGGAAGTTCAGCGCCGTCTCGTACACGAGGCACAGGTGGTGGGGGGCTCCGATGCCGTGGTTCTCGTCCGGGAAATACAGGAACTTGGCGGGTACCCCCTGCCGTTGGAGGTCGTTGTGGAGTGCCAGCGACTGGCCCACCGGCACCCGGTAGTCCTTCCCGCCGTGCACGATCAGCATCGGTGTCGTCAGGTTCGCCGCGTCGAAGTGCGGCGAGTCCGCCTCGTACCGTTCGCGCCGGGTGCGCGGGTCGCCGTAGATCTTCCGGAAGTACGTGTGCATGTCGGTGTCGCCCTGGAAGGACTCCAGGTTCCACATCCCGGCGTGTGAGACGAGTGCTCTGAAGCGGTCGGTGAGGGTCGCGGTGCGTCCCGCGAGGTAGCCGCCGAAGGACCAGCCGGCGAGGGCCGTTCGGCTCGCGTCGAGGTCGGCTCGGGCCAGTGCGGCGTCGGTCAGGGCGATGACGTCGCCGTAAGGCCGGCCGCCGTACCGGCCGCGGCCGCGTGCCTGCATCTGTTGCCCGTATCCGGTGGACAGGGCCGGATCGGGCAGGAGTACCGCGTATCCGCGGGCCACGAAGGGCCAGGGGTTCCACTGCCATGGCCAGCCGGTCCAGGAGGACTGGGGTCCGCCGTGCGCCTCGACGAGGAGGGGTGACGGGTCGTCGGGTGCCGCATCCTCGGGCAGGATCAGCCAGGCCCGCAGCGCGAAGCCGTCGTCCGCGGTCGTGTGCACCTCGGTCAGCGTGCTGGGGAGAGGGCCGAGGTCGCCCGGCGTCTTGAGGAGGGTGGGGTCCTGGTCGGGCTCGCCGGCGTCCAGGCGGACCGCCTGCGGTGGGCTGTCGAGCGTGCTGCGCAGCGCGTAGAGGGTGGACCCGTCGGGCGTCACGCAGAGGGAGGCGTAGGCACCGGAGGCGGTGAGGCGGGTGACTGTGCCGTCCGGGTCACGGCGGAAGACGGGGCAGTGCCCCCGCTCGTCGCCGGTGAACCACAGCGTGGCGTCCCCGGCGACCGGCGAGGGGATCGCCCGGCCCGGCCAGGGCCAGTTGTCGAAGTCCGGCAGGAGGTCCGTCTCTTCGCCCGATTCGACGTCGAAGGCGACGAGGGTCACCCGCCACTCGCTGTCATACGTCTCCTCCCGTTGGCGTTGGCAGATCAGAAGCGTGCCGTCGGCGGTGAAGACCGGGCGGTAGTACTGGTGACCTGGGCGGGAGAACGTGCGGCGCTCCACGCCGGTCGCCGCGTCGGCCATCACCACGACGTTCGTGTCCGGGGCGGTGCTCGTCGGTGCCCGTGTGTAGGCGACCGCTGTCCCGTCCGGTGAGAGGGCCATGTCGCCGGTGCCTGCGAGGCCTTGGCCACCGGCGTCGACCGGCGGGGCGTCGCCACGAAGGACGAAGGTGTGCGGTTCGGCGGGGCCGAGGTCCACGCCGCCGGCGCGGGTGGGAGTCGCCTCGTAGAGGATCGCGGTGACGCCGGACCGCTGACGCTGCTGGAGCAGGTCGCCGTGCGTCCGAGCGTCTGCGGCACCTGGCAGCAGACCGGCCGTGTAGGCGAGGGTGCGCGAACGAGCGGCGATGGTGAACGCGGTTGTCCCGCCCGGGTGGTGGGCGATCCTCTCGGCCTCGCCGTTCGCGGACAGCGTCCACACCCCCGCTCCCGGCGGGTCGTCGGTACTACGGGTGGACAGGACCGTCAAAGTGCCGTCGGCGGCGAACACGGGGGCGGAGTCGCCCTGGACGGACCCGGTCACGGGTCGGGGGTCGCGTTCGCCCGTCGGATCCACCTCCCACAGCTCCGACACGTACCGGGTCCCCTCATCGTCGAGGGCCCCCACCGAAAGGATCAGGCGTGTGCCGTCGGGCGCGAGGACCAGGTCGGCCGGACGGGGTTGTGCGACGAGACGGTCGTGGAGGGTACGCGGGTCGTTGACCATGGTGGTCATTCTGCCCTCGGGGTATCTCCGCCCTCGAACTGTGTACGTACACAGCAACTGCCCCTGGTTCACACCTCTTCAACCTCCACGAAATGCGTTCGCCGCATGTATTTACAGCCACGACATCGACTTCTACTGTGAACGTTCACGGAACCCATCCACATGGTCATGTCAGACAAGGAGGTCGGGATGACCGTCAAAGGTCCGCGCCGCCTCGTGAGGGCCGCCACGCTCCTGGCGGCCCTCGCCCTGCCCGCATCCCTGCTCACCACGTCCACCAGCGCCTCCGCCGCCGGGACGCTCACCATGCGCGGCGCCGACGTGTCGACCGCCCAGCGCGCCCTCGACCTCGGTGCCAAGTACTACGACGCGAGCGGCACCGCCAAGGACCCGCTGGACATCCTCAAGGGCCTCGGCGTCAACTACGTCCGCCTGCGCGTGTGGAACAACCCCGCCAGCGGCTACAACAACAAGGCCAAGGTGCTGTCGTACGCGAAGCAGGTGAAGGCCAAGGGGCTCAAGCTGCTGGTCGACTTCCACTACTCGGACACCTGGGCGGACCCGGGCAACCAGAACAAGCCCGCGGCGTGGGCCGGTCACACCATCGGCCAGTTGCAGACCGACGTCTACAACTACACGTACGACGTCTGCAACAGCCTCAAGTCCCAGGGCACCACCCCGGACAGCGTGCAGATCGGCAACGAGATCAACGTCGGCATGCTGTGGAACGAGGGCAAGGTCGTCAACAACGACTTCACCAACCTCAGCCTGCTGCTCAAGTCGGGCTACAACGCGACCAAGGCGTGCAACAGCGGCACCCAGGTGATCATCCACACCGCCGACGCCGACAGTGACGCCAACGCCCGCTGGTTCTACGACGGCATCAAGGCCAAGGGCGTCAACTGGGACATCACCGGGCTGTCGTACTACTGCCCGTGGCACGGCACGATCGCCAACATGGGCAGTGTCGTGGCCGACATGAAGTCCCGCTACGGCAAGGACGTCGTCATCGCCGAGACGGCCTACCCGTTCACCTCGGCCAACGCGGACAGCACCGCCAACTCCATCACGAGCGGCTGCTCGGGCTACCCGCTGTCGTGGCAGGGCCAGGCGGACAACTTCACCGCCGTGCAGAACGCGGCCCGCAGCAACGGCGCGATCGGGGTCTTCTACTGGGAGCCCACCTGGTACGCGGTGAAGGGCAACGGGTGGGACCCGGCCGACATCAGCAACAGCGGCAACGGCTGGGACAACATGGCCGTCTTCAACTGGACCGGCAATGTGAACCCGAACATCAAGTGGACTCCGTAGCGGGCGACACGGACCAGGAACGGCACCGTCTGCGGGCGGTGCCGTTCGCCGTTCACCCCGCCGGCCACCCGGGGCGTCCCGATAATCACCCCCCGCCATGGAGGCAGCGCAGGGGGTCACATTACTCTGGCGTAGCGCCTGAGCGAGGGAAGGAAGCCATGGGGGTCCAACTGAACAGCGGATCGGCAGCCGGTCACGGGCCGCTGGAGTCGATGAGCCTCGAACCGCTCATGACCCGCGACTACGAACGGGATCCGGCGATCGTGTACGAGCGGTTGCGCCGGGCGCACGGCCCGGTCGCGCCGGTCGACCTGCTGGGTGTGCCCGTCTGGCTCGTGCTGGGCTACGAGGAGGCGTACGAGGTCCTCCGCGACGACCACGCCTGGCCCAAGGGGCTGGAGAACTGGCGGGCGCACAGGGAGGGGCGGCTGCCCGCGGACTGGCCGCTCGCGCCGTCCCTGGACGTCAACCACATACTCATCCAGGGCGGTGAGGGCTACCGCGGGCTGAAGGTGGCCTGGGACACCGCGCTGCGGCCCTTCCAGGACCCCCGGCACCCGGTGGCCAAGCGGCTCAAGGCGCAGATCACCCGTGACGCCGACGAACTGATCTCGCTGTTCACGCAGGGCGGGCGCACCGGGTGGGCGGATCTGTCGGCGCAGTTCGCGCGGCCGCTGCCGCTGATGGTCGCCAGTCATCTGCTGGGCTTCCCGGGCTCGCAGCACGACGACGCGCTGATGGACATGTGGCGGGTGCTGGACGCGGGTCCGGACGCGGGGCCCGCGCTGGAGCGGCTGCTCGCCACCCTGTCGGAGCTCGGCGCGTGGAAGATGAAGGAGCCGGGCGACGACTTCCCCTCCTATCTGCTCGCCTCCCATCCCGGCCTGAGTGTCGAGGAGTTGTCGCGCGAGCTGATGATGCTGCTCGGGATGACCTCGGACCATGTCGGCATCCTGATCTCCAACACGGTCGTCGAGGTCATCACCGGGAACCTCCCCGCCAGCGCCAGTCTGTCGGCGGGGCTGATCAGGGAGACCATGAACCGGGTGGTGATGCAGAAGCCGCCGCTGATCAACTTCGTGCCGCGGTTCCCCCTGAAGGACATGCGGCTCGGCGAGTACACCATCGCGGCGGGCGATCCGGTGTGGGTGTCGGTCGGCGCCGCACACGCGGATCCGGCCTTCGCGGGGAAGGTCTGCCCCGAGTCGACCATCAGCACGCGGGCCCATCTGTCCTGGGGCGCCGGTCCACGGCAGTGCCCGGCGCGGGAACTGGCCGGGGGCGCGGCGGCGATCGGCGTGAGCAGGCTCTTCGAGCGGCTGTCCGGGCTGGAGTTGTCGCTGCCCGTCGATCAACTGCCCTGGCGCTCCTCACCGTTCATGCGCGGGCTGCGCTCCCTCCCGGTGCGGTACACGCTCTCGGGCACGCCGGCCCTCCCGGTGCCCCCGCTCCCGGCCCTCCCCGCCCCCGCCGGCTCGACCGCGGCCGAGGAGTCCGCCGTACGGCCGCGTTCGTCGCTGTGGCGCTATCTGGCGGGGCTGGTGCGAGGGCGCTGACAGCCCCGGCGGCACCACAGTGGGCCACGAACCCGGACGGGTTCGTGGCCCACTGTGCGCGGCGGATGTCGGGTCAGCCGGCCGGAGGTGTGCGGATCGCGGCGATGTCGAACTGGAGGCGCACTTTCTCGCTGACCATGGCACCGCCCTCGGCGAGCCTGGTGCTGTAGGTCAGGCCCCACTCGGAGCGGTTGATGGTGGTGGTGCCGTCGAAACCCGCCCGCTGGTAGCCGAACGGGTCGGTGACATGGCCTATGTAGGTGAGGTCCAGGACCACGGGGCGGGTGGTGGCCTTGATGGTGAGGTCGCCGGTCATCCGATATACGTCGGGGCCGACGACCTCCACGCCGGTACTGGCGAACCGCATGCGCGGATAGGCCGAGGCGTCCAGGAAGTCCCGGCCGACGAGGTGGCCGTCGCGCTGCTCCACGCCGGTGTCGACGCTGCCGGTGGAGATGATGATCTCCGCCTTGGAGCGGGACGGGTCGCGGCCGTCGAAGTACAGGCGGCTCTGGTACTCCAGGAACGCCCCGCGCACGGTGGTGACCATGGCGTGGCGTACGGAGAAGCCGATCCTGCTGTGTGCGGGGTCGATGGCCCATTCCCCGGTCAGGGCCGCCAGTCCCGGGTCGGGAAGGACGGCTGTGGCAGTGGCCGACGTCCCCGTGGGGGGCTGGGAAACGTCGGCGGGTTCCGTGCGGTCCGTGCGGCGGAACATGGTGCCACGGTTGAACAAGTTCATACGTCACCTAATTACTGCACGGGAGTTGCCGCCGCAAGCCATGCCGGGCTGTCGACGAAATATCCACGTGTTCGCCACACACTTCCCGGAGAAGTCGGAGGAAATCGGCTAGTCGACTCCCACAAGGGCGCGTACTTCGAAGTCCTCGTATGTCTCCTTTGTTTCGGGACGGCTCAGTATCGAACCCAGCCAGCCGAGAAGGAAGCCGGCCGGGATGGAGACGATTCCGGGATTCTGCAAGGGAAACCAGGCGAAATCGGCATCCGGGTAGAGCGAGGCGGAGGCACCGGAGACGACCGGGGAGAAGACGACGAGAAGAACCGAGGTGAACAGGCCTCCGCAGAGGCTGAGGAGGGCGCCCTGCGCGGTGAACCGCCGCCAGAAGAGGCTGTAGACGAGGGTCGGCAGGATGGCGGAGGCGGCGATGGCGAAGGCAAGGAAGGCGAGCGTCGCGGAGTTGGCACCCCAGGAGACCAGGGCGAGCAGCATGCCGAGGATGCCGATGACGGCCGCCGAGAGCCGGGCCACGGCCAGTTCCTCCGTCTGCGTGGCCCTGCCCTTGCGGATCACCTCGCCGTACAGGTCGTGGGCGAGCGAGGAGGCGGCGGCCAGGGTGAGGCCCGCGGCGACCGCGAGCAGCGTGACGAAGGCGAGACAGGACAGCAGGGCGGTCAGGACGGCGCCGCCCAGTTCGTGGGCGAGCAGCAGGACGGCCGCGTTGCCGGTGCGGTCGTTCTCCGCGATGGTGTCGCTGCCCAGGACGGCGGTGGCGCCGAGACCGAGGATGCCGGCCGCCAGGCAGACGAGGCTGACCAGGCCCATGGCCCACACCACCGAGGTGCGCAGGACGTCGACGGACTTCGGGGCGAGCAGGCGCATCATCACGTGCGGAAGTGCCGCGAGGCCGAGCACGATCGCCAACTGGAGGCTGAGGAAGTCGAGTTTGCTGGTGGCGCCGGCTCCGTAGCGCAGTCCGGGTTCCAGGAACCGGGTGCCCTGCCCGCTGTTGTCCGCGGCGGCGGCGAGCAGGTTCTCGAAGTTCCAGTCGAAGCGGTTCAGCACCATCACGCCGGCCACGGTGACGCCGCAGATGAGCATGACCGCCTTGACGACCTGGATGAAGGTGGCGCCGGGCATGCCTCCGATGGCGGCGTAGACGATGACGATGGTGCCGATGACGACGACGCACAGGGTGCGGGTGGCGGCGCTGGGTTCGCCGGTGAACTGGGTCAGCAGGGCGACGCTGCCGACGAGTTGGGCGACCAGGTACAGGGTGGTGATGGCCAGCGTGCACAGCGCCAGGGCGAGGCGGACCGGCCGCCGCAGGCGCGTCAGGCGCATCGCCAGGGTGTCGCCGAGGGTGAACTTGCCGGTGTTGCGCAGGGGTTCGACGATCAGCAGGAGCACCATCATCCAGGCGACGGCGGTGCCGCACAGGTAGAGCAGTCCGTCGTAGCCGGTCAGGGCGACCAGCCCGGTGCTGCCCAAGAGGGTGGCGGCCGACAGGTAGTCGCCGCACATCGCCAGCCCGTTGCGCAGCGGGGACATGGTGCGGTTGCCGAGGTAGAACTCGCCGATCTCGTCGCGCTGGGGTGCGGTCAGCAACGCGGTGAACAGGGTCACGACGACCACGGACAGGAAGAGCACGAGCGTCAGCTGGAGGCTGAGGCGGTCCACGACGGAGGCGCCGAGCGTCACCATGGGCGGTACTCCTCGCCGCGGGGGGCCGTGCGCGCCTCGAAGGCCGCCCGCTCGCGGTCGGCGGCCCCGTGGTGGCGGACCAGGCCGCGCAGCCCGCGGACCACCGGGGTGACCCGGGTGCGCATGTGCACGAGGTAGCGCCACACGATCACGGCCATCAGCACGAACTGCCCGAGACCGAGCGCCAGTCCGACGGTGAGGTGGCCGCTCACGGGGGTGTTCATCAGGCCCGGCAGAAAGCTGGACAGCAGGACGTACAGCAGGAAGCCGCCGACGGCGACGGCCGTGGCCCGGACACCGAAGCGCCGATGGCTGCTGCGCAGCGACTGATAGGCGGGCTCATGCAGGACCGATCGCCGGTCATCCGGTCGGGGGCTTGTTTCGTCGGGGAACGGCGGCCCGCCGAGCCCCATGGAGTGCCGGGACACTTGCACCTTCTTTACTGCCGCGCCGGTCGTCGCATCACAAGGCATGCCGGAGTCATACGCGGTGCGGACGTGTGGGGAATTCGTGAATCTGAAATTCGCGTGATGTGAATTGCGCGCTGGACGACGAGCCTTGCGGGCCGGTCGGCCGGGAGGCCCGGGGTGGGGCGACGCGGCCAGGACCGGGATTGTTGCAGCGCCTCCATTGAACTATCAACCGGCCGGTCGCACCGAATCCGGGAGCTGACTCATTCGCGCGCTTCGATACATGTACTCGCCATCCCACAGCCTGCGAAAAGGCCGATCCCAGGAATAGGTCTGCACCTTCCCTCCGGCCAGGTTGTCTCAAATGCAGTGCACAAGTGATGCCCCTCGTCCCGCACGCCCTTGTCACCCGCGGACTAAGGCCGGCCTCCCGGGACTCACCTCGCGCAAACAGAACGGCGTTGGGCTCGGCCCGCGCCGGAGGCGCTGCCATATTCGAAGGCCACTTCGGAGGTGGCTGTGACACTAGAGGTGACGACGACACGTCTGCCCGACCGCACCGCCGACCGCGTCCTCGCGCTGGAGGCGCGCCGGGCGCAGGCCGTGGCCGCGGACCGGCCGAGGAGACGCGGCAAGTTCGGTGCCCGGGAGCGGATCGACCTGCTGCTGGATTCCGGCTCGTTCACCGAGACCGGACTGTTCGTGCGGGCCAGACCGGCCGGGGACGACTCCGACCGCCCCTACGGCGACGGGGTGATCACCGGGTACGGCACGGTCGACGGGCGTCCCGTCTGTGTCTTCTCCCAGGACTCCACGGTCTTCGGCGGCAGCATGGGCGAGGCCTTCGGCGAGAAGACGGTCGCCCTCATGGACCTCGCCCTCAGAACCGGCTGCCCGGTCATCGGGCTCAACGACGGGGGCGGTGCCCGCATCCAGGAGGGCGTCGTCTCCCTCGCCCTCTACGCCGAACTGGTGCGCCGCAACGTCCAGGCGTCCGGGGTGATCCCGCAGATCTCCGTCGTCCTCGGCCCGTGCGCCGGCGGGGCCGCCTACTCCCCCGCCATCACCGACTTCACCGTGATGGTGGACGGTGCCTCGCACATGTTCGTCACCGGCCCCGACGTCATCGCGGCCGTCACCGGGGAACGCACCAGCGCCGAGGAGCTGGGCGGCGCCCGCACCAACAACTCCCTCAACGGCAACGCCCACTTCCTCGCCGCCGACGAGACGGAGGCCCTCGACACCGTACGGGAGCTGCTGTCGTACCTGCCCGTCAACAACCTGGAACGGCCCCCGCAGTACGCCCCGCTGCCGCCGCCCGACGACGTGCCGCTCGACGAGATCGTGCCGGACCGGCTCGGGCAGGCCTACGACATGCGGGACATCCTGCGGGCGGTCGTCGACGACGGTGAACTCCTGGAGGTCCAGGAGCTGTTCGCGCCGAACATCATCTGCGCGCTGGCCCTCGTCGAGGGCACGTCCGTCGGCGTGGTCGCCAACCAGCCGCTGCACGCGGCCGGGGTGCTGGACATCGACGCCTCCGAGAAGGCCGCTCGGTTCGTACGGTTCTGCGACGCGTTCGGCATTCCGCTGCTGACCTTCGCCGATGTGCCGGGCTATCTCTCCGGGGTCCGCCAGGAGCAGGCCGGGATCATCCGGCGCGGCGCCAAGCTGCTGTACGCGTACGCCGAGGCGACCGTGCCGAAGGTGACCGTGGTGGTGCGCAAGGCGTACGGCGGCGGGTACGCGGTGATGGGCTCCAAGCACCTGGGCGCCGACATCAACCTCGCCTGGCCCACCGCCCGGATCGCGGTGATGGGCGCCGAGGGCGCGGTGGGCGTGCTGCACCGGCGTGAACTCGCCGCCGCCGACGACCCCGAGGCGCTGCGGGCCCGGCTCGTGGACGCCTACGAGAGCACCCACGGGACGCCCTATCTCGCCGCCGAGCGCGGATACGTCGACGCGGTCATCGCCCCGCGCGACACCCGTGCCCACATCTGCCGTGCCCTGCGTGCGCTGCGCGGCAAGCGTGCCCCGATGCCGGAGCGCCGGCACGGCAACATCCCGCTCTGACTGCCCCGCGAGGAGACCCGCACGATGGACATCCGCCGTCCCCCGCTCGCCCCCGCGTTCCGGAGTCTGCCGGAGTATGTGCGGCACTGGGCCCAAGCCACCCCGGACCGCCGGGCGTTCACCTTCGTCGACCACCCCGCCCCGCACTCGCGCGGGGTCCACCGCACCCTGACCTGGCGCCGGCTGGACGTGCGGGTACGCGCGGTGGCCGCCCGGCTCGCCGAGGAGGCCGAGCCGGGGGCGCGGGTCGCGGTGCTGTGCCCCCAGGGGCTGGAGTACGTCATCGGGTTCCTCGGTGCGCTCGCCGCCGGAATGGTCGCCGTACCGATGTATCCGCCCGGACTGCCCGGACACGGCGACCGGCTGGCGGCCGTCCTGGCCGACGCGCGTCCGTCGGTGGTCGTGACGACGAGTCAGGTGGGCGCTGAGGTGCGGGAGTTGTGCGGCGACAGCGCCGCGCGGGTGGTCGCCGTGGACCAGGTGCCCGATGCCGCCGCGCGGGAACTGCCGCCGCCCGCAGGGGAGATCGCCTACCTCCAGTACACCTCCGGCTCGACGCGCACCCCGGCCGGTGTGGAGATCGGGCACGCCAACGTCGTCGCCAACGCCCGCCAGGCGCTGGGTGCCTACGGCGCCGACGTCCGTCCGGTGACCTGCGTCGGCTGGCTGCCGCTGTACCACGACATGGGGCTGGTCCTCAGTGTCGCCGCCCCGGTCGTGCGCGGACTGCTGTCGGTGCTCATGGACCCGGTCGCCTTCCTGCACGAACCCGCGCGCTGGCTGCGGCTGTTGTCCGCGCATCCGCGGGCGCTGAGCGCGGCGCCCAACTTCGCCTACGACTACTGCGCCTCGACGGTGACCGAGGCGCAGAAGGCGGATCTGCGGCTGGACGGGGTGGTCGCGCTGATCAACGGCAGCGAGCCGGTCCGTCCCACCACGGCCGACAGGTTCCAGGCCGCCTTCGCCGGTCAGGGGCTCGTGGCGGAGACCCACTGCCCGTCGTACGGGCTCGCCGAGGCGACCGTCTTCGTCAGCGCCGCCCGGCCCGGGGAGCCGGTGCGCCGGTTCGCCCTGGACCGGGACGCGCTCGCCGAGGGCAAGGCGCTGCCCGCGCGGCCCGACGACCCGAGGGCCGTGCTGCTGGCGGGCTGTGGCACTCCGGTGGGCCAGGAGGTCCGGATCGTCGATCCGCTCTCCGGCGCCCACCTGTCCGAGGGCGAGGTCGGCGAGATCCAGGTGCGGGGTCCCAACGTGGGCCGCGGCTACTGGAACCGCGACGAGCAGACCCGGCGCGTCTTCGGCACGGACGGCCGGCTGCGCACCGGTGACCTGGGGACGGTCCTGGAAGGGCAGTTGATCGTCACCGGCCGGCTCAAGGACCTCATCGTCATCGACGGACGCAACCACTATCCGCAGGACCTGGAGGCCACCGTCCAGGACGCGCATCCGGCGGTGCGGCGCGACCGGCTCGCCGCGTTCGGGGTGCCGGGCGGCTCCGGTGAGCGGGTGGTCGTGGTGGCCGAGCACGCGCGGACCACGAGCCTCGCCGAGATCGACGTACCGGCGCTGGTGCGGGCCGTGCGTGCGGCCGTGTCCGGACGGCACGGGGTGCGGCTCGCTGATGTGCTCCTGGTCCCGCCGGGCACGGTGCCGCGGACGTCGAGCGGCAAGGTGTCGCGGGCGCTCACGCGTGAGCGGTATCTGGCGGGTGTCTACGCGACGGGCGGAGCCGCATGAGCGCCCTGGACGCGAGCGCGGTGCGCCGGCTGGTCGCGGAGCAGGTCGCCGTATGGACCGGGACGGCAGCCGCCGAGGTTCCGATGGACCGCCCGCTGGCGGACCTCGGCATGTCGTCACGGGACGCGGTCGTGCTGGCCGGGGAGCTGTCCCGGCTGACGGGCCGGGAGCTGCCGCCGACCCTGCTGTGGGAGGCGCCCACCGGGGAGGCCCTGGTGGCGCACCTGTGCCGTACGACCCCGCAGGCCGCGCCACCGACGCCCGCCACGGCGTCCACCGCCTCGGAGCCCGCCGCCTCTGAGCCCGTCGCCTCTGAGCCCGTCGCCGTCATCGGCCTGGGGTGCCGTCTCCCCGGCGGGGTCCAGGGCCCGGCGGACTACTGGCGGCTGCTGACCGACGGCGTCGACGCGATCAGACGGGTCCCCGAGGACCGCTGGCGCGACTTCACCCCCTTCCCGCCCGAGGACGCGCCCGCGTACGGCGGCTACCTGGACGACATCGCGGGGTTCGACGCGGACTTCTTCCGGATCACCCCGCGCGAGGCCGCCGTGATGGACCCGCAGCAGCGGATCCTCCTGGAAGTCGTGCACGAGGCCCTGGACCACGCCGCCGTCCCGGCCGCCTCCCTGGCGGGCACCGCCACCGGTGTCTTCGTCGGGGTCTCCGCCCCCGAGTACGGCTCGCTGACCGGCGCGGACCCGGCGGCCGTGGACCCCTGGGCGCCGGCCGGGGGCGCGCTGAGCGTGACCGCGGGCCGGCTGGCGTACGTGCTGGACACCCGCGGGCCGAGCGTGGCCGTCGACACCGCCTGCTCCTCCTCACTGGTCGCGGTGCACCACGCCTGCGTGAGCCTTCGTACCGGTGAGAGCGACACGGCGATCGCCGCGGGCGTCAACCTGCTGCTCTCCCCCACCGTCAGCATGGCGTTCCGGCGGGCGGGCGCCCTGGCCCCGGACGGGCGCTGCAAGCCGTTCTCGCCGGACGCCGACGGCATCGGACGCGGTGAGGGCTGCGCGGCCGTGCTCCTGAAGCGGCTGTCCGACGCCGAGCGCGACGGCGACCGCGTGCTCGCCGTCATCCGCGCCACGGCCGTCAACTCCGACGGCCGCTCCAACGGCCTCCTCGCCCCCAACCCGGCCGCCCAGCAAGCCCTGTTGGCCACCGCGTACGCGAGGGCCGGGCTCACCCCCGCCCAGGTCGACTACGTCGAGGCGCACGGCACCGGCACCCCGCTCGGTGACCCGATCGAGGCCGGTGCGCTCGGCGCGGTCCTCGGCGCGGGGCGCGACCCCGACCAGCCGCTGCTCCTCGGGTCGGTGAAGTCGAACCTGGGGCACCTGGAGTCCGCCGCGGGCATCGCCGGACTGGTGAAGACCGTGCTCGCCCTGCACCACGACGTCATCCCGCCGTCCCTGCACTGTTCCGAGGGCACCGCCCTGGACGACGTACGCCTGCGCGTGGTCACCGAGGGCGAACCCTGGCCGCGCTACGGCGGTACGGCCGTCGCCGGGGTCTCCGGTTTCGGGTTCGGCGGCACCAACGCCCATGCCGTACTGGAGGAATGGCGGCCCGGCGTCCTGCACCCGCGCCCGGACGAGGAGCCCGGTGCCCGGCTCCACCTCCTGTCCGACGTGGACGAGGAACGGCTGCGGGACACCGCGGCCCGGCTCGCCGACTGGCTCAGGACGGCGGCCGCGCATCCCGCCGACGTGGCCCGCACGCTGGCCGGACGGGCGGGCCGCGGAGGGGTGCGCGCGGCCGTGGTCGCCCGGGACCGCGCCGAACTCGCCGACGGGCTCGACGCGTTGACGCAGGGACGCCCGCACGGCCGGGTCGTGACCGGTGAGCGTGAGCTCGCGGGGCCCGGCCCGGTGTGGATCTTCTCCGGGTACGGCAGCCAGTGGGCCGGAATGGGACGCCGGCTGCTGGCCGAGGAACCCGCGTTCGCCGCCGCCGTGGAGAAGCTCGACGCGGAGTGCGGACTGTCCCTGTACGACCGTCTGTCGTCGGGGAGCGCGCTCGACCGGCTGGAGGTGGCCCAGCCCGTGCTGTTCGGACTCCAGGTGGCGCTCGCCGAGTTGTGGCGTTCCTACGGCGTCGAGCCCGCCGCCGTCATCGGCCACTCGCTGGGCGAGGTGGCCGCCGCGGTGTGCGCGGGCGCCCTGGACGTGTCGGAGGGCGCCCGGATCGTCGCCGTACGGGCCCGGCTGCTCAGCCGCCTCCGGGGCGGGGCCATGGCGGTCGTCGACCTCCACGACAGCGAACTCGACGATCTGGCCCGGGACTTCCCCGACGTGCACGTCGCCGTCCACTCCTCGCCCGGGCAGAAGGTCGTCACCGGCGAGGAACCGGCGGTGGCGCGGCTCGTGCGGTGGCTGGAGGAACACGGACGGGCCGCCCGGTCCATGCGGGTCGTCGGTGCCGGGCACTCGCCCCAAGTGGAGCCGCTGCTGGCGGAGTTGACGGCGTCCCTGGCCGACGTCGGGGGCAGAGCGCCCCGCGTGCCCGTCTACTCCACCGTCCTGGACGATCCGCGCGGAGACTCCCTCTTCGACGCCGCTCACTGGGCCGCCAACCTCCGGCGGCCCGTACGCCTGGACCGGGCCGTCGCCGCGGCCGCCGCCGACGGCCACACCGCCTTCGTCGAGATCTCCCCCCACCCGGTCCTGGCCCGGGCCGTCACCGACAACGTGCCCGGTGCGCTCGCGATCGGGACGCTGAGGCGGGACGGCGACGGATGTGCCGACTTCCTCGCCCAGGTGGGGGCCCTGTACTGCGCGGGCGGACGGCTCCCGCTGCCTCCCGGGCGGGTCGTCGACCTGCCGGCGCCGCGCTGGAAGCATGTGCGGCACTGGTGGACGGACGGGCGGGGGGCGTCACCGGCCCGCCCTCCCGCGTCCACGAAGGCGCCGGCCGAGGAGGTGCGCGCCGAGCAGGACACCTCCGTCGCCGCCCGCCTGTGCCATCACATCGCCACCGTCACCGGCCACAGCGCCGGCCGTGTCACCCCCGCCACCGCGCTGGCCGACCTCGGCCTTGACTCGCTGATGGCGGTCCGCGTCCGCACCGCCCTGGAGCGCGAGTTCGCCGTCGAGCTGCCGCTGCGCGACCTGCTCGGCGCCACCACCGTCCAGGAGGTGGCCGACCGGGTCCGGCCGGGCGCGGTACGCCCGCTGCGTGTCACCGGCACCCGGCCGCCGCTCTTCCTCGTGCACGCCGCAGGAGGAACCACCGACGTCTACCGGGCACTTGCCGACCGCCTGGGCGACGAGCGTCCCGTGTACGGCCTCGAACGCCTCGAAGACACCCCGACGGTGACCGGGAAGGCCCGCCGCTACGCCGAGGCCGTCACCGCCCTGCATCCCGACGGGCCCTGTCTGCTGGGCGGTTGGTCCTTCGGCGGCTTCGTCGCCCAGGAGACCGCACGGCAACTCACCGCCGCGGGACGCGACGTGGAGCTCGTGGCCCTCATCGACTCCGTACGGCCCCTCCCCCAGCCCGACCGGACACCGTCCGACCGGCTCCGCGCCCACTTCGAGGGGTTCGCCCGCCACGTCCACGACGCCTACGGGGTCCGGCTGGAGCTGCCGTACGACGACCTCGTCGCGATGGACGACGACCGCGAGCGCATCGACACCGTGCTGGAGATCCTGCGCGCGTCCGCCGGGGTACCGGACGCCGCCCTGGAGCACCAGCGCTCCTCCTACCTGGACCTGAGGATCGGCGAGGCCCACCGGCCGGGCCGGTACGACGGGCGGGTGGTCCTGTACCGGGCCACCGAGCCCGCCCCGCACACCGTGCGTGACCCCGCCTACGAACGCGACGACCAGGCGCTGGGCTGGGACGAGGTGTGCCCGCGCCTGACCGTCGTACCGGTCGCGGGACACCACCTGTCGCTGCTCGACCCGCCGCACGTCGACGAGATCGCCGCCCATCTGGGCCGGGAGCTCGCCGACGGGACCCGCCGAACGTGATCCGAGGAGAGCCGCCATGCACCGTCGCACCACCGGAGTGTCCCGACGTACCGTCACCAAGGCCGCGGCCGGCGCCGGTCTGGCCGTGCTGTTCGGCGCCCGGACCGCCGCCGCGCTCGGGTCCCGCACCCTCGACGTGTCCGTGCCGTCCGCCGCGCTCGGCCGCAGCGCCCCTGTGCGGCTGATCCTGCCGTCGGGCTTCGACGCGGAGCCCACCCGTACCTACCCCGTGCTGTATCTGCTGCACGGCGCCCACGACGACTACACGTCCTGGACGCGGGAGACGGACATCGAGGCCTTCACCGCGGGCCGGAACCTGATCGTGGCGATGCCCGACGCCGGCCCCACCGGCATCCCCAGCGCCTGGCGGGGCGGGCCCGACTACGAGACCTTCCAGCTGAAGGAGGTCCCGGCCCTGCTCGCCCGCACCTACCGGGCCTCCGGGGTACGGGTCGTCGCGGGGGTGTCCACCGGCGGCTACGGCGCCATGGCCCACGCGGCCCGCCACCCCGGCACTTTCACCGCGGCGGCCTCCTACAGCGGGATCCTCGACACCATGGCGCCCGGAGTGCCCGCACTGATGGACGCCATCGTGGCCCGCGAGAACCTGGTGCCGGCCTCTCTGTGGGGCAATCCGTTCCTGAACCTGCTCACCTGGCGCGACTTCAACCCGCGGGACCGCGCGGCCGGGCTGCGCGGCACCTCGCTGTACGTCTCCAGCGGCAGCGGGCTGGCCGGGGGTACGGGTGACTGGCTGCCCGAGGCGCTGGAGAGCGCCCTGTGGCCCTCCGCCCACAGCTTCGCCGACACGCTCGCACTGCTGCGCATCCCGGTCACCACGCACTTCTACGCAGGAGGAGGGCACAGCTGGGCCTACTGGAAGCAGGAGTTCACCGCGTCGTGGCCGATGCTTGCGCGGGGGCTGGGGGTGCCGGAGTGAAGTCGGTACCGTCGGGACACGGAACGCAACGCAGGGGACGTCCGTCCAACACAGGACTGACCCCTCGTCCCACGGGCAACGGCCCGCGGGTGAGCCGCTTCCGGGTGAAAGGAGGGCCCCCCTTGGCCACCCCCACACCACGAGGTCTTCCGGAGGACCTCGGGGCCGCCTCCGTGCCTCCGGACCTGGCCGAACTCCTGCGTGCCGACCTGCCGGACGTCGCAGACGAGGTGGAGGAGGAGGTCCGCCGTCAGGTGCCCGAGTACGCGCGCCCGGCCGACGGAACCTACCGCGAACACCTCAGAGCCGGTGTGGTGCAGGCGCTGACGCTGTTCGTCGACCACATCGCCGACCCGCGCAGGCACGGGGACGAGATCGCGGCGACGTACTACGAACTCGGACGCGGCGAGGCCCTGGAGGGGCGCAGCCTCGACGCGTTGCAGTCCGCGCTGCGTGTGGGCGGGCTGCACGCCTGGCGGCGGATGGGCCGTACGGCGGAGGAGCTCGGCCTCGACTCGGCGGTGGTGTCGGCTCTGGGCGAAATCGCGTTCCGTACCGTTCACGAGGTCGCCGAGGCGGCGGCGGCCGGGTACGCGGAGGCCCGCTCGCAGGACACGGACGAACTGGAACGGCGGCGCAGACGCCTGCTTGACCTGTTGCTCGGGGACGGGCCGGTCGCGGCGGCCGCCGTGCAGGACCTGGCGCACGGGGCGCGGTGGTCGGTGCCGAGGCAGGTCGCGGTGGTCGCACTCGCGGCCGCCCCGGACCAGCGGGAGGAGGACTGGCCACTGGCCGCCGCGGGGGCGCTGGTGGACATGGAGTCGCGGCCGCCGCGGATGCTGATACCCGACCCGGACGGCTCAGGGCGTTTCGGGGGGCGGGCGTTCAGCCTCGCCCTGCGCGGGCGGCCGGCCGCGATCGGGCCGACGGTGCCGCTCGCCCAGGCCGCCCGGTCGCTGCGCTGGGCCACCCGGGCGCTGGGCCTGATGGGGCGTGGGATCCTCCCCCGGCAGGGCGTGGTGCGCTGCTCCGACCATCTGTCGACGCTGCTGCTGCACAGCGACGAGCCCGTGCTCGACCTGCTGCGGGCCCGTGCCCTCGCGCCGCTCGAAGCGGTGTCGGAGGGGCAGCGGGAGCGGCTCGCCGAGACGCTGCTCGCGTGGCTGCTCAGCGGCAGCAATGTGCCCGACGTCGCCGCCCGTCTCCATGTGCATCCGCAGACGGTGCGTTACCGGCTGCGTCAGCTGGAGAAAATCTTCGGTGACGCCCTGCACGATCCCGGTTCGCGTCTGGATCTCATTCTGGCACTCACCACGGCACAAAAGAACGAGGAATTCCTGAATTCCCGTCCATAACACCGGCCACGGTCAAGCGAATACGTTCGGGTCATCCTTTCCACAGGCGTTTCACACGCCCCACCCTCAAAGGATCCCCCCATGCGTATTCGCTTGTGCCTCGCCGCGCTCTCGCTGGTCGGCGGAGCTTCGGTGGTCACCGTCGCGGCGCCTCCGGCGTCCGCCGCGGCCTGCTCGGACATCGACGTCGTCGCCGCTCGTGGCACGTTGGAGCCGGGCAATCTCGGCCTGATCGTCGGCGACCCGGTCTTCTCCGCCCTGCAGAGGAAACTCACGGGCCGGAGTGTCACCGGCTACAAGGTGAACTACCCCGCGGACCTTTCCCTCACGTCCGCCGCGCAGGGAAACGCCGATCTGGTGAACCACGTGAACAGCCAGGCGGCCGCGTGTCCGAACCAGCGCTTTGTTCTGGTCGGTTATTCGCAGGGCGCGAACGTGGTCGACAACTCCATCGGCATCAGCAGCGCCGGTGCGGTGGTCGGCAGTCCCATCGTGGCCACCATTCCGGCGGCGCTGGAGTCCCGGGTGGCCGCGGTGCTGCTGTTCGGCAACCCGATTCGGGCGATCGGCAAGAGCGTCACCGGCACGTACCAGAGCCGCACCATCGACTTCTGCGCGAAGGGTGACCCCGTCTGCGAGGCGGGCGGCAACGACACGCTGGCGCACCTCGGCTACACGGCGAACGCCGACGCGGCGGCGACCTTCGCCGCGGGCAAGGTCTGAGCGTCGACGCAAGACGTAAGCCGTAAGGCGTAAGGCGTAAGGCGTGCGGAAGGGCCCGGGAGGAGTCTCCTCCCGGGCCCTTCCCTGTCCCGTCGCGGTTATCGGGGTGTGCGGGCGAACTGCGTCAGGGCGGTGGACACCGGCTCGGGCCGGCCGTTGTTCTGTACCGGCGCCGCGGTCAGCACGTCGAGATGCTGGTACCCGTCCGCGACCACGGGGTGCAGGTCGGCGGGGACACGGCCGGCGAGCAGTCCGTCGCCCGCGAGGACCGTGAGCGTCGGGTTGGCGGTGAGCCCGTCCGGGTGCACGACGAGCCGCTTCACCTGCGGGGAGGTGGACAGTTCGAGGTCGGTGACGAGTTTGGTCGGGAAGTACTGCTCGGTGAAGTCCAGCGGCTGTGCGGCCATGCTGCGCGCCAGCTCCTGGATGTCGGTGACCTCCTTGCCCGCCGCGGTGAACGGCGTCCCGTCCGACGACCGGTACCCGGGGTCGTCCGGATCGCCGACACGGTCGTAGTTCCGCCAGGTGTAGAGCGGGCCGTGGGGCACGGCCGGGATGGCCTTGTACTCGGTGCCGAAGAGGCCGGGCTGCGCCGAACTCCCGTTGGCGGCCGGGAAGTTCTTGTCGGTGACGGGACCGCCGTCGAAGAAGCCCACGCTGCTCTGGAGGAAGGCGAGCGGTACGGACTGGTCGTCCATCAGCGAGCCGAGCACCGCCTGGTTGGTGAGCCGGAAGTCCTTCACCGCCGGGGAGCCGGTGAGGAAGGTGGCGGTGTCCTTGGAGAACAGGAAGCGGTTGGTGGCCTCGATGTTGGTGTTGGCGGGCAGATAGCCCGGCAGGTCGGCCTCGCCGCCCGGATCCCGCAGGGCTCCCACGCCCGCGATGGCGAGCAGGGTCATGGTCTCGGGGTTGAGCAGGACGGGCGCGGACAGGGAGCGCGGGAGCAGTCCGCTGTCGAGTCCGGCCTGGACGGCGCCGTAACCGAGACCGACGTCGGGCAGGTTGGTGTCGTCCGGGATGCTGCCGCTCAGGTCGCCGAGCGAGGTGGAGACGGTGGTGTCGAGTGCGAAGTAGCCGGCGCACTGGTTGTGTCCGGCGTCGGCGGTGGTGGCGGGGTCGCCGTCGAAGTCGGCGGCGGCGAAGTAGCCGGTGATGACACCGCCGAGCGAGTGGCCGCCGCACAGCACCTTCTCCTTGCGGACCCGCTGGTCGGGCAGCTCGGCGGTGAGAAGGTCGTACTCGTCGCGGACGGTCTGCTCGATGCCGAGCTTCGCCATCCACCCCAGCTGGTCGTTGCCGACGAACCCGGCGAAGGTGCGGCCCTGGACCTGCTTGCCGCGGTAGTAGTAGTCGACTGCGGTGTGCTGGTCGCCGGAGGCGATGCCGGTGCGGTCCTCCAGGCAGTTGGAGCGCCGGTCCAGGGCCCAGAACTCGATGTGCCGGCCCTGCTCGGCGGCCCGGGTCACGGTGTTGCGGGCGACGCTGTCGAAGGCTCCGGCGCCTTCCAGGATGCCCGGCTGGGCGATCAGGACCCGGTCGGCGTCGGCCGGGGACGCGGGCCCCGACGAGGACCGGTAGCGCAGGTACGACAGCCAGTCGCACGCCGCGGGCCGGGCCCCGAAGGACGCCGGCAGCGGGGCTCTCACCCGCACCAGGGTCTCGGTGACGCCGGCGCTCGTGCCCACGGCCGTCTCGGTTCTCGCGCTGTCTCCCTGGGCGGCCGGCGCCGACACGGTGAACGCCCCGGTGGTCAGCAGCACCGCCAGCGCTGCGGTGCGCCACCTGCTTCCTCTGCTGCGACTCGTGTTCATGCTGGGACCGTAGGGCGGCCGGGCCGCGCCTCCCGGCGGTTGCTCACAAGAACGCAGGGCCCCGTGGACGCTTTGTCACCAGCCGCAGAGGGGCCTCAGTCGTCGCGCAGGGTGAGGCGCGGAGAACGGTCGTAGGTGTGCCGGTACAGGGTGGCGAACCGGCCCGGGTGGGAGAAGCCCCAGCGGGCGGCGATGCCGGTGACCGTGGCGCCGTTCCCCGGGTCGGCGGCCGCCAGCTCCTCGTGGGCGTGGGACAGGCGGACCTGGCGGAGGTAAGCGAGCGGGGTGGTGTCCAGGTGGCGGCGGAAGGCGTACTGGAGCGCGCGGACACTGATGTGGGCCGCGTCCGCGATCTGCGCGACGGTGAGCGGCCGGTCGGCGTGGTCCTCCATGTGCGCGAGGGCGCGGCGCAGGGCGGCGGGGTGGGCGTCCTGGCGGTCGGGGCCGGTGGGGTCGGTGACCGCGGTGTTGGGGAAGGTGGCCAGGACGGCCGCCGCGAGGTGCTGGGCGGCGGTGGAGGCCACCAGCGGCTGGTCGGCGACGGCGGCGTCCGCCAGGACGTGGTCCTGCACATAGCCGATCGTCGTCCGCAGCCGGTCACCCGCGGCCGGGCTGATCGGCCGATGCCCGGTGAGCCGGACCGGTTCGGGGCGCCGGCCGTCCCCGGTCGCCGCCACCTGGGTGAGCAGCTCCGGGTCCAGCATGGTGATGTTGTAGCGGGCCGCGTGGATGCGGCCGGCGTAGGACAGCTCGGGCGGGGCGAAGGACACCACGTCGCCGGGGCCGAAGGAGTCCGAGACGCCCTGGTAGACGTGGTCCTCGATGGTGCCCTCGTGCACCAGGCACAGGCAGATCCGGCCCAGCGGGGTGACCGCGTAGCTCATGTCGAAGTCCAGGTCGAGCTCGTCGACGCTGACCGAGTCGATGGCGGTGCGGTGGATCCGTGCCCGGCTGCTGTCCGGGCTGCCGTTGCCGATCCGCATCTTCGCGTAGGCGTGACTGAGGAACTCCTCGGTCCGGTCCAGATCGTCGCTGTCGAATGTCAGCGTCTCCATCGCGCAAGGGCCTCCCACTCTCTGCTCCTCATTCGCACATACCCGCGAACCCACCGAACCTACGGATGGCGCTTCGTTTTCTGTCCTTCCAGGTCACAGGGTGTGCGTCCACCGGCTCGTCACCGGTGGTCCGGAGCGTGCAGGCTGGACGGACGGTGACCGCCGGAGTCGCCGGGCAGCAGGGGGAGAGGGCGACAGGGCGGTGCATGACGCAACACGAAGAGCCGGCTGAGAAGATCGAGGAACTTCAGACGGAAGTCGCCCAGCTCCGCCAGGCCCTTGTCTCGCACGCCGTCGTCGACCAGGCGATCGGTGTCGTCATCGCCCTCAGCGGTCTCCGCCCCGAGCAGGGGTGGGAGGTCCTCAAGACCGTGTCCCAGCGCACCAACACCAAGCTGCGCGACATCGCCCAGCACGTCGTGCGCTGGCCCGGGACCGGCAGCCTGCCGCCGGAACTCCGCCGGGCACTGCGCATCGCGCTGACCGAGGCCCGCGCGACGCACGGAGGCCGGTCGTTGATCCGGCAGGAACAGCGGTCCATGGGCTACGGCGGCGCCATGTCCGGGAAATCCGAGTGACGAACCGGGACGCCTGTGCGTACCGTTGACCGCATGGAGATCATCAGCCGTCCGCACACCGCGGCCGCGCGAGCGACCAGCTCGCCGGCTGCCGACGCCTGACCTCCCCACTCCCCCGGCGGCCGGAAACGGACCGCCGGTGCAGGACCTCTGGTCGCCGTCTGTTCCCGCGGTCGTTTCCGGTCCCACCAGACCGAAGGACCCCGCCATGGACACGGACCGCACCGTGCGCGTCTTCACCGACTTCTACCGCGAGCGCGGACATCACCTGATCACGGGCGGCACCCTGCTGCCACCGCCCGGCGACCCGGTGCTGTTCACCACCTCGGGCATGCACCCGCTCACCTCCTATCTGGAGGGCCGCCCCCATCCGCGGGGCCGCCGGCTCGTCAATGTGCAGCGCTGTCTGCGGACGACCGATCTCGACGAGGTCGGTGACCCCACCCACCTGACGGTGTTCGAGATGCTCGGCTCGTGGTCGCTCGGCGACTACGGCCACTCACAGAGCCTGCGCTGGGGCTACGAGCTGCTCCGCGACGGATTCGGCATCCCCCACGACAGACTCCACGCCACGGTCTTCGGCGGTGACGAGCAGGTGGGCCCCGATCTCGAGTCCCGGCGCACCTGGGAGGAGCTGGGGGTCCCCGTGGAGCTCACCCGGGACGACAACTGGTGGTCCAACGGCCCCGTCGGCCCGTGCGGCCCCGACTCGGAGATCTTCGTGTGGACCGGCGGCACCCCGCCTCAGGGCACCCCCACCACGGACCCGCGGTGGGTGGAGATCTGGAACCACGTCGTCATGCGGTACCGCCGCCTCGACGACGGCTCCCTCCAGCCCCTCGAACGTCCGTCCGTCGACACCGGCATGGGCCTGGAGCGCCTGGTCACCGTCCTCCAGGGCCGCGACTCGGTCTACGACACCGATCTGTTCGAGCCCTGGACGCGACTGCTGCCTCCCCTGTGGCAGCTGGACGAGCCGTCGCTGCGTCTGGTCCGCGACCACCTGCGCTCCGGAATCGTCGTGATCGGCGACGGGGTACGGCCCTCCACCACCGGACGCGGGTACGTCCTGCGCCGCGTCGTCCGCAGACTGCTGACCACCCTGCGGCGCGACGACCCGTCCCGCACCCTCTCCGACCTGCCGGTGGAGCTCCTCCGGCACACGCTGGACCACTTCCGGCAGACCTGCGGGCCGGATCTCGTGCGGGACGTGCTGCTGGAGGAGGAACGCCGGTTCGACACGCTGCTGGAACGCGGTCGGCGGCTGCTGTCCGGGCCACGCTACCGGGGGCCGCTGAGCGAGGAGGACTACGACTACCTCCACGACACCCACGGCCTGCCCCGCGACTTGGTTCTCAGCCTGCGCCGGGAGGAGTGACGGCTACTCCGTGCGCAGAGCCGTCGCCGTACGGGCCTTCGCCGCCCAGCCCGCCGGGAGCAGCGCGCCCAGCAGGGCGATGGCAAGGCCCGCCAGACCCAGCAGGAGCAGCTGCGGGGTGTCGTACACGTCGAGGACGGATGTGGGCAGTTCGGTGCCCGCCGCGTGTCCCATCACCGGGAGCACGAACCCGTGCAGCGCGTATCCGGCCGGGACGCCGACAAGACCGCCGAGCACGCCGATGCCGGCCACCGAGGCGAGGACGAGGCCGACCGTCTGCCGGGGTGACATGCCGAGTGCCTTGCACACGCCCAGGTCGTGGACGCGCTCGCGGGTGTCCAGGACGACGGAGTTGAGGACACCGAGGCCGGCGACGGAGACGAGCATCAGGGTGAGGAGCGCGGCCATCGTGTTCAGGATGACGATGAAGTTGTCGTGCTCGGAAGGGGAGTTGGCCCGGGCGTCGGCACCCAGGGGCTCGATCTGCTCGGCGAGCTTCTGGGCGTAGGCGACCGCGGAGACCCCCGGTTTCACGTCGACCAGGAACAGCTGGGGCCTGGTCGCGGGGAAGTCCGCGGTGTTCACCTGGATCTCCAGCACGTCGTCCGAGGTGCCGAAGGCCTCGCCGACGATCCGCAGGGCGGCCGTCTCCTTTCCGACGGTCACGCGCACGGTGTCGCCGACCTCGGTGCCGGTGGTCTCCAGGAACTGGCCCGGTACGACGACCTGGCCCGGGCCGTCGAGCCAGTGCCCGGAGATCATGGCGTAGCCGCCCCGGGTTGAGTCGCCCTGGTAGAGGGTCGCGCGGACGGCTCCGGAGACCCCGGCCACGGTGGCGTCCTGCTGGCCCATGCCGTAGTACGAGGCGGTGCCCGGCTGCGCCTTGACGGCGGCGCTCACCTTCGCCGGGTCGGCCGGCTGGGGCTCCGGGGTGCCCGGGGCCGGGACGTGCTCGCCGCCCGCGACGGTCGGGCCGCCGGTGAAGACGGTGACCGCGGAACGGTTCTCGGGGTCCTGGATCGCGTTGACCTCGTTCAGTGAGGAGGTGAGCCCGACGGCGAAGGTCGCCGCGATCGTGCCGAACGCCACGGCGAGCAGCATGGCGAGGGTACGGACCGGGTGCGCGAAGGGGCTGGCCAGGCCGTAGGTCACCGCCCGGGGCAGCGGCAGCCGTCCCGCCGCGCGGTGCGCCCACTGACCGCGTCCGGTGCGCGGGGCGCGGCCGACGGCGATGGCCTCGACCGTGCGCAGCCGCCCGGCCCGCAGCGCGGGCACGAAGGCCGCGATCCCGACGACCAGCAGGGCGCCGGCGGGGACCACGACATCCACCCACCAGGCGACGGACAGGGTGGCGGTGCCGTACGCCTGCTCGGTGTCGTCGAGGAGGGGCACGGCCAGCAGGTTGCCGAGGACGACTCCGAGCGCGATGCCCACGGTCGCCGGGACGAGCGCCTGGGCCACGTAGGCGCGGACGACTTCGCGCGGGGTGAAGCCGATGGCCTTGAGGATGCCGATTCTGCGCAGGCTGGTGCCGACCGCGCCGCTGATGACGCTGCCGACGATGATCACCGACATGACGATGCCGAGGACCCCGAACGCGACCAGGAACGGGATGGTCGGCGCGGCGCCCGAGTCGGCGGCGCGCTTGGTGTCGAGGTAGGACCGGGTGCCGAGGAGTGCCCCGGACGGGACCGCGGCGAGGAGCTTCTTGCGGTCGGCTGCGATGTCGCCCTTCGAGCCCGCCGAGTCGAAGCGGTAGAGCATCTGTCCGGTGACGGGGTGTTCCTTCGAGGCAAGGAACCTGGCCTGCGCGGGAGTTGCCCATGCGTCGGCGGACCTGCCGGCCGAGGTGGCGAAGCCGACGACGGTGAGCGTCGTGCCGGAGGCCGTCAGAGTGTCGCCGACCTTGAAGGCGGGCCCCTCGTAGGAGGAGCTCAGCACGATCTCGCCCGTTCTCCTCGCCCACCGGCCGGACGTGAGGTCCAGGTCGTCCACGTCCGCGTGCGGACCGGTGCGTCCGACGAGGGTCATGGCCGGGGGCCGGCGGCCGGAGGAGTCGGTCGCCTCGATGACGGTGGACGGGTACGGCCCCGCGCTCGCGGTGACCCCGTCCAGCCGCCCGGTGGCCGCGAGTTGTGCCGCGGTGACCTTCGCCGGGTCGAACTCGGCGGTGAGGTGGGCGCCCTTCTGCTGGGCGAAGGCGTGGTCGAAGGGCCCGTTGGACACGACCATGAGGGAACCGGCGACCACGGCCGCCGCGACGGCCATCATCGTGGCGATGGCGATGACGACGGTCTGCACCCGACGCCGGCCCACCCCGGAACGTACGACGCGGACGAGCGGTCCGGTCATCGCACGGCCCCCGCGCGGGAGTCGAGTGCCACATGGCCGTCGACGAGGTGGACGGTGCGGCTCGCGCACGCTTCGGCCAGGGCCGGGTCGTGGGTGACGAGCACGATGGTCTGTCCGCCCCGGTGCAGGTCGACGAGGAGTTCCCGCACGTCCTGGCCCGAGGCGCTGTCGAGGGCGCCGGTCGGCTCATCGGCCAGCAGCAGGGCGGGCCGGTTCACCAGCGCCCGGGCCACGGCGACGCGTTGGCGTTCACCGCCGGAGAGCCGGCCGGGGTAGGCGCGGGCGTGCTTCTCGATGCCCAGCGCCTCCATGAGCTCGTGCGCCCGCGCCGCGGTCCTGCGCCGTGCGGTTCCGGTGAGCTGGGCCGGGAGCTGGATGTTGTCGAGGACGGTGAGGTCGTCGAGGAGGTTGAAGAACTGGAAGACCATGCCGATCCGTTCACGCCGGAAGCGGGCCAGGGCGTGCTCGCCGAGCCGGTCCACCCGCTGCCCGGCGACGGTCACGGTGCCCTCGGTCGGCTTGTCGAGTCCCGCGACGAGGTTCAGCAGCGTGGACTTGCCGCTGCCGGAGGGGCCGGTCACGGCGAGGGCCTCGCCCTGGGCGACGGTGAGGTCGAGCGGCCCGAGCGCGGGTGCGCCGGCGCTGTCGTAGCGCTTGGCCACGCCCTTCAGTTCGATCACTGCGGTCATGGGAGGTGCCCGTCCTGTCGGTCGTCGGGTCGTGTCCTTGTCGGCGTGGCGAAGGTACGGGCGGGCGGGCGGCGGGCGCGTCGGCCGGGGCACCGACATACCGCCCCTCCGTACGGAGGACCCGGCCGGGGGTCATCCCTGCGAAGTACGCCCGCAGGAGGGCAGGTTGGTCGTACAGAGGGACGCGCGGCCGGTTCCGGGGCCGCACAATGTGCCCATGGGGACGGAAGACCTGCGCCGATGGCGACGGCAGGTGCGGTTCGCGCTGCGGCCGGAGGCGAAGGGCCCTGCGCTGTCACGGCGTTCGGTGTGCTTCGACGTGGTGCTGGCCGTGCTGTTGACGGTGGTGGCGCTGGTGGTCGCCTCGCGCTATCCCGGCGACGGGCCGGTGCAGGTGTCGCGGATGGAGTACGGGGCGCCGGTGCCGCCCGCCCCGCCCCGGCCGCCC
Organism: Streptomyces sp. NPDC001668; assembly: GCF_042893155.1. Lineage (NCBI taxonomy): Bacteria > Bacillati > Actinomycetota > Actinomycetes > Kitasatosporales > Streptomycetaceae > Streptomyces > Streptomyces sp. NPDC001668. Next base: position 423,731 of record NZ_JBIAUQ010000002.1, read on the forward strand.
GTCCCCGGCATGGAGGAACCTGCTTCACAGCCCTGGGCACTGGTCGTACTCTCGGCACTTCCGCTGGCCGCGCGTCGGCGGTTTCCGCTGACCGTGTTCGCGGTGGTGGTCGGCGCGGCGCTCGCCATCGGCGACGAAGCCTCCTGGATCAACGTGCTGACCTGTGTGATCGGCACATACACCGCCGTCATGCACAGCCGCTACCGGGCGGGCGCGATGGCCGGCCTGGTCGTCGCGGCCGTCCTCGCCGGGGTGGCCTTCCGCTCGACGCAGCCGGTGCTGCCGGGCTGGTCGAGCCCCGGGGTGGTGCTGCTGGTGGCCGGGGTGGTGGCCAGTGTAGTCCGGCTCGGGCGGCGGCGGCTCGCGGCCAGCAGGGACCGGTTCGCCGCGCTGGAGCGGGCGCACGGGGAGGCGACGCGCAGGGCCGTGGAGGAGGAACGGGCCCGGATCGCGGCCGAGTTGCACGACGTGGTGACCCACAATGTGAGCGTGATGGTCATCCAGGCGGGCGCCGCGCGCAAGGTCATGGACGCGGCGCCGGAGCGGTCCAAGGAGGCGTTGCTCGCGGTCGAGGCCGGGGGCCGGGCCGCGATGGCCGAACTCCGGCATGTGATGGGCCTGTTGGCCGCGCCGGACACGGGCCGTGCCGACTCCTCCGCCGACGGACTCGAACCGCAGCCGGGGCTCGGGCAGTTGGACGCGCTGATCGACCGGGTCCGGGCGGCCGGGACACCGGTCGGCGTCGCCGTCACGCTGCCTCCGGAACCGCTGCCGCCCGGCGTGGACCTCACGGCGTACCGGGTGGTCCAGGAGGCGCTGACCAACACCATCAAGCACGCGCCCGGAGCCGAGGCCCTCGTCACCGTCGGCTGGTCCGGCGACCTCCTGGAGATCGAGGTCACGGACAGCGGCGCGGTCCGCGACGGGGCGCCCGGCGACGGGAACGGCCGCGGGCTGATCGGCCTGCGCGAACGCCTGGCGGTCTACGGCGGCGCACTGACGGCCGGCCCGACCCCCGCCGGCGGCTTCCGCATCAGCGCGGTGGTGCCGTGGCGGACGGTGTGAGCGGCCACGACCAGGCGGAAGGCGACCGCGGTGACAGACGGGGGAACGGCATGACCGGCACGAACGGCGACAGGCTGCGGGCCGTCATCGCCGACGACCAGGCCCTCGTACGGACCGGGTTCGGGATGATCCTGACCGCGGACGGCATCGAGGTGACCGCGGAGGCGGCGGACGGGGCGGAGGCGGTCGCCGCGGTCCGGCGGACCCGCCCCGACGTCGTCCTCATGGACATCCGGATGCCGGGCATGGACGGCATCGAGGCCACCCGGCGGATCCTCGCCGACGACACCGCGGGCGAGGTCCGCGTGATCATCCTGACCACGTACGACCTCGACCACTACGTCTACGCCGCGCTCACCGCCGGGGCCAGCGGTTTCCTGCTCAAGGACGTCACGCCCGAGCATCTGGTGGCCTCCGTACGGCTGGTCAGGTCCGGGGACGCCCTGCTGGCGCCCACGATCACCCGCCGCCTGATCGAGCGCTTCGCCCGGCGCGAGGAGGCGGTGCCCTCGGCCGGCCCGCACCGGGACCTGTCGGGGCTGACGCCCCGCGAGCTGGAGGTACTGCGGCTGCTGGCGACGGGGCTCAGCAACGCCGAGCTCGCGGAACGGCTGTTCCTCAGCCCCACGACGGTGAAGACCCACATCGGCCGCATCCTGTCCAAGCTGGACCTGCGCGACCGCGTCCAGGCGGTCGTCCTCGCCTACGAGAGCGGCCTGATCACGCCCGGCGGTCCCGCGGAGGGAACGCTCGGGGGCACCTAGGACATCAGCCCGGCCGCGACCGTCGCCCCCAGCTCCCAGCACGCCTCGATGTCGGCCTTGCCCGGTTCGCCGGTGACCGTCACCGGTTCGGCCGCACGCCGCCAGCCGAGTCCCGTCGTGATCGACTCGATGCCCCGCAGGGCGCCGGTGACGTCGTTGCCGCCGTGGACGTAGCAGGAGAAGGGGCGGCCACGGGTCTCGTCGAGGCAGGGGTAGTAGACCTGGTCGAAGAAGTGCTTGAGGGCGCCGGACATGTAGCCGAGGTTCGCCGGGGTGCCGAGCAGGTAGCCGTCCGCCTCCAGCACGTCCGAGGCGGTGGCGGACAGGGCCGCGCGCCGTACGACACGGACGTCCTCGATCTCCGGGGCCGTGGCCCCGGAGACGACGGCTTCGAACATCGCCTGGCAGTTCGGCGAGGGCGTGTGATGCACGATCAGCAGAGTGGCCACGGTCGAACCCTGCCCTGCCTCGGCTTTCGCCCGCAAGCCGTGCCGCGGCCGGGCGCCGCCGGGCTACGATGCCGGGACACCGCGAGGGGGGAGCAGGTCGTGGACAACACTGGGCGGCGGGCGGCGGAGGTCTTCGACGCGCTGGGTCTGGAGTACGAGAAGGCGTTCGCCCGTTCCGAGGCACACCTGGCGTCGCTCGAGTGGCTGCTCGGGCGGCTCGCTCCCGGGAGCCGGGTCCTGGACGTCGGCAGCGGCACCGGCCGCCCCACCGCCTCGTCCCTCGCCGCCGCGGGCCACGAAGTGCTGGGGGTGGACGTCTCCCCCGTCATGGTCGGCCTCGCCGCCCGGCAGGTGCCGCAGGCCACGTTCCGCCACGCCGACATCCGTGAACTGCCGCTGGAGGAGGGCTCGTTCGACGCGGTCTGCGTGTACTTCTCGCTGCTCCAGATGACCCGCGCCGAGCAGTCCGAGGTGCTGGGACGGCTGGTGCGGGCCCTGCGGCCGGGCGGGAGCCTGGTGCTGGCCACCGTGCCGGCCGATGTGGAGGACCTGGCGATCGAGTTCATGGGCCGGCCTGTCCGGGCGACGAGTTTCGCCGCCGCGGACGTCGTGGGCCTGATGCGCGACACGGGTCTGACGGTGGAGTACGAGCAGGCCGTGGAGTTCACCCCGGACCATCCCGCGGCCGCGCCGGAACCGCATCTGTTCCTGTACTGCCGCCTGCCGGCCTGACCGGCAGCCGGGCCGTCAGCCCACGGCCACCTGCACGTACGGCACCAGCCGCACCGGCCCCACCAGACCGTGGTCCTGGCGGGCGACCGCGCCGAAGACCGTGGGCTGCTCGACCCTGAGCCGGTTGATGAGCGGGGTCGCCACCTCGATCTCGATGGTGTTCTCACCGCGCCGCAGACAGGAGCCGAAGTCGACGACGGGGTGGAGCCGGTCGGCCGCGGGCAGTCGCCGGCCGTTGACGCTGACCCGGAACGTGTCGCTGACCTGCCCCAGCTCCAGCTCGGCGCCATGGGCCGCCGTCCAGCCGGCCGGCAGGGTGACCGTGGTGCGGTACCGGCCGATGCCGGCCGAGTCGGCCAGTTCGGGTATCTGCGACCAGGGCCTGAGGGTGTCGAGCGTGAGACCGCGCCGGACGCGTTCGGTGCGGGTGGCGTCCGGGCCCGGGTACCAGTCCTCGACGTCCAGCTCCCAGCGGGCCGGGGTGATCGGCGCGGGCACGGCCGGGGTCCTGGTGGTGACGGTACGGCCCTGGGACAGGCGTGTGGTCCAGGTACCGGCCGTACGGGCGCGCACGGTCAGCCCGCGCTCGGTGAACAGCACCGCGTCGGCGTCGCCGGCCTCGGCGTGAGGGCTGTTGCCATGGCGGTCGCCGAAGAGTCCGGGCCGCCCCAGGGCGACGACCATCGTCTGCCCCGGCTGGAGCGTGACCCGCAGGGTGAAGTCGTCCCCGTCCTCGGTGTAGCGCGCGAGCCGCGTCGCCTCGCCCGTCCAGGGATCGAGGAGATACGGCACGGTCCTGCCGCCGTGGGTGCGGCGCAGCGTGACGTCGTGGTCGATCGCGGCGACGGGCGGCTTGACCGTCTCGGCGTGCTTGCCGTTGCAGAGGTAGTAGAAGTCCGCGTCGGCGGTGACCCGGTGGGCGTTGAGGAGCGTGGACGCGGTCGCGTGCCGTACGTCGGCGCGCACACCCAGCCGGGCGAGGGCGTCGCCGACGGCGGCCTTGTCGGTGACCCGGACGACGTGGGGCAGTGCGAGCAGCCGGGCGAGGAGGTCGCGCAGCCGGTCGGTCTCGCCCTGGTCCGGGACGCCGGGGGTCAGGACCTGGTCGAAGGCGCCGAACACGACCACGGGGAGCCCCGCCTCGGCCAGGGCGAGGATCTTGCGGGCGTCCTCGACGGCGAGGGTCGGGGTGGAGCCGTAGAAGAAGTCGCCCTCGACGAACAGCGCCTTGTAGGCGGGGCCGTCCGGGGCGAGCCGGCCTCCGGACACGGTGGCGGAGGGCAGGTCGAGGAGGGGGCCGCTGAGGAACTGGTGGCTCCAGCCGAGCGGGACACCGGTCGCCGTGAACCAGGAGGCGCCGATACCGGTGGCGGTGTAGCCGGTCTGCCGGAACACCGCGACGTCCGCCCTGGCCGTACCGCTCTGGAGCACCTGGTGGACCCGGCCCAGGTAGCCGGAGATGTCCTCGACGTGCCGCCAGGTGGGCTGGCGCGGGCCCCACGACTCGCCGTATCCGGCGGTGCCGTTGTACGGGCTGAAGGCGGCGAACCCGGGCCAGGCGACCCCGGGGGCGGTGGCGTAGGAGAAGCCGTGCACGACGGTCTGGTTGACGCCGGCCGCGTAGGCGCCGCCCATGGTGCGCAGGAAGCGGTCCCAGGTCGTGCTGTACGCGGAGCCGTTGTAGGCGCCCGACTCGCAGGACAGGACGGTCCGCCCGGCCATGTCCCGGCCGCCGGCCAGGCAGCGGTAGTCGTCGAGGTTCTTGAAGCCGAGCGACTCGCCCTCGGGGATGTCGAGGAGGGCGGCCGAGGCGATGGCGTCCGTCTGGAGGCCGTAGGGCTGCGAGCGCAGGGTCATGCCGAGGCTGTGCGCCCAGTCCCGCAGGGCCGTGAGGTGGTTGCGGTTGAAGAGGCCGGAGACGGTCTCCCAGAAGTCGTGCCGGATCTGGCGGGTCAACTGGGCCTCGAAGGCGAAGACTTGGTTGCTCTTGTCCAGGACGAGAGCGGGCAGGTACGGCAGCAGGGGCCGCCCGGTGCGCTTCTCGAAGGCCTGGGGCAGCTGGGTGGTCCAGGTCAGGCCGTCGGTCTCCAGTTCCACCGAGTCCTCGAAGAAGGAGCCCCCTGCGGCCTTCAACAGGCGCCGCAGGGACGGGGTCAGCAGGTGGTCCTCCCAGTAGGAGGTGACCGCGGCCGTACCGGCGGGGCTGAAGTGGTCGACGGCGTAGGCGGCCGGGGCGGAGTGCGGGCCGGACTCGGGCTGCTGGCCCGAGCCGCGCACCCAGGAGGAGATGAGCACCCAGTCGCCGCTCTCGGGCGCCGTCCAGGTCAGCGTGGAGCCGGTGACGTTCGCGGTGAGGTCCAGAACGCTCGCGGGGTCGAGGCCGGTCTCCTTGCGGGTCGAGTTCGCGGGCTCGACCCGGGCGGCCTGTACGGCGAGGAGCTGTTGGCGGGTCACGCCGGCGGCAGGGGCGTGGACGGGTGGCGGGACCGGGCCCTGGTAGGTGCTGCCGCCGGGCAACGCGGCCCGGCCGTGGACGAGTTCCTTGGCGGCGCCCTCGTCGTCGGGAGTGAGGCCGGGGACGGCCACGGGCCAGCTGGGGCCGAGGGTGAGGTCGACGGTGAGGCCCCGTCTCGTCGCGCGGCGCAGCGCGGACTCGACACCGTCCCGCCAGGGTCTGCTCCCCCACCCGTGGTGTGCGGTGTCCAGGACCGACTTGTCCTTGATGCTGTGGTGGACGGCGGCGATCTCCACGCCGCCGAAGCCCGCGTCCGCGATCTGGTCGATCTCGCGGGCGATCTCGTCCGGGTCCACGAGACCGTCCGGCCACCACCAGCGGAACCGGGGTCGTACGGACGTCGCCGGTGTCGCGAACCAGTGGGCGGTCGTCCCCGAAGCCGCGGCCGGGCCCGCCGTGCCGAGCGCCGCGACGGCGCCCGCGGTCAGTCCGGCGGCCAGGACCGCGCGCCGGGACATGCCGCCGCGCTGCGGGATGACGTCATTCATGTGGGCGCCCCAAGATGGTGTTGAATCGTTTCAATCGCGGTGGACGCCCGAACGCTAAGCCTCCGGTTCGGACAAGGTCAAGATGTGTGCGCCGCCAACGCGGCGGCCAGCGCGTCCAGATGGTCCGAGACGGGGCCCGCGGTGAGCAAGCCGCTCCCGGCGCCCGCGAGTTCGCCCCGGGCGGGTTCGAGCGCCCGCTGGGCACGCCGCATCAGCGGACGGTCGCCCACCTGGATCGCGGCACGGGCGAGCAGGCACCACAGGGCCTCTTGGAGCAGGTCGCCGGGCGGGGAGGGAACGTCGGCCAGCAGGCGTACGGCGTCCTGATCGCGCCCATCGGCGAGCAACAGCAGGGGGCGCGCCCACGGTTCGTAGGGCCCCCAGTCGGTGTGCGGGTCGGCGGTGACGGGCAGGCCGTGGTGCAGCCGCAGGCACAGCAGGGACAGGGGCAGCAGTCCGTGTTCCAGGCCGGGCATCCCGGCGCCTTCAAGGGACTTGGCGGCGGCCCGGTACGCGGACTCGCCGATGTGCGGGGGCTCTGTCGCCGCGGTGCGCAGGGCGCGGTACCACGTGGTGAAGACGGCTACGAGGGGCAGTTCATGGCGTTCGGCGAGCGCGTCGGCGGCGGCCGCGTGCCGGTCGGCGGCCGTGAAGTCGGCGGTGGCGCAGTGGGCTTGCAGCCGGATCAGCCGGCCGAGGACCTCGTAGGTGAACAGGCCGTGCTGTGCGGCCACTTCGGTGATCTCCGCGCCGATCCGGTCGCGCGGGGCGGCGAGTCCGGCTCGCTCGAAGCTCTGCATGAACAGGCCGTTGAGAGCGAAGAGGAGCAGGCCGGCGTCGTTGAGCCGTCGTGCGCTCGCCACGGCCTGGCGGGCCGCCTGGAGGGGGCGCGTCCCGGTGGGGAGGGCGCCGCGGGACTCCACCGCCACGGTGGCCAGCAGACGGGCCCTTGCCGCCTCGTGCGCGCCCGGCGGCAGCAGGAGCAGAGTGCGTTCGGCCGCCGCCACCAGCCGGTCGGCCTGGGCGGGGTCGTCGGAGCGGGTCCAGACGGCGGGGACGTCGTAGACGCCGATGACCCGGGCCGTCAGTTCCGGATCGCCGAGCTGCTCCGCCGCCGCCACGGCCGCCGCGCGGTGCCTGCGTGCCGCTTCCAGGCCGCCGCCCCCGGTGACGGCGAGGTCGCGCATCAGCCCCGCGGTCGACTCCAGGCGGGTGCCTGCCCGCAGCGGGAGCATGCTCTCGTACGCCGCCGAGGCCTGGGCCCAGACCTCGGCGGCCGTGCCGGAGGGACCCGGGTCCAGGTGTCCTGCGTGGCGAAGGATGTCCTGTTCGGTGCGGTTCAGCCGCGGACCCGGCTCCACTCCGAGGTGCTCGCGCAGCAGTTGCCGGGCACGCCGCAGGACGGACAGGGCGTCGGCCTGGCGTCCGCAGCGGTACAGGGCGAGGGCGAGGAGCTGCCAGGCGTCCTCGCGCCAGGGGTGTTCGGTCACGTGGGCGTCGAGGTCCGCCGCCGCGTCGGCGGCGGCACCGAGGGCGAGCTGCGCCTCGGCCCGGCGTTCGACGGCGGTCAGCCGGAGCTCGGCGAGCCGGGAGCGTTCGGCGCGCGCCCAGGGTTCCTCGGCGAGGTCGGCGTAGGCGGGGCCGCGCCACAGCTCCAGAGCTCCGGTCAGCCGGGGCACCGCCTGCGCGGGAGGCAGGTCCGCCGCGGCGGCGACGGTCTGCTCGAACCGCCAGGCGTCGACGCGGGCGGGTTCGGCGCGCAGTGCGTAGCCGGGGCCTTCGGTGACGAGGAGGCGGGACGGGGCCCGGCGGGGCCGCTCGGGTTCCAGCGCGCGCCGCAGCCCGGCGACGAAGGTCCGCACGGTGCCCACCGCGTCCGCGGGCGGCTCCTCCCCCCACAGGTCCTCCACCAGGCGGGCGACGGGCACGACCCGGCGGCGGGCGACGAGGAGGCGGGCCAGCACGGCGCGATGCCTGGGCCCCTTCAGGGAAATCGGTTCACCGGTCCCGTCCCAGGCGGCCACGGATCCCAGGACCCCGAACTCGACCACACGCACGCACCTCAACGTACACGCGTTCATCCGTTGCTCATTCGCTCCCCGGACGCTGGATTCACCGGCGCCACCGGCCCGGACGCCGATGCCGCCCACCCGCCGTACGACCGAGGAGAGCCCGTCGTGAAGCCCACCATCGCCGGATTCGAGTACCAGCGCGTGTCCGTCGCCGAGGACGTGTCGCTCCACGTGGCCGTGGGAGGCACCGGAACGCCCGTCGTCCTGCTGCACGGCTTCCCGCAGACCCACCTCATGTGGCGCCATGTCGCGGCCGACCTCGCGGCCGACCACACCGTGATCTGCCCCGACCTGCGCGGCTACGGCGACAGCGACAAGCCGCGCGAGGACGGCCCCGGCACCTACTCCAAGCGCACCATGGCGAACGACCTCGTCACCCTCGCACGCCGCCTCGGGCACCCCCGGTTCGCGCTGGCCGGGCACGACCGGGGCGCGCTGGTCGCCTTCCGGGCGGGCCTCGACCACCCGGACGCGGTCTCCCACCTGGCCTGTCTGGACGTCCTGCCGACACTCGACATGTGGGACGCCCTGCACGGCACATCGGCGGCGGTCGCCTTCCACCTCTATCTCATGGCCCAGCCGCCGGGTCTCGCCGAGCGGATGATCTCCGCGAGCGCGGACGCGTTCTTCGGGCACTTCCTCGACGTGTGGGCGAACCGGCCCGACGCGATCCCGCCCGGGATCCGTGCCGAGTACCTGCGTGCCTGCCGCGAGGCGGTCCCGTCGATCGTGGCCGACTACCGTGCCTCCGCGGGCATCGACGTCGAACACGACGAGGCCGACCGCGCCGCGCGGAACCGCCTCACCATGCCCGTGACCGTGCTTCAGCAGGACTGGGGGGCCGCGCTCGGCTACGAGGCCACCGCGCTGTGGGAGGCCTGGGCCGACGACCTTCGTCATACGACGGTCTCCTGCGGCCACTTCATGGCGGAGGAGGCGCCGACGGACGTGGCGCGGGCCCTTCGGGAACTCGTGCTCCGGGGCGCGTGACCCGGCGTCACGATCTCACCGCGGTGGGCGAGGGCCGAGCGGCAGTTCGGCCATCCGCAGGTTCCAGCGGCCGCCGCGGCCGGTGAGTTCGACAGTGGACAGCGGCGGCACGTCGATTCTCCAGAACGCCTGACGAGGTGCCCCCAGCGCGTGCACCACGGCGGCCCGTGCCGCGGCCTGTTCGACCACCGCCAGCACCCGTCCGGCGTCGGACGGCAGTGCGTCCAGCCATCCGGCGACGCGGTCGCAGAGCTGCGTCACGCTCTCCCCGCCGTGCGGTGCCGCCTCGGGGTCGGCGAGCCAACTGCCCAGTCCTGGCGTGTCGGTTGCCGCGACCTCGTCGAGGGTGCGGCCGTACCAGGAGCCCATGTCGAGGTCCCGCAGCGCCGGTTGCGGCGCGACGGACTCCCAGCCGAGGGTCCGGGCCGTCTCGGTGCAGCGCCGAGAGGGTGCCGCGCAGCGGGTGGCGGCCCGCGGAAGGGTTCCGGCCACGGCCCGTACCCGGTGCAGTGCCCGCTCGTCGAGGGGCGCGTCGCCGAAGCGGACCTCGCGTTCCGTACGCGCGGCCGCGCACAGCAGGGTGAGCCGGACGGTCATGCGGGCCCTTTCGTCGATTCGCCGGGGGCGGTTCATCGTAGGTGGCGTACGCCATGTTGGCCGCGGCCCGTATTGCCCCTACCATCTGGGACGACAAGGACGACGGCGCCACGGAAGTCCGGTGCAAGCCCGGCACGGTCGCGCCACTGTGTGCCACCCCTCGGCCGACGAGGTGGTGGTGAGTCAGACCCCACGCCGTCGTCGAGTGCTCCACACGATGCGGGACGCGTTGTTCCCGAGGAGGTCTCGCCATGGCGCAGTCCACTGCCGCCCCCACGCCCACCACCCCTGCGATCACCCCGCTGCCGGTGCGGGCGCTCGTCCCCTGGGCCGTCTTCTTCGGCGTCCTGATGCTGGTCCTGCTGTACTTCGTCGGCGCCGAACAGGGCGCCACCGCACTCGTCTCCGGCGAGGGCGTCCACGAGTGGGTGCACGACGCACGCCACCTGCTCGGCTTCCCCTGCCACTGAGGCGGGGCGGACCACCATGAACTCCACGGTCGTACGCACCCTGTTGGTGCGCGGCATGCTCGCCGGCCTGGGCGCCGGTGTCCTGGCCTTCGTCTTCGCCTACCTGGTCGGGGAGGGACCGGTGGACGCGGCCATCGCCTTCGAGGAGGCCGGCTCCCACGAGCACGGTGAGGAACTCGTCAGCCGTTCCTTGCAGTCCACCGCCGGACTGGCCACCGGTGTCCTCGTCTTCGGGGTCGCCATCGGCGGCATCATGGCGCTGGCGTTCTGCTTCGCGCTGGGCCGGATCGGCCGGTTCGGCGCACGGGCGACGGCCGGTCTGACGGCGCTCGGCGGATTCCTTACCGTCTACCTCGTGCCGATCCTCAAGTACCCGGCGAACCCGCCCGCGGTGGGCGACCCGGACACCATCGACAAGCGGACCGCCCTGTTCGTCCTGATGATCGCGCTCAGCGTGCTCCTCGGGATCGGCGCCGTCCTGCTGGGCCGCAGACTGGCCCCGGCCTGGGGCAACTGGAACGCCTCCACCGCGGCCGCCGTGGCCCTCGTCGCCGCGGTGTGGGTGGCGATGGCCGTTCTGCCCGCCGGGGACAACACCCCGAAGGGCTTCCCGGCCACCGAACTGTGGGAGTTCCGCCTGGCCTCCCTCGGTGTCCAGGCCGTTCTGTGGGCGGCGTTCGGGCTGCTGTTCGGGTACCTGGCGGAGCGGGTCCTCGAACCACGGCCGGCCCGGAGCGAGGTCTCCGCGCTCGCCGCCTGACGCAGTGGGTTCCGCCGGGGGCGCGCCCGGCGGAACCTACCGGCCGCCCTGCGGCTGCCGTATGGTCCCGCCGAGCTTGTTCCTGCCCTGTTCCAGGTGTTCCGCCTCGGCGCTGACCACCCAGCGCGGGTCCACCAGGTACCTGCCGCCGTGGACACCGGCCGCGTCGAGCCACGCTTCCTTGTACTTCTCCGCGGGGAAAGTGGTGATGCGGCAGCCGGCCTGCTGCGGGTGGCACAGTCCCTCGCGCGCTCGTCCGCGTCGATCCGGATCTCGGCCTTGCAGCCGGCCAGCCCGGCGATCACCTCGATCCGGGCCGGGGCCACGATGCCCGCGGCGGGCGCGGCGGAACCCTTCGCAGGGCGCGGGGGTCCCGGCGGTGTGGTCCTCGCCCGCGCCGCACGCCGTGACCGGCGCGAGGCTCCCGACGAGGGTGCCCCCAACGCGCCTGTTTGTCTCCGGTCGGCGTACGCCTACGCCCTGGGGTACGGAAGACCCGTCACGGCTGTTCTGCCGGGGTGCGCCGGACGCCCTCCGTCCCGAACCACGCTTCGGCCGGGCCGTGAAGGGTGCCTTCCTCCGGCGAGGTCGAACGCGTGGTGAGCCACGGTCTCGGCCGGCCGTGGCGACGCCACTGCCCGACTGTCTCCACCGCACGGCCGTCTCGTCGTGGAAGACCCCGTTCCACTCTGCGTCGGTCTCGACCGGAGGCGGCATGACCGGGTCCGCAGGGCGCGGGGATTCGGGGCGGCGAGGCGTTTTCCCAGCGTGACGGAGACGACGGAAGGGCCGGACACCCGTCTGTCCGGCCCTTCCGCACCTACCGGGTCAGCCGCCGTTGAGGCGGGCGCGCAGGAGTTCCTTGCCGATCTCGGCACCCTTGCGGCTGTCCGCCTGGGCCTTGCGGAACAGGTCGGCGACCTCGGTGTCCTTGCCGCGTTCCGCGTCCTGGATGTAGCTCTCCAGCCGCAGCGCGTTGTTCAGGCACGCCTCGACGTACCAGATGAGGTTGTAGTCCTTGTCCGGCGTGCCGGTCGTGCCGCCGGTCTCCGTGCTGCTGGTCATTCCGGCCTCCTCCAGCGGTGGTCGTTCCGGAGCCGGACGAGTACCCGTCGCACGCGGGTCAGTCACAGCGGCCCGGAAATCCGGCCACGGAATCGGGCCGTCCCGGGCCGTCCGGAAGCCGCGCTCGGAAAACGTCGCAGGGGGCGCGACCGGTCCCCCGTTCCGGTCGTTCCCCCTGCGGTGCGTCGAACTTACGTGACCTGCGCACCCTTGTGAATCGCGTCGATGCCCGCTGTGCGCGGCACAGGACTCACCCGTGCACAGATGCGTCCGGATGGCCCGGATCGTCCCGGAGCAGGACGGGGTGTGCGAGGTCACCGGTCGCCAGATGGGCCAGGACCACCTCGTACAGGTCACTGCCCGAGGCCATCAGCCGGCGCTCCAGGACCGGCTCGGCGCTGCGGACGTGTTCGCGCACGGTCTGGGCGTGGACGGCCAGCGTCTGTGCGGCCCGCTCCGCGTTGCCGCCGGCGGCGATCCAACTGCGCAGGGTACGGCGCAGATCGCGGGCGTCGCTGTCCAGGCGGCCGAGGAGCTCCCGTGCCCAGGTCCCCAACGCGGGCCCCGCCAGCAGGTCGCCCAGCCGGACCGGGTCAGAGCGGGCGCCGCCGTGATCGCCCTGTCCGTCCGCGAGACTGACCTGGGTGCTCAGCGCCAGGTGGACGGTGGCGCGCACGGTCAGGTCGGAGAAGTCGGTGCCCAGCAGGGATTCCACGCGCTCCATGCGGGCGCGGACGGTGTTGCGGCTGACGCCGAGGACCTTGGCGGCGCTCACGGCGGTGAACTCCAGGCCCAGGCGGGTGGTGGCGAGGAGTTCGGCGCGGGTGTGGTGCGGCAGGGTGTCGAGCGGGCGCAGCAGCCGGGCGGTCCACGCGCGCAGTGCGGCCGGGTCCATCAGCCGATCGGGGTGGTTGCGCTCGGCGTACACCGCCGTCTTGTCCGGCCGTACGCGTGCCACGGCGAGCGCGCTGACCGCCTGCCCGTAGGCGGTGGCGGTCCGGGCGAGGTTCTGCCACGCGCTGCCGCCGAGCAGGGTGCCCGGGGTGCGGTCGACGAGCGAGCGCAGGGCCTCCCCCGCCGTGTCCCCCGTGGCCACGATGATCACGTGCCCGTCCATGGCCGGGCAGCGCACCACCAGGGCCCGGTCGCCGGTCAGGCCCAGGCACTCCTCGGCGAGCCGGTCGCGTTCCGCGGCGTCCCCTTCGAGGACGTAGACGCACGCCGTGTCGGTGTCGAGCAGGCCGGGCCACAGTCCCGCGGCGACCCGGCGCGCCGAGACGGTGTCCTCGACCATGAGCAACTGCAGGATGGCCAGGCGCAGATCGGAGGTGGCCCGCTTCAGGCGCCGCCCGGCCTCCGTCGTCCCGCGGGCGCGCAACAGGAGTTCCAGGACCTGGGCGGTGTGGGTGAGGATGTCCGAGGTGCGCCGGTCGAAGGGCTCGGGCCGGGCCACCGCCAGCACTCCGCCGGCTGCCGGGCCCGGGTGCTCGACCCGTATCAGGCGCAGATGGCTGCCCTCGTCGGCGGTGGCCGCGGAGGCGATGCGTCCGGCGAGGATGTCGGCGACCAGGGCCTCGTCCAGCGGCATGCGTGTTCCGGCGACGAGGCTTCCGGTGTCGTCCTGGAGCGAGGCCGTGCCGTTCACGGTCTCCGCGAGCCAGGCGACGATCCGGTGCACGTCACGCGCCGTCGGCCGCAGATGGGCGAGGAGTTCGTGCGCCCATGTCGGGGTTCCGGAGTCCGCCGCCCGGCTCCCCCCGAGCCCGCCGTCCTGACCTGACACGTCACCCTTCTCCCCGCCCGCCGCGCCCTTCATGGCATACCGCTCGGGACGTTACCCCACAGGCGGCGGAGGGGTGCCTGGCCGGAGGCGTCGGGTGTGGTGAAGGCGTGGGGGGAGATGTGCGGTCAGGGGAAGATGTGCGGCCAGGGGGAGATGTGCGGCCAGGCAAGGGTGGCGACGCCGCAGGGGGTCTGCGCGTCGAGGGCGCGCGGGGCCACTCCCCCGTCCTTCGGATGCCCGGCTGTTGTCCGTCCGGTGGCCGATCTCGCCGGAGGTCCGCCGGGCACCGGTCGGCGCCACCCCGGCCTGCGTCGCCGTCGTGCGTCGACGGCATAAGCTCGACGGATGGCGAAGTACTTCGACGTGCACCCCGACAATCCGCAGCCCCGCACCATCTCCCAGATCGCCGAGAGCATCCGGTCCGACGCGCTGATCGCGTATCCGACGGACTCCTGCTACGCGCTCGGGTGCCGGCTGGGCAGCCGTGACGGCATCGACCGGATCCGGACCATCCGTCATCTGGACGACCGGCACCACTTCACCCTGGTCTGCCAGGACTTCGCGCAGCTCGGCCAGTTCGTACGGGTCGACAAGGACGTGTTCCGCGCGATCAAGGCGTCCACGCCCGGCAGCTACACCTTCATCCTCCCGGCGACGAGGGAGGTGCCGCGCATGCTCCAGCATCCGAAGAAGAAGACGGTCGGCGTGCGCATCCCCGACCATGTCGTCACCCAGGCGCTGCTCACCGAGCTCGGGGAGCCGCTGCTGTCGAGCACTCTGCTGCTGCCCGACGAGGAGGAGCCGATGACCCAGGGCTGGGAGATCAAGGACCGTCTCGACCATGTCCTGGACGGGGTCGTCGACTCCGGGGAGTGCGGGACCGAACCGACCACAGTGATCGACTTCTCGGGCGGCGAGGCGGAGATCGTCCGGCACGGCGCGGGTGACACCAGCCGCTTCGAGTAAAGCGGCGCTCAAGTGGCAGGGGGCTGCGGCGGCCCGTTGGATGCTGCGTGCAACCATGTGCCCGGCCCGGCTCCGCCGGGTCGGCGACCTGCTCGCCGTCGCACGCGCTGAGAGGGAACCCCCATGACCTCCGTACAGGGAACCGCCGTCGACATCCCCACCGAGGACGGCGTCGCGGACGCCTATCTGGCCCACCCGGGCGACGGGGTGCCCCGGCCGGCCGTTCTGCTCTTCCAGGACGCCTTCGGGCTGCGCCCGCAGCTGCGGTCGATGGCCGACCGGCTCGCCGAGGCCGGCTACACGGTCCTCGTCCCCAACGTGTTCTACCGTCACGGGCGCGCGCCGGTCTTCGAGCTGCCCGAGTTCATCGACCCCGACGCGCGGCCGGAGATCTTCGAGAAGATCATGCCGGTCATGCAGGCGCTGACGCCCGAGCTCGCCATGCGGGACGCCGGGGCGTACCTGCGCTGGCTGGCGGACCGCCCCGAGGTCGCCGACGGCCCGGTCGCCCTCACCGGCTACTGCATGGGCGCACGGCTGTCGCTGCTCACCGCGGGCACCTATCCGGACCGGGTGGCCGCGGCGGCCGGCTTCCACGGCGGGCGCCTGGCGACCGACACCCCGGACAGCCCGCACCTGGTGGCCGGGAACATCACCGCGGAGCTGTACTTCGGTCACGCCGACGACGACCCGTCGCTGCCGCCCGAGCAGATCGAGCGCCTCGCCACCGCGCTGACCGAGGCCGGGGTCCGCCACCACTACGAGGTCTACGACGGCGCCCCGCACGGTTTCACCCAGGCCGACACCGCCTCGTACCACCGCGAGGGCGACGAGCGGCACTGGGCGGCGCTGCTCGACCTGCTCAAGCGCACCTTCTAGGACGGACGCCGCACCTGGTCGCGGGGCGGGACTCGGGCCGGCTCGACGCTCAAGTGGCGCCGCAGGAACCGTGCTTGCCGGTCCAGCAGTTCGCCCGTGAGTGTCGAGCCGATCGGCTGGTGGCCGGTGCCCGGCAGCAGCAGGAGTTCATGCGGACGCCCCGCGGCCCGTAACGCCTCCGACAGGCGAAGGGTGTTGACCGGCGGGACATTGGTGTCGCCCAGGCCGTGGATCAGCATCAGCGGACGGGCCAGACGGGGTGCTTCGAGGAGCAGGTCGCAGGCGTCGTACCGGTCCGGGAAGGCGTCGGGATGGCCGAGGAACCGCTCGCGCCAGTGCGCGGCGTAGAGCCGCTGGTCGGCGACGCCCGCGCCGGCCACGGCGGCGTGGAACACATCGGGGCGGCGCAGGACGGCCAGGACGGCGAGCGCGCCGCCGAAGGACCAGCCACGGAAGGCGACCCGGCCGAGATCGAGGTCGGGGTGCCGGCGTGCGGCCTCGTGCAGGGCGGTGACCTGGTCGTCGAGGACGGGCCCGAACAGGTCGCCGTACACCTCGCGTTCCCAGTCGGGGCCCCGGCCCGGGGTGCCGCGGCCGTCGGTCGTGAGCACCGCGAAGCCCTGCTCGGCGAACCACTGCGACAGCAGGACCCGCCAGTCCAGCTCGGCGGTGACGCGCTGGAGGCCCGCCCCGCCGTACGAGTCGACCAGCACCGGCAGAGGGCCGCCGCCCCGGCGGTGCCAGGAGGGAAAATGGAGCCGGGCGTGCGGCGCCCGGGGCCCGAGGACGAGCCGTTGCGCGTGGAGGCCGAGGACCGGGCGTTCGGCGTACGACAGGACGGCGACCGCCGGTCCGCCCGCGCGCAGCACCTCGGTTCGCCCGCCGGGCCGCTCGGCGTCCCGGGTGACCCTGATCAGGGTGCCGCCGCGAGACGCGCCGGAGTGGACGCCGGGGCCTGAACTCAACTGCCGCAGCCCGGACTCGGGACTGTGGCTCCACAGGTGGGTCTCGGTGGGGTCGTCGGAGGCCGTGAACAGGACTTCGTCGCCGTCGGTGCCGAGCACGGCCCGGAGCTGAAGTCCCTTGGGAGTCACGGGAGTTCCGTCCACCGTGAGGTGTCTCGTGCCGCGCAGGTCGCGATGGGCGAGGAGGGCTCCGGATCCCGTGCGGGCGGGCAGCCCGGGCACGAGCTGTACCCAGCACGTGTCGCGCTGCTCGTCCAGGACGCTGGTCCGCCCGTCGGCCGGGTCGATGCCGAGGAAGCGGACGGTTCGCTGGTCACGGGACTGGACGACAGCCCAGGGCCCGTGTGCGTCCCAGCCCGCACCGACGACGTACTCGAAGGCCGTCCGGTCCCGACTCACCGGCGTCCGTGGGCCGTCGAGTGCGGTGAGCCACAGGGTGACATCCGGGTTGGGGGTTCCGGCGAGGGCGGTGCGGGACGTCGGCGGTCCGGTCCGATCGGTCGCCGGCCAGGGCCGGACCTTCGTGAAGTCAGTGCGCGCCAGGAGCAGTTGGCCGCCGTTCGGGGACCACCAGTACCCGCGGACGCCGTCGAGGGATGTGGTGCCCGTGTGCACGGCGGTTCCGAACTCCACGCCGGGGGCGTCCGGTTCGGCCACCGCGTGATCCGCGGAGCCGTCCGCCTCCGCGACGCGCAGGGCGCCGCGCGAGACGTAGGCGATGTGCCGGCCGGTCGGATCGGGCCGGGGATCCGAGACCGGGCCGAGCGCGGGCAGCCGCCGGGGCTCCCCTTTACCCCTGTCCAGCTTCCAGAGCCCGCCGGCCAGGGCGAAGGCGACGACACCGGAGGCCGCGTCGGTGGCGTACGCCTCGATGGCGGCCGTTCGCGGTGAACTCCCCTTCGCGAGCAGCCGGAGCGGGTCGGCCAGCAGTTCTTCCCTCCCCGAGGGGACGTCCAGTGCCCACAGGCAGGTGGAGGGATCGTCGCCTGTGCGCCCCCGCAGGAAGAGGACGGTTCCTCCGTCGGGCGAGACGGTGAGCCGCTCGGGGACACCCCGGGTGAAGCGGCAAGTGCGGACGAGCTGTTCGGGGAGGGTGGTGGGCGCCATGCGGGAGTTCCTTCCACCACCCACACGAGACAAACGTATGTTCGATAAAAGCGTGCGTGACCCACCCTCCGCCATCACTTTGTGTTACCGTCTAACGTTTGCGCGCTCATGACTTCCTGCCGGGCCTTCCTCGGTACGTCCCCTCTTGCGGAAGGCTCTTCATGGACCAGCCCGACCACCCCGTCTCCTTCGCCGACCTGGCACTCCCGGCCCCGGTGCTGCGCACCCTCACCGAACACGGCGTCCGCGAGCCCTTCCCGATCCAGGCGGCCACGCTGCCCGACGCCCTCGCGGGGCGCGACGTGCTGGGACGCGGGCGCACCGGATCGGGCAAGACGCTCGCGTTCGGCCTGCCGCTGCTGGTCCGGACGGCGGGGCGGCGCGCGGAGGCGAAGCAGCCCCTCGCGCTGGTCCTGGTGCCGACCCGGGAGCTCGCCCAGCAGGTGACCGAGGCGTTGGCACCGTACGCCGCCGCGCTCGGGCTGCGGATGGCCGCGGTCGTGGGCGGCATGTCGATCGGCCGCCAGATCGCCGCGCTGCGGGACGGGGCCGAGGTCGTCGTCGCCACCCCCGGCCGGCTGCACGACCTCGTCGAGCGCAAGGCCTGCCGCCTGGGACGGGTGCGGATCACCGTGCTCGACGAGGCCGACCAGATGTGCGACATGGGCTTCCTGCCGCAGGTCACCCAGGTGCTGGACCAGGTGCGCCCCGAGGGTCAGCGGATGCTGTTCTCGGCCACCCTGGACCGCGATGTCGACCAGCTGGTCAGCACCTACCTCAACGACCCCGTCGTCCACTCGGTCGACCCGTCCGCGGGCGCCGTCACGACGATGGATCACCATGTCCTGGTCGTCCACGGCCCCGACCGGTACGCCGTCACCACGGAGATCGCCGCCCGCGACGGCCGCGTGCTGCTGTTCCTGGACACCAAGCACGGCGTCGATCAGCTCACCCGGCATCTGCGGGCCAGCGGGGTCCACGCCGCGGCCCTGCACAGCGGCAAGTCCCAGCCGCAGCGCACCCGCACCCTCGCCCAGTTCAAGGACGGCCAGGTCACCGTCCTGGTGGCGACCAACGTCGCGGCCCGCGGACTGCACGTCGACGACCTGGACCTCGTCGTCAACGTCGATCCGCCCACCGACGCCAAGGACTACCTGCACCGCGCGGGCCGCACGGCGCGGGCGGGCGAGTCCGGCAGGGTCGTCACCCTGGTGCTGTCGGGCCAGCGCCGCGAGACGAGCAGCCTGATGGCCGAGGCGGGCATCGAGCCGACCGTCACCCAGGTGCGCTCGGGGGAGGCGGCGCTGAGCCGGATCACCGGGGCCAAGGCCCCCTCCGGCACCCCGCTCGACGGCGGGCGGCCCAAGAACACCAACGCCCCCTTCCGCGGGCTGGGCACCAGCAAGGACGCCTCCCACGGCACCGGGGGCAAGTCCCGCAAGGCCGGTGAGGCCCGCAAGCTCGCCGAGGCGCGCCGGGCGGCCCGGACCCGTCGCGGCGGCTGAGAGCCACTGCCTGCCGACGGCGTCCGGACGCGAAGGTCCCGCCAACCGAGAAATCCGAACTGCCGGGCGAGCAGCCGACGTTCGGACATAGGTTGTGCCCTGAACGACCGACGCCCCGCCTGAAGGACGGACCCGACTCATGAGCGCAGCGGAGCACCCGAAGATCGACACCTCGGTGCCGCACTCCGCCCGTATCTGGAACTACTGGCTCGGCGGCAAGGACAACTACCCCGTCGACGAGGCGGCCGGCGACGCCTACACCGACGTCTTCCCGGGGATCGTCACCATCGCCCGCGGCAGCCGCGCCTTCCTGCGCCGCACCATCACATACCTGGTCTCCGAGGCGGGTATCCGCCAGTTCCTCGACGTCGGCACCGGTCTTCCGACCGCCCAGAACACCCATGAGGTCGCCCAGCAGATCGCCCCCGAGTCCCGGATCGTGTACGTGGACAACGACCCGATGGTCCTCGCCCACGCCCGCGCGCTGCTCTACTCCACCCATGAGGGCGTGACCGCCTACATCGACGCCGACGCGACGGATCCGGACCGTATCGTCGCGGCCGCCGCCGAGACCCTGGACTTCGAGCGCCCGGTCGGACTCATCCTCAGCAACATCCTGGGACATGTCGCCGACCACGACCAGGCCCGCTCGATCGTCACCCGCCTGATGGGCGCCCTGCCCTCGGGCAGTTACCTCTGCGTCGACGACGGCTCGCTCGGCATCGACCCGGTCTTCGAACAGGCCCAGGACGCCTACAACAAGAGCGGCGCCGTCCCGTACAACCTGCGCACCGTCGACGAGATCACCCGGTACTTCGACGGCCTGGAACTCGTCGAACCCGGCGTCGTCTCCGTCACCCAGTGGCGCCCGGAGCCCGGCTCTCCCACCCCCGAGGTCGTCGCCGAGCACGGCGGGCTGGCCCGGAAACCGTGACGGGCCGGGTTCGCCGACCGCGCGAGAGCGGCGGCGAGCCGGCTCGCGGCTGACCCGCGTTGCCGGCCCCCTACCGCAACCTGCTCCCGTCGTCGGCGGACATGTCCTGGGTGCCGATCACGGAGAGCAGTTCCAGCTGGGCGGCGCCCTCGGTGCCGGGTGGGGCACTGAACCACAGCAGGCGCTGGCGTGCGTCCTCACTGAACAGGGTGTGGCAGTCGACTTCGACGACTCCCAGCGAGGGGTGGACGATGCGTTTGTGGTCCATCCGTCGCAGGGCGACGTCGTGGGTGTCCCACAGGGCGGCGAACTCCTCGCTGCGGGCCCGCAGACCGGCCACCAGCCCGGCGACTTCCGTGTCACGGCCGCGCCGGGCGGCCACGGCCCGGAGGTCGGCGACGAAGGCCCTGGAGTGCTGCGGGTGGTCCTCGGCGGGATAGACGGCGCGGGAGGCGGGCTCGGTGAACCAGCGGTGGACGAAGCTCCCGGGCGCGCCGCGGCGGGTGGGAGCGCGGCCGATCAGCGCGGCGGCGAGTTCGTTCTGGACGAGGGTCTCGTGCAGGTCGGTGATGATCTGCGCGGGTGTCGTGGCGAGCCGGTCGAGCAGTCCGAGCAGGGCCGGCTGGGCGTGGGCGTTGGAGCCCCGGGCCACGGTGGGGACGGGCCGGTCGGCGAGGTGGAACAGGTGGTCGCGCTCGTCGCCGCCGAGGCGCAGCGCCCGGGCGAGCGCGGCCAGCACCTGAGCGGAGGGCTGCACGCCGCCTCCGCGTTCCAGCTCGGTGTAGTAGTCCGCCGACAGGCCGGCCAGCTGGGCGACCTCCTCGCGTCGCAGGCCGGGGACCCGGCGCCGCGGTCCGGTGGGCAGACCGACGTCGGCGGGCCGTACGCGGTCACGCCGGGATCTCAGGAACGCGGCGAGTTCGGCGAGGTTCATCCCGCCATCATCACGCGGGAGACGGAGGCGGAGCCAGGGGATGCCGACCCCAGGGTGGACGCAGCCCTGGCTGCGCCTGCCGCACCGGACGACCGTGGTGTGCGCACACCGATCACCCACCACACAGATGGAGCAGCACGCTCATGCCGTTCGCGAACTTCAAGGTCCCCGCCGGCACCCTCACCGAGGAGCAGAAGGACCAGATCATCACCCGCACCACCGAGCTCTACGTGGACCTCTACGGCGAACGCGCCCGCGCCGCCACCCTCGTCCTCGTCGAGGAGGTCCCCGACGGCGGCTGGGGCATCGGCGGCCACGTCCTGACGCTCGCCGAGCTCAGCCGGACCGCGGGGAGTTGACCGCTCGGCCCTGAGGGGCGCGGTGGCCGGCGGCGGCCGTAGCCGCCTCACCCCTCCCCCGCGCGACCTCCTGCACCAGCCGCCGGATGTCCGCGAGATCGGCCTCGAACTCCGCGGTGAGGTCGACCGGAAGGTCCAGCCACGGTCCGAGCCTGCTGTGTCCGGGAAGTTCGCTCTCGGGGAGCCGGCCGCGGCGGCCGCGCGGGTCCAGGGTGCCGGGGGTGAAGCGGCCCGAGGCCTCGGAGGCGGCGAAGCCGATGACGAAGGTGCTGATCAGCCGCTCCAGGCGGGGCACCTCCGGCTCCGGGACCCCGGCCTCGATCAGGGCCAGATAGATGATGTCCACCGCGCGCACGGCGTCCGGGGTGACAGCGGGGCGCGAGAAGAGCAGGTGGGCGGCCCAGGGGTGACGCTGGGTCACCTCCCGGCAGGCGTACGCGAGGGCGTTCAGCCGTTCGTCCCAGGCCGGTTCCCGTGCCGGGTCCGACGGCAGCAGTGCGGACAGCAGGCGTCCGACCATGCCGTCCAGCAGCGCCGCCTTGTCCTTGACATGCCGGTACAACGCCATCGGCGTGACACCGACGCGGTCGGCCAGTGCCCGCATCGACACCGCCTCCAGGCCACGCTCGTCCGCGAGGGCCAGTGCCGCGTCCAGGATCTCTTCCCGCCTGCCACTCATGGGTCTACAGTGTAGACGTATACACCGTAGACCTGAGGGGGAAGGATGCTCGTCACGCACGGGCTGGTGAAGTCCTACGGCCGCCGCCGCGCGCTCGACGGTTTCGATCTGACGGTCGAACCGGGCGAGATCGTCGGACTGATCGGCCACAACGGGGCCGGCAAGACGACCTTCGTGGAGATCGTCACCGGCCTCGTCCGCCCCGACGCGGGCCGGATCCGCATCGGGCCGTACGACGCGTTGGCCGAAGGCCGCACCGCGCGGCGGCTGATCGGGGTGGCTCCGCAGGAACTGGCCCTGTACGGCAGCGTCACGGTGCGGCAGAACCTGCGGCTGCTCGCCGGGCTCGCGGGGCTGCGCGGGCGGCGCCGCGAGGCCGGGATCGCGCGGGTCCTGGAGGAGCTTCGGCTGTCGGCGCTCGCGGACCGGCCCGTGGGTGTCCTGTCCGGCGGTCAGCGCCGCCGGGTCCAGGCGGCCACCGCGATGGTCGGCTCTCCGCCCCTTCTGCTATTGGACGAGCCGACGGCGGGGGCCGACCCGGAGACCCGCTCGGCCCTGCTGGCCGCCGTCAGGGCACGCGCCGAGGCCGGTGCCGCCGTGGTCTACACGACCCACTACCTTCCCGAACTGGTCGATCTGGACGCCACGTTGGCCCTCGCCAGGGCCGGCCGGGTCATCGCACGCGGCACCCAGGCCGAACTCACCCGCCATCTCCCCGGCGAACTCCGGGTCACCTTCGCCGATCCCGCCGAACCCGAGCTGCGGATGCCGACCGCCGATCCCGGCGCCGACCTGGCGGCCCTGCTCGCCTCCGGCCGGACGCCCGCCTCCGTCGACGTACACCGCCCGAGCCTCGACGATCTCTACCACTCCCTGGAGACCGGGACGGCCGCGGCAACCGAGGGGGCCGAGGTTCATGACGCCGCCTGAATCCGCCACCCGCCTCGGTGTCCTCATACGCCACAACACCCTGCTGATGCTGCGCGAACCCGGCCCGCTGCTCAGCCGGATGATCATGCCGCTGGTCTTCATGGCCCTGCTGCGCCCGCTCTACGTCTCCGCCCAGGGGAACACGGCCGGCACCGAACAGGCGGTCGTCGGCACGCTCGTCACCTTCTCCTTGCTCGCGCTCAGCATCTCCGGCAACGCGATCCTCAGCGAGCGGCTCGGCCGCACCTGGGACCGGCTGCGCGGTACGCCCCTGCGTCCGGCGGAGCTGCTCCTCGGCAAGGCCGTGCCCGTCCTGACCGCCCTGCTCACCCAGCAGCTCCTGATCGTCGGCTTCGGCGTGTGCGTGTTCGGACTGCGCGTCCCGCACCCGATCCTGCTGCTGGGAGTCCTGCTCAGCTGGAGCTGCGCACTGCTCGGCCTCGGGGCACTGCTCGGTGTTCTCGTCCGCTCCATGGGGGAGCTCTCCGCGGCCTACGACATCGGCGGCATGCTCCTGAGCAGCGTCGGCGGCGCGCTCGTCCCGCTCAGCGTCCTGCCCGGGTGGGTGGCGGACGTGGCCCCGGTCTCCCCCGGCTACTGGGCGGCCCACGGTCTGCGCGCCGCTCTCGCGGGCGAGCTCCGCACCGCGATGGTGGCCTGCGGCACGCTCTTCGGGGCGGCCGTGGTCTGCGCTTCCCTGGCCGCGGTCCGCCTCCAGGGCCGCAGCGGGCGGGTGGTGGCGCTCTAGGCAGGCAGGATCGCCAGGCCGCCGGCCGGCCCGGGCTCAGGCTGGAGGTGTCGGCCACGACCCCGTTTCCAGGGAGGTCGCTCGGGCGCGCGACACCGCTCGGGCCGTAGGCCGGCGGCCCCGCGCAGTGACTCCCGGACGCGTACGGCCGAGCTGGGGCAGGATGGGCGGGGTGCGCTCTCATCTGCTGGGCATCCCGGAGTTGACGCGGACTCCCGCCGTCGCCGTCGTCGTCGATGTCCTCCGCGCGTTCACGGTGGCCGCATGGGCCTTCGCCGGCGGCGCCGAGAGGATCGTCCTGGCCTCCTCGGAGGACGAGGCCCTGGAGCTGAAGGCACGTCACCGAGGCTGGCTGGCCCTCAAGGACGGTCCGCCCGCACCCGGCTTCGACGTGTTCAACTCCCCGGCCATGCTGGCGACCCACGACCTGTCCGGCCGCACGATCGTGCAGAAGACGACCGCGGGGACGGTGGGCGCCCTCGCGGTGGCCGACGCCGGCCTGGTGCTGTGCGCGAGTTTCGTCGTGGCCGGCGCGACCGCGCGGTGCCTGCGTGAACGGGGCGCGCAGGAGGTGACGTTCGTCGTCACCGGCGAGGAGGGGCGGGCCGAGGAGGATCGCGCGTGTGCCGAGTACATCGGGCGCCGCGTCGAGTCCGACGAGGTGGACGCGGCACCGTATCTCCGCCGCGCGCGGGACTCCCGTTGGGCGGCCGCGCTCGCGGAGGACGCACGCAAGGGGTACCCGGGGGTCCACCCGGACGACGTCGGCCTGTGTCTGGAGGCCGACCGCTTCCCGTTCGCCATGATCGCGGCACGGGAGGGCGCCCTGCTGGTGCTGAGGCCGGCGCCCGCCCCGGCCGGATGAGGTCGCGCCGATGATGCGGCGGAGGTGCGGCAACTGATCCCCGATGCCCGGAACAGCCTTACTCCATACCCCCGTTGCTCTTCAGCAGCTGTCCGTTGACCCACTGCCCCTCCCGTGAGCACAGGAAGTCCACCAGGTGCGCGGTGTCCTGCGGGGTGCCGAGGCGGCCGAGCGGTGTGGCGTCGAGGCAGTGCGCGCGGACCTCCTCGGTCATCCAACCGGTGTCGACGGGCCCGGGGTTGACGGCGTTGGCGGTCACGCCGAGGTGGGCGAGCTCATGGGCGGCGGCCAGGGTGATCCGGTCCATGGCACCCTTGCTCGCCCCGTAGGGCAGGTTGCCGACGGTGTGGTCGCTGGTGAGGCTGACGATCCGCCCGGTACCCCGTTCCGAGCCGAAGCGGCGGCCGAACTCACGGATGAGCAGCCAGGTCGCCCGTGTGTTGACGGCGAAGTGCCGGTCGAAGCTCTCGACGGTGGTGTCGAACAGACCGGAGTCGACCGACTCGCAGTGGCTCATCACCAGCGCGGTGACGGAGCCGAGCCGTCGCTCCGTCTCGTCGAAGACCCGGGCCGGGGTCCCGGGGTCGGCGAGGTCCGCCTCGATCGCGGCGGTGGCCGCGCCCCGCTCGGCCAGGCTCCTGAGGATCTCCTCGGTCGCGCCGGGCTCGGCGCCCCAGGCCATGCGGGCGTCGTACGGGTTCCAGTAGGTGAAGGCGATGTCCCACCCCGAGGCCGCCAGCCGTCGCGCGATGCCGGCGCCGACGCCGACGGTGCGGCCCACGCCCGTGATCAGTGCGAGGGGACGGGCGGGGGAGGGCGGCTGTCCGGTGCGCGTGGTCACGGAATGATCGTTCACGAACGACGACCAAGCAGCCACTGTTTTTCCTGAAAAGCGCTCAACTCTGGCACAGACACGCGGCCATGGAGTCCACTTGGCCGGAACTCGCTCTCATGTGACTAAAGTTCAACCACGCCGCACGAGAGTTCCTTGTTTACCCTCGGTAACGCCTTGCTTTACGCGATCCCCAGCCGTAACTCTTCCTCCACAACCGGCCAGGACTCTGGGGGGAGTTGGCTTATGGAAGGCACGGTCGACGGGTTCCGCTACGGCGTGGTGACCCCTGTCGCCGCCTACCTCATGGCGTGCCTGGGAGGGGCCCTGGGGCTGCGCTGCATCGTGCGCACCCTGCTCAGCGACCAGTCGTGGAAGGCGGGCTGGCTCGCGCTCGGCGCCGCCTCGATCGGCTGCGGCATCTGGACGATGCACTTCATCGCGATGATCGGTTTCCAGGTCGTGGAGACCCGGATCCGCTACGACGCCGGCCTCACCGTCCTCAGTCTCGCCGTGGCCATCGTCGTCGTGGGCATCGGCGTGTTCATCGTCGGCCATCGAGGCGCCAGCACCCTGAACCTGTCCTTCGCGGGCGTGATCACCGGGCTCGGCGTGGCGGCCATGCACTACCTCGGCATGGCGGCGCTGCACCTCAACGGCACGATCCGGTACGACCCCGCGGTCGTCGCGCTCTCGGTGCTCATCGCGATCGCCGCGGCGACCGCGGCCCTGTGGGCCGCCGTCTCGATCCGGGGTTTCCTGACGAGCCTCGGGGCCAGCCTGATCATGGGCATCGCCGTGACGGGCATGCACTACACGGGCATGTCCGCGGTCAGCGTCCACGTGCACGGCACCACCGGCGGGTCGTGGGCGGGTGACTCGCCCACCTCGCTGCTGCTGCCCATGCTCCTGGGGCCGGCGATCTTCCTGCTGCTGGCAGGCGTGGTGGTCATGTTCGACCCGCTCCTGGTGCTCGGCGACGGCGACTGGAACCGCACGTCCGCCTCCTCCGACGCATCCGCGCGGACCGCACCGCAGTCCGGCTCGCTCTTCGAAGAGCAGGAGGACCGGGTGATCCACGCCCGCGCACCGCAGGCGCAGGATCCGCAATGGGCCGCACCGCACAGCCCGCAGAGGTGAGAGCCACCCCGAGAGCCACCCCCTTTCCGTCCCCACCGCCCCGGTGACGGCGGGGAGGGGGCCGCGCCCTACGGCACTCCCCCTTCCCGGCCCGTTCTAGATCGTTGTTACGGTGCACCGGTGTCTGACTCCTCACGCGATACCGCCGAAGGCGCCGGCTGGGGCTCCGCCCGACTCGGCGAGTACAAGCGGCTGATGCCGTCCGAGGTCGAGAAGATCTCCTGGCTGAACCCGAAGACGCTGTGGGCCGCCCGCAACGGCGTGGTCGCCTCCTGGTTCGGGGACCCCACGGGCCCTACCCGAAGCCGCTGGGTGGCCCAGCGCGCGGCGGCCGGCGCACCCGCCGACAAGGTGATACGGCGCGAGGACCCGGAGACGTTCTCCTTCATGGTGATCGGCGACACCGGCGAGGGCGACGACCCCCAGTACGCCGTCGTACCGGGCTTGCTGAAGATCGGTCAGGACACCCGCTTCGCGGTCGTCGCCAGTGACGTCATCTACCCCGTGGGCAGCGCGGACGACTACGGCACGAAGTTCTTCCGGCCGTACCAGGACTATCCGGCGCCGATCTACGCGATACCCGGAAACCACGACTGGTACGAGGACCTCGGCGCCTTCATGCGCGTCTTCTGCGGCGACGCCCCGCCGCTGGACCCCGAGCCGGCACCCCGGCCCCTGACCCGTGCCTGGCTGCGCTCCTTGCTGTGGCACCGGCCACGCACCGACGACGGCCAACACCTCGACGAGGCACGCCGGTTGCGTGCGGCTCCCGCCCAACAGGCCGTCCAGCCCGGCCCGTACTGGGCCGTGGACGCCGGCCCACTGCGGATCATCGGCATAGACACCGGGCTGTTGGGGACGCTCGACGCCGAACAGGGCGCCTGGCTGCGCGAGGTCTCCCGGGGCCCGCGCCCGAAGATCCTCATCACGGGCTCGCCGCTGTACGTGGACGGCGAGCACCACCCCTGCGCCATCGAGGGCGGCGGCACGGTGGACGACATCGTGCGCGATGCGGAGCACCACTACGTCGCGGCGATAGGCGGCGACATCCACAACTACCAGCGCTATCCGGTCGACGTGGACGGCCGCACCATCCAGTACGTCGTCTCGGGCGGCGGCGGCGCGTTCATGCACGCCACCCACACCATCCCGCACGTCTCGATCGCGAACGTCACCGAGCAGGACTTCCGCTGCTATCCCCTGCGCGGCGACTCCCTGGCCTTCTACAGCCGGCTCTACGGCCGCCGCCTGCACCTGCGCCGCTTCTTCACGCTCACCGAGGCCGAGGCCACCGCGGTGATCGCCCAGCGGCTCGGCATCCCGCCCACCCGCCTCCCGGGCGAGCCGGCCCGCGTCACCTTCCGCACCCGCCTCATCGCCAGTCTCCTGGGCGCGGGCGGCCGCCCCGACCGCACCTCACGGTTCCGCCTCCCGGTGCGCAAGATCTACACCCAGCTGTTCTCGCCGAGCTCGGCGACGTACAGCCCGCCGTTCTTCAAGTGCTTCCTGCGCCTGGACGTGACCCCGCAGGCGGTGCGGCTGCGCTGCTTCGCGGCCACCGGCAACCTCGCCCAGGAGATCGACCCGCCGGTCGAGGACGAGGTGACCATTCCCCTGACCCGAACTTGACCCGCGAGGCCCGCTGACCGGGAACACCACGCGTGAGGGCCGGGTTGGCACTGCTGCACTGGTTGATATGTCAAACACTCCGGAGGAGCCCGTGCCGCCGACCCCTCGCCCCCTGCGCAAGCTGGGCTTCCTGACCATCGGCCTGTTCGACGAGGCGGATCCGCGGCGCGGCCACGAGTCCACGCTGGAGATCATCGAGCTGGGCGAGCGGCTCGGCTTCGACAGCGCGTGGCTGCGCCACCGGCATCTCCAGTACGGCATCTCGTCCCCCGTCGCCGTCATGGCCGCGGCCTCGCAGCGCACCAGCCGCATCGAGCTCGGCACCGCGGTGATCCCGCTCGGCTGGGAGAACCCGCTGCGGCTGGCCGAGGACCTGGCGACCGTGGACCTACTGTCCGGCGGCCGGGTCAACCCGGGGGTGAGCGTGGGCCCGCCGATGCACTTCGACGAGGTCAAGGGCGCGCTGTACCCGGACACGGCCGACGCCGAGGACTTCTCCTACGAGCGGGTGCGGCGACTGCTGGACCTCGTGCGCGGCAAACCGGCCAGCGACTTCAGCGGGGTGCAGGGCTTCGAGGTCTTCTCGGACCGCGTCCAGCCGCACTCCCCCGGCCTCGGCCGGCGTCTCTGGTACGGCGGCGGCAGCCTCAGCTCGGCGCGCTGGGCCGGTGAGCACGGCATGAACTTCCTGACCAGCAGCGTCGTCAAGGCGGAGGCTCCGGAGGGGCCGTACGACTTCGCGGAGATCCAGCTCTCGCACATCCGCGCCTTCCGCGCCGCTCACCCGGACGGCGAGGGCGCCCGCGTCTCCCAGGGCCTCGTCGTCATCCCCACGGACTCGGCCTCGCCGCAGCAGCGCGCGAAGTACGAGGAGTACGCGGCCAAGCGCACCCCCCGTACCGCGTCACCGCAGGGCCCGGCGCGGTTGATGTTCGCACCGGACATCGTCGGCACATCGCGGGAGATCGCCGAACGGCTGCACGCGCACGCCGCGTTCCGCGAGGTGGACGAGGTGGCGTTCGCGCTGCCGTTCACCTTCGAGCACGAGGACTACGTGCAGATCCTCACGGACATGGCGACCGAGCTGGGCCCTGCGCTGGGGTGGCAGCCGGGCGTGTAGCGACGCGGTCCTCTGGCGATCACACCGTAAAGCCCCTGCGGCAGGCACCCCGAAAGGCCCGAAAAACGCCATGCGCTTCACGGCTGAGACGTCATCCGACGGCGTCTTCGAACAGCTTTTCCTCCTCGACGGCATCCCCGGCGTGCTGTGGACTCCACGGGGTGCCGACGGGCCCCGCCCCCTCATTGCCATGGGGCACGGCGGCGGTCAGCACAAGAAGACCCCCGATGTCGTGGAGCGTGCGCACCGTTTCGTGGCCGAATGCGGTTTCGCCGTGGTGGCGGTCGACGCGCCCAGCCACGGTGAGCGGCCGGACCATGAGGAGTTCACCCGGATCGCGACCGAGTACGAGGACCGGCTTGCCGCCGGTACGGACCTGGCCCCCCTGATCGCCGGCTTCCGGGCGCTGGTGGTCCGCGAGATCGTGCCGGAGTGGCAGTCGGTCCTCACCGCGGTCCAGAAGCTCAGTCATGTGGGCACCGGCCCGGTCGGCTACTGGGGTGTGTCACTGGGCTGCGTGATCGGTGTCCCGCTCATCGCCGCCGAGCCCCGGGTGCGGGCGGCGGTGCTGGGCCTCGCCGGTGCCGAGGTGGCGGCCGGGACCGCCGCGCGGATCACCGCACCGGTGGAGTTCCTCGTGCAGTGGGACGACGAGCGAGTGCCGCGGGAGCAGGGCCTGGCGCTGTTCGACGCCTTCGCCTCGACCGAGAAGACGCTGCACGCCAACCCCGGCAGGCACGGTGAGGTCCCGGCGTTCGAGAGGGACAGCACGCTGCGGTTCTTCGCCCGGCATCTCGGCTGACACCTCCGCCGCGTCCTCCCGCCTCCACGGCCTCGCCCGTCCCACGTCACCAGCGCCCCACCTCAGTGCCGGTGATCGCCTCCGACGGCTTCCCGTCCACCCCCACCGGCACGTCCCCGGCCAGCATCACCCGGTGCATGGTCCGGGGAAAGCCGAGGTGGGCGTTGTCGCCGGGGGCCAGGTGGATGGTGGCGCGGTTGTCCCAGAAGGCCACGCTGCCGGGTTCCCAGCGGAAGCGGACCGTGTACTCGGGCCGGACCGCCTGTTCCAGGAGCATGTCGAGGATCGCCCGGCTCTCGGCGCGGGAGAGGTCGGCGATCTGCTCGACGTAGTAGCCGTTGACGCACAGGATCCGCTCCCCCGTCTCGGGATGGACCCGCACCAGCGGGTGCAGGGAGGCCACCTGGTGGTCCAGGAGGTGCCGGACGTAGGCGTCGTCGCCCGGACGGGGCTGGTAGCCGACGCCGAGCCGGTGCTCCACGCGCAGGCCGTCGGCGAACTCCCGCACCGGGGCGGACAGTCCGGCGTAGGCGGCGGCGAGGTTGGACCACTGGGTGTCGCCGCCGTAGGGCGGGACGGACTCGGCGCGCAGGATCGTCGCCGCGGGCGGGTCGACGCGGGCGCCGTGGTCGCAGTGCCAGCCGCGCAGCAGGGTGTGGCGGCGCCGTTCCAGCCACTCCTCGTGTTCCATGCCGAACTTCCCGCCCAGCTCCAGCCGGTCGGCGGTCGTCTCGACCTCCGGGAAGTCCGCGGGCGAGGCGCTGCCCCGCTTGCGCGGCGCGACGGGCTCGCCGAACCGGCGGGCGAAGGCGATGTGCCCCGCGTGGTCGAGCTTCTGCCCCCTGAAGAACACCACCTTCCAGCGCAGCACCGCGGCCCGGATCGCGGCGACCACCGAATCGTCGAGCTCTGCCGACAGGTCGACCCCCGTGATCTCGGCCCCGATGTGCCCGGCCACCGGGCTCACCTCGATGCCCGCGTCCCGCTCCGCCG
Source organism: Streptomyces sp. NPDC001668 (assembly GCF_042893155.1). Lineage (NCBI taxonomy): Bacteria > Bacillati > Actinomycetota > Actinomycetes > Kitasatosporales > Streptomycetaceae > Streptomyces > Streptomyces sp. NPDC001668. The sequence continues at coordinate 454,868 of NZ_JBIAUQ010000002.1, forward strand.
TGCCCTGGTCCCTCGTCATGCGTGCTCCGTCTGTCCGCCGGCATCTGTCCGAGGTCCGCGCCCCGCAAGGCACCTGACCCATGGTTGACTGCCCAGCACGGCCGTTCCCGCAACGTGAACACGACGCGGACGGCCCTGTGCGACACGCCGACGAGCCGGACGACGTCCCGTGTGGTCACCGTATCCGTGAGGCTGGAAGGACAACGCAGTCAAGGGAAGGTCCGGACGTGATGAGCATCCCGACGCACACGCTCAACGACGGTACGAAGATCCCCGCCCTCGGTCTGGGCACCTGGCCGATGGACGACGCCGAGGCGGAGCGGGCGGTCGCCACCGCTCTGGAGAGCGGCTACCGGCTCCTCGACACGGCGACGAACTACCGCAACGAGACCGGTGTCGGCCGTGGTGTGGCCACCGGCGGTGTCCCGCGCGAGGAGATCCTCGTGACCACGAAGCTGCCCGGCCGCCACCACGGCTACGAGGAGACCCTGGCCTCCTTCGAGGAGTCCCGCGCCCGTCTCGGCCTGGAGTACGTGGACCTGTATCTGATCCACTGGCCGCTGCCCCGGGTGGACAAGTACGTCGACTCGTGGAAGGCCATGATCAAGCTGCGTGAGGACGGCCTCGTACGGTCGATCGGGGTCTCCAACTTCACCCCGGCGCACATCGAGCGGCTGGAGAAGGAGACCGGGGTCCTGCCGTCCGTCAACCAGATCGAGCTGCACCCCTTGTTCCCCCAGGACGAGCTGCGCGCCTTCCACGCCGGCAAGGGCATCGTCACCGAGAGCTGGAGCCCGCTGGGCCGGGGCTCGGACCTCCTGGACGACCCGGCCGTGGCGGGCGTCGCCGAGGCGCACGGTGTCACGCCCGGCCAGGTGATCCTGCGCTGGCACATCCAGCTCGGCGCCCTGCCGATCCCGAAGTCCGGCGACCCTCAGCGGCAGCGCGCGAACCTCGACGTGTTCGGCTTCGAGCTGAGCGAGGCCGAGGTGGCGGCGATCGGTGACCGTGCGCACCGGCGCCTGGGTGGTGACCCGGAGACGCACGAGGAGTTCTGAGCACCGGCAGGGGTACCCGGGGTCTCCGAAAGGAGCCGCAGGTGAGTGAGCGACTGAGGGACTACCACGGCAAGCGGGACTTCGGACGGACACGTGAGCCGGAAGGGCGGGCGGCCCCCACGGGCGCCGCGCCCCGGTTCGTCGTGCAGATCCACGACGCCAGCACGACGCACTTCGACTTCCGGCTCCAGGTCGGCGACGTGCTGAAGTCCTGGTCGGTCCCGAAGGGCCCCTCCGGCCTCCCCAAGGACAAGCGCCTCGCCGTGCCGACGGAGGACCATCCGCTGGAGTACGAGGACTTCGAGGGCGTGATCCCTGAGGGCGAGTACGGCGGCGGCACCGTGATCGTCTGGGACCGGGGCACGTACGAACCCCTGAGCCACGACCGTCAGGGGCACCCCGTCGATTTCGCGCGGTCGCTGGCGGACGGGCACGCCAGGTTCCGGCTCCATGGGACGAAGCTGCGCGGCGAGTACGCGCTCACCCGCTTCCGCGAGGACAACTGGCTGTTGGTGAAGACCGCCGCGGGCCGGGCGCGCGGACACGGCGCGCCGAATCCGCGCCGGGCCCGCTCGGTACGGTCCGGCCGGACCCTGGCTCAGGTCGCCGCCGAGGAGACCTGAGCCGGAAGATCCCCCGAACAACACCCCAACTGGCCCTGTGTGCCTCTATGTTCACAGCGATACTCACTGCGTTCCACACTGCGGCGTTCCGCACCGCGGCGTTCCGCACCGCACGTCGTCGCTCACACACTCGAGCCAGGAGGCCTTCCGTATGCGCATCGCGCTCCGTACCGCCATGACCGGCGCCGTCGTCACCGCCACCGTCCTCACCGGCGGCGTCGCACAGGCGACCCCGCCCGGCCCCGGAGTGACCGGCACGCTCATCGCCCGGAAGACCGTGGGCGACACCGACTACGTCCTCAGAAAGATCACCGTCCCGCCGGGCCAGGCGACCGGCTGGCACTACCACGACGGCCTCGTCTACGGGTACGTCAAGCAGGGCACGCTCAGCCACTACCACGCCGACTGCGCCAGTGACGGGGTCTATCCGCAGGGCACCGTGGTGCGCGAGCCGGGCGGGCCGGGCGACGTCCACCTCGGCCGCAACGAGGGGAACACCCCGCTCGTCCTGGAGGTGCTGTACGTACTCCCGCACGGGTCGCCGTACTCGGAGGACGTGCCGAACCCCGGCTGCTCCTTCCAGTGAGCGTGCTCCTTCCCGTGAGCGCGACGGTCAGAAGTCGGGCGGTTCCAGCGACTGTTCGGCCCAGATCGTCTTGCCGCTGCCCGTCTGCCTGCTCCCCCAGCGCTGGGTGAGCTGGGCGACCAGCAGCAGCCCGCGGCCGCCCTCGTCGAAGGCGTGGGCGCGCCGCAGGTGGGGTGAGGTGGAACTGCCGTCGGAGACCTCGCAGATGAGGGTACGGTCCTTGATCAGCCGTAGCTGGATGGGCGGTTCGCCGTAGCGGATGGCGTTGGTGACCAGTTCGCTGACGACGAGTTCGGTGACGAAGGAGGCCTCCTCCATCCCCCAGGCGGCCAGTTGCTCGGTGGCGGCCTGCCGGGTAGCGGCCACGTGCGCGGGGTCGGGCTCGACGTCCCAGGTGGCGACCCGGTCGGCGCCCAGGGCCCGGGTCCGGGCCAGCAGCAGGGCCACGTCGTCGCCGGGCTCTTCCGGCAGTACGGCCTTCAGGACGGTGTCGCACAGGTCGTCGAGGGTGTCCGTCCGCGCGGTGAGCGCGCGGCACAGTTCGTCGATGGCGTGGTCGACGTCGCGGTCCCGGTCCTCGATGAGACCGTCGGTGTAGAGGGCGACGACGGCACCCTCGGGCAGTTCGATCTCCGTGGCCTCGAAGGGCAGGCCGCCGACGCCGAGCGGGGGTCCGGCACTGACGGGAATGAGCCGCGTGGTGCCGTCGGGCAGCACGAGGGCCGGCGGCGGATGGCCTGCGGCGGCCGCGGTGAGGCGGCGCGAGACCGGGTCGTAGACGGCGTACAGGCAGGTGGCGCCCAGCTCGGCGACCTGGTCGTCACTGTCGTCCGAGGCGAGGTGGGTGACCAGGTCGTCGAGGTGGGTGAGGAGTTCGTCGGGCGGCAGGTCGACGTCGGCGAGGGTGCGCACCGCCGTGCACAGACGGCCCATGGTCGCCGAGGAGGGGATGCCGTGGCCGACGACGTCGCCGACGACGAGGGCGACGCGGCTGCCGGAGAGCGGGATGACGTCGAACCAGTCGCCGCCGATGCCCGCCAGCGAGCCGCAGGGCAGATAGCGGTGGGCGACCTCGACCGCGGCCTGTCCGGGCAGACCGCGCGGCAGGAGGCTGTTCTGCAGGGCCAGGGCGGTGGTGCGCTCGCGGGCGAAGCGGCGGGCGTTGTCGATGCAGACGGCGGCCCGGCTGGCGAGTTCCTCGCCGACGACGGCGTCGTCGTCACCGAAGTCGTCGGGGTGTGCGATGCGGACGGCGACCACGACGCCCAGGGTGATGCCGCGGGCCTTGAGCGGCACCGCCAGGACGGAGTGGACGCCCTTGCGGTAGGAGCGGCCTTCCGGGGAGCGGGCGTTGCGCTCGGCGACCCAGCGCATGAAGTCGGGCTCGCCGGCCTGGCTGAGGGCCGCCCGCCCGTCCCGCAGAGCGCGCGCGGGCGGTGAGGGGGCGGGGTAGATGTCCGTCTCGCCGAGGCGGACGGCGGCCTCGGGGGTGCCCTCGTGGGCGGAGCCGTGGGCGACGCGCCGCAGGGCGATGTCGCCCTCCAGCGCGGTCGGCTGTTCGTCGGCGCCGAGGACCCATTCGAGGAGGTCGACACTGGCGAAGTCGGCGTAGCGGGGCACGAGGAGCCCGATGAGTTCCTCGGCGGTGCGCACCACGTCGAGAGTGGTGCCGATGGTGGCCGCCGCCTCGTTGAGCAGGGCCAGCCGCTGCCGGGCCCAGTACTGGTCGCTGCTGTCGAAGGCGGCCAGGGCGACGCCGACCGGTTCCGCGGAGCCCTCGTCCCGGACGGGCCACATCTCGCAGGTCCAGGCGTGTTCGCGGTTGAGGGCGGGCGCGCCGGTGAAGCTCTCGTAGCGGACCGGTCTGCCGGTCTCTACGACCTGGCGCAGGTTGGCGAGGAATCCGCGGCTGTGCTCGGCGTCCTCGACGGTCTCCGAGAAGAAGCGGCCGAGCAGGGCGTCCTCGGACACCCCCATGACCCGGCAGGCCACGTCGTTGAGGCGCAGGTAGTGCTGTCGGGCGTCGAAGACCGACATGGACATCGAGGCCTGCTGGAAGGCCTGCCCGGCCAGGGTCGGCTCGGTGCCGGGGCGCCGGCCGGTGATCACGTATCCGGTCGGGGTGCCGTCACCGCCCAGCATGGGGCACGCGTCCAGGACGACGGTGAGGAGGGAGCCGTCGCGGTGCCGCAGTACGACGGTCCCCTTCAGCGCCGACATGGCGGATCCGGGCGGGTCCTCGGCAAGCAGTTCCCGGGCCGGCCGCCCCACGACCTGTTCGGCCGTGTGTCCCGTCAGCCATCGGGCACCCTCGCTCCACCCCGTCACCATGCCTGCGGCATCAGTGACCGCCGTAGCGGAGACGTGCTCCATATCGTCCAGGATGGTCCCTTTGTCAGACCGCATCAACCGAAACGGGGCAACCGGGCCCCGTCCGTCACTCGCGGTGTGCGCGCAGGGCCTCGAGGGCGCGGTCGGCGTGGGTGTTCATGCGCAGTTCGCTGCGGACGACCTCCAGCACGGTGCGGTCCTCGGCGATGACGTAGGTGACCCGCTTGGTGGGCGCCAGGGAGAAGCCGCGCTTGACCCCGAACAGCTCGCGTATCTTGCCGTCGACGTCGGACAGGAGGGGCATGCCGAGGGTGTGGCGTCCGGCGAACTCCTGCTGGCGTTCGACGGTGTCGCCGCTGATGCCGACGGGCTGTGCGCCGACGGCGGCGAACTCGGCGGCAAGGTCGCGGAAGTGGCAGGCCTCCGCGGTGCAGCCCGCGGTGAGTGCGGCGGGATAGAAGAAGAGGACGACCGGGCCGTCGGCGAGCAGCTCGGACAGCTTGCGGCTGGTGCCGGTCTCGTCCGGGAGCTCGAAGTCCTCGACGGTGTCGCCGGTCTCCATCACCTTGCTCATGCCTGGCCCTCCGCGTTCTTGGCGATACTGCGCGCCCACAGCACGAGCGGGAGCTGGAGCGGCAGCCGCCCGATGGCCGCGGCCTTCTGGGGCGCGGGGCGGTGGCGCCAGTCGACGGCCATCTTGACGTTGGCGGGGAACACCCCGACGAAGAAGGCGGCGGTGGCGAGCGCGGCGGTCCGCCGGGTCTTCGGCAGCGCCAGACCGGCGGCGAGCGCGAGCTCCACGGCGCCGCTGGCGTAGGTCCAGGTCCGGGGCTTTCCGGGCAGGGCCTCGGGGATGGTCGCGTCGAACGAGCGCGGTGCGCGGAAGTGGGCGACACCCGCGGTGGCCAGCAGGCCGGCGAGCAGCAGGGGCGAACGTGGGGACCGTGACACGGTTCCTCCTTCAGGGGGCTGCCGCGCACATTACTGGACGGTACAGACACCTCCTACGGCGGCCTCGGGGGTTACGGGGAGCGGCGGTTGTGGGTGCCCGGGGTGTAGCCGAGGGAGCGGCGGAAGACGTCGATGAAGGCGCTCGCGGAGGACCAGCCGCAGCGGTGGGCGACGGCCGTGCCGGGGACGTCGTCGGCCGGCATGCGCAGGGCCGCGTGGTACAGGCGCGACTGGGTGCGCCACTGCGGGAACGTCATGCCGGACTCGCCGCGGAAGAGACGGCTGAGTGTGCGCTCGGAGGCCTGGGTCGCGGCACCGAGGGCGGCCAGGGTGCGCGGGTCGGCGGGGTCCGCGTGGACGAGCGCGCAGAGCGCGGTCAGGCGGGGATCGGCCGCGGGCATCGGCCCGTGCGGCACGGCCTTGTCGCCGAACATCAGCTTCCACTGCGCCTTCTGGGCGGCCCAGGTGGGACTGATGAGACACACCCGGACCGGCCGCGCCGCCTGAACCGGCGCTCCGGCGAAGCGATGGCCTGCGCCCGCTGGAGAAGCCGTTTCTCCGAGGCTCCACGGCGACTACTCGATGCCGTGCGCTGGGCGGATGCGGTGGTTCGTGAGGTGTTCGTAGACGATCGAGGTGCGCACATCAGCGACCTCGGGGCGTTCGGTGAGGCGGTCGATGACGAAGGCGTAGAGGCTGGCGTTGTCGGGAACGGCGGCGTGCAGGATGAAGTCCTCGGTGCCCGTGGTGACGAAGACGCCGAGGATGTCCGGCAGGCCCATGGCCCAGTTGCGGAAGCTCTCGATCACCGGGCGGGACGGTGGCCGGACGCGCACGGCGATGAGTGCCTGCACCGGGCGCCCGATCGCGGTGAGGTCCACGTCGAGGATCGCGCCCCGGATGATCCCGCGTCGGCGCAGAGCCCGGGTGCGGTCGAGCGCCGTGGTCGGGGACACACCGACCGCTGCGGCCACCTCCCGGTTGGTCTTCCGTGCATCCGACTGCAATTCCCTCAGAATCGCCGTATCAAGTTCGTCCATGGCCACCTCAGGAACCATCCTTCCGTCATACGTACGGTCTCTTTGGCTTACTTCCGTAGGCATGTCTAGCATCTCGCTCAGCTTCCGTACGAAATGAGGAGCGAGCCCATGAGTGTGGCCACGGTCAATCAGTCCGACGGCACGGCGGTCGGCTTCACCCCGAACGAGGTCGACCTCAGCCTGTCGACCCGCTCGGCTCGCCTGAAATGGGTGATCGTCGTCAACAGCGAGCTGCCGCCGGGCCGCGCCGCGAACGCCGCGGTCTGCGCCGCCGCTCCGACCGTGTCGCGAGTTCCCGGCCTGCTGGGGGCGGACGTCTTGGACGCCACGGGGTCCGTCCACCCGGCGCTGCCCTGGGTGGGTTGCTCCGTACTGACCGCCGATCCGGCCACGCTGCGCGCCATTCGCGAGAAGGCGGCCTCGTACGCCGACACCTTCGTCGCCGACATGCCCGCTGTCGCCCAGCACACCCTCGTCTACACCGACTACGCCGCCTCCGTGGAGAACACCGACAGCACGGAACTGGACTACTGCGCGGTCAGCATCGTCGGCCCGGGCAACCGCGTCTCCAAGATCGTCGGAAAGCTGCCCCTGATGGGCTGAGCGGCGAGGAGGGCGGGTGCCGGCCGGTCGCCGACGCTGCCCGCGGGTCAGGAGCCCCGCCCCTTCGTGGGGAAGCGCGCACCTCTCGGCGGCCTCCCCGCCCGCCTCAGGCCCCCCTCTACCGGGTGACCGGCGCCGTCCACATGGCGACCACGACGTCACCGAGACCGGTGGCGGCGTCGTACCAGTTGGCGCGGGGCGTCGGAGTGTTCTCCGCGAGCGCCCGCTCACGGTCGGCTGCCATGTGCACGATCAGGTGGCGGATCATCTCGGCCCGCTCGGCGCGGACGTCGGCGGGCAGTTCGGGCAGACAGCGGTTCAGGCCCTCGACGATCTCCCGGAGCAACGGCGAGGACATCGACTCCTCGACCATGATCTGCTGGAGCACCGGGTCGGTCATGACCTGCGCGCAGAACCGGGCGTACCAGGTGGGGCTGCCCAGCGCGGCGAGGTGTTCGGGCACCGGCCGGACCAGGCAGTCCACCCAGTCGCGTACATCCGTGGAGCCGCGCGCCCCGGCCAGCAGCCGGGCGCGGATCTCCTCGATGCGGGCGTGGTGCTTGCGGGCGATCGCCCGGACCAGGTCGGCCTTGGTGCCGAAGTGGTAGCCGACCGCGGCGTTGTTGCCCTGCCCTGCGGCCTCGCTGACCTGCCGGTTGGACACCGCGAGGACACCGCGCTCGGCGAAGAGCCGCTCCGCGGCGGCGAGGATCAGTTCCCGGGTCGCGCTGACCTGTTCCTCGCGTACCGTCCTGCCGGCCATGCTCACCACCCGCACCGGGACTTCACTGAGCGCTCCGACGGCCAGTCCCTCGAGCCGCCTGAGGTCCGCCGGGGTACGGCGCGTTCCAGTGCCGGAAGCCTACGCAACCCACTCATCGCTCCCGCGATCACCGCAGGACCACGACAGGCGAGCTCAGTAAGCTAAGTCAAGCACATGACTTAAACTCGGCCAGGTTCCGGCCGCTCCCCTGCCTTGGAGGCCCCTCATGTCCGACGCTCCCGCCAGATCCGCCGACGCGGGTGCGGTGGCCCCGCCGCGGCCGAACGCCGTCGTGGCGGTGCTGGCCTTCGCCGGAATCGTCGTCTCGCTGATGCAGACCCTGGTGATCCCCATCGTGCCGGAGCTGCCCAAGCTGCTCGACGCCCCGGCCTCGGACACCGCGTGGGCGGTCACCGCGACCCTGCTCGCGGCCGCGGTCGCCACCCCGGTCGTCGGACGGCTCGGCGACATGTTCGGCAAGCGCCGGATGCTGCTGCTCAGCGTGGTGATGCTGGTGGCCGGATCGGTGGTCTGCGGACTCAGTGACGCTCTGGTCCCGATGATCGTCGGCCGTGCCCTCCAGGGCCTGTCCTCGGGTGTCATCCCGCTCGGCATCAGCATCATGCGCGACGAGCTGCCCGCCGAGCGCCTGGCGGGGGCCACCGCGCTGATGAGCGCCTCCCTCGGCGTCGGTGGCGCCCTGGGTCTGCCGACCGCCGCGCTGATCGCGGACCACTTCGACTGGCACGTCCTGTTCTGGGCTTCGGCGGCGATGGGCGCGACAGCGCTCGTCCTCGTCCTGGCACTCGTGCCGGAGTCCCGGGTGCGCACCGGCGGCCGCTTCGACGCGGTCGGCGCGGTCGGCATGGCAGCCGGCCTGGTCTCCCTGCTGCTGGCCATCTCGAAGGGCGCGGACTGGGGCTGGACCAGCGGCACCACGCTCGGCCTGTTCGCCGCGGCCGTGATCATCCTGCTGGCCTGGGGCTTCTTCGAACTGCGCACCGTCCAGCCGCTGGTCGACCTGCGCACCACCGCCCGCCGCCAGGTCCTGTTCACCAACCTCGCCTCGATCGCGATCGGCTTCTCGATGTTCGCGATGTCGCTGGTGCTGCCGCAGCTGCTCCAGCTGCCCACCCGGACCGGATACGGCCTGGGCAGGTCCCTGCTGACGGCCGGTCTGGTCATGGCGCCGTCCGGACTGGTGATGATGGCCCTGGCGCCGGTCTCCGCTGCCGTGTCCAAAGCCAAGGGCCCCAAGGTGACGCTGATGATCGGCGCCCTGATCGTGGCCGCCGGCTACGGGCTGAACATCGTGCTGATGTCCGAGGTCTGGCACCTGGTGCTGGTCTCGTGTGTGATCGGCGCCGGCATCGGGTTCACGTACGGCTCCATGCCCGCGCTCATCATGGGCGCCGTACCCGCCTCGGAGACGGCGGCCGCGAACAGCCTCAACACCCTGATGCGGTCCATCGGTACGTCCTGTGCGAGCGCCATCGCCGGTGTCGTCCTCGCGCAGATGACCATCGACCTCGGCGGCTACGCCCTGCCGTCCGAGAGCGGCTTCAGGACCGTCATGGCGGTCGGCGCGGGTGCCGCGCTCCTCGCCTTCGCCCTCGCCTCCTTCATCCCGCGCCCGCGCGCCGCGGTCCCGGCGGAGATTCCCGCCCCCGCGACCGCGGAGACGTCGACCGGGGCCCCGTCCGGGCACTGACGCCCCGCCCCTGATGGCCGGCGACCGCCGGCCATCAGGTCCTGCCCGGGGTGGACCCGGCCCTGGCGCGTACTGCGTCTCAGTAGGCGCGACAGTCGGCGGTGGTACGACGACGAGCGGACCCGGTTCGGGAAGACTGACGATCCGACCGCGCTGCTCGGACGCGAAGCCCGTCGGCGGGACGCCGCGCGCCGCGCCCGGCACGCGGGGACCACCATGGTTCCGGGAGACGACCGGGTTCCAGGACACGACCGGAGAGCAGATGGACATCCCCTTGAGGCGCTACGCCGACGATCATGTCCGTACGGTCGTCGCCATGGCGACCGGGCTGCCGCTGCCCGCGCTCCTCCAGGCGGACGTCAGCCGCAGGGACACCGGCCGGCCGGACGCGGCGGGCCGCCCCCGGTTCCCGCCCGACCTCGCCGCACCGGAACGCCGGGAACGGATCTCATGACCATCCGCGTACTGCTCGCGGACGACCAGGCCCTGCTGCGGGCCACCTTCCGCATCCTCATCGACTCGTGCGACGACGTGGAGGTGGTCGCGGAGGCCACCGACGGCGCCGCGGCGACCGACCTCGCGCGCGTCCACCGACCCGACGTGATCCTGATGGACATCCGTATGCCGGGGACCGACGGCCTGGCCGCCACGTCCGCGATCTGCGCGGATCCTGAGCTGACCGGCACCCGGGTCCTGATCCTGACCACGTTCGAGATCGACGAGTACGTCGCGCAGGCGCTGCGGTCCGGTGCCAGCGGCTTCCTGGGCAAGGACGTCACCGCCGAGGCCCTGCTCGACGGCATCCGCACCGTGGCGGCCGGTGACTCCCTGCTCTCCCCCGGCGCCACCCGTACCCTCATCACCCGCTTCCTGTCGGCCCCCGGCCTGGGCACCCGGCTCGCGGCCGCCGACGGCCTGAGCGGTCTCACCACCCGCGAACGCGAGGTGATGGCCTGGGTCGCCGAGGGGCACTCCAACGACGAAATCGCGGCCAAGCTCTTCGTCAGCCCCCTGACCGTGCGCACCCACGTCCACCGCGCGATGACCAAGCTGGGCGCCCGGGACCGGGCCCAGCTCGTCGTGATGGCCTATCAGTCGGGTCTGGTGCCAGCGCTGCCGCCCGAGGAGCGCTGAACCCTCACCTCTCGGAGAGTCTCTCCAGCCACTGCTGGAGCAGGGCCGACTCCGCCGAGGTGAGCGTCGGCGGCAGCTCGGCACGCAGGCGTGCCGCGAGCGTGGCGGCCGCGACGGGCACCGAGCCGCCCTCCCGAGGCGCGTCGAGGTCGGCGTCGAGGTCGGCGGGCCGGGTCGCCGAGTCCAGCACCGAGTCCAGCACCGCGTCGCGCAGCCGCCGCGAGAACTTCGCGTCCGCGTACTGCTCGGGTCTGGTCAGCATCGACAGGGCCGCGCCGACATTGGCGGACATGATCATCTGCGTCGCCAGAGCGGGCGGCACCGTCAGCCGCCCCTCGGCCGCGCAGCGTTCGAGGATGCCGTGCAGCAGGTCGTGCGCCTCCTGGGCCGCCGCCGGGGGCACGGTCAGCTCGGGCGAGTACATCAGGCGGTAGTGGCTGGGGTGCTCCAGCGCGAAGCGCATGTGGTTGTCCCAGCCGCTCTTCAGGTCCTCGACCGGATCCTGGCTCGGCCGCGCCGCCCGCTTGGACGCGAGGTACCGCTCGAACCCCCGGTCGACGACAGCGGCCAGCAGACCGGCCTTGTCGCCGAAGAGCCGGTAGAGCATCGGCGCCCCGACCCCTGCCTTCTCGCACACGGCACGCGTGGAGACATCTGCGGCCGACGCGCCGGCCAGCAGCTCGGTGGCCGCTTCCAGGATCTTTTCCCTCGCATCCATGCCCCCACCGTACGCCATTCGTATCGACGATACGAATTCACTGTTACCGACGCTACGAATCTGTGTTATCGTTGATACGGACAGGTCGTAGCAGCGCTAACAGAGAAGGATGCGGTCATGACCACTCAGCCCCGGACGGAACAGCGCGTCGCGATCGTGACCGGCGGATCGCGCGGCATCGGACGGCAGATCGCCCAGCAGCTCGCCGCCGACGGTTTCGCGGTCGTCGTCGGGTACGCGGGCAACAAGGAGGCCGCAGCCGACGCCGTGCGCACCATCGAGGAGGCGGGCGGCACCGCCTTCGCCGCCCGCGCGGACGTCGCCGACGAGAGCGAGGTGGCCGCCCTGTTCGACCTGGCGGAGGCCACGTACGGCGGTGTCGACGCGGTGGTCCACTCCGCGGGCCGGATGCCGCTGTCCCCTGTCGCGGAACTCGACCTCGCCGAGCTCGACTCCCTGTACCGCACCAACATCCGCGGCACCTTCGTCGTCGACCAGCAGGCAGCGCGCCGACTGCGCCCGGGCGGCGCGCTCGTCAACCTCTCCAGCTCGGTCGTCGGGCTCGCCTTTCCCGGGTACGGCGCCTACGCGGCCAGCAAGGGCGCGGTCGAGGCCGTCACCCTGATCCTCGCCCGTGAGCTCCGCGGCCGGGACGTCACCGTCAACGCCGTGGCACCCGGCCCGACGGCGACCGACCTCTTCCTCGACGGCAAGGACGAGGAGACCGTCGCCCGTCTGGCGGCACAGCCTCCGCTGGAGCGGCTGGGGACGCCGCAGGACATCGCCCATGTCGTGTCCTTCCTGGTGAGCCCGGCGGGCCACTGGGTCAACGGCCAGGTGCTGCGGGCCAACGGCGGCATCATCTGACCGCCCGTCACCAGCGCCGCCCACCGTGTTGTCCGATGCGCCGCCTACGATGCCCGGATGCGGCCACACTTCACCGGCACCTCCCTGATCACCGACGACGTCCCGGCGCTCGCCGCCTTCTACGCGAGAGTCCTCGACGCGCAGGTGGAGGGCGAGGGGCCCTTCGCCCGCGTGACGGTTCCCGGGGCCGTCCTGTCCTTCTTCTCCACCCAGGGGATGGAGTCGATGGTGCCCGGTTCGATGAGCGCCGCCGCGAGCGGAAGCTTCACCCTGGAGTTCCGGGTCACCGACGTGGACGCACGCCACGAACGGCTCACGACCCAGGGCGTCGAGATCCTCAAGCCGCCGACCACCCAGCCCTGGGGCCGCCGGTCGGTGTGGCTGCGGGACCCGGACGGCAACATCGTCAACCTGTACCAGGAGAACTGAAGTAGACGGCCTTGCCGTCCGTCACCCTTCGCGCAGAGGGCCGAGCAGGCTCCCGGGCGCCGCCCGTTCAGGGGAAACCGCAGGGCGGGGCGCGTGGCGGCGGGCGCCCGCGTCGACAACTCACCCGTGACCCTCCCGCTGATCCCGCCCATGCTCGCCACTCCCGGCACCCTGCCGCCCGCCGCGCAGGACGGACGCTGGGCCTACGAGACCAAGCAGGACGGCCAGCGGGTGGTCGTCTACCTCGCCGGGAACGGCGACCTCGTACTGCGCGCCCGGTCCGGGGAGGAGATCACCGGCGCCTATCCCGAACTGCGGTCGCTGGGCGACGCGCTCGGTGCCACACCCGCCGTGCTCGACGGGGAGATCCTGGCGCTGGACGAACAGGGGCACGCGGACTTCCAGTTGCTCCAGCCGCGCATGCAGTTGGCCCACGCCCCTGCCAGGGCCGCGCGCCGGGCGGCCGAAGCGCCCGTCCATCTCGTGCTGTTCGACCTGATGCACCTGGGGCGGCGCTCGCTCCTCGCCCTCCCCTACACACGGCGGCGGGCGCGACTGGACGAGCTGGAACTCTTCGGGCCGCACTGGTCCACACCCGCCGCCCTCGTCGGTCACGGCGAGCAGGCCCTGCGCGCCACCCGTGAGCACGGCCTGGAGGGCCTGGTCTGCAAACGGCTCGACTCGGTGTACGAACCCGGGGTGCGCTCCCGCGCCTGGATCAAGATCCGGAACATGCTCAGCGAGGACGTCGTCGTGGGCGGCTGGCTGCCCGGCAAGGGCCGGCTCACGGGCCTGCCCGGCGCGGTGCTGGTCGGCCAGCGGGGCGGAGGGCGGCTGCGGTACGTCGGCAATGTGGGCACCGGCTGGAGCGAGGCGGAACGGACGGAGCTCGCCTCGCTGCTGGCCGCCGCGGCGACGGACGTGTGCCCCTTCGACCCCGCGCCCCGGGTCCCGGGCGCGCGCTGGGTGCTGCCCCGGCTGGTCGGCGAGGTCCGCTACAGCACCCGCACCCGGGCGGGGTTGCTGCGCCAGCCGTCCTGGCTGCGGCTGCGACCGGATCTGGCGCCGGAGGACTCCTCGGCCGACCTCCCCGACGAACCGTCATGATCGGAGAATTGGGCGGGCCTTAACCGGAACGACGCCTTCGACCTCTTGGCGCGGACATGAAAAGCCGGGAAGCTGAACTCCCCAGTAACCCCACAGCCGTTGGGCTGCGCCCGGATCACGAGGAGGACGCAGTGGCGTCATCGTCGCTCAAGAAGCACCGTACGAGGTGGCTGACCGGCCTGGCCGGCGCCGCCGCGCTCGTCGTCGCCTTCCCCTCCGCCGCGTTCGCCGCTCCGCCCAAGGCGCTGCCCGCCAACGCCGAGAGCGCCGAGTTCACCTACCAGCCGGCCTTCGACTACGACACGGACGGCTGCTACTCGACGCCCGCCATCGGCCCCGACGGCACGATCAACGGCGGCCTGAACCCGACGGGTTCGCTCAGCGGCGACTGCCACGACGCCTCGGACCTGGACAACACCAACACGTACTCGCGCTACAAGTGCAACAACGGCTGGTGCGCCTACATGTACGGCCTGTACTTCGAGAAGGACCAGGCGGTCGCGAACAGCAGCATCGGCGGACACCGGAACGACTGGGAGCACGTCGTGGTCTGGGTGCAGAACGGCACGGTCCAGTACGTGTCGACGTCCAACCACGGCTCGTTCACGGTCAGCGCGGCCTCGAGCGTCCGCTTCGACGGCACGCACGCGAAGATCGTCTACCACAAGGACGGCATCAGCACGCACTGCTTCCGGCTGGCCAACTCCAACGACGAGCCGCCGGAGAACGCCAAGGGCACCTGGCAGTACCCGCCGCTGGTCGGCTGGAACGGCTACCCGTCGGGGCTGCGCGACAAGCTGAGCGCGTACGACTTCGGCAGCGCCAACTTCGGCCTCAAGGACGCCAACTTCGCGGCCCACCTGTCGTCGGCGAAGCCGTCGGGGATCTCCTTCGACCCCAACGCCTGAGCCGGTGACACGATCGGGCGCGGGACCTAGGTCCTCCGTGGCCGCGGGTTCCGTCCCGCGCCCGATCCCCGCCGGTCCGCACCCGCATAACGTCCTGTGCATGGACACGACCAACACGAGCGACAAGAGCGGGTACCTCGAAGAGGCCCTGGACCGCGTCCACGCGTCGGGCCCGGAGCGGGAGGGCTGGCTGACCAACCACGCCCCCATGGTCGTCGAGGCGCTCGCCGCGCACGGCCAGGCCCGCTCGGTGCACCGGTGGCTGGACCTGTACCGGGACAGGCTGGAGGACTTCCCCGATCGCACCGCCCCCGTCACGGACGACAACTGGCCCTCGGCACTGGGCGATCCGCGCCGGATCGCGGACTGGACGGACCATTTCTCCCGCACCCTCGCCGAGCGCCCCTGGAAGGACGTCCTCGCCGAGTGGTGGCCGCGCCTGCTGCCGGGCTTGTACGGCGGTGCCACGCACACCGTCATCCGGGTCGGCCACGCCGTCCGCGCCCTGGAGGCCGACGAGAACACGCCCCGGCTCACCGAGCTCGCGCACGCGCTGGGCTACTGGGCGGCACGGCACCAGCCCGTGACCGGGCTCGCGGAACTGCCGGGCGCGACCACCGCCGCGGACGCCCTGGAAGCCGTACCGGCCATCGAGCGCGGGCACGTGGGGTTCCGGAACCGGCTGGCCGCCGTGCGCCGACTGCCGGTGTGGGCGCGGGACGTCACCGACCCCGACACCGCGAAGGCGCGGCTCACCGAGCTCGTCCGCGCGGCGACCCACCGCTACGCCACCCACGGCCACGGCGAGCCGACCATGCTCGTGCACGCCGCCACGGCCCCCAACGCCGTGCTGCGGGCCCTGGATTCCCTGCCGCGTGACCAGTGGGTCCCCAGTCTGCAGGCGGCCTGGACGGCGTCCGCGGCGGTCACGGCGATGTACGCGCCCGCGGCAGCCGTCGCCTTCTCCCCGCCCGGACGCCTCACCGCCGAGGAGGTCGTGGAACGAGCACTCGCCCACGGCGACGAGCACGTCATCAAGCTCACCGACACGGCCCTGGACATCGGCGACGACCAGGCGCTCGCGGCCGCCCTGCGCTCGGTCGAACTCAGCGAGCCGCTCGCCTGAGACCACCTCATGGCGACGCAGAGCCCTGGCGCCGGTCGCGCTCGCGGTGCTGTCCCGGCCGGAACCGGTCGTCTCGTGGGCGGCGGTGGACGCACCCGAGCCCGGCGTCCGATGATGGCCGAATGGATCTTCACCAGGAGCTGCCCGCCGCCGTCGACACCGAGGCCCTGCCGGCCCTCGCCGACTCCCACCACGCCCGTCCCGTGCGGCCGTTGGGCACCAGGGAGGCCGCCGGTCACCTGGTGAAGGTGTACGCGCTGGAGGCCCCCGGCCGCACCGTGTCCGACCAGGACGCCGAAGCCGGGCTGCGGATCGCCGCGCGCCATCTCGAACTCGGCCCGCTGCGGGGCTCCCTGGGGCTCGCCGTCCCGATCGTGCACGCGGGCGGCGACGGCGACTACGTCCTCGTCCACAGCTGGATCGAGGGCGACATGGCGGACCTGGTGATCTTCGCCGGCCCGGCGGGCAAGCCCGACGCGCTGCGACCCGGCCGGGCGGGACTCTCGCCGTGCGTGTGGGAGGCCGCCGTACTCGCGCACGAACGGAACGCGTACTCCCGGCACGTCCTGGACGGCACCGGACCGCTCGCCGGCCGGCTGGCGGCCTGGAGCGCGGACACCCTCACGGGCGAGGTCCGATGAGCAAGGCCGCCGTCGTCCGGCACGCCGAGCGCGCCGACCTCCCGGCGGTCGCCGAACTCGCCGCCCGGCACGCCGAGTACGAGAAGGCCGCGCCGCCCCCGGCCGACCTGCCCGCCCGGCTGGCCGCGCTCCTCTTCGACAATCCCACGCCCCGCCTGCGCTGCCTGGTGGCCCAGCTCCCGGACGGCGAACTCGTCGGCTACGCCACCTGCGCGCCCGAACTCTCCACCTGGGAGGGCCGCGAGTACCTGCACATGGACTGCCTGTTCCTGCTGCCCGGGCACCGCGGTCTCGGACTCGGTGTGCTGCTCATGGACGCCGTCGTCGCGCAGGCCCGAGCGCTCGGGCTGGGCGAGGTGCAGTGGCAGACGCCGACGTGGAACGAAGGGGCGATCCGCTTCTACGACCGGATGGGCGCCCGCGCGAGGCAAAAGGCGCGCTACTCCCTACCCGTTGAGCCCTGAGCGTCAAACACCGAACCTCCGCAGGGTCTATCGTGTCCCGCATGTCCCTCCCGGAACTGATCCGCATCGTCTCCCGTGACTCGCCGATGGCGCTGGCCCAAGTGGAGCGTGTCAGAAGCGAGTTGACGGCCCTGTACCCCGGTGTGCGCACCGAGGTCGTGCCGGTGAGGACCACCGGTGACAAGTGGATGGGCGACCTGTCGAAGGTCGAGGGCAAGGGCGCGTTCACCAAGGAGGTCGACGCCGCGCTGCTGGCCGGTGAGGCCGATCTCGCGGTGCACTGTGTGAAGGACGTGCCCGCCGACCGGCCGCTCCCGGCGGGCACGACGTTCGCGGCGTTCCTCAAGCGGGACGACATCCGTGACGCCCTGATCCACCCGGGCGGCCTCACCCTGGACGAACTCCCGGAGGGGACCCGGATCGGCACGTCCTCGGTGCGCCGCGTGGCCCAGCTGGCCGCCACCCACCCGCACCTGGAGTGCGTGCCGTTCCGCGGCAACGCCAACCGGCGGCTGGCCAAGCTGGAAGCGGGCGAGGCGGACGCGCTGCTGCTCGCGGTCTCCGGCCTGGAGCGCATCGGCCGAGAGGACGTGATCAGCGAGATCCTCTCCCCCGAGACGATGATGCCGCCGATCGGCGCGGGCATCCTCGCCCTTCAGTGCCGGGAGGGCGACACCGCGCTGATCGACGCGGTCAGCGCGCTGGGTGATCCGGACACCTTCCGGGAGGCGACCGCCGAGCGGATGTTCCTGCATGTGCTGCAGGGCCACTGCAACAGCCCGATCGCGGGATACGCGCGCGTGGACCACGGGGGCGAACTGTCCCTGCGGGCCTGTGTGTTCACCGCGGACGGCAAGACGCGGCTGAACGCCCACGAGTGGGCGGGGCGGCTCGATCCGGCCACGCTGGGCACCTCGGTCGCCGTGGCGCTGCTGCGTCAGGGCGCCCGCGAGATCATCGACGGCATCCCGCACTGAGGCCCGCGCGGGATCAGGCGGTGCCCTCTTCGGCCTGGTCCCGCAGGAAGTTGCTGATCTGGCAGGCCAGGCCCTCACGGCCCGCGCCCACGTGGGCGGCGCCCTCGTCGAGTCCGATGCCGCCCGCCCACAGCCGGCGGTCCGCCCACTCGTCGTCGACCCGCAGCTGGATCTGCACGTCGATCTGGCCGAGGCTCGCCTCCGGTCCCGCCGCGAACAGCACGGCGGTGGCGCGGCGCAGCGGGTAGACGTCGAAGCCCTCGATGAACTGCGAGTTGCGCCAGTCGATGAAGGCGCTCTCGCCGTCGGGGCCGAGCCGCACATCGATCTGGCCGTCCTCGAGGTGGACGGTGGGATGCAGGGCGCCGCGGTTCTCGACGGTCACCCGGACGCTGAAGTACGTGAGCCCTTCGGCGGCGTCGTCGCGTCCGCGCGGCGGCTCGGCCGCCTCCAGACGGTGGACGCGGACACGCAGACCGGCATGCTCGTCGTACTCCTGCCAGTCCCCGACCACGTTGGGCTCGTACACAGTGCACCTCTTCGACCTCAGAGAGCTGCTTCCTATCTGTGTGCTCAATGCACTGTCAAATGAGCAGAATGCGCTGTGGCCAGGGAATTCACCCCCTTTGATCGCTGATCAAGCCGTGCGCAGGAACAATCCGCCGAGCGGCCGGAAAAACCCTTGCGCGGGCGTGCCGCACATCACGTTCCGCACGCATGATCAACGGGCCAGGCGCCCCAGGAGCGAGGAGGCCGCGGTGATGCCGAGGACCGCGGCCACCGCCAGCACTCCGAAGTCGAGCGCCAGATGGGCGTGCGTGCCGAGGAGGAGGCCGCGCAGGGCGTCGACTTCGTAGCTGAGCGGGTTCACCTTGCTGACGGCCTGGAGCCAGCCCGGCATGACGGACAGCGGGTACAGGGCGTTGGAGCCGAAGAAGAGCGGCATGGTGATGGCCTGCCCGATGCCCATCAGGCGGTCCCTGCTGAGCACGATGCCGGCGATGGTGATCGACAGGCAGGAGAAGAACGCCGAGCCGAGGATCACGATCACCCCGACACCGAGGAGCCTGAGCGGGTTCCAGGTCAGGGACACTCCGAGCAGGGCGGCGATGACTATGACGACGGCGGCCTGGATCAACGACTTCACGCCGGCCGCGAAGGCCTTGCCGGTGGTGAGCGCCGAGCGCGGGGTGGGGGTGACCAGGAGCTTGTTGAGGATGCCCGCGTCCCGCTCCCAGATGATCTGGATGCCGTAGAAGATCGCGATGAACATCGCCGACTGGGCGATGATGCCGGGTGCCAGGTAGTCGATGTAGGGGATGCCCTCGGTGGGGATCGCCTTGATGCGGGTGAAGGTCTGGCCGAAGATCAGCAGCCACAGGGCGGGCTGGACGGCGCGGGTGTAGAGCTCGGTGCGGTCGTGGCGGAGCTTCTGGAGCTCGACGGCGCACATCGCCACCACCCGGGCGGGCAGCAGGCGCCAGCCCGCGCGGGGCTCCGGCGGCTTCAGCAGCAGACTGATGTCAGCCGACACGGTTCGCGGTGCGGCGGGTGCTTCGGACATCGCGGAAATCCCCTCCCTCGTCTTCGAGTCCGCTGCCGGCGACGTCACGGAAGACGTCCTCCAGGGTCGGCAGCGCGTCGGTGCCCCGCTCCTCGGCCAGTCCCCGCCTGAGTTCTTCGGGGGTGCCGAGGGCGCGGACGCGGCCGCGGTGCATGAGGCCGACCCGGTCGCAGTACTGGTCGGCCTCGTCCATGTAGTGGGTGGTCACGAGGACGGTCATGCCGGTCGCCTCGCGTACGGCGTTGATGTGCTCCCACACGCCGGTCCGGGCGATCGGGTCGAGGCCGATGGTCGGCTCGTCGAGGATCAGCAGCCGGGGCGCGCTGACCAGGGCCTGGGCGAGTTCGAGGCGGCGGACCATGCCGCCCGAGTAGGTGCCGGCGAGCCGGTTGGCGGCGTCGGTGAGGTCGACGGCGGCCAGGGCCTGGGCGACGCGTTCGGCGCGTTCCTTGCGGGCGACGTCGAAGACGCGGGCGAACAGGGTGACGTTCTCCCGGCCGGTGAGGTTGGCGTCGGCGGACAGCTGCTGCGGGACGTAGCCGAGCAGACGGCGTACGGCCATCGGGTCGGCGGCGGTGTCGCGGCCGAAGACATGGATCATGCCGGCCGGGACGGGGAGCAGGGTGGTGATGCAGCGGATGGCGGTGGTCTTGCCGGCGCCGTTGGGGCCGAGCAGTCCGAAGACCTCGCCCTCCTCGACGGTCAGGTCCAGCCCGGCCACCGCTTTGGTGTCCCCGAAGGCGTAGGTCAGCCCGGTACAGGAAACAGCGTCGGATGTCATGCGTCCTCGGCCTCCTCGTGCAGATTGACGGCGAGCGCGCGCAGGGCGGGCAGGGCGGCGCGCAGGGCTTCCTGATCGGCCGCGTCCAGCCGGGTGACCTGCCGGCTCACGAGCGCGACCCGCCGCTGTTTCCACTCCGAGAGCCGGGTCTCGGCCTTCTCGGTGAGCAGCAGCCGGGCGGCGCGCCGGTCGGCGGGGTCGGTCTCGCGGACCAGGTGGCCGTCCTTGACCAGCTGGTTGACCAGGGTCGAGACGGAGTTCCCGGCCAGATGCAGTTCCTTGGCGGCATCGGAGACGCCGATGCCGGGCCGGGACTCGACCAGGCGCAGCAGTTCGACCTCGGCGCCACGCAGTCTCGGCACGGTCAGCCCGGCGCGCAGCCTGCGCCTGAGCAGCCGCTGCACGCCGACGAGGGCGTCGGCCAGCTCTTCCGGGAAGGTCTCTTCGTCCACCCGCCTGACATTACCTCTGTGTCAGAGGCATCTCACCCAAGACCTGGTCAAACACATATGTGGCGATCTGCGACATTTGTTTTGTTTCACCCGGAAGGGGGTATGCTGGCACCAGTGCTTCGGACAGGAGGCACGTCCGTGGGAGCCCCGCCGAGCGGGTCCCGGATGTCTCCTGGATGACTTCTCAGGATCCGAATGCGCGATCTCCCACGGTGTCTGTCCACCCAGCACCCGCTCAGGGAGGTGCGCGACATGTCCGTCGCCACCAGAACGAAGCCGCATCCGCACGACGACGCCCCCGACACCAACGCGGCGTTCGAGCGCTTGGCACAGCTTCCGGACGGCCCGGAGCGCAAGGCCCTGCGGGACGAGCTCGTGGAGCTCTGGCTGCCCATGGCCGAGCGGATCGCCGTGCGCTTCCGGGGCCGCGGGGAGTCCCTCGAAGACCTCTACCAGGTGGCCGCCCTCGGGCTCGTCAAGGCCGTCGACCACTACGACCCGGCCCGCGGCAGCGCCTTCGAGGCGTACGCGGTGCCGACCGTGACCGGCGAGATCAAGCGGCACTTCCGCGACCACATGTGGACGCTGCACGTACCGCGGCGGGTGCAGGACCTGCGCAACCGGGTCCGGCAGGCCTCGAAGGAGCTCTCGCAGACGCCAGGGCGGTCGCCCACCGTCGCCGAGATCGCCGAGCTGGCCCATCTGACCGAGGACGAGGTACGCACCGGCGCGGAGGCGCTGGAGTGCTTCTCGGCGCTGTCCCTGGAAGCGGAGATGCCCGGCACCGAGGGCTACGCCCTGAGTGACGCGCTCGGCGGCCCCGACCCCGGCTACGACGTGGTCGTCGACCGGGTCGCCGTCGGCCCCTGCCTCAAGGCCCTTCCCGAGCGCGAGCGGACCATCCTGTACCTGCGCTTCTTCCGGGGCATGACACAGAGCGGCATCGCCGAGGAACTCGGCATCTCGCAGATGCATGTGTCCCGGCTGCTCAGCACCTGCTTCGCCCACCTGCGCGAGGAAGTCCTTTCGGACTGCGGCTGAGCCTCCCGGCCCGCGTCACTCGGGGGCCGCACCCGGGATCTGCGTGGGACCGTAGCGGTCGAGGGCCTCTTCGAGCTCCACGCGGATCTCCGGGGGCATGTTCCCGGTCCGGCCCCAGATGAGGATCAGGTCGGCGACGTTGCGCAGCTTGATGTTCGTGTGCTGCGAGACGTCCTTCAGCACCTGCCAGCCCTCGTCCGGGCCGACCCTGCCGAGCGCGACGACCATGCCGATGGCCTGGTCCACGACCGCGTGGGAGGCGACCGCCTCCTTGAGCTGGCCGATCTCCTCCTGCAGCGCGAAGATCCGGTCCGACTCGTCGGCGGGTTCGTTCGGTACGACTGGCACGTCTCCATCCTGTCACTCGGACGGGGCGACGCCACCGGGCGGAGGCGAACGGGCCACCGTTTCGGCGTCGCCCCCGGGGTACTCGGCAGGCGCCCGACGCGGTTCCGGAGACAGACTGGTGCAAGACCGCC
This sequence comes from Streptomyces sp. NPDC001668, assembly GCF_042893155.1. Classification (NCBI taxonomy): domain Bacteria; kingdom Bacillati; phylum Actinomycetota; class Actinomycetes; order Kitasatosporales; family Streptomycetaceae; genus Streptomyces; species Streptomyces sp. NPDC001668. The sequence goes on from NZ_JBIAUQ010000002.1 coordinate 477,222, forward strand.
CAGTGGCCGCCGGCCGACGAGAGCAGGACGCGACTGCCATGAACCACGATCCGAGACATCCCACCGCGACCGCGGACGTCGTCTCCACGCACCATGTCTTCGGTGCCCCCTGCTGGGTGAGCCTGACCAGCCGCGACGAGCAGGCCACGGAGGAGTTCTACGGGGCCGTCCTCGGGTGGGAGTGGCGGCCCGCCAAACTCGGCGAGCGCTTCAGGGTCGCGCTGGTCGACGGCACGCCGGTCGCCGGGATCGCCGCGGTGGCCTCGATGTGGCAGATGGCGGTGGCCTGGACGCCGTACTTCGCGGTGCCGAGCGCCGACGAGGCGGTGGCCCGCGTGCAGGAACGCGGCGGCACCCTGGCGGTCGGCCCGCTGTCCTTCCCGCCCGGCCGGGCGGCCCTGCTCTCCGACCGCGACGGAGCGACCTTCGGCATCTGGGAGGGCGAGCTCGTCGCGAACTGGGACGTCTGGCGCCGCGCCCAGCCGGCCTTCGTCCGGCTGCACACCCGCGACGCCTTCGACGCCGCGATCTTCTACGGCGAGGTCTTCGACTGGGCCTCGGAGCGCCCCGGCTGCTGCGAGGTCCGCTACGAGGGCGGCGAGGTGGTGCTGCACAGCGGCGGTGACGTGGTGGCCCGCATCGAGTCGGGGGCGCTGGGCTCGGCCCCCGATCCCGGTATCCGGCCGCACTGGCAGGTCCACTTCGCGGTCGCGGACGTGGCCGCCTGCGCCAAGGCCGCGGAGGTCCACGGCGGCAGCGTGCTCTCGCACAACGCCACGGAGGCGGTCCTGCGCGACCCCGACGGCGCCCTGTTCACGGTGACCTCCCGCCCCGCCCGCTGAGGACGAGACCCCGCCGCCCGCCCGGCACCCGCCGCCGGCCTCGCATCCCGCCCCGAGGGCACCCACCCCACGATCACCTCCCGCCGCAAGCTGAGGGCGAAACCCCCGGCCCCACACCCCAGGCCCTCCACCTGCGCACCGACCTCGCCCTCCACCCCGACCGCGCCCCGCCCACGGTCACCTCCGCCCCGCGCCGTGAGGACGAGACACCGGCGCCCGCCCCCTACAACCCCACGCCACGCCACGCCGTCCACCTGCGCACCGGCCTCGCCCTCCACCCCGACCCGCGCCCAGCCCACGGTCACCCCCGCACCGCGCTGACCGCCCCGAGGGCAAGGCGCCGGAGCGTCGCCCTCACGCCCCCGCGCGGGACGGCCTCGACAGGAGCACCAGGCTGCGCGCCTCGACCGTCATCTCCGTGCCGGCCTTGTGTTCCGCCTCGTCGGCGCCCTGGGGTTCGGCCGTGTCGAGTACGGCCGTCCAGCGTTCGCCGTACGCGGGGTCCGGGAGGCGGAAGTCGACGGGCTCCCAGTGGCCGTTCAGCAGCAGCAGGAACGAGTCGTCCACCACCCGGTTCCCCCGTGCGTCGGGTTCGGCGATGGCGTCGCCGTTGAGGAAGACACCGACCGCGTGCGCGTCGGAGCGCTGCCAGTCCTCCTCGGCCATCTCGCGGGCGTCCGGCAGCAGCCAGACCAGGTCGGGCAGCGGCTGCCCCGCGTGGGTCACGGTCTCGCCCCGGAAGAACCGGCGCCTGCGCAGCACGGGATGCGCCGCGCGCAGACCGATCACATGCCGCGTGAAGTCGGCCAGTTCGCGCTGCTCCTGGCTCAGCGCCCAGTCGATCCAGGAGATCTCGTTGTCCTGGCAGTAGGCGTTGTTGTTGCCCTGCTGGGTGCGGCCGAGTTCGTCACCGTGGCAGAGCATCGGGATGCCCTGCGAGAGCAGCAGGGTGGCGAGGAAGTTGCGCTGCTGGCGGGCCCGCAGTTCCAGGACGCCGGGGTCGTCGGTCGCGCCCTCGGCCCCGCAGTTCCAGGACCGGTTGGTGCTCTCACCGTCCTGGCCGTCCTCCCCGTTGGCCTCGTTGTGCTTGTCGTTGTACGAGACGAGGTCGCGCAGGGTGAACCCGTCGTGCGCGGTCACGAAGTTGACGCTGGCCCGCGGGCGCCGCCTGCTGTGCTGGTACAGGTCGGAGGAGCCGGTCAGCCGGGAGGCGAACTCACCGAGCGTGTGCGGCTCGCCCCGCCAGAAGTCCCGTACGGCGTCCCGGTACTTGCCGTTCCACTCCGACCACAGCGGCGGGAAGTTGCCGACCTGGTAGCCGCCCTCCCCCACGTCCCACGGCTCCGCGATCAGCTTGACGCGGCTGATCACCGGGTCCTGCTGGATGAGGTCGAAGAACGCGGAGAGCCGGTCCACCTCGTGGAACTGCCGGGCCAGGGTCGCCGCGAGGTCGAAGCGGAAGCCGTCGACATGCATCTCGGTCACCCAGTACCTGAGCGAGTCCATGATCAGCTGGAGCACGTACGGGTGCCGCATCAGCAGGCTGTTGCCGGTGCCGGTGGTGTCGTAGTAGTGCCCCCAGTCGCCGTCCACCAGGCGGTAGTAGGAGGCGTTGTCGATGCCCCGGAAGGAGAGCGTGGGGCCCAGGTGGTTGCCCTCGGCGGTGTGGTTGTAGACGACGTCGAGGATGACTTCGAGGCCGGCCTCGTGCAGCGCCTTCACCATCGTCTTGAACTCGGTGACCTGCTGGCCGCGGGTGCCGTGGGCGGCGTAGGCGTTGTGCGGGGCGAAGAAGCCGATCGTGTTGTAGCCCCAGTAGTTGGCGAGGCCGCGGTCCTGGAGCACCCCGTCCTGCACGAACTGGTGCACCGGCATCAGCTCGACGGCGGTGACGCCGAGGGAGGTCAGGTGGTCGACCACCGCGGGGTGCGCGAGACCGGCGTAGGTGCCGCGCAGTTCCGGCGGGACGTCGGGGTGGGTGCGGGTGAGTCCGCGGACGTGGGCCTCGTAGATCACACTGTCGGCGTAAGGGCGCCTCGGCGGCCGGTCGTCGCCCCAGTCGAAGGCCGGGTCGGTGACCACGCCGAGCATGGTGTGCCCGGCGCTGTCGGCCTCGGGGGTGTACAGGGAGGGGTGGTTGTCCATCTGCCCGTCCACCGCCTTGGCGTACGGGTCGAGGAGCAGCTTCGCCGGATCGCACCGGTGGCCGAGCGAGGGCTGCCAGGGCCCGTGCACCCGGTAGCCGTACCGCTGCCCGGGCCCGACGCCCGGCACGTAGCCGTGCCAGACGAAGCCGTCGACCTCGGTCAGCGGGACGCCCGTGTGGGCGCCCCGCTCGTCGACGAGGACGAGTTCCACGCGCTCGGCGACCTCGCTGAACAAGGCGAAGTTGGTTCCCTCGCCGTCGAACGAGGCGCCCAGCGGGTAGGGGTGCCCGCCCCAGGCCGGCACCCGCTTCCCGTTCCCGTGTGTCTTCTTCCTGGACGACGGCACGCTCAGCACCCGCCGTCCGCGGCCGAGGCGGCCAGGGCCGCGACCGGCATCTCGCGCGGCACCTGGAGCACCTCCCGCAGGCTGGGCGCGGGAGCCGTCGGCACCAGCGGGACGCGCTCGCCGGCGCGGGCCCGCTGCGAGAACCAGATGACCTTGCTGCCGGTGTCGGTGGCACAGCAGCCCCAGCCGTCGCTCATCGCGGCGATGCGCTCCAGACAGCCGCGCAGATCCAGGTCCGGACGCAGGTCGCAGTCGTTCTCGGCGACTGCGGTGATGAGGTGCTGGCCGTTCCACCACAGCTCGATGGAGGTGTTCTTGTCCGTCGCGTGCTCGTCGATGGCCTTGAGCAGCAGCTCGGTACCACGGCAGACCGGCTCGACCAGGGTGTCCAGGTCCCAGAGCCGTAGATGGGCGGCCAGGATGCGCCTGACCTGCCCGACCCGTTCCGGGCTGACCTCCACGTCGAGGTGGTAGTAGCAGGGCACTGCGGTCTTCATCGTCGCTCCTCACCGGCGAAGCTCCCACTCCTCCCGGCCCCCGCGGGACCGGACCCCGAAACACGGAGCGTGAGCGCTGATCGCTTCAGAGTCACTCCAGAGTGGGAGTGCTACGCCATTCGTGCAACACGAGCGATCGGTGAGGTCGTTGAAGAGCCAACAAGACGCTGAGTCGTTACGCGTGCACCATGAGTGAAGATCTCGCGAGTCCCGGATCTGCTCCAGCCCCGAAAGGTGAACGGCGCCATGCTGCTACCGGCCAAAGCCGAAGTCGCCAGGCAACTGCGGCGGTATCGCGCCTGGGAGCGCGTCATGCTGGCCTCCCCCGCCGACCGCACCGTCCGCGCCACCTTCGAGGACTCGGGTTACACGCTGTGCGTGCTGATGGGCAAGCGCTGCGCCCGTGAGGCGGCCGAGGCCGCCGAACGCTATCTGCGCTCCAGCGTGGTGGCCTACCTCCAGGAGCAGAGCGACCTTCCCCGCGCGGGGACCGTCGCCAGACGCGGTCCGCCGAGATCCGCGGAACGTTCCCCCGCGGGGAGGTAACCCTTCCGGCGCAGCTTCGATCCCCGGCCGGGCGCAGTCAGCGCCCGGCCTCTAGCACGGCGGAGGCGAGAGCATGAGTTCCACCCCGGTCATCGGCCGCATCCCGGTACGGGACGTCCGCCCTGCCGTGGAGTCCGGCAGACGCCCGGCGAAGGCGGTCGTGGGAGAGACGTTCGAGGTCACGGCGACGGTGTTCCGCGAGGGCCATGACGCGGTCGCCGCGAACGTCGTCCTGACCGATCCGGAAGGGCGGCACGGGCCGTGGACGCCGATGCGGGAACTGGCCCCCGGCAGCGACCGCTGGGGCGCGGAGGTCACCCCGGACGTGGAGGGCCGCTGGACCTATCGCGTCGAGGCCTGGAGCGACCCGGTCGGCACCTGGCGCCGCGTCGCCCGCATAAAGGTTCCTGCGGGTCTCGACACCGGACTGGTCCTCGAAGAGGGCGCCGAGCTCTACACCCGTGCGGCGGCGGGCGTCCCGGAGGGTCCGCAGCACGCGGTGCTGCTGGCGGCGGCGCAGACGCTCGCGGACGACTCGCTGCCGGTCGCCACCCGTTTGGCCGCGGCCCTGACACCGGATGTGGACGCGGTGCTCGCCCGCCACCCGCTGCGGGAGTTGATCACGGCGTCGGAGACGTTGCCGCTGCTGGTGGAGCGGGAGCGGGCGCTGTTCGGGTCGTGGTACGAGTTCTTCCCGCGTTCGGAGGGCACGGTGGAGCGGCCGCACGGCACGTTCCGCACCGCGGCCCGCCGGCTGCCGGCGATCGCCGCGATGGGCTTCGACGTGGTGTATCTGCCGCCGATCCATCCGATCGGCAGCACGTTCCGCAAGGGCCGCAACAACACCCTGTCCGCCGGTCCGGACGATGTGGGGGTGCCCTGGGCGATCGGCTCCCCGGAGGGCGGCCATGACGCGGTCCACCCGGATCTGGGCACGATCGAGGACTTCGACTGGTTCGTCCAGCAGGCCGCGGCCCACGGGCTGGAGATCGCGCTGGACTTCGCCCTGCAGTGCTCCCCGGACCATCCCTGGGTGCACAAACACCCGGAGTGGTTCCATCACCGTCCCGACGGCACGATCGCCTATGCGGAGAACCCGCCGAAGAAGTACCAGGACATCTACCCGATCGCCTTCGACGCCGATCTGGAGGGGCTGATCGCGGAGACGTGCCGGGTGCTGCGGCACTGGATGGACCACGGGGTGCGGATCTTCCGCGTGGACAACCCGCACACCAAGCCGGTGGTGTTCTGGGAGCGGGTGATCGGCGACATCAACGCCACCGACCCGGATGTGATCTTCCTGGCGGAGGCGTTCACCCGGCCGGCGATGATGCACACGCTGGCGCAGATCGGCTTCCAGCAGTCGTACACCTATTTCACCTGGCGCAACACCAAGCAGGAGCTGACCGAGTACCTGACGGAGCTCTCGGGTGAGGCGGCCTCCTACATGCGGCCGAACTTCTTCGCCAACACCCCGGACATCCTGCACGCCTTCCTTCAGCACGGCGGCCGTCCGGCGTTCGCGCTGCGTGCGGTGCTGGCCGCGACCCTCTCGCCGACCTGGGGCATCTACTCCGGCTACGAACTCGCCGAGAACACCCCGCTGCGCGCGGGCAGCGAGGAGTACCTGGACTCGGAGAAGTACCAGCTCAAGACCCGCGACTGGGACCGCGAGGACAGCCTGGCCCCCCTGATCACCCAGCTCAACACCATCAGGCGCCGCCACCCCGCCCTCCAGCGTCTCCGCAACATCCGCTTCCACCACACCGACAACGACGCGGTCATCGCCTACAGCAAGCGCACGGGCGACGACACCGTCCTGGTGGTGGTGAACCTCGATCCGCACCACACCCAGGAGGCCACGGTCTCGTTGGACATGCCGCAACTCGGCCTGGAACGGCACGAGTCCTTGTCCGTCCACGACGAACTGACGGGTGAGACCTACCGCTGGGGCAGCACCAACTACGTGCGCCTGGAGCCCGGCCGGGCGCCCGCACACGTGTTCCAGGTCCGTAGGTCGGCGCCTCAGATCGGAGGATCCACAGCGTGACTGTCAACGAGCCCGTCCACGACACCTTCGAGGACACCCCGGCGAAGGACCGGGACCCCGACTGGTTCAAGCGCGCGGTCTTCTACGAGGTGCTGGTCCGCTCCTTCCAGGACAGCAACGGCGACGGCGTCGGCGACCTCAAGGGCCTGACCGCCAAACTGGACTACCTCCAGTGGCTCGGTGTCGACTGTCTGTGGCTGCCGCCGTTCTTCAAGTCCCCGCTCAGGGACGGCGGGTACGACGTCTCCGACTACACCGCCGTCCTGCCGGAGTTCGGCGACCTCGCCGACTTCGTGGAGTTCGTCGACGCCGCCCACCAGCGCGGCATGCGCGTGATCATCGACTTCGTCATGAACCACACCAGCGACCAGCACCCGTGGTTCCAGGAGTCCCGCAAGAACCCGGACGGGCCGTACGGCGACTACTACATGTGGGCCGACGACGACAAGCAGTACGAGGAAGCGCGGATCATCTTCGTCGACACCGAGGCCTCCAACTGGAGTCACGACCCGGTGCGCGGCCAGTACTACTTCCACCGGTTCTTCTCCCACCAGCCGGACCTCAACTACGAGAACCCGGCCGTCCAGGAGGAGATCCTGGCCGCCCTCCGCTTCTGGCTCGACCTCGGTATCGACGGCTTCCGCCTCGACGCCGTCCCCTATCTGTACGCGGCGGAGGGCACCAATTGCGAGAACCTGCCCGCCACTCACCAGTTCCTGAAGCGGGTGCGCCGCGAGATCGACGCGATGTACCCGGACACGGTACTGCTGGCCGAGGCCAACCAGTGGCCGGAGGACGTCGTCGACTACTTCGGCGACTACCAGGCCGGCGGCGACGAATGCCACATGGCCTTCCACTTCCCGGTCATGCCCCGCATCTTCATGGCCGTCCGCCGTGAGTCCCGCTACCCGATCTCGGAAATCCTCGCCAAAACCCCCGCGATCCCCTCCGGCTGCCAGTGGGGCATCTTCCTGCGCAACCACGACGAGCTGACGCTCGAAATGGTCACCGACGAGGAACGCGACTACATGTGGGCCGAGTACGCCAAGGACCCACGGATGCGCGCCAACATCGGCATCCGCCGCCGGCTCGCCCCGCTCCTCGACAACGACCGGGACACGATCGAGCTGTTCACCGCCCTGCTCCTGTCACTGCCCGGCTCGCCGATCCTCTACTACGGCGACGAGATCGGCATGGGCGACAACATCTGGCTCGGCGACCGCGACGCCGTACGCACCCCCATGCAGTGGACCCCCGACCGCAACGCGGGCTTCTCCACGGCCGATCCGGGCCGGCTCAACCTGCCGATCATCATGGACCCGGTCTACGGACACCAGGTCACCAACGTCGAGGCCTCGATGGCCTCACCGGCCTCCCTGCTGCACTGGACCCGCCGGATGATCGAGATCCGCAAGCAGAACCCGGCGTTCGGTCTCGGCACCTTCACCGAGCTCCACTCCTCCAACCCCGCGGTGCTGGCCTTCCTGAGGGAGTACGAGGACGACCTGGTCCTGTGTGTGAACAACTTCTCGCGGTTCGCCCAGCCCACCGAGCTGGATCTCCGTGAGTTCGACGGCCGGCACCCGGTCGAGCTGTTCGGCGGGGTGCGGTTCCCGGCCATCGGTGAACTGCCGTATCTGCTGACCCTCGGCGGGCACGGCTTCTACTGGTTCCGGCTCTCCCGAGTCGCATCCCGCATCGGCCGACGCCTGTGAGCGTGCCGACGAAAGGACGCGTCACCATGCCGAAGACCGCATCCATCAGCTCGAGACCCGCGCACGCGACCGATCTCATGGCCTCGCTCGGCGACCTGCTGCGCCAATGGCTGCCGCGGCAGCGCTGGTTCGCGGGCAAGGACCGTCCGGTGAGCGAGCTGGGTCTGCTGTCGATGACCGAGCTGTTCCCGGGCTGTCTGCATCTGCTGGTCCACACCGGTCACGGCGGGCCGCCCGGGCCCGGCGGCACCTCGGCGGGCGACTGCTACCAGTTGCTGCTCGGCGTGCGCAAGCACCTCTCGCCGCGCCTCGGCCGCGCCCTCGTCGGCCGGGTGGAGCACGGCCCGCTGGCCGGCCTCACGGTCTACGACGCCCTGCACGATCCGCGCTCGGCCCAGCTGCTGCTGGAACGGCTGCGGCATCCCGGCACGGCGGGCCCCCTGCGCTTCGAGCGCACCCCCTCGGCGCGGGTGCCCGCCGGACTCCCGCCGCGGCTGCTGGAGGCCGAGCAGTCGAACACCTCCCTGGTGTACGGCGACGAGCTGATCCTGAAGGTCTTCCGGCGCGTCCAGCCCGGCATCAATCCGGACCTGGAGGTGCCGGCGGCGCTGGCCGGACAGGGCTGCCGCCGGGTGCCGACACCGGTCGCCTGGTTCCGGACCACGCATCCGCAGGAGGCGACGCTCGGCGTGCTCCAGCCGTATCTGCGCGACGCGCACGACGGCTGGACGCTGGCCCTTCAGGCACTGGCCTCGGGTGACGACTTCACCGCGCAGGCGCACGAGCTGGGGCGGGCCATGGCCGAGGTGCACCTCGCGCTGGCCGCCGCCTTCCCCGCCGGCGGCCACGACGACAACGGCGCCACGGCGGCCGCGATGACCGCGCGTCTGGACTCCGCCGCGCACAGCGTGCCCGCGCTGCGTCCGTTCGTGCCGGGCCTGCGGGGCGCGTTCGGCGCGCTCGCCACCTGCGACTCCGGGCCGCCCGCCCAGCGCGTCCACGGTGACCTGCACCTGGGGCAGGTGCTGCGGGCGGGTCGCGAGTGGTTCGTCATCGACTTCGAGGGCGAGCCGTCCCGCCCGCTCGCCGAGCGGTGCACCGCCCAGTCCCCGGTGCGGGACATCGCGGGCATGCTGCGCTCCTTCGACTACGCGGCCCGGCAGCGCCGGCCCTGGCGGCCGGAGTGGGCGCGCCGCTGCCGGGAGTCCTTCTGCGGGGGCTATGCCGCCCTCGCCGGGTGGGATCCGCGCAAGAAGCACGGCCTGCTGCGCGCCTACGAGACCGACCGGGCTGTCTACGAGGTCCTGTACGAGGCACGACACCGGCCCGACTGGCTGCCGGTGCCCATGGCGGCGATCGAACGCCTCGCCGTGAGAGGAGACTGAGCCGTGGCCCTGCGCGACATCTCACTGCCCGAGCCGTCCGGACCGGCGCGCTGTGCCCCGGCCCCCGCGCTCGACCCCGCGGACCGGGGCCGGCTGCTGGCCGGCGCCCACCACGACCCGCACGCCCTGCTCGGCGCCCATCCGGTCGCGGGCGGGATCGTCTTCCGGGCACTGCGCCCGTTCGCCCGCGCGGTGAGCGTCGTGATCGACGGCGAGCGCAGACGGCTGACCTCGGAGGGCGACGGCCTGTTCTCCGGTCTGCTGCCCCTCGACGCGATCCCCGACTACACCCTGCTGGTGGCCTACGCGGACGGCGAACAGGAGGTGCACGACCCCTACCGCTTCCTGCCCGCGCTCGGCGACATCGACCTCCATCTCATCCGCGAGGGCCGCCACGAACAGCTGTGGAAGGCGCTCGGCGCCGAACCGATGATCCACCAGGGAGTGACCGGCACCCGCTTCACCGTCTGGGCGCCGAACGCCCAGGGGGTCCGGGTGGCCGGGGAGTTCACCTTCTGGGACGGCCAGGCCTTCCCGATGCGCTCGCTCGGCTCGTCCGGGGTCTGGGAGCTGTTCCTGCCGGGGATCGCCGAGGGCGCCCGCTACAAGTTCGAGATCACCTCGCGCCACGGCGACCGGTTCCTCAAGTCCGACCCGATGGCGCGCGGCACCGAGGTGCCGCCCGCGACCGCGTCCGTGGTGACCGCCTCGCACTTCGAGTGGGGCGACCAGGAGTGGATGGCCCGGCGCGGCGAAGTTCCGGTTCACCGTGCGCCGTTCTCGGTCTACGAGGTCCATCTGCCCTCCTGGCGCCAGGGACTGACGTACCGTCAGCTCGCCGACGAACTCCCCTCCTACGTCAAGGACCTGGGCTTCACCCACGTCGAGCTGATGCCGGTCGCCGAGCACCCCTTCGGCGGCTCCTGGGGCTACCAGGTCACCGGGTTCTACGCACCGACCTCCCGGCTCGGCACCCCCGACGACTTCCGGTACCTGATCGACGCCCTGCACCGGGCCGGCATCGGCGTGATCATGGACTGGGTGCCCGCCCACTTCCCGAAGGACGACTGGGCGCTGGCCCGCTTCGACGGGGAGCCGTTGTACGAGCCGGGAGACTCCCGGCGTGCCGAGCACCCGGACTGGGGGACGTACGAGTTCGACCTGGGGCGGGTCGAGGTACGCAATTTCCTGGTCGCCAACGCCGTGTACTGGTGCGAGGAGTTCCACATCGACGGGCTGCGCGTGGACGCGGTCGCCTCGATGCTCTACCTGGACTACTCGCGCGACTCCGGCCAGTGGAGCCCCAACGTGTTCGGGGGCCGGGAGGACCTCGACGCGGTCGCCTTCCTCCAGGAGATGAACGCGACCGTGTACCGCCGGGCGCCCGGGGTCGTCACGATCGCCGAGGAGTCCACGGCCTGGGACGGCGTGACCCGGCCCACGGACAGCGGGGGCCTGGGCTTCGGCCTGAAGTGGAACATGGGCTGGATGCACGACTCGCTCGGCTACATCAGCCATGAGCCGGTGCACCGCAAGTACCACCACAACGAGATGACCTTCTCGATGGTGTACGCGTACAGCGAGAACTACGTCCTGCCGATCTCCCACGACGAGGTCGTGCACGGCAAGCAGGCACTGGTGTCCAAGATGCCGGGCGACTGGTGGCAGCAGCGCGCCAACCACCGCGCCTACCTGGGGTTCATGTGGGCCCACCCCGGCAAGCAGCTCCTCTTCATGGGCCAGGAGTTCGCCCAGGGCGCGGAGTGGTCCGAGGCCCACGGCCCGGACTGGTGGCTGCTCGACCCGCAGTACGGGGCCGAGGCCGACCACCGGGGCGTCCGTGACCTCGTGCGCGATCTGAACACGGTCTACCGCGCGACTCCCGCCCTGTGGGAGCGCGACACCGATCCCGGCGGTTTCCGGTGGGTGGTCGGGGACGCGGCCGAGGACAACGTCTTCGCCTTCCTGAGGTTCGACGCGGCGGGCGGCCCGCTGCTCGCGGTCTCCAACCTCTCCCCCGTCGTGCGCGAGGACTACCGCCTCACCGTCCCCGACGGTCTCCCCCTGTGGCAGGAGTCCCTCAACACCGACGACGCCCGGTACGGCGGCGGCGACATCGTCCGGCGTGACCCGGTCAAGGCGGAGGACGGGACGCTGCGGCTCACCCTGCCGCCGCTCGCGACGGTGTGGCTGGTCCCGATGCCCGGCTGAGTCCGCGGGCGACGCGGGAGGTGTCCGACCGGCTCCGAAGGGGCAGTCGGGGTCGTACGAGAACGAGCATCCTCGTCGTCGCCGAGGGCCACAGAAAGGGCGTTGTCACGTGCGCACCGTGGGAGTGGAGGAGGAACTCCTCCTGGTCGACCCCGAGACCGGCGAGCCGCAGGCGCTGTCCGCGGCCGTACTCGCGCGGGCCGCGCAGGACGAGCCGGGCCAGGACGTCTTCGAGAAGGAACTGCACAACCAGATGCTGGAGTTCGCCACCCACCCGCAGTCGGGCATGGACGAACTCCGCGCGGAGATCGTGCGCTGCCGCAAGGAGGCCGCCCGGCTCGCCGGCGACAGCGGCTGCACCGTGGCCTCGCTGGCCACCTCGCCGCTGCCGGTCAGCCCCTCCGTCGGCATAGGCCGCCGCTACCAGTGGATGGCGGAGCAGTACGGCATCGCCACCCGCGAGCAGCTGGTCATGGGCTGTCACGTCCATGTGTCCGTGGAATCGGACGAGGAGGCCGTGGCCGTCGTCGACCGCATCCAGCCCTGGCTGACCGTGCTGGCCGCGATCAGCGCCAACTCGCCCTTCTGGCAGGGCAAGGACTCCGGCTACAGCAGTTACCGCAGCAGGGTGTGGCAGCGCTGGCCGTCGGCGGGCCCGACCGAACCGTTCCGGTCGGCGGAGCGCTATCACCGGCGGGTCGCGGACATGGTGGCGACCGGCGTCATCCTGGACGAGGGGATGATCTACTTCGACGCCCGGCTGTCCAGGAACTACCCGACGGTGGAGATCCGGGTCGCGGACGTCTGTCTGCACGCGGACACCGCTGTACTCCTGGCGACCCTGGCCCGCGGGCTGGTGGAGACGGCCGCGCGCGAGTGGCGGGCGGAGAAGCAGCCGGTGACGCACAGCGTGAGCCTGCTGCGAATGGCCGCCTGGCAGGCGGCGCGCTCCGGTCTGTCGGAGGAACTGCTCCACCCCGCGACCATGCACCGCATGCCCGCCGAGACGGTGGTGCGGGCCCTGCTGGAGCACGTCGAGGACGCGCTCGCCGACAGCGGCGACCTGGACCGGGCCCGTGAGTCCTGCGCCGAACTGCTCCGGCACGGCAACGGCGCCCGGGTGCAGCGCGAACTGCTGGAGCGCACCGGGAGCCTGCGCAGCGTGGTCACCGAATGCGTGCGGCTGACCCAGACGTAGTTCAGACGGCTGTCGTCCTCACACCGCCAGGACGATCGCGTACACCAGGAAGAACGCGGCGACGAGGACGACCAGCAGCAGGATCACGGCCAGCGGCCCCTTGGCCCAGCCCTTGGCCGGGTTGTGCGTCTCCCGGGGGCCGGCCTCGGGCAGGCTGCTCTCGGCCGGCGGGGTCTCGCCCGGGGGTACGCCGCCGCCCGGTTCCAGTCCGGTGGTGCGTTCTGGTTCGGGATCGGGGTTCGTGTAACTCATGCGGTCCGAGTGCCCCGATCTCGAGCAGATCACGGGTGACCGCTTACTTCCGTATTCCAGGTACCACCCGCCCGCACCTGGGCTAGATTCGAGCACCGCCGATGACTGAGCCCGTCGGCGCAGTCACAGCCCGTACACGTCAGGAGCAGCGCATGCGCGACTTCGCCCTCGCTCCCCGGACCATCTCGCGCTCCAGCGGCGGTCTGGCCGACAGCGTCTTCGAGAGGGCGGAGCTCGACCCCACCCTGCCGGTGCTCGCCCGCCGTCCCGAGGGTTCCTCGGGCGGCTGGCAGGAGGTCACGGCCGTGGAGCTGCGGGACGAGGTCGTGGACCTGGCCAAGGGACTGGTCGCGTCCGGGGTCTCGCCCGGACACCGGGTGGCGATCATGGCGCGCACCCGTTACGAGTGGACCGTCCTCAGCTACGCGCTGTGGACGGTCGGTGCCGAGGTCGTCCCGATCTATCCGGCGTCCTCGCGCGAACAGGTGGAGTGGATCCTGCGCGACACCGGGTGCGTGGCCGTGGTGGTGGAGGACGAGCAGGCGGTGATGACGGTCGGCTCGGTGTGCGCCTCGCTGCCCCGGCTGCGCCACGTCTGGCAGCTGGACGCGGGCGCGCTGGAGCAGCTGACGGAGCGCGGCGGGATGATCCCGCTCGCCACGGTCGAGTCGCTGCGCCGCATCGTGCTGCCGGACTCCACGGCGGTCGTCGCCTACACCTCCGGCACCACGGGCCAGGCGCTGGGCTGCGCGCTCAGCCACCGCGGTCTCGCGAGCCCCGTCGACACGCTGCTGGAGGGCTGGCGCCACATCACGGCACCCCCGGGACAGCAGCCGTCCGTCCTCGCCTTCCTGCCCTTCTCCCATGTGTACGGCCTGATGATCCAGGCCGTGTGCATCCGCGGCGGTCTGCTCATGGCCCACGAGCCGGACCTGAGCGAGGAGGCGCTGGCGGCGTCCCTGCAGTCCTTCCGCCCCACCTACTTCTACGCCGTCCCCTCGGTCTTCGAGAAGATCTACAAGAACTTCCTGCGCGCCTCCCAGCAGGCGGGCCGCGGCGCCCTGTTCGAGCGGGCCGCGGACACGGCACGGGACTTCGCCCTGGCCTGCGAGCGGCAGCGGCTGGGCGAGGGCCCCGGTCCCGGGTTCGACCTGCGGCTCCAGCACGCCCTGTACGAGCGGACGGTGTACCGCAGACTGCGGGCCGCGCTGGGGGGCCGGGCCCGCCGCGCCACCTCCGGCGGCTCCACCCTCAACCGTGAGCTCTCCCTCTTCTACGAGGGCATCGGCCTCTACGTCCACGACGGCTACGGCCTCACCGAGACCTGCGGCGGGATCACCATGCAGCCGCTGGGCCGGGAGAAGTCCGGGACCGTGGGCCGGCCCCTGCCGGGCGTGGACCTGCGGGTCGCCGACGACGGGGAGATCCTGGTGCGCGGGCCGTCGGTCTTCCAGGGCTACGTCAACGACGAGGCCGCGACCCGGGCCGCGCTCTACGGCGGCTGGCTGGCCACCGGGGACCTGGGGCGGCTGGACGCCGACGGCTATCTGACGATCACCGGCCGCAAGAAGGACGTCATCGTCACCGCCAGCGGCAAGAGCGTGGCCCCCGCCGCCCTGGAACACCGGCTGAGGATGCACCCGCTGGTCCACCAGGCCGTGGTGGTCGGTGACAACCGGCCCTGCGTGGGCGCGCTGCTCACCCTGGACCCGCAGTTCCTGGCGCACTGGCGCGGGGTCCTGGTGGCCCAGCAGGATCCCTCGGCGCGGGAGGCCCGGGAGGAGAACGCGCTGCGGGAGGAGATCGCGCGGGCCGTGGCCGCCGCCAACAGCACGGTCTCGCGCTCGGAGTCGATCCGGGTGTTCCGCGTGCTGCCGGAACCGTTCGATCTGGCCAACGGGCTGCTGACGCCGTCGATGAAGCTGCGCCGGGACGAGATCGTGCGCCGGTACGCGATGGAGATCGACGCGATGTACCAGGCCCGCTCGGCCGGCGCCCGGCGCGCTCCGGTGGAGGACGTGCTGAGCTGGGACGACTCGGACAACGTGTTCCGGTGAAGATCCGGCGGAACTCCGCGTGCGGGCCGCGTTTCCGAAGGTGCGGACGATTGGGCCGCGTGCCCTCGGGAACACGGCTCAGTGGCGACATGAGAGAGTACGACGACCACCTGACGCCGGGGCCGCGCAAGCGCCACGGCACCGAGCCGCATTGGGACGAGACACTGACTTCCGAGGCGATTCCGAGCCGCATCACCCGTTTCGCGGGCGAACCGCATTGCGTGACGGGTGCGCGGCTCGCCGCTGAAGAATTCCTGAGCGACCTCGGCGAGAGCGTGCCGCCGGCGGCCCCCGAGCACTGGGACGACATCCTGCTGGTGGTCACGGAACTCGCCGCCAACGCCGTCCAGTACGCCCCCGGCCCCTTCGTGCTGCGCCTGCGCCGCACCTTCGACGGGGTGCACGTGACCCTGCGCGACACCAACCCGACGCCGCCCGCCCCGCGTTCCTTCGATCCCCGCACGGGCGGGGGCGGCATCGGCTGGCACCTGGTCCACGCGCTGTGCGACCAGGTCAGCGTGGTGACGGACGAGCGGGGCAAGGACGTCCACGTGTTCCTGCCGTGGTGACGTGCCCCGCTCTCGTCAGGCGGTGGCCGTGAGCCGCAGATAGTAGGCGCCGACCCCCGTGAGGTACTCAGGGTCCCTGGTCTCGCTGTCGGTGCGGAAGCGCGGGGCCGCCTTCACCTCCGCCCCGGTGCAGGCGAGCGTGACCCGCCGGCCCTCGGTGTCGACGCCGGTGACCACGCCCACCGGGACCAGAACACTGCGGCCGAAGATCCAGACGCCCGTGTCGACGACGAGGTGGGCCAGGCCGTGGGGGGCGGCCTGCCGGTCCACATGTCCGATCGTGCCGTCGCTCGCGACGACGCTGAAGCCGGTCAGGTCCTGTCCCTCGACGTATCCGCTGTCCGGCGCGTACGACCAGATTCTGTCGGTGGTCACACTGCTCCCTTCCCTCCCGAGCGCTGCACGGGCCCGGCTCTCCGCTGCGGGCGGGCCCACAGCACCCCATACCCCTCTGCCGCACACACATTCGGCGACCGGCACCCTCACAAGCGGTTTCCCCCGGTCCGGTCCGCGCACCTCCTTCACCTTTCTCCCGGTGCACTTTCAGGCCAGGGCGGGCATGGTGGTCCTCGACGCATTCGTCGCCTCCGCATGGGCAGACGAAGGGCGTTCGAGGCAAACCGCCTGGAGCCGCAGAAAGGGATGAACACCGTGACACGACCCAGGATCCTGGTGGTTGGCGCCGGCTTCGCCGGTGTCGAATGCGTTCGCCGGCTGGAGCGGAAACTCTCCCCGGACGAAGCCGACGTCACCTTGGTGACGCCGTTCGCCTACCAGCTCTATCTGCCGCTGCTCCCCCAGGTCGCCTCCGGCGTGCTGACGCCCCAGTCGATCGCCGTCTCCCTGCGCCGCAGCAGGAAGTACCGCACCCGGATCATCCCGGGCGGCGCGATCGGCGTGGATCTCAAGTCCAAGGTCTGCGTGATCCGCACCATCACGGACGAGATCGTCAACGAGCCCTACGACTACATCGTGCTGGCCCCCGGCAGCATCACCCGCACCTTCGACATCCCCGGCCTCACCGAGCACGCCTTCGGCATGAAGACGCTCGCCGAGGCCGCCTACATCCGCGACCACGTCATCTCGCAGCTCGACCTCGCCGACGCCAGCCAGGATCCGGCGGAGCGGGCGGCCCGGCTCCAGTTCGTGGTCGTCGGCGGCGGATACGCCGGTACCGAGACGGCCGCCTGTCTGCAGAAGCTCACCCACGCGGCGGTCAAGCGCTACCCGCGCATCGACCCGTCGCTCATCAAGTGGCATCTGATCGACATCGCTCCGAAGCTGATGCCGGAGCTGGGCGACAAGCTGGGACGCAGCGCGCAGGAGATCCTGCGCCGGCGCGGTATCGACGTGTCGTTGGGCGTCTCCATCGAGAATTCGGGCCCCGAGGAGGTCACCTTCACCGACGGCCGGGTGATCCCCACCCGGACCCTGATCTGGACGGCCGGGGTGGTCGCGAGCCCGCTCATCGCCACGCTCGGCGCGGAAACGGTTCGCGGACGGCTCGCGGTCACCGCCGAGATGACCCTGCCGGGCCAGGACGGCGTCTTCGCGCTCGGCGACTCGGCCGCCGTACCCGACAAGGCGAAGGACGACGACAGCGCGATCTGCCCGCCCACGGCGCAGCACGCCATGCGTCAGGGCAAGGTGGTCGCCGACAACGTCATCGCGACCCTGCGGGGCCAGGCGCTGAAGCCGTACGTCCACAGGGACCTCGGTCTCGTCGTCGACCTCGGCGGCACGGACGCCGTCTCCAAGCCGCTCGGCATCGAACTGCGCGGCCTGCCCGCCCAGTTCGCCGCCCGCGGCTACCACTGGATGGCGCTGCGCACCAACGTCGCCAAGGTCCGCGTGGCGACGAACTGGACGCTCAACGCCATCGCGGGCGACGACTTCGTCCGTACCGGCTTCCAGGCCCGCAAGCCCGCCAAGCTGAAGGACTTCGAGTACACCGACGCGTACCTGACGCCGGAACAGGTCAGGGCGCAGGTCGAGGGAACGCGGCAGCTGGACCAGTAGGTGTGGCGGACGTCACTCCCGGGCCGCCGATCGGTTTCCGGCCGGTCGGCGGTCGTAGGAGGGACGGCACAGCGCTTTCCGAGAGGACACCGCCATGGCAGAGACCGTGAAGGGCCCCGCGAGCTACTTCCCCTCCATCGAGAAGAAGTACGGCCGCCCGATCGCCGAGTGGCAGGAGCTCGTCCGCTCCTCGCCGCTGACCCGGCACATGGAGCTGGTCGCCTGGCTGAAGTCCGAGCACGGGCTCGGGCACGGCCACGCCAACGCGCTGGTCGCCCACACCCTCGCGGAGGGCTGAAGCGAGTGATCCACCCCGCCGTGCCATGCTGGAAACGGATCATGACGCGAGACGGGGAGTGGGAACGGCGGAGTGAACACAGCGAGGCTGCGCGATCGGGTGGCGGCGTCGGACCCCGGGCTGCTGCGGCTGGCCGCGGGCCTGCGCACGGTGGGCGCGATCGCGCTCACCCTTGCCGTGCTCGGTCTGGTGGGGGTCGATGTCCGGCATCTGGTGGCCGGCGCCATCGCGGCGATGGTCGCCACCTTCGCCATCCGGGAGAAGCAGCGCGCCCCGCAGGCCGTGACGCTGGCGCTGGGCCTCCCGGTGGCCATGACCTCCCTGTCCCTGGGCGCGCTCCTGAGCTCCCGGGTGCTGGCCGGTGACCTCTTCTTCGTCGCGCTGATCTTCTGCGCCGTCTACAGCCGCCGTTTCGGCGACCGGGGCACCGCGCTCGGCCTGATCGGCTTCCAGATCTACTTCGTGTCCCTGTTCGTCGGCGCCACCGTCTCCGGCCTGCCCGAGCTGTACGGCGTCCTCGGCGTCGCCTTCCTGTGCAGCGCGGCGGCCCGCTTCCTGCTGGTACCGGAGACTCCCGCGGGCCTTCTCGAACGCCTGCGGCAGGCCTTTAGGGCCCGGCTGGCCCAGCTGGTGTCCGCGCAGCTCGAGCTGCTGGACGCCGGGCCCGAGGAGATCGACGAGGCGCTGAAGGACGTACGCGAGGGCACCGCGCGGCTGCACGAGACGGCGCTGATGATCCAGGGGCGGCTGGCGGAGGGAACGTCCGACGAGGCCGCGGCGCGGCTCGTGCAGCGGCGTGTCGCGGACGCCGAGATCGCCGCCGAGCGGCTGGGTCTGCTGTTGCTGTCTGCTCGCAGCGCCGAGCGCGCGGACACCCTCACCCTGCATCTGCCGGGCGCGCCCGCCCCCCGGGCCGGCCGCATGCCCGGCCGGGACGAGGCGATGGCCAGGGTGCGCCGCGATCTGGAGGCACTGCGGCAGCTGGTGCTGCGGCCGGCGGCCGCCAGGTCGGGCACCGCCCTGTCCCAGATCCGCAACCGGCTCCTCGGCTACCGCGAGGAGGAGAACCTGCCGCCCGCGCCGCCCGCCGTCCAGGACGTGTTCCGGGGCGTCGGCGAGGCCGCCCGCGCGGTCCTGGGCCTCAGGATCGCGCTGGACGGCCCGCAGGACGAGTCGGACGACTCCCCCGCGACGGCCCGCTCGCGCGAGGAGCTGGACGCCGAGGACGCCGTCCTGGACGCCCGCGAGGAGGACGACGGGACGCAGGAGGAACCCACCGGGCTCGGGCGGCCCACGACCCGGGCCGCGGTGCAGGTCGCCGTGGGGTCCTCGCTCGCCATCGTCGGCGGCGAGTTCCTGTCCAGCCAGCGCTGGTACTGGGCGGTGCTCACCTGCTGGATCGTCTTCATCAACACCGCGTCCACCGGCGAGATCCTGGTCAAGGGCTACCGCCGGCTGGTCGGGACGGTCCTCGGCGTGCTCGCAGGGATCGTGCTGGCCGGGGCCGTCGGGCAGCACACCTGGACGGCGTTCGCCCTGGTGCTGGTGCTGGTGTTCGCGATGTTCTACACCGCGCCGCTCTCCTACACCCTGATGTCGTTCTTCGTCACCGCGGCGCTGGGCCTGCTCTACACGCTGCTGCACACCTACAGCCTCTCGGTGCTGGTGCTGCGTGTGGAGGAGACCGCGCTCGGCGCGGCCTGCGGGGTCATCGCGGCGGCGTTCGTCCTTCCGGTGCGCACGGACCGCCGTACCAACGACCTGCTCGTCACCGTTCTGGAACGGCTCGACGAGGTCACCGAGGCCGCCGTGGACCAGCTCAGCGGCGGTACCCCCGTCGACCTGCTCGACCAGGCGCGCGACCTGGACCAGGCGCTGGCCGATCTGCGGGCGGCCACCCAGCCGCTCACCCACCCGATCACGCCGCTGCGGGCCCGGCGCGACACGGCCCGCTATGTGGTGGCGCTCCTCGAGACGTGCGCGTACCACGCGCGGTCGCTGGCGGCCACGGCCGAACTGCTGCCCACGCACCCCTCGATCGCGGCGGATCCCCGGCTGCGCCGGGCCGGCCGGCGCATCGGGGACAACATCGCGGCCATCGCCGCGCACGTCGCCGACGAGCGCTCCACCGCCCGGGTGGAGACGGGGCCGAGCATCGCGTCGCTCCTGGAGTCCGAGACGCCCGGCGTCCCGCGCTTCGGCCGGGTCACCGACCGCGTACTGCGGCACGTCCAGCGGCTGGACGAGACCCTGGTGGGCCTGGCCCGGCCGCTGGACGTGCCGGTCGCGGCGCCCAAGCGCTAGGGCGCGGTTCTTCTCGTCACAGGTCCGTGGGCAGACCGCTCACCTCGGCGATGCCGCGCAGCTCGTCGTCGAGCCGCCGGCGTTCGCGGATGTAGTCGGCGATCTCACCGAGGCGGACCGGGTCGGAGGCCGTGTCCGCGTCGGTGACCACCCGGATCGGGCTGGGGCTGTCATCGACATGGAGTTCGATCACCTGGTTGTCCATGCGGCCGGTCACCGCGGTGGCGATGACCAGGGCGGCCTCGTCGCGGATCTCCTGGGGCAGCCCGTCCTGCTGACTGTCCTCCAGCGCGAAGTCGAGCGCGGGCAACTGATGTTCCTCGATGGCCCGCAGGACCGGCCGGACCACACTGAGCAGCAACTCGTAGTCGTTCGAGGCCATGCGGACGCGCAGAAGGTCCAGGTAGACGTCCACGGGCCTACCGTCGGGCGGAAGCTCGGGTTCGTTCATGTACCCCGGGTTCCCCGTGTGCCGCCGCTCAGACCCGCCGCCAGCGGGCCATCGCGAACGAGAACACCCCGAACAGCACCAGCCCGACGGCGACCAGGACGAGCAGCCACGGCCCGAGCGGGGTGCCGGCGAAGGAACGCAGCGTGTCGTCGAGGCCCTTCGCCTTGTCGGGCTCGTAGTCGACCGCCGCGCTGACGGCGAACGCGCCGGCCGCGGTGAACACCACACCCCGCGCCACTCCGCCGCCGACCCCCGTCACGTCGACCAGTTTCCTGACCCGCGGGCTCATCGCGCCGAGCTTGAGCTTGTCGTGGAAGGACCTGCGCAGCGCCTGGGCGGCGATCCACACACCGGCCACCGCGACGCCGACGCCCGCGACACCCACCAGCCACTGGCCGCCCGGCCACTCCAGGATCCGCGCGGTGACGTCCTTGGACTGCTTGTCGCTGGATCCGCCGCTGCCGGAGCCGACGGCGAAGGAGAGAACCGAGTAGGCGACGAACGCGTAGAAGACGCAGCGGGCCGCCGACAGCAGCCGCTTCGTGGCCTTGCCGCCGTCGGGGCCGACCGCGCCGAAGACGACCTCGGACAGCCGCCACAGGGCCATGCCGACGAGCCCGATGCCCAGCGCCCACAGGACGACGGAACCGAACGGCTTGTCGGCGAGGGCGGCGAGGGCGCCGCCGCGGTCGGCCTGGCGCTTGCCGTCGCCGAAGGCGATCTGCAGCGCCAGTACACCGACCAGCAGGTAGATCACCCCGCGGGCGGTGAAGCCCGCACGGGCGGCGCCCTCCATGACGGAGCCGCGTGCCGCGCGTCCGGCCTCCATCCGGCCGGTACCGGCCGTGGAGCTCGTGGTCATGTCGACTCCCTGAAGTCCGGACCGCCCTGGCGGGCGGTCCCTTGGAATACGGTCAGTCGGCCAGCCGGGCGCGTTCGGGTATGGCCGCGAGCAGGCGGTGAGCCGTCTCCAGGGCCAGCCGCACGTCCCGCGTGCCGGTGGATACGCAGAGCGTGTAGGCGAGGTCCCGGGCGCGCGGACTCGGTTCGGCCGTCCTCGCGGCCTCCTCGGCCCGCAGCGCCTCGTACTCCTCGACGAGCCGCCGCAAGAAGGTGCGATCGGGTATCAGCATCCGGCTGCCTCCTCGTGCTCTCTAGGCCTCGGCCGGTCCGTCGGCCTGCCGCCTGGCCCGGTCGGCCAGTGCCTCGTCACGCACGCGTGCGCAGCTGCGGCTGATGAGGCGGGAGACGTGCATCTGCGAGATGCCGAGCTGGTCGGCGATACGGCTCTGGGTCATGTCCTCGAAGAAACGCATGTAGAGGATGGCGCGCTCGCGTTCGGGCAGCTTGCGCAGGCCTTCCTTGGCGGACTCGCGGTCGACCACGACGTCGTAGGAGGTGTCCGGGCCGCCGAGGGTGTCGGCGAGGCTGTAGCCGTCGTCGCCGGCCGAGAGTTCGGCGTCCAGGGACAGGGTGCTGAAGCTTTCGAGGGCTTCCAGTCCGGTGGTGACCTCTTCCTCGGTGAGGCCGGTGTGGGCGGCGAGGTCGGCGGGCGTCGGTTCGGGGGCACCGGGGTTCTGGGTGAGTTCGCGCCGGGCCACCCGCACCTTGTTGCGCAGTTCCTGCACGCGGCGGGGCACCCGCAGGGCCCACATGCGGTCGCGGAAGTGGCGCTTGACCTCGCCGGTGATGGTGGGCACGGCGTAGCTCTCGAAGGCTCCTCGTTCCGGTTCGAACCGGTCGATGGCCTTCACGAGCCCGAGGGCGGCGACCTGGCGCAGGTCCTCGAGGGACTCGCCGCGGTCGCGGAACCGGCCCGCGATGCGGTGGGCCATGGGGAGCCAGGCGGTGACGAGTTCGTCGCGCAGGGCGTCGCGTTCGGGGCCTTCCTCCAGCCCGGCGAGCCGGGCGAATTGGGCCATGGTGTCGGGGGCGTCGTCGTGCCGCCGCCTGCCAGAGGTGGTGGGACGGTCCTGGGTGGTGGGACGGCTGGTCGACGTGTCGGTGAGCATGCGGATTCGCTCCTGAAGAACGGGTTCAGGGTCTGACCGCGGGAGGAACGACGCCGGGGCCGCCGAAGGGTGGCCCGCAGCAGCCATACCGCTCCCGCTGGCGCGCCTCCGGTCCGAAGCACGAAACTGCGTCTGCCCTGCTGTATGGGGCCCAAACTCCGCTGTCGAAACTCCGTTTCCGGCGGTTTCCCCAGGGGCGTCGGATCAGCTCAGTGGCACCACGGCGGTGATGCGCTTGCCGCCCGAGGGCAGGTCGGTCACGCGGACGTCGCGGGCCAGCCGGCAGACGATCGGCCAGCCGTGGCCGCCGGGCCGCCACCTGCCGTTCGGGTCGACGGGCTCCTTGGTGACCGGCAGTGCGGCGCTGCGGTCGCTGACCGAGACGCACACACCCCGGCCCTCCACGGTGACGTGGAAGTCGGTGACGCCGCCGCCGTGCAGGATGGCGTTGGTGGTCAGCTCCGAGGCGACGAGCAACGCGTCCGACAGTGCCTGCGCGTCGCACGGGGTGTGGGTGGCGCGGCACCGCTCGGACACGGCCCGCTCGACCGCCTGGCGTGCCTCGGCCGGCCTGCACGGGCGGGAACGAACGCGTCGACGTGGGATGGAGAGGTCGGGGGTGGCTTCGGTCCTGTGCTGCTCGCACATGACGTGGCTCCTGATCATGGATCGACTGGCTTTCAGGTCGGAGAAGCAGAAGCCGGGCCCGGCCCGGCCCACGGACAGCGGGGCTGCCGGTTACGGTGCGCGCTCTCCGTGGACCTCTCTTCTTCGGCTGACCCTTCCCCGCCCGGTCAAACCTCCCCGATTCGGGCGGGATGCCCGGCCATTCGATCGCGTTCCGGGGGTACGCGAACCGCATGACTGATGTGGTGGACTCAGATGAACTGCTGCGCCGGCTGCAGCGCGCCCGGGCTTGTGCGGCGGAGGAGGAACAGTCCTGGCGGACGCGGAGCGAGGAGTTGCGGCCCTCCGATCCGGCTGCCGCCCAGGACGCCGCCGTACGCACCCTGGCCTACGAGGCCGTGACCCGGGTGCTGGACGAGGTGCTCAGGCCCGGCAGTCGCTGACCCCGGTGCCGTACGGCCTCCTGGCCGCCGGGGCTCCGGTCCGTACTGATTGATCCATGTCCGGGCCGGGCACCCGGAGGCAATGACTGCCGACCACACCCAAGCACCGGTTCTGGAAGCCCTGGCCGACTACCACCGCAGGGGACAGCTGTCCTTCGCGCCGCCGGGACACAAACAGGCCCGTGGCGCCGATCCCGCGGTGCGGGAGACGCTGGGCGACGCGGTCTTCCTGGGGGATGTGCTGGCCTCGGGCGGTCTGGACGACCGGCTGACCCGGGGACGGGTGCTGGAGCGGGCCGAGGAGCTGATGGCCGACGCCGTGCACGCCGACCACACCTTCTTCACCACGTGCGGGAGTTCCCTGTCCGTGAAGGCGGCCATGCTGGCCGTGGCGGGACCGCACGAGAAGCTGCTGATCGGGCGGGACGCGCACAAGTCGGTGGTGTCCGGTCTGATCCTGTCCGGGATCGAGCCGGTCTGGGTCGAGCCGCGGTGGGACGCGGAGCGCCACCTGGCGCACCCGCCGTCGGCCGCGGAGTACGAGCAGGCCTTCGAGGCCCACCCCGACGCGAAGGGCGCCCTGGTCACCAGCCCGACCCCGTACGGCGCCTGCGCGGCGCTCGGGGACATCGCCGAGGTCTGTCACCGCCGTTCGGTCCCGCTGATCGTGGACGAGGCGTGGGGTGCGCACCTTCCCTTCCATCCCGACCTGCCGTCGTGGGCCATGGACGCGGGCGCCGACATCTGCGTGACCAGCATTCACAAGATGGGCAGCGGCCTCGAACAGGGTTCCGTCTTCCATCTGCGGGGCGATCTCGTCCCGCCGGACCTGCTGAAGATGCGCGCCGACCTGCTGGGCACCACCAGCCCCTCGGTGCTGCTGTACGCCGGCCTGGACGGCTGGCGCCGGCAGATGGCGCTGCGGGGCAAGGAGTTGATGGGCGGGGCGCTGGACCTGGCGGCTCGCGTCCATGCCGCGATCGAGGAGATCGACGGAATGCATGTCAACGACCGGGACGACTTCTGCGGGCCCGGTCTGGCCGACGATCTCGACACGCTGCCCGGCGTCATCGACCTTTCCGAACTCGGGATCAGCGGCTTCCAGGCCGCGGACTGGCTGCACCGGCACCGGCACATCGACGCCCATCTCAACGACCACCGGCGTATCGGGATGCAGATCACCCACGGCGACGACGAGGAGACGACCGGCGAGCTGCTCGCGGCGCTCAGGGATCTCGCCCGGGCCGCGCCCGGGTTGGACCCGGCCCCGCGGATGGAGGTCCCGCCGCCCTCCGAGCTGCGCATGGAACAGGTCACGCTGCCCCGGGACGCGTTCTTCGGGCCGGCCGAGAACGTCCCGGTCGCCGATGCCGCCGGGCGGGTCGCGGCCGAGATGATCACGCCGTACCCGCCGGGGATCCCCGCCGTGCTGCCCGGCGAGCTGCTGACCAAGCCGGTGCTGGAGTACCTGCGGTCCGGGCTGGCCGCGGGCATGAATCTGCCCGATCCCGCCGACCCGAAGCTGGAGACGATCAGGGTCGTAAACACACCCACGCAGTGAAACCGGTCACGCACCTCGGATTTGGTTGCGCGAAATCGCCATGGATGGTTTACGGTTCATCCATACGTGGTGACGGGGTCGACACACCGTCCTCCGACACCACCTATGACTGCCCTGGCTGGCCTCCCCCGTCCAGCCAGGGCTTTTTCATGCCCCGCGCAGATCCTCACATCCGCCGAGGTGCCCCGGACGGCGGCAGCCGCTGAAATGGGCGTAGGCACAACACCGGAATCCATCGCCGGCGAGGAGCCACGCCTCATGACCAAAGCGATCAAACTGCTGACCGCACTGCCGCAGCCGCAACGCCAGAGCCTGATGAAGCTCGCCAAGGAAGTCTCCTTCCCCGAGGACTTCCACATCTTCGAGGCGGGCGGTACGGCCGACCGCTTCTGGGTCATCCGCTCCGGGGCGGTCTCGCTCACCCAGGAGGTCACCACCCATCAGCGGGTCACCGTCGCCGCGCTCGGCTCCGGCGACCTGCTCGGCTGGTCGTGGCTGTTCCCGCCGTACCGGTGGGACTTCGGCGCGGAGGCCTTCAGCCCGGTCCGGGCCCACGAGTTCGACGCGCAGGCGGTGCTGCGACTGTGCGAGGAGGACCAGCAGCTCGGCATGATCCTGGTCCGCAGCGTGGCCGAGATCCTGGCCCACCGGCTGGAGACCACCCGGGGCAAGCTGATGGAGCAGTACGGTTCGCGCCGCAGGAGCGGCCTGTAGGTCTCAGACGCGGTGACGGCGCAGCGCGGGCACGGCGAAGGCCAAGCCGGCGGTGCCACGCCCCGCCGCAGAAACGGCCTGCAGGCCTCACGCTCGACAGCGACGCGGCGCCGGCACCCCGAAAGCCGGGGTCGACTTGACGACGACGACCAGAAGACCACCCCCGGCAACCGCGGCGCCGACCCGGAACACCGAGCCGGCAACGCCGTACCTCGCCGCAGGAACGGCCGGCCTCAGACCCGGTAGCGGCGCAACCCCGGCACGGCGAAAGCCAAGGCCAGCATGACGACAACGACCAGAAGACCACCCCCGGCAACCACGGCGCGGGCACCGAAGGCCGAGCCGGCGGTGCCGTGCAGGACGTCGGCGAGGCGCGGGCCGCCCGCTACGACCACCGTGAAGACCCCCTGCATCCGGCCGCGCATCTCGTCGCTGGCGGCGGAGAGCAGGATCGCCCCGCGGAAGACCATCGACACCATGTCGGCGACCCCGGCCACCGCCAGGAACACCACGGCGAGCCACAGACTCCCGCTCAGCCCGAACCCGGTGATGGCCACGCCCCAGGCGACGACCGCCCCGATGACCATCCAGCCGTGCCGGCGGGCCCGGGAGAAGGTGCCCGAGAACAGCCCGCCCACCACCGCGCCGATGGGGATCGCGGCGAACAGCAGGCCCAGCGCGAGTCCCTCGCCGTAGGGGGCGTAGGCCTCGGAGGCCAGCTGCGGGAACAGGGCGCGGGGCATGCCGAACACCATGGCGATGATGTCGGCGAGGAAGGACAGCAGCAGCACCTTGTGCGCGGAGATGTACCGGAAGCCCTCGGCGATCTCGCGCACGCCCGCCCGGCGCGCCACCGCGCTCGCCGGCGGCGGCAGGGAGGGCAGCCGGTACACGGCCCACACCGTCACGCAGAGCGCCAGGGCGTCGATGAGATACAGCTCTGGCAGGCCGATCACCGGGATCAGCACACCCGCGAGCAGCGGGCCCATCACCTGGCCGGTCTGCATGACCGTCGAGCCGAGGGCGTTGGCGGCGGGCAGCTGGTCCTCGGGCACCAGACGGGCGATGGAGGCGTTGCGGGCAGGGGAGTTGAGACCCCAGAAGGCCTGCTGGACCGCGAGCAGGATCATGAGGGCCGCCACCGAGTCGAGCCCGCTGACCGCGTGGAGCCAGAACAGGACCGAGGTGACGGCGATACCGCTGTTGGTGATCAGGAGCAGCTTGCGGCGGTCCATGCTGTCGGCGACCGCGCCGCCCCACAGCGCGAACACGATCAGCGGCAGCAGTCCTGCCATGCTCGCGGCGCCGACCCAGGCGGAGGAGCCGGTGATGTCGTAGATCTGCTTGGGCACCGCGACCGCGGTGAGCTGGCTGCCGACGGCCGTGACGATGGTCGAACTCCACAGCCGGCGGTAGGCCGGGATGCCCAGCGGGCGGGTGTCCATCGCCCAGCGGCGCCGGCCGCGCCGGGGTGGCGGCGCCTCGTCCGCGGCCGGTGTCCGGGGTTCGGTGCTGCTCTCGCCGGTGTCCACGCGCTTCCTGGTTGCTCGTTACATCTAACGGATCCAGGGTCGACTATCGCAGCATCGTCAGGCGTTCGGGACGCGATGTCTCAGGGTGTGGACCGTGCGCCCGAGTCTTCACGCTCCGGCCACGAGCGCGGCGCCGAGGGCGATCATCGTCGCGGCGACCAGGCCGTCGAGCACCCGCCAGGCGGTCGGCTTGGCGAGGAACCGGCTGAGCAGCCGGGCACCGAAGCCGAGCGCGGCGAACCAGCACAGGCTGGCGAGCACGGCGCCGAGCCCGAAGGTCCAGCGCAGCGGGCCGCGGTCGGCGGCCACCGAGCCCAGCAGGAAGACGGTGTCCAGGTAGACGTGCGGGTTGAGCCAGGTCATCGCCAGACAGGTCAGCACCGCCCGCCTGCGGGAGCCCGTCGCCTCGCCCTCGGCCCGCAGACCCGACTCCCCCGGGCGGAAGACCCGGCGGGCGGCGAGGGCGCCGTAGCAGAGCAGGAATCCGCCGCCGATCCAGCCGACCAGGCTCAGCGCGCCCGGCCAGGCGACCACGACGGCACCGACTCCGCCGACGCCGAGGGCGATGAGGACGGCGTCGGACAGGGCGCAGATGCCGACGACGGCCAGGACCGCGTCGCGGCGGATCCCCTGGCGCAGGACGAAGGCGTTCTGGGCGCCGATGGCGACGATGAGCGAGAGGCCGGTGCCGAAACCTGCGGCGGCGGCGGACAGAGAGGCTGGCATGGCTTCGACGGTACGGAGTCGATCACTGCCCGTACAGCTAAAGATTCTTACGTATCATTAGTTGTCGTGATGATGACCGAGCTTCCGCTGGATCAGGTGCGGACTCTGCTCGCCGTGGTCGACGAGGGCACGTTCGATGCCGCGGCGGCGGCTCTGCATGTGACGCCTTCTGCGGTGAGCCAGCGCGTGAAGGCGCTGGAGCAGCGCACGGGGCGGGTGCTGCTGGTGCGCACGAAGCCGGTGCGGCCGACCGAGTCCGGCGAGGTGGTGGTGCGGTTCGCCCGGCAGCTGGCCCGCCTGGAGCGGGACGCGCTCGCCGAGCTGGGCATGCCGGGCGAGGGGGAGGTGACGCGGGTCTCGGTCGCGGTGAACGCGGATTCCCTGGCGACCTGGTTCCTGGGGGCGCTCACGCGGGTCCCGCAGCGGGAGCGGCTCTGCTTCGAGCTCCGGCGCGAGGACGAGAAGCGCACGGCGGAGCTGCTGCGGGAGGGGGTCGTGATGGCGGCGGTGACGTCCTCGGCGGAGGCCGTCGCGGGCTGTTCCGTACGGCTGCTGGGGCGGATGCGGTATCTGGCGGCGGCGAGTCCCGGGTTCGTCGAGCGGTATCTCGGCGGGCCGCTCGCGGACGGACTCGCGGGGGCGCCGGTGGTGACCTTCGACCGGAGTGACGACATCCAGGACGGGTTCCTGCGGGGGCTGGGACGTGCTGGGGCAAGCCCTGTGCGGCACGCGGTGCCCACGTCGGAGGGGTTCGTGGAGTCGGTCGCACTGGGGCTCGGGTGGGGGATGGTGCCGGAGGTGCAGGCCGTGGACCTTCTGCGTGCGGGACGTCTGATCGCCCTGGCGCCGGACCGGCCGGTCGACGTCCCGTTGCACTGGCAGCAGTGGAAGCTGGACTCACCCGCGCTGGCCGCTGTGGCGGAGGCGGTGGCCGCGGCGGCGTCAGAAACCCTCCGATGACCTGCCGGCGCCGCCGAGCTGTTTCTCCGCGCTGTCCAGGAGCATGTCCAAGGCCGTCTCGTAGGCGCTGGTGACCATGCGGGCCGCCAGGAGGGGTGCCGCCTCGGCGATGCGGGGATAGCGGTCGGCGGGCAGGCGCGCGTACGTCGAGTGCCATTGGTCCTCGTCGGCGTCCAGTGCGGCGCTCGGCAGGGCCAGCGACGCCGCGTCCAGGGCCGCGAACGCCAGCGTCTGGTCGATGAAGGCGTGGTAGATCCGGACCGTGTCGGCCAGCGGGAAGCCCGCTGTGCGCAGGACGCCGAGGACCGCCTCGTCCGCGGCCAGTTCGTTGGCCCGGCCGGTGACCCTGCTGGTCGTCAGCACAGCGGCCTGCGGGTGGGCCACGTAGGCGGCGTGGATGCGCAGGCCCACCTCGCGCAGGTCCCTTCGCCACTCCCCCGTCGGCCGCCAGCCCTCCAGCGCGTGGCCCATCAGGGCGTCGCCGATGGCCAGCGTCAGGTCGTCCATGCCGCGGAAGTAGCGGTAGAGCGTGCTCGGGTCGGCGTCGAGGGCCAGGCCCAGGCGGCGCGCGGTGAGGCCGGTGCTGCCGTGCTCGCGGAGCATGCGCAGGGCCGTCTCGACGATCAGCTCCTCGGAGAGCACGGTCCCGCTCCTGGTGGGCCTGCGCCGACGGCGCTTCTCCTCGGGGACCACGGGTTTCGGCATCGCAGGCCTCCTTATGCCAACGCCATTGACCTTAAACGAGCGCACGGCGTTGTATCTCCGCCAGGGCCCCGCACATCTGCGGCCTTCGACCCGTAAGGGAGTGTTTGTCATGCGTGTACTGCTCGTGGGCGCCGGGGGCGTCGGCACCGCGATCACCCGGATCGCGGCCCGGCGGCCGTTCTTCGACACGATGGTCGTCGCCGACTACGACCCGGCCCGCGCCGAGGCCGCGGTGGCCGCGCTGGGCGACCTGGGCGACCTGGGCGACCGGTTCCTTGCCGAACGGGTGGACGCGAGCGACGAGTCGGCGGTGACCGCGCTGCTGGAGCGGCACGCCTGCGACGTCCTGCTCAACGCCACCGACCCACGGTTCGTCATGCCCCTGTTCCGGGCGGCGCGCTCGGCCGGGGCGGCCTATGTCGACATGGCGATGTCCTTGTCACGTCCGCATGCCGAGCGGCCGTACGAGGAGTGCGGGGTCAAGCTGGGCGACGAGCAGTTCGCCCAGGCCGAGGAGTGGGAGAAGGCGGGAGCGCTGGCCCTGGTCGGCATGGGCGTGGAGCCCGGCCTCTCGGACGTCTTCGCCCGGTACGCGGCCGACGAACTCTTCGACGAGATCGAGGAGATCGGTGTCCGTGACGGTGCGAACCTCACCGTCGACGGCTACGACTTCGCGCCCTCCTTCAGCATCTGGACCACCATCGAGGAGTGCCTCAACCCGCCGGTGGTGTACGAGGCCGACCGCGGCTGGTTCACGACGGAGCCCTTCAGCGAGCCGGAGGTCTTCGACTTCCCCGAGGGCATCGGCCCGGTCGAGTGCGTGAACGTGGAGCACGAGGAGGTGCTGCTCGTGCCCCGCCAGGTCGGCGCCCGCCGAGTGACCTTCAAGTACGGCCTGGGCCGCGAGTTCGTCGAGACGCTGAAGACGCTGCACCGGCTGGGCCTTGACCGCACCGAGCCGGTGACCGTGCCGAGTCCCGCCGGGCCGGTCGCCGTCTCGCCCCGGGATGTCGTGGCCGCATGTCTGCCCGACCCGGCGACGCTGGGCGACCGGATGCACGGCAAGACCTGCGCGGGCACCTGGGTGAAGGGCGTCAAGGACGGGGCGCCGCGCGAGGTGTACCTCTACCACGTGGTCGACAACCAGTGGTCCATGGCGGAGTACGGCTGTCAGGCCGTGGTGTGGCAGACCGCCGTGAACCCGGTCGTCGCCCTCGAACTCCTCGCCGGCGGCGCCTGGACCGGCACGGGCGTCCTCGGTCCTGAGGCCTTCCCGGCCCGCCCCTTCCTGGATCTGCTGACCGCGTACGGCTCCCCGTGGGGCATCCGCGAGCAGTGACCGGACACATCTCACAGGACCCGGTTGTTTCACTGCGCATCGACAGGTGACCCGAAAACGTGTAAGGCATCCACGAGGGCACGTACGACCAGATCGCAGGTGACTTTGATGGACAACTGGCGAGACCATGCCGCGTGCCGCCGCGAGGACCCCGATCTCTTCTTCCCGATCGGCAACACCGGCCCCGCACTGGTGCAGGCGGAGCAGGCCAAGTCGGTCTGCCGGCGCTGCCCCGTCCAGGGGCAGTGTCTGCAGTGGGCCCTGGACACCGGGCAGGGCATCGGCGTCTGGGGAGGCACCAGCGAGACGGAACGCCGTGCGCTGGCCCGCCGCGCGGCCGCCGCGCGGAGAAGGTCCGGCTGAGGGGCGAGCCTGAACGGGTCCGGCTGACCGGGCCCGTTCAGTGGCCGCCCGTGCGGCGCAGTGGCCCCCAGGGGTTCTCCTCCCGGTCCACCGCGGCCCGCGCCTCGTCGATCACGCCGGGGTCGATCCAGCACATCGGCCGCACGTCCCCGACGAGCGGTTCGTTGTCCGGCCCCCGGCCCCGCTCACGCCCCTGGAGGACCCAGGGGCGTACCCCTGGGCCCTTCTCGTGCGGCAGATGGGAGTAGTCGTACAGGCGCCGGGCGACCCACAGCTGGACGGGGCGCCCCTGCCACCACTCCTCGACGTCGAGCGGGTTCGCCGACAGTCCCGGCAGGGCCAGGCCGGTGAGCTCGTCGGTGCTGGACGCGCGGGCCAGGTCGATCTCGGGGCCGCGGGACCAGCGGACGTAGAGCCGCTCGTGTCGTTCGGCCAGGCTTCCCAGTTCGGCGAGTGTCCGCACCACCGGCAGCCCGTCCGCCACGCTCATGTTCCGGCCTCCCTCTCCCTCTCGCGGGTCTACGGGGTACCCGCAGGCCACGAACGGAATCAGGCGTCCGGCCGGGGGTCCCGGCCCCCGGGCATCCGCAGGGTGAAGACGCTGCCGCTGCCGGGCTCGCTCGCCGCCGCGACCGTGCCGCCGTGGGCCGCGACCAGGTGCCGGACGATGGGCAGGCCGAGGCCCGAGCCGCCGGTACGACGGCTGCGGGACTTCTCGGCGCGCCAGAACCGGTCGAAGACGTGCGGCAGGTCGTCGGGCGCGATGCCGGTGCCGGTGTCGGCGACCTCCAGGACGATGTCGTCGCCGTCCCGGCGCACCGACAGGGTGACGGTGCCGCCGGCCGGGGTGTGGCGCAGCGCGTTGGAGACCAGGTTGCCGAGCGCCTGCCGCATGCGGACCGGGTCGGCGTCCAGCCAGGGCTCACCGTCGACGTCGGTGCGCAACTCGACCCGGGAGGCGTCGGCGGCGACCCGGTGGGCCGCAGTGACCTGCTGGAGGAGTTCGTCGCAGCGGACGGGTTCGCGGTGCAGCCGCAGGGTGCCGGCGTCGGCGTCGGCGAGGTCCTGGAGGTCGTCGATGACGCGCTGGAGGACCAGCGCCTCCTCGTGCAGGGAGGACAGCAGGGACGGGTCGGGGTCGACGACGCCGTCCCGGGTGACCTCCAGCCAGCCGCGGATGTTGGTGAGCGGGCTGCGCAGTTCGTGGGCGATGTCGCTGACCATCGCCTTGCGCTGGGCTTCGAGGCGCTCGCGGCGCTCGGTCAGGTCGTTGAAGGCGACGGCGAGGATGCCGGTCTCGTCCCGGGTGGTGACGGGCACGCGCACATGGAGTTCGGGCGGCTGCTGGGCCGCCGCCGTGAGCGCCCGCAGCGGCCGTACCAGCCGGGTGGCGACCAGGGCCGTCGCGGCGACGGTGACGGCGAGCACGAGACCCGCGGTGCCGACGACCTTGGCCTTGTTGGCCGGGGACATGTCGAACAGGACCGCCGGGGTGTCCCCGGTGCCCAGGAAGAGTTCGGCCACCGGCGCCACATAGGGGTCGAGCTGGGCGCGGCGGGCCTGGTCGAGACAGGGCTGGGCCAGGCGCGCCTCCTTGCCGACGAGTTTTCCGGACAGGGGGTCGCGTACGTCGAGGCCGGTCGGTTCGCCGCCCAGCAGCACGGCCCGCCCGGGGTTGAGACCGGCCTTGGTCAGGCAGACGCGGGCGAGCTGCCTCGCCTCCTTCACCGCCTTGTCCTCCGTCGGCGTGGGGGTGTTGAGCCGTCCGTCGGCGCAGGCGTCCGGCACATAGCGGGGCGCGGAGCCGGTGTCCGGGTCGGTGAGGAGGGTCCGCCCGCTGGGCGTACGGCTGAGGCGGGTCTCCACACCGAACTTGTCGAAGCAGAGCTGCCGTTTGTGGGCCAGCGCGTCGACCTTGGCGCGTTCCGCCCCGGTGAGCCGGTACGGGCCCACCGCTCGCGGGTCGATGCCGGGGACCTGGGCACCGCGCTCGCTGTAGGTGTCGGTGTGCAGCGGGTCGACAGCGGCGGCCGCGCTGGGTGGCAGGGAGGTGCCGGGGGGCGCGGAGTCGGCGATGATCCGCCGGTCCACGCCGGTCAGAGCGATACGGCGACCGGTCTTGGCCGACAACTCCCTCACGGTATGCGCCACTTGGGACCAGTCCGGATGGGTCGACGCGTAGCCGCTGAGCTCGGCGAGGACGTCCATGTCGTCGGCGAGTGCCTGCCCCTGCTCCTCGCGCAGGGCCTGGGTGGTGGTCGCCACGGCCAGCCAGGCCGTCGCGGCCACCGAGCACACGGCGATGAGCCCGGACGTGATCAGCAGGCGGACCAGCAGCCGCTTGTGCAGGGGTATCCGCGCGCTCATCCGCGGCCGCCGCTGAGCTTGTAGCCCACCCCGAACACCGTCAGCAGCCGTGCCGGGCGGCGCGGGTCGGCCTCGATCTTGCGGCGCAGGTTCATGATGTGCACGTCCACCGCCCGCTCGGTGGAGGCCCGGTCGGTGCCCCGGGTGACCTCCAGCAACTGCCGCCGCGAGAAGACCCGTTCGGGCTCGGCGACCATGGCCAGCAGGATCTCGAACTCGGCCGGGGTGCACTCCACGGGCGCCCCCTCGCACCGCACTTCATGCCGGACGGGATCGACGGCGAGGTCTCCGGCCCGGACGACGGGATCCTGCTGCCGGTCGGGTACGGCACCCCGTCCGCTGCGCCTGAGGACGGTCCGGATGCGGGCCATCAACTCCCGTGGGCTGTACGGCTTGGTCATGTAGTCGTCGGCGCCCAGTTCCAGGCCCAGCAGGACGTCGTCCTCGCCTGACCGTGCGGTGAGCATCACGACGGGGATGTCCGCGTCGCGGCGCAGCAGCCGGCACACCCCGAAACCGTCGATCACCGGCAGCATCAGGTCCAGCACGACCAGGTCGGGAGCGACCCGCCGGGCCGCGTCCAGGGCGGCCCGCCCGTCGTGGACCACGGTGGCGGTGTGGCCCTCCGCGAGCAGGGACCGCCGTATCAGTTCGGCCTGCATCTCGTCGTCCTCGGCGACCAGCACATGTGCGCACACCCGGCGGATCCTAAGCGCTCAGCGGTTCAGGGACTTGGCGTCGCCCATGACGACGACGGGATGCAGACGCGGGTCCAGGGTGCGGAGCAGCTCCTCCATGTGCTTCTCCGCGATGCTCACACAGCCATGGGTGGGCCCTCCGTGGTCGACGTGCAGCCATATCCCGCCGCCGCGGCCCGCGCCGAGCGGCCGGGTCCAGTCCAGCGGTGAAGTGCCGGGCTTCCGGTTGTAGTTGATGGCGATCACATAGTCGAAGGACCCGGCCAGCGGTTCGCCCTCGAAGCCGGTGCCGGGTGAGGTGAAACCGTAACCGTGGTCGTACGGCAGCCTGGTGCCGGGGTTCTTCAGCAGTCCTCCGGCGTCCGTGAGGGTGTACACGCCGATGGGTGAGCGCAGGTCGCCGGCCATGTGGTGGTTGCTCCAGCCCTTGAGGGCGTTGTGCGCGGGCCAGCTCGCGCCGGCCCGCCAGCCGGCCTCCGTGCGCTCGTAGAGCACCACGGTCGACATCGGCGAGTCGCGGCCCCGCCCGGTGACCACGACGGCCTGCCGGGTGCCGGCCGGAATGCTCGCCCACGTCCTCGGGCCGAGCCCGGGTATCTGCTGGGGGGCGACCTCGACGGAGATCTCCGGCGAGGGGGCGGTCCTTGCGGGCTCCCGGGACGGCATGGGTGCGCTCTGGGTCCCGGCCACGGCACCGCCGCCGCATCCCGTGAGGAGCAGGGACGCGGCGAGCAGGGTGACGTGGGTTCTGCGTGTGATCATGATGCGACTCTGGCCGACACTTTTGAGGAACTCGTCAGGTTCTAGGGCTGGTTCGGCTTTCCCGGCGTGTCCAGCCAGGTCCGGAACAGACCGTCCAGGTCCTGCCCCGACACCCGTTCCGCGAGGCGCTCGAACTGCGCGGTGGTGCCGTGGCCGTAGCGGTGCCCGGATGCCCAGGCGCGCAGGACCAGGAAGAACGCCCGGTCGCCGACGGCCTTGCGCAGGGCGTGCAGGGTCATCGCGCCACGGGCGTAGACGGGGGTGCCGAAGATGTTGGCACCGCTGCCGGGGTTGCCGGGCGGGAACTCCCACAGGTCGTCGCTCGCGGGCTTCGCGTAGAGCTCGTCGAAGCTCTTCTGCGCGCTGTCGCCGCCGTGCTGCTCGGAGTAGAGCCACTCCGCGTAGGTCGCGAAGCCCTCGTTGAGCCAGATGTCCTTCCAGGAGGTCAGCGAGACGGAGTCGCCGAACCACTGGTGGGCGTTCTCGTGGACGAGGGTGCTCAGGTCGGGTGCGCGGTCGTAGACCGGACGGGACTGGGTCTCCAGCGCGTAGCCGACGTTCGGGGCGTGGTCCACGATCGATCCGGCGGCACGGAACGGGTAGGGCCCGAACAGCTTGCTCTCCCACTCCAGGACGGAGGGCAGCTTCTTGAGGACGGGCGCCGCGGCGGCCGCCTCGCGCGCGTCGACGGCGTTGTAGACGCGGATACCGTTCTTGGTGGTGAAGTGCTCCACCTTGAACTTCCCGACGGTCGCGGTGGCCAGGTAGGCGGCCATGGGCTCGCTCTGGCGCCAGCGGAAGGTGGTCCTGCCGTGGGCGGTCCGCTGGGAGAGCAGGACGCCGTTGGCGACCGCGGTGCGCCCGCTGGGGACGGTGATCGTGAAGTCGTACGACGACTTGTCGGTGGGGTGGTTGTTCGCCGGGAACCAGGTCATCGCGCCCTGCGGTTCCCCGGCCACGAAGGCGCCGTCGTCGGTGGGGATCCAGCCGTCGAGCGAGCCGTCGGGGTCGGTGACGGGGCCGGGCCTGCCCTTGTAGGTCACGGTGACGGTGAATCGTTCCCCCTTGCGCAGGGCGCGCTGCGGGGTGACGACGAGTTCCTGTCCGTCGCGACGGAACCCGGCCTTGGCGTGACCGACCGTCAGGCCGGTGACCGTCAGACCCTTGAAGTCGAGGTCGAAGCGGGTCAGCCGCTGCGTGGCGCGGGCGGTCAGGACGGCCTTGCCGTCGAGGTGACGGCTCGCGGTGTCGTAACCGAGCGTCAGGTCGTAGTGCTCGACGTGGTATCCGCCGTTGCCGGCGAGCGGGAAGTAGGGGTCGCCGACACCGGACGAGCCCGTCGGTCCGGGCGCTGCGGCGCCGAGCAGTGCCGCGAGGGCGAGGGGGGTGGTGACGAGGACGAAGGTGCGTCTGGCGGCCTTCGGCACGTGCGCTCCTACAGGTCGGGGGGTGGTCAACTGCTTCACACTAAAGGCCCCCTCGGCCGCAACTCACCCTTGAGCAGGTCAAGTCGCGCCGGTGTGAGCAGTACGCTCCCGACGCAATGACCCTTTTGTGGAGAGGCCGCCCGTGAGCGTTCGCGTCCGCCGTGTCTACGAACCCCCCGAGCCCGGGGACGGTGTCCGTGTCCTGGTCGACCGGCTGTGGCCGCGCGGTCTGTCCAAGGACGCGGCCCGCGTCGACGAGTGGCCGAAGGCCCTGACCCCGTCGGCCGAGCTGCGCCGCTGGTACCACGCGGGCGAGGGCTCCTACGAGGAGTTCGCCGAGCGCTACGAGGCGGAGCTGGCCGATCCCGAGGCGGCCGGACTGCTCGACCGGGTCCGGGAGTTGGCGGCCAAGGGTGACGTGACCCTGCTGACCGCGTCGAAGACGCCGGAACAGAGCCACGCCACCGTGCTGGTGCGGCTGCTGGAGGCATAGGGCCCACCCGCCGGACCGGGCCGGCGTCTCAGGGTCCGGCCCACCGACCGGCGCCGCGTCGGACCCGACCGCCACCGCCCCGCGCCTGCGCCCCGGCCCGTGCCGGCGCCGGACCTCGGAGCCCGCCGCGGCCCACCGGCCACCCGGCACCGACCGATCCGTCCCGGTCCGCACGGCCCTAACCAACCTGCTTCGCCGCCGCCCGCCCCGCCCCACGCCCCCACAAGAAGCAGCCACCACCGCCCCGCGCCTGCGCCCCCGGCCCCGCGCCGACGCCGAACCTCGGGGCCCAGCGCGGCCCACCGCCCCCCGGCACCGACCGATCCGTCCTGCTTCGCCGCCGCCCGCCCCGCCCCACGCCCCTCCAAGAAGCAGCCACCACCGCCCCGCGCCTGCGCCCCGGCCCGTGCCGGCGCCGGACCTCGGAGCCCAGCGCGGCCCACCGGCCACCCGGCACCGACCGATCCGTCCCGGTCCGCACGGCCCTAACCAACCTGCTTCGCCGCCGCCCGCCCCGCCGCGCGTCCCGAGAAGAGGCAGCCGCCGAGGAAGGTGCCCTCCAGGGCGTTGTAGCCGTGGACACCGCCACCGCCGAAGCCGGCCACCTCGCCCGCCGCGTACAGGCCCGCCAGGGGCTTGCCGTCGGTGCCCAGGGCGCGGGAGTCGAGGTCGGTCTGGATGCCGCCGAGGGTCTTGCGCGTCAGGATGTGCAGCTTGACGCCGATCAGCGGGCCCGCCGCCGGGTCGAGGATGCGGTGCGGGGTGGCGACCCGGCCGAGGCGGTCGCCGATGTAGCGGCGGGCGTTGCGGATGCCCTGCACCTGGGCGTCCTTGCTGTAGGAGTTGGCGATCTGGAGGTCGCGGGCCTCGATCTGGCGGCGGATCGAGGCGGCGTCCAGCAGGGCCTTGTCCGTCAGGCCGTTCATCTTCTCGACCAGCTGCTCCAGGTTCGGGGCGGTCACGAAGTCCGCGCCCTTGCGCAGGAAGGCGTCGACCGGCCCCGGCGCACCCTTGCCGAGGATGCGCTCCTTGAGGAAGCCCGCGCGGTCCTTGGCGGTGATGTCGGGGTTCTGCTCGGAGCCCGAGAGCGCGAACTCCTTCTCGATGATCTTCTGGGTGAGGATGAAC
Organism: Streptomyces sp. NPDC001668; assembly: GCF_042893155.1. Taxonomy (NCBI): domain Bacteria; kingdom Bacillati; phylum Actinomycetota; class Actinomycetes; order Kitasatosporales; family Streptomycetaceae; genus Streptomyces; species Streptomyces sp. NPDC001668. The sequence goes on from NZ_JBIAUQ010000002.1 coordinate 515,966, forward strand.
CAGGAGTGGTCGTGCTCCGCGATGTCCTCGGTGGTGCGCAGGTGCTCGAGGGTGCCGAGGGTGTCGTAGCCGGGCAGGCACGGCTCGGGCAGCCTGCGGCCGAGGGCGTCGAACCACATGGAGGACGGGCCGGGCAGGATACGGATGCCGTGGCCGGGCCAGATCGGGTCCCAGTTCTGGATGCCCTCGGTGTAGTGCCACATGCGGTCGCGGTTGACCAGGCGGACACCCGCGCCGGCGCTGATGTCGAGCATCCGGCCGTCCACGTAGGCGGGCACCCCGGTGACCATCTCGTTGGGCGGGTTGCCGAGCCGCTCGGGCCAGTAGCGGCGGACGATGTCGTGGTTGCCGCCGATGCCGCCCGAGGTGACGACGACGGCCTGGGCGGTGAGTTCGAAGTCGCCGAGGCGGTCGCGGCTGGAGGCGACACCGCGCGCGGAGTTGTCCTCGGCGAGCACGGTCCCGCGCACGCCCCGCGCGGTGCCGTCCTCGATCACCAGCTCGTCGACCTGGTGGCGGTGGTAGAAGGTCAGCAGTCCGTCGCGCGCGGCCTGCTTGGCGTACTTGACGAAGGGTTCGACCACGCCGGTGCCGGTGCCCCAGGCGACGTGGAAGCGGGGCACGGAGTTGCCGTGCCCGTGGGCGGTGAGATCACCGCGCTCGGCCCAGCCGACGGTGGGCAGGAACGTGATCCCGTGCCCCGCCAGCCAGGACCGCTTCTCCCCCGCCGCGAACTCGACGTAGGCGCGCGCCCAGCGCACCGCCCAGGAGTCCTCGTCCTCGACGCGGTCGAACTTCGCGCTGCCCTGCCAGTCGCTCCAGGCGAGGTCGAAGGAGTCCTTGATGCCGAGGCGGCGCTGTTCGGGCGAGTCGACGAGGAAGAGCCCGCCGAAGGACCAGAAGGCCTGTCCGCCGAGGTTGGCGGCGTTCTCCTGGTCGACCAGCGCGACCCTTCTGCCGCGGCTGGTGAGTTCGTGCGCGGCGACCAGGCCCGCGAGCCCCGCTCCGACGACGATGACGTCGGCATCCATGGCGACCGTCCCTTCCCTCATACGGTGGTGTCGCTGCCGTCGGTGAGCAGCGCGGTGAGCAGTTGCCCGAGCCAGACGCGGGCGCGGTCGACGTCCCGGTCCAGCAGGAGTTGGACGGTGACCCCGTCGTAGGCGGCGACCACGGCGTGGGCGGCGCCCTCGATGTCGCCCAGCACGGCGGGCAGTTCGGCGTCCCCGCGGGTGCGGGCCAGCCGGTCGGCGACGGCCCGCCTGAGCCGGGCCCGGTGTTCGAGCAGGGTCTCGGCGACTTCGGGCGCGCGGGCCGCGTGCACCAGGAAGTCGGTCTTCACCAGGAGCCAGTCCCGGTCGAGGAGCAGTACCTCGGTGACGCGGTCCACGGCGGCCCGTACGTCGAGTCCGGGTCCGTCGAGGGCGAGTGCGCCGGAGACCTGGTCCGCGATCAGGTCGGCGCGCTGCTGGTAGAGGGCGAAGAAGAGTTCGTCGAGGCTCGCGAAGTTCGAGTAGAAGGCGCCGCGGCTGTATCCGGCGGCCTCGCAGACCTCCTCGATCGACACCCTGCCGAAGCCCTTGGCGGCGAACACCGCGAAGGCCGCCTCCAGGAGATTGGCACGCGTGCGGACCCGGCGCCTGGTCACGCGCCTGGTCGTGTCCTCCACCGCCATGTCGGCACCTCCGTTCGATACGCGAATGTATCCGATACATCGATGCATCGAAAGAGTCGAACACCTCGACACATTTAATGGGAACAGATTTTCGAATCAGGAGTAGGCTGGACCCATGACCGCGCACCTCCAGGGCTCTCTGTTCGACCAGACCGACGAGCTCCGGCTCGGCCCCCTCGACGGGATCCGCCGTACCCCGCTCGACTTCGGCGCCTGGATCGACGTACTGCCCGGATGGCTCGGCGGCTCGGACGCCCTGTTCGAACAGCTGGCCGCCGAGGTGCCCTGGCGTGCAGAGCGCCGCACGATGTACGACCACGTCGTCGACGTGCCGCGCCTGCTCGCCTACTACGGCGTGGACGACGAGCTGCCGCATCCCGTGCTCACCGAGGCCCGCGAGGCGCTCACCGCGCACTACGCCGACGAGCTCGGCGAGCCGTTCACCACGGCCGGGCTCTGCTACTACCGCGACGGCCGGGACAGCGTCGCCTGGCACGGCGACCGGGGCGGCAGAGGGGCGAGCCAGGACACCATGGTCGCGATCCTCTCCGTGGGCGCGCCGCGCGACCTGCTGCTGCGGCCGGCGCGCGGCGGCGACGGGGAGACGGTACGGCGGCCGCTGGGCCACGGCGACCTGATCGTGATGGGCGGCTCCTGCCAGCGCACCTGGGAGCACTGCGTACCGAAGTCCACGCGCGCGACGGGCCCGCGCGTCAGCATCCAGTTCCGCCCGCACGGCGTGCACTGAGGCGGAGAGGCGGCTGCGTCGTCCCTCCGGGGGGCGGACGGGGATGGTCCGTAGGGCTGGCGGAAGTCGCCTACGCCGCCGTTCGGCACCGCGCGCCTGGCGCGGCAGAGACGCGCGGCCGTGGTGCGGGCGGGCAGGAATTCCGGGGGCAGGTCTCTGCGAGCGCGCCGGCCCAGGCGCTCGCCGGCCCCGGGGGTTCGTGCGGCTCACGCAGGACGCTGACCCCGCCGTCTGCCCTACGGCACCGCGCCCCGGGCCCGTCAGAGACGCGCGGTCGGTGCCGGAGGGCAGGCTCCTTCCGCCGGGGGCCGGACGGGGAGGACCGGCGAAAGGTCGCTGCGGAGGGCCGGGAGTCCGGAGCACAGGCCCCTACGAGCCCGCCCCGCCCGGCGTGCGCGCCGGTCCCGGGGGTGTTCGTACGGCTACGGAAGACTCTGATCCCTGCGGCGCGCGAGGCGGCCCCGTCCGCAGGGAAGTTGAGCGCTGGAAGACCGGTACCCGCCGCTCCGGATCGGCTGAGCGTCTGCTTTGCTGTGTGCCGTCGGGCAGGGACTCACCGGGCGGGGCGATCATGAGCGCGGGCGTGCAGCAAGTCGCGGACGGCACCTATCTGGTGCACGGCAGCAACACCAACTGGGTCATCCTGACCGAGGGAAGCTCCGCCACACTGGTCGACACCGGCTACCCGGGCGACCGGCAGCGGCTGCTCGCCTCCCTCGCCGAGGTGGGGAGTTCACCGGAGGCGGTCACCGCCGTACTCGTCACGCACGCCCACAACGACCACGTCGGCTCCGCCGAGTACCTGCGGACCGCCTACGGCACCCCGGTCTACCTGCACGAGGCCGAAGTGCCGCACGCGCGGCGGGACTTCCTGCACCAGGTGTCCGTCGGGACGGTCCTGAAGAACGGCTGGCGCCCCGGTGTGCTGCCGTGGGCGGTGCACGCGATCCGCGTGGGCGGCACGGCCCATGTACCGGTGGCCTCCCCGCAGCCCTTCCCGGCCGAGGGCGCCCTCGACCTGCCGGGCCGTCCGGTGCCCGTCTACACGCCGGGCCACACCGACGGGCACTGCGCCTTCCACCTCCCCGAACGCGGCGTGGTGATCTCGGGCGACGGCCTGGTGAGCGGTCATCCCACCTCGCGGGTCAAGGGGCCCCAGCTGCTGCCGGACATGTTCCACCACGAGCGCGCACGTGCCGTGGCCTCGCTCGCGGTGTTCGCGGAGCTGGAGGGCGATGTGCTGCTGCCCGGGCACGGACCGGTGCACCGCGGTCCAGTCCGTGAAGCGGCACTTCAGGCCAGGGACCGCGCGCTCTAAGGTGAGGTGACGATCACCGGCGAGACAAGGACAGACCAGCCATGGCACTGCAGATCAGCGCGACGAACCCGGAGCACCCCGCGCTCCTGCTCGAACTGCCCTGGCATCTGCCGCTGGAGCAGTGGCCGGAGGAGGTCCTGGTCCCGCTGCCGCGCGGTATCTCCCGCCACGTGGTGCGCTACGCCCGCGCCGGCGACGAGGTCATCGCCGTGAAGGAACTCGCCGAGCGCCCGGCGCTGCGCGAGTACGAGCTGCTGCGCGACCTGGACCGGCTCGCCATCCCGGCCGTCGACCCGCTCGCCGTGGTCACCGGGCGCACCGACGCCGACGAGGCCCCGCTGGAGTCGGTGCTGGTCACCCGGCATTTGGGCGGCTCGATGCCGTACCGCTCGATGTTCGAGACGACCATGCGGCCCGCCACCATGCACCGCCTCATGGACGCGCTGGCCGTCCTCCTGGTCCGTCTGCACCTGGCCGGGTTCGCCTGGGGCGACTGCTCCCTGTCCAACACTCTGTTCCGGCGCGACGCGGGCGCCTACGCCGCCTACCTGGTGGACGCCGAGACCGGTGACCTGCACCCGCAACTCAGCCCCGGGCAGCGGGACTACGACCTGGACCTCGCCCGCGTGAACATCAGCGGCGAACTCCTCGACCTGGAGGCCTCCGGGGCGCTGCACCCCTCGGTGGACGCGATCGAGTTCGGCATGGAGATCTGCTCGCGCTACGCGAGCCTGTGGGAGGAGCTGACCCGCAGGTCCGTCTACCCGGCGGGCAAGTACCACTACATAGAGCGCCGGATCCGGCGCCTCAACGAACTCGGCTTCGACGTCGCCGAGATGCAGATCGAGCACGCGCCGAACGGCGACACGGTCACGTTCGTGCCGAAGGTCGTGGACGCCGGTCACCACCAGCGCCAGCTGCTGCGCCTGACGGGCCTGGACACCGAGGAGAACCAGGCCCGTCGGCTCCTGAACGACCTGGAGAGCTGGATGGCCACCCAGGAGGACTACGCCCCGGGCGACCCGCTCGGCGCCCGCCCGGAGGTCCTCGCCCACCGCTGGGTGCGGGACGTCTTCCGGCCCACCGTGCGGGCCGTGCCGCTCGAGATGCGCGGGTCGATGGACCCGGCCGAGATCTACCACGAGCTGCTGGAACACCGCTGGTACCTGTCCGAGCGGGCGCAGCACGACATCGGGCTCGACACGGCCGTCGACGACTACATCAAGAACATCCTCCCCAAGGCCCGGGAGACGCTCCAGCCGACCCCCGCCGCGGCGGACTGACTCAGGCGGGCGGCGGCACCACGGCCACCGGGCAGTCCGCGTGGTGCAGCACCCCGTGCGCGACCGAGCCGATCCGGGCGCCGACAGCGGTACGGCGGGCCCGGCGGCCGACCACCATCAGCTGGGCCCGTGCGGTCACCGACAGCAGCACCTGGCCCGCGCTGCCCATCTCCACGTGCTCCACGACCGGCACGTCCGGGAAGCGCTCCCGCCACGGCTGGAGCGCCGCGGCCAGAGCCTTCTTCTCGTACGGCTCCAGCCCGCCGGCCTCGTCGAGGAGCTTGAGCGAGCCGGGGCTGTACGCGAACACCGGCGGCAGCGTCCAGGCCCGTACGGCACGCACGGCCGCTCCTCGGGCCGCCGCCGTCTCGAAGGCGAACCGCAGCACGTCGGCGCTGTCCTGCGGGTCGCCCTCCTGGCCCACGACGATCTCGCGCCCGGAGACCTCCGCGGTGGCCTCGTCCCCGGCCCGCACCAGGACCACGGGCCGCGTCGACTCGGCGATCACCTGCTGGCCCACCGAGCCCAGCAGGAAGCCGACCACCGGGCCGTGCCCGCGGGAGCCCAGGACCAGCAGTTCGGCGTCGTCCGCGGCGGCGAGCAGCACGTCCACGCTGCCGCCCTCCACGAGGTCGGTGTCCACGTCGAGCCCGGTGTGCAGCCCGGTGACGGCCCTTACCGCCTCGGCCATGGCGTCCCGTGCCCAGCCCTCCTGGGTGCCCCGGTCCCCCGCGTCGATGCCCTCGTACGGCTGGAACCGCCACGCGTGCACCACCCGTAGCGCCACGCCTCGCCGGACCGCCTCGCGCGCGGCCCAGCCCAGCGCGGCCAGGCTCTCCTCGGTTCCGTCGATCCCTGCGGTGATCGGGCGGGTCATGCGGTGGCCTCCCTGGTCGCGGTCACGTGCGTGAGGTCCAGTCTTCACTACGCTGCTTCCATGGCCTTGGAATGGGAGCAAGTCATCGTGGACTCGGCCGATCCCGTCGCCCTCGGACGCTGGTGGGCCGAGGCGCTGGGCTGGGTGGTGGTCGGGGACGCCCCGGACGAGTTCGAGATCCGCCCCGAGAAGGACCGGATGCCGGGACTGCTCTTCGTGCCGGTGCCGGAGCCGAAGAGCGTCAAGAACCGGCTCCACCTCGACTTCCGCCCGGACGACCAGGAGGCCGAGGTCACCCGCCTCCTGGCCCTGGGCGCCCGGCACGCGGACGTGGGCCAGGGCGAGCAGCCGTGGGTGACGCTCATGGATCCCGAGGGCAACGAGTTCTGCGTGCTGGGCGAGCGCCGAGCCTGACCCCGGCAGGGTCAGCCATACCTGCGCGTAGCCGGGCGATCGAACATACGATGGGCGGAACCGAGCCGGTGACCACGGGGGGCGCCGTGCCCTGACCGACCGCTCGGCGTGGGGAGACGCATGGCACAGGCCGCCGAATCGGCGCGGACCGTCATCCTGACCGTGGACGACGACCCGGGGGTCTCCCGTGCCGTCGCCCGCGATCTGCGGCGGCGCTACGGCCAGTCGTACCGGATCGTGCGCGCGGAGTCCGGCGAGTCCGCGCTGGAGGCGCTGCGCGAGCTGAAGCTGCGCGGCGACCTCGTGGCCGTGATCCTGGCCGACTACCGGATGCCGCAGATGAACGGCATCGAGTTCCTCGAACAGGCCCTGGACGTGTACCCGGGCGCCCGCCGCGTGCTGCTGACCGCGTACGCGGACACCAACGCGGCGATCGACGCGATCAACGTCGTCGACCTCGACCACTACCTCCTCAAGCCGTGGGACCCGCCGGAGGAGAAGCTCTACCCGGTCCTGGACGACCTCCTGGAGGCCTGGCGGTGCAGCGACTTCCGGCCCGTGCCCGCCACCAAGGTCGTCGGGCACCGGTGGTCGGCGCGCTCCTCGGACGTACGGGAGTTCCTGGCCCGCAACCAGGTGCCGTACCGCTGGTACTCCACCGACGAGCCCGAGGGGCAGCGGCTGCTCGCGGCCGCCGGCCAGGACGGGCAGCGGCTGCCGGTGGTGATCACCCCGGACGGCACTCCCCTCGTCGAGCCGGAGGCACCCGAACTGGCCGCCCACGTGGGCCTCGCCACGACCCCGACCGCCGACTTCTACGACCTGGTCGTCATCGGCGGCGGGCCTGCCGGGCTCGGTGCGGCCGTGTACGGGGCCTCGGAGGGGCTGCGGACGGTGCTCGTGGAGCGGTCGGCGACCGGTGGGCAGGCCGGGCAGAGCTCCCGGATCGAGAACTACCTGGGCTTCCCGGACGGTGTCTCGGGTGCTCAACTCACCGACCGGGCGCGACGCCAGGCCACTAAGTTCGGCGCCGAGATCCTCACCGCCCGTGAGGTGGCGGGCCTGGAGGTCAACGGCGCGGCCCGCACCGTGCGCTTCTCGGACGGGTCGGCGGTGGCCGCGCACAGCGTGATCCTGGCGACCGGTGTCTCGTACCGGCAGCTGGACGCGCCGGGCTGCACGGACCTGACCGGGTGCGGGGTGTTCTACGGCTCGGCGCTGACGGAGGCTGCCGGCTGCCAGGGGCAGGACATCTACATCGTCGGCGGCGCCAACTCGGCCGGGCAGGCGGCGATGTACCTGTCCCGGGGCGCCAAGTCGGTGACCCTGCTGGTGCGCGGTCCGGACCTTTCCGCGTCGATGTCGCACTACCTGATCCAGCAGATCGAGGAGGCGCCCAACATCTCGGTCCGCGCGCGTACCGTCGTCGAGGCCGCGCACGGCTCCGACCACCTGGAGCAGCTGACCCTGCGCGACGTCGACACCGGTGAGACCGAAATCGTCGACTCGCAGTGGCTGTTCGTGTTCATCGGGGCGGCCCCGCTGACCGGCTGGCTGGACGGCACGGTGCTGCGGGACGAGCACGGGTTCATCCTCGCCGGGCCCGACCTCACCCCCGACGGGCGGCCTCCGACGGGCTGGGAGCTGGACCGGCCGCCGTACCACCTGGAGACCAACATCCCCGGCGTGTTCGTCGCGGGCGACGCGCGCGCGGAGTCCGCCAAGCGGGTCGCGTCCGCCGTCGGAGAGGGAGCCATGGCCGTGATGCTCGTCCACCGGTACCTGGAGCAGTCGTGAGCGGGCGGCCGATGCCGTGCAGCGCGGCGGAGATCAGCTCGCTGTTCCTCTTCGAGAAGCTCAGCGACGAGCAGCTCGGCAGGCTGTGCGGCGAGGGACGGGTCGAACTGTTCGACCCCGGGCCGGTGTTCACCGAAGGTGACCCGGCGACCTGCTTCTACGTGATGATCGAGGGCACGCTCGTCATGTCGCGCCGGGTGGGCGGCGACGACATCGAGGTCAGCCGCACCTCCCAGCCAGGGGTGTACGCGGGTGCCGTGCGGGCTTACGTCGAAGACGGGACACCGCAGCGGTACATGAACTCACTGCGGGTGTCGGAGCCGACCCGGTTCTTCGTCCTTCCCGCCGAGTCGTTCGCGAACTTCATGCACGAGTGGTTTCCGATGGCGGTCCATCTCCTGGAGGGGCTCTTCCTCGGTTCGCAGACCTTTCAGCGGGCCGTCGGGCAGCGCGAACGGCTGCTGGCGCTGGGCTCGTTGTCCGCGGGTCTCACCCATGAGCTCAACAACCCGGCCGCGGCGGCCGTACGGGCCACCGCGACGCTGCGCGAGCGGGTCGGCAAGATGCGGCACAAGCTCGCCGTCATCGCCCAGGGTTCCTACAGCCCCGAGGTCATGGCGAACCTCATCGACATCCAGGAGCGCACGGCCGAACGGGTCTCCAAGGCGCCCGCGTTGAGCCCGCTGGAGGCCTCCGACCGGGAGGACGTGCTCAGCGACTGGCTCGACGACCACGGCATCCAGGACGGCTGGCGGATCGCGCCCACCTTCGTGCAGGGCGGCCTCGACGAGGACTGGCTCGACCAGGTCGCGGCGACCGTGGGCGAGGAGATCCTGCCGAACGCGATCGGCTGGCTCAACTACACCGTCGAGACCGAGCTGTTGATGGACGAGATCAACGACTCCACGGCCCGCATCTCGCATCTCGTCGACGCGGCCAAGCAGTACTCGCAGCTGGACCGGGCGCCCTATCAGGTGGCCGATGTGCACGAACTCCTCGACAGCACACTGCTGATGCTGTCGGGGAAGATCGGACAGCAGATCAAGGTCGTCAAGGACTACGACCGGACGCTGCCGAGGATCCCGGCCTACCCCGCCGAGCTCAACCAGGTGTGGACGAACCTGATCGACAACGCGGTGCAGGCCATCAACAGCGTCGGCGGGGAAGGGACGTTGACCGTCCGGACCGCGCTCGACCACGACCGGCTGCTCGTGGAGTTCCGGGACACCGGGCCCGGGGTGCCGTCGGACATCCGCGAGCGGATCTTCGATCCCTTCTTCACCACCAAGCCCGTGGGCGAGGGGACGGGACTGGGGCTCGACATCTCCTGGCGGATCGTGGTCAACAAGCACCACGGGACGCTTCAGGTGGAGTCCTCGCCCGGCGACACCCGCTTCCAAGTGCTGCTTCCGCTGACCGCCGTGGACAACGAGACGACCGAGGAGCCCGAATGACCGACGTCAAGGGGATCGACCCGAGCGTGCCGCCCAGCGGGGACGGGTGCGTGGAGTGCGACGCCGCGGGTGGCTGGTGGTTCCATCTGCGGCGGTGTGCGCAGTGCGGGCACGTGGGGTGCTGCGACTCCTCCCCCGGGCAGCACGCGACGGGGCATTTCCGGGACTCGGGGCATCCTCTGGCGCAGAGTTTCGAGCCGGGTGAGGAATGGTTCTGGAACTTCGAGACGGGTGAGCTGTTCGAGGCGGGGCCGGAGTTGGCGGGGCCGGTGAGTCACCCCGCGAGCCAGCCGTCTCCTGGCCCGGAGGGGCGGGTGCCTGCCGACTGGGCGCGGACACTGCGCAGATGAGCTCGGGGTGAGCTGTCCGTCGGCGGCCGCGGGCCGGCGGTGGCCGGTCGCGCCCACGCGGCGGAGCCGCACATCGACACAGCCCCGCGCCCCTGGGTGAGTCACACCGCTGTCAGTACCAAGTGCCAGGATGTATGCGTGTCGCAGATCCCCATCAATACCCCGCTCATCGGACGGGACGACGAGCTTGCCCGGCTCTCCGGTGTGCTGGAGCGGGCCCGGGACGGGGAGGCGCGGGCCGTCCTCGTCGCCGGGGACGCCGGGGTCGGCAAGACGCGGTTGCTGGGCGAGGTCACCGGGAGGGCCGCGGCGTCCGGGATGACCGTGCTCACCGGGCACTGTGTCGACCTCGGAGACGTCGGGCTGCCGTATCTGCCGTTCACCGAGGTGCTCGGGGCACTCGCGCAGGACGAGCGGTTCGCCGGTGCCCTCGCCGCGTATCCGGTGGTGGAACGGCTGCTGGGCGGCGGGGCCGCGGGCGACTCCGGGGGCCGGCTCCGGTTGTTCGAGTCGATCGCCGGGCTGCTCGCCGATCTCTCCGACCTCGCTCCCCTGCTGCTCGTTCTGGAGGATCTGCACTGGGCCGACCAGTCGTCCCGGGATCTGCTGCGGTTCCTGCTCAGCCGCGGAATCCTCCAGCGCCCGGCGGGCGGGGCGCCCACGCACCGGCTGGCCGTGCTCGCCTCGTACCGCGCGGACGACCTGCACCGGCGGCATCCACTGCGGCCGCTGCTCGCCGAGCTCGTGCGGCTGCCCGCGGTGGAGCGGCTGGAGCTGCGGCCGATGGCCGACGGCGAGGTGGCCCGGCTGGTGCGGGCCCTCGGCGAGGGTCCGCTGCCGGACACCACCGTGCGGCGGATCGTCGAGCGGGCCGAGGGCAACGCCTTCTACGCCGAGGAACTGCTCGCGGCCACCGGAAGCGGGGACGGCGGGGTGCCCAGCGGGCTCGCCGACGTGCTGCTGATCCGGTTCGAGCAGCTCTCCGACACCGCCCAGCAGGTGTTGCGCACCGCCGCCGTGGCCGGGCGGCGCGTCGAGCACGACCTGCTGCGGGATGCCGTACGACTGCCCGAGGAGGAGTTGGAAACCGCCCTGCGCGAGGCCATCGGGCGGCAGCTTCTGGTGCCCGGCGAGGGGGACACGTACGCGTTCCGGCACGCCCTCGCCCGTGAGGCCGTGTACGCCGATCTGCTCCCGGGCGAGCGGGCGCGGCTGCACGGGGCGTTCGCCCGGCTGCTCGACGGGCGGGAAACCCGGGCCGAGAGCGCGGCCGAGCGGGCCCATCACTACCGCGAGAGCCATGACCTCCCCTCCGCCTTCACCGCCTCCCTGGAGGCCGCGGACCACGCCGAGCGGGTGGGGGCACCGGCCGAGGAGCTACGGCATCTGGAAGCCGCCCTCGACCTGTGGTCGGCGGTGGAGCCGTCCGCGCGGCCCTCGGGCGAGGGGGGCGACCGGGTACGGCTGATGCTGCGGGCCTCGGCGGCGGCCGCGCACACCGGTGAACTGCACCGGGCGGTCTCCCTCACGCGTGCCGCGCTCGCCGGCGTCGGCCAGGAGGCGGACTCCGAGCTCGCCGCCCGGGTCCGCTACACGCTCGCCGGGAACCTGATCAGCGTCGACAACCTCACCGCGGCCTTCGCCTACAGCAGCGAGGCGCTCGCCATGATCCCCGCGGATCCCCCGTCCCGCACCTGGGTGTGGGCCGCGGCGACGCATGTACTGGCGGCCCGCCAGGTCGGGGAGAACGAGATCGCGCTGCGGATCGCACGACAGGCCCTGGACACCGCGGAGGAGCTGGGCGTGACCGATGCCCAGGCGGACCTGCTGATCTCCCTCGCGGTCGTCGAGGGCGGCGGCCGTCGGTCGGTGGCGGGCCGGGAGCGGTTGCGGCGGGCGCGGGAGCTGGCCCGCAGTTCGGGCAACGCGGCGGTGGAGATGCGCGCGCTGTTCAATCTCGCCATCGGCACCTTCGAGGCCGGGCACCTGGACGACTGCCTGCCATGGATCACCGAGGGGCTGGACCGCGCGCGCAGGGCCGGCCTGCTGTCGTCGCCGTATCCGATGGAGATGCGCTATCTCCATCTGCTGGTGCTGTACACACTGGGCCGCTGGGACGAGTGTGTCCGGGCGGCGAGCACCGATGCCGAGGTGCTGCCCGCGGCCGGTGAGTACCGGGTCGCGCCCGCGCTCTACGTGGCGCTCGCGCGCGGTGACTTCAAGGCCGCCGACCGGGCCCGGGCGCTGCTGGAGGGGCCGTTCGACTGGATGGCCACGCTCGTCGCGGGCATCGCGCTGACCGAGGCGGCGGTCCTGCGGGGAGACGCGGAGGCGGCCGTGGAGCGGATGCGGTCCACTGTCGCGGTCCTCACCGACGACGCGGGCACGCCTCCCCACGTCACCGTCCGGCTGGCCGCCCTCGCGTTGTCCGCGGTCGCCGACCGGGCCACCGATCTGCGTCGCAAGGGGGATCTGGAAGGTGCCCGTCGGTGGGCGGAGACCGCGACCGAACTGCTGGCGCCCGCCAGGGATCTCGCCGTGCACGGCGGAGTGCCGCAGGGCCCCGAGGGGCAGGCCTGGCTGGCCCGGGCCGAGGCGGAGTGGACCCGGGCCGTGTCGGGGCCGGACGCGGAGGCATGGGCGAAGGCGGTCGCCGCGTTCGACTTCGGTGACGTGTACGAACCGGCGCGTTGCCGGCTGCGGTACGCCGAGGCCCTGCTCGCCGCCGACCGGCGCGAGGAGGCCGCGGTGGAGGCGCGTGCGGCCCGTGAGGTGTTCGCCCGGCTCGGTGCCACGGTGCTGCTCGACCAGGTGGACGAGCTGATCCGGCGCGGCCGCCTGGCCGAGGCCCCGCCCGCCGCGTCCCTGCTCACGGCCCGCGAGCAGGATGTGCTGCGGCTGCTCGCCCGGGGCCGCAGCAACCGGCAGATCGGCGAGGAGCTCTTCATCACCGGCAAGACGGCCAGCGTGCACGTCTCCAACATCCTCGCCAAGCTGGGCGCGGCGAGCCGCACCGAGGCCGTGGCCGTCGCCTACCGCGAGGGACTGATCACCCCGGAGACGACGGCCCACGGTTGACGCCCTCTCAGCGGCGGGCGCAGTCCAGGCTGTTCAGGTCGACGGAGTCCGCCATGGCCTGCATGCCCTTGTCGCCCGGGTGGATGTGGTCCCCGCCGTCGAAGACGGGGAGCATCCGCTCGGGGTCGTAGGGGCTGCGCAGGACACGGTCGAAGTCGGTGACCGCGTCGAACTCGTCGCGGTGGCTGCGGATGAAGCCGTTGACCTCCTGTCGTACGGCCTCGGCGGCCGGATCCCATTCGGGCCAGCCCTTGAAGGGGGCGATGGTGGAGACGACCACGCACTTGCCGGCGTCGTGGGCCCGGTCGACGATCTCGCGGTAGCCGGCGATCAGGTCCGGTGCGGTGACACCGCTGTGGGCCTTGAGGTCGTTGACCCCTTCGAAGAGGAACACGGTGCGCACGCCCGGCTGGGAGATCACGTCCCTCTCCAGCCGGTTCAGGGCGCTCGGGCCCGCACCGTCGGCCAGCACCTTGTTGCCGGAGATCCCCTCGTTGGCCACCCCCTTGACCTGGGTGTGCGCTTTCTGCAGGCGCCGGGCGAGGTAGTCGGGCCAGCGGCGGTCGCGGTCGCTGGTGGACTGCCAGCCGTCGGTGATGGAGTCGCCGAGCGCGACGACGGCTCCGGTGGCCGCGGGGGTGCGCACCGAGACCGCGTCGAGGTAGAGCCACGACCCGATCGGCTCGGTCCAGTGGATGCCGCTCTCCTCGGCGGTGTGGTCGCCGCGGGTGGCGTAGGACGTTTGCAGGGCCATCCAGTGGCCGGTGACCGGGCCCGAGGCGTCGGGGGTATGCAGGCTGACGACCAGGTTCGACCCGGCGGCCAGGTGGCCGGGCAGCGGGTCGCTGTACACCGTGGCGCCGGGATCCACGGTGACGGAGGACGCGCCGTCGAAGGTGAGCCGCCGGTTGGTGCCGCGCACCAGTGCGGCGTCCTTGGCCTGGAGGCCGGCGTAGACGCTGTCGAAGGTGACCGGCTGGTGGCCGAACGCGTTGGAGAGCCGGACGCGGGCGTCGCGGCCGCCGACGCTGGTGTGGACGACCATGCGGTAGCCGCGGTCTGCGGCCGAGTCACCGATGGCGTAGGCGCTCGCGCCCCAGGTGATCACCCCGTCGGGCGGGGTCACGGCGGCCGGCGCGGGCGTGGCCCGGAGGGCGGCGGCCGCGACCGTGACGGCGGCGAGCCGGGCCCAGCGGACCGTCGTCCGGCGGCTCACCGGTCGAAGCCCTTCAGGGTGACCGTGGCTCCCGGTTTCAGTGTCACCGTGCGGGCGCTTCCCGCGTGGGCGACCGTCGTGGTGCGGCCGCCGACGCTGCGGATCCGTGCTTCGGTCGGTTTCCCATCCCGCCAGCGTAGGTCGACGACGAAACCGCCGCGGGCGCCTGCTCCGCTGAGGGAGCCGGAGGCGGCCCAGGCGTCGGGCAGGGCCGGCAGGAGTTCCAGGTGGCCGGGGCGGGAGTGGAGCAGCATCTCGATCATCGCTGCAGGGGTACCCAGATTCGCGTCGATCTGAAAGATTCCGCGGCCCTGTTCCACCTGGTAGATGTCGAAGAGGTTGAAGGCGGTGCCGTTGCTGCCTGCGCTGGAGGGGCGGAGGTTGTTGACCACGAGCTGGTAGGCGTTGTCGGCGTTCTTGAGCCGGGCCCAGCACAGGGCCCGCCAGGCGTTGGCCCAGCCGAAGCTCTCCATGCCGCGCGCGGTGAGCAGGGCGGTGGCTCCTTCGACGATCTCGGCCGGCGTGGAGCCGTCGGGGCGGATGCGGTCGCCGGGGAAGAGTCCGACGAGCGGGGACAGGTGGCGGTGGGTGGTCTCGCCGAGGTTGTCGGGGGACATCCACTCCTCAAGCCAGCCGGTGGTGGGGCTTACCTGCGGGAGGTGGAGGCGTTTGCGGAGACCCGCGATCGTGGCGGCGAAGCCGGTGTCCTTCTTCAACTCGGCCGCGGCGGCGCAGTAGTTGCCGAACAGGGCCCACACGAGTTCCTGGGCGTAGGTGATGCCCTTGGCGTCGAGGGGGCCGTGCTCGGGCGACCAGTCGCTGTCGGCGACGAGGACCTCCCGTGAGGTGCCCGGGAGGGTCATGGGCAGCAGGCGCGCCTCCCAGAACTCGCAGGCGCCCTTCAGCAGCGGGTAGATCTTCTCCAGGTGGGTCCGGGAGGCGGTGAACTCGTAGTGCTCGTACAGGGAGTTGCACAGCCAGGCGTTGCCCGCCGGGTGCCACCACCAGCCGCCCCCGCCGAAGGGATTGGTGGAGATCGCGACGGTCCAGCCCGCGTTCTTGCCCGAGGAGTTGCGGTAGCGGTTGCGGGGGTCGTTGAACAGCCTGCGGGTCAGGTCCGTCCAGGAGGGGAGTTGGGCCACGCAGTAGTCGGTGAACGCGTCGAAGCACTGGGGCAGGCCGGTCCGGTCGGCCGCCCAGTAGTTCATCTGGATGTTGATGTCGGTGTGGTAGTCGCCCATCCAGTCGGGGTCGTTGCCGTCGAGCCAGAGTCCCTGGAGGTTCAGGGGCAGACTGCCCCGCGAGCCGACGATCATCAGGTAGCGGCCGAACTGGAGGTACTGCGCCTCCAGTTCGGGGTCAGGTGCGCCGTCCCGGGCGCGTGCGCGGATCCGCTCCCAGGTGTCGAGGGAGCGCTGCTCGGCGCTGGAGGTGCCGAGTGAGACGTCCAACTGCCCGTACAGGGCGTGGTGGTCGGCGGCGTGGGTGCGGAGCAGGGTGTCCGCCGAACGGCGGGCGGCGGCGCGGACCTTGGCCCTCGCGAGCTTCATCGGATCGAGGGACGGGTCACGGAAGTCCGAGGCGGCATCGGGCCGGTAGTCGGTGCCGCCGCTCAGGACGACGGTCAGCTCCCTGCACCCGGCGAAGCCGATGTGCGGGCCCTCGACGGTGACGCTGCCGCCGGTGCCGTACGCCGTGATCGCGGCGCCGTATCGCAGGCCGTTGGGGAGGGTGGCGCCGAAGGAGACCGCGGGCTCCTCGCCGTGCGTTCCCTCCAGCGTGACGGTGCCGGTGTAGCGGCCGCCGCCGCTCTGGGTGAAGTGCAGGACGATGACGTCGTCGGGACGGCTGGCGAAGATCTGGCGCCGGTAGGTCACGCCGGAGCGGACGTACGACGTCTCGTTCACGCCCCGGGCGAGGTCGAGGGTTCGGCGGTAGCCGGAGACGGTGGACAGGTCGTGGTCGGGGATGTCCACGGTGAGCCGGGCCAGCAGGGTGAAGGAGCCGAAGTCCTGGCGGCCGTAGGGGAACTGGCCGTCGGCGTCGAGGGTGTCGTTGAGGCCGCCGGTCCACATCGTGGCGTCGGTGACGAGGAGGAGTTCACGGCCGGGGTCGTTGCTCGCGAGGGCGCCGAGGCGGCCGTTGCCGACGGGCAGGCCCTGTTCGATCATCGAGCGCTCGTCGGCGGGGGCCTGCCACCAGAGCCGGTGGCGGGGATCGGTGTCGGGGGCGGGTGCACCGGCGTGCCGCTGCGGTGCCGCGGTCGCCGTGAACGTGGGCAGCGCGGCGAGCGCGGCGGTCAGCGCGAGGACACCGCGTCTGGAGGGGGCGGGGGTCATGGCGGCTCCTGGTGGCTCGGTCAGGACTTCGGTATGTCGATCCGGTCGATGTCCGGCGCGTAGCCGGTGCCGCTGTCGAAGGTGATCGTGTTGGCGCCGGCCTTGAGTGTCACGGGCACGTACACGCTTGCCACGGTTCCCCAGTCGCCGGTGGCGGGGAGCTTGTGGCGGGTGGCGCCGCCGCCGTTGGCCGAGATGTCCACCGAGCGGGCGTCACCGCTGATGTAGGAGACCTTGATCTGGTAGGTGCCTGCCTTGGCGACGATCACGTCGTTGAAGGTCAGTTTGGAGCCGAGGTACAAGTTGCCGACCTTCTTTCCGTTCGAGCAGGCGGAGCAGTCGGCGACGGAGGCGTTGCCGCCGAGGGTGTTCGCGGTGGACTCGGCCTCGTAGCCCGTGAGGGCGATGGCGGTGCCGCGCGGGGTGACCGTGAACAGCCGCGAGCCGTGGGCGGGCAGGGCCTGGGTGATCTTGTTCGTGTAGGTGCCGAGGTTCTCGTGGTTCCACAGGTCGCGGACGGAGGCCTTGCCGGTGAAGCCGAGGGTGGTCCAGTCGGCGGTGACGGCGGCGGGGGCGTCGGCGAGGTTGAACAGGGCGACGGTGTAGGTGCCGTCGGGGTTCTTCGCGGCCCAGACCTGCTGCGGGTCGGACGGGGTGACCGGCTGTGCGGGCGGGTTGGGGCCCTGGTCGATCGCGATGACCTCGCGGTTGGTCAGCAAGGAGAGGCCGTAGGAGTCGAGGCGGGTGAGGTCGTCGCCGGTGTAGAGGGGGGACTTGGCGATGGCCCAGAGGGTGGCGTAGCTCTGTCGTTCCGCCTTGGTGAGGCCGTCCATCTGCCCGTTGCCGACGTCGAGGGAGTCGAGGTCGTTCCAGCCGCCGGGTCCTGCGTGCCGGGTCCAGGCGGGGGTGTCGTCCCAGCGGTCGTCGACGGAGTTCTCCCAGCTGACGAGGGTGTTGCAGTAGCACTCGACATCGGTGTCGATACGCCAGCCCTGCGAGTACTTCTTCCAGTCGGCGGCGTGTCCGATGTCGAGGGACCAGGAGAGTTCGAGGTGGATGGGGCGGCCGGTGCGGGCTATCGCCTGGTGCCAGGCGGCCACGTCGGCAACGTTGTCGTACTGGTCGCCGCTCTTCCCGGAACCGGGGCCGACGCCGTCGAGTTTGAGGAAGTCGTAGCCCCATCCGGCGATCAACTGGGCCTGGGAGTCGATGTACTTGCTCGTGCACGGCTTGGCGAAGTCGAGCTTGTAGGCGCTGTCCCACCCGTTGGTGGTGCGCAGGTCGTCGTACACGATGTCGGCGGTGGTGCAGCCGTCGGCGTTCCAGATCGGTGTCTTCCCGTCGCCGTACGCCCCCTTCTCCAGGCCGGCCGGGAGATAGATGCCGGCCTTGAGGCCCTTGGCGTGGATGCGGTCGGCGACGGCCTTCATGCCGCTGGGGAAGCGGACCGGGTCGGGCTTCTGGCGGCCGTACTGGTCGAACCCGGACTTCCAGGTCTTGTCCATCCACCAGCCGGCGTCGATGTTGACGTACTCGTAGCCGTACTTCTTCAGCTTGGCTGCCAGGGCGTCGGTCTGCTTGCTGACGTTGGCCTCGGTGAGGTAGCTGTAGTCGCCGTCCGGGTTGAGGCCGGGGTACTTGGAGGACTGCATGCTCCAACTCGACCAGCCCATGTAGGGCTTGGCGCCGAGGGCGGGCGCGGGGGTGTCGGCGGCGTGGGCGGCGGGGACGGCGACCGCGGTGAGGGTGGTGAGGGCGGTGAGGGCCAGGACGAGCAGGGCTCTGGCGGGCATGGCGGCGTACGAGGATGACCGCATGGGTCGTACCTCCAATGGGGGTGCGGGTTCTTGTCGGCTCGGCGGGGGTTGTTGTCGGCCCGCGGGGGGGGCGGGGGCGTTGGCGGCTCGGGGCGGGTTCTGGTCGGCTCGGCGGGGGTTGTTGTCGGCCCGCGGGGGGGGCGGGGGCGTTGGCGGCTCGGGGCGGGTTCTGGTCGGCTCGGGGCGGGTTCTGGTCGGCTCGGCGTGGGGTGTTGTCGCTTCGACGGACTCTTGATGGCTCGGGGCGGTGGTTGTTGTCGGCTCGGC
The DNA here is from genome assembly GCF_042893155.1 of Streptomyces sp. NPDC001668. Classification (NCBI taxonomy): domain Bacteria; kingdom Bacillati; phylum Actinomycetota; class Actinomycetes; order Kitasatosporales; family Streptomycetaceae; genus Streptomyces; species Streptomyces sp. NPDC001668. Next base: position 534,599 of record NZ_JBIAUQ010000002.1, read on the forward strand.
CGGGGGGGCTCGGCGGGGGGATAGGTGGCTCGGCGCGGGTTGTTGTCGGCCTGGCGGGGGCGTTGGCGGCTCGGCGCGGGTTCTGGTCGGCTCGACGGGGGTTCTTGTCGGCCCGGCGGGGGTTGTTGTCGTCGGCTCAGCGGGGGCGGGGGCGTTGGCGGCTCGACGCGGGTTCTTGTCGGTTCGGCGCGGGCTCCGGTTGGATCGGCGGGGGCTTCGGGTGGGTCGGCGCGGGGCTCCGGTTGGATCGGCGCGGGCTCCGGTTGGATCGGCGCGGGTTCCTATCGGCCTGTGTCCGGGGTGATGAAGGACTGGATGGCGGTGGCCGCGGCGCCGCGTGCCCACTCGTCGAAGGGCAGCGGGCGGGTGCGGACATCGCACTGGGCGGCGGAGCCGAACGCTGCCGCGACGAAGGCGTCGCGGATCTGTTCGGCGAACAGGTCGTAGGCGGCGAGTCCCTCGCCGGAGATGATCACGCGTGCGGGTCCGAGGAGGTTGGCGACGGTGGCGACGCCCCGGCCGATCGCCTCTCCGGCGCGGGCGTAGACGTCCCGGGCCCCGGCGACGCCTGCGCGGGCCAGAGCCAAGGCCGCGTCGGCGTCGGGGAGTTCGGCGCCGGTGGCCTCCCGGACCTGCCGGACGATCGCGGCCTCCCCCGCTATCGCCTCGACGCAGCCGCGGTTGCCGCAGTGGCAGAGCGGGCCGGACGGATCGACGGTGACATGGCCTATCTCCCCGGCCACTCCGTGCGCCCCGGCCACCACCCGGCCGTGCACCACAAGGCCGCAGCCGATACCGGCGCCCACCGTGACCAGGGCGAAGTCGGACAGGCCCGCACCGGCGCCGAACCACTGCTCGGCCACCGTCAGGGCGCGCACGTCGTTGTCGACGGTGACCGGCAACCCGGTGGTCATGGCGGCGAGTTCGGCGAGCGGCACATCACGCCACTCCAGGAACGGCGAGTAGCGGACGGTGCCCTCGCCCCGGTCGACGTCACCGGAGACCGCGATGCCGAGGCCCAGTACCGGAGCCGTGGCGTCGTCCACCTCGGTGAGGAGCCGCTGGACGAGTTCCGTGATGCTCGCGAGCACCGTCTTGGGGGCGCGGTCGGGCAGCTGCAGATGCCGGGCGACGCGGATACGGCAGCACAGGTCGGTGAGGACCCCGATGATCTCGTCGCCGGTGACCTTGACGCCGATGAACAGGGCCCGTCCGCCGTCGACCCGCACGAGGCTCGCGGGCCGGCCGAGCGCCGGACGGGCCTCCTCGTCCACGCCCTCCACCAGATAACCGGCCTCGATGAGCGGCCGGACCGCCTTGGTGACGGCGGCCGGTGACAGTCCGACACGCCGGGCGACCTCCAGACGGGCGAGGGGCCCGTGCGACAGGACGGTGGTGAACACCTGTGAGGCGGCAGGGGTGTTGGCGGGGAACGTCTCGGCGCGAGTGGTGGGGCGCATGGCCGGGAACCTAGGGGGATTCTTTTCCGACGTCAATAAAAGAAGCAGGATTGGCTGTGCCGTTGCTGTGATCAGCCAAGGAGAAGAGCCGTATGACATCAGCACGAGTGGTGGTCGGGACGGTGGCCGGGGCGGTCCTGCTGCCCCTTCTCGCGGTCCCCGCCCACGCCGCGTCGGCCACCGAGCCCGCCGCCCGCTCCGCCTCTGCCGCGCCGTCCGCGCCCTCCTCCCCCGCGGTGGATCTCTCAGGTGTGCGCGGCGTGTTGCGTTCCGCGCTGGCACAGGGCGCGCCGGGGGCCATGGCCCGGATCGACGACCGGGGCACGGTGTTCCGGGCCGCGGTCGGCGTCGCGGACCGCGGGAGCGAACGGGCGATGGGCGAGGCCGACCGGTTCCGGATCGGCAGCGTCACCAAGACCTTCACCGCCGTCGTCCTGCTCCAACTGGTCGACGAGAAGAAGCTGAATCTCGACGCCCCGGTCAACCGGTATCTGCCCGGTCTGCTGCCGGACGACCGGATCACCGTGCGCCACATCCTGGGCCACCGCAGCGGCCTGTACGACTACACCAACGACATGTTCGCCAAGTCGGTCTCCGGGTTCGAGGCGGTCCGCAAACGGGTCTTCACGCCCACGGAACTGGTGAAGCTCTCGCTGCGCACAGCGCGCACCAACGCGCCGGGCGCGGTGTACTCGTACTCGAACACCAACTTCGTCGTCGCCGGGATGCTCGTCGAGAAGCTGACCGGGCACCCGGTGCGGACCGAGTACGAGAACCGCATCATCGGGCCGCTGAAGCTGCGGGACACCTTCTATGTGCACCCCGGCATGACGATCCCCGGCCGTCACGCGCGCGGTTATCTCACCCCGGACCAGGCCGGCGCCCCTCTCGTCGACGCGACCGAGCAGACGGTGTCGTGGGCGCAGAGCGCGGGCGCGCTCATCTCCAGCTCCCGGGACCTGAACACCTTCCTGTCCGCCCTGCTCGGCGGCCGGCTCACCTCGGCCGCCCAACTGGCGCAGATGGAGCGCTGGATGCCGTCGTCCGGCAGTGGCCAGGCGTACGGTCTCGGGCTGCGCCGCCGCGATCTGTCGTGCGGGGTCTCGGTGTACGGCCACACGGGTGCCGTGCAGGGCTTCTACACGTACGCGTTCGCCTCGAAGGACGGCAAGCGCGCTCTCGCCGCGGTCGCCAACACGTCCAACAACGGCACGGTCCTCAACACGATGCTGGGCACGCTCGACTCCGCGTTCTGCGGCAAGACGGCCAAGACAGCCGAGGCGGCCAAGGCGACCAGGACGGCCGGGGCGCCGCACGGCAAGGCTCCGGTGGAGCGGCACGAGGACATGGCGCCGGCGGCAACGCTGGACTGACCGCGCCCCGGGAACCCGGGCGTCCCGGTGCGCGTTCTCCCAGCGAACGACGACACCAGGGCGGCGCGATGAGCGAGTTGGTCCCCGGGGGCAATCTGCCCCTGCCCGAAGGGGCCGTCACCGTGCGGGTGCCCGGCCCCTTCGACGTGTCCGCCCTCGTCACGGACGACGGCGGCAGGGTCCGGGGCGACGGGGACTTCGTGTTCTACAACCAGCCCTCCACCCCCGGCGCCCGCCTCTCCGGCGACACGCTGACCGTGGATCCCCGGCGACTGCGCGCGGGCGCCACCAGGGTCACGGTGGTCGTCAGCCCAGCCGACCCCGGCACTCCCCTGGGCCGACTGCCCGCTCCGGTCCTCCAGGTCACCGGCGCAGGTGGCCGTCCGCTCGCCCGGTTCGCGCCACCGCGGCCACGGCAGGAGACCGTGCTGCTGCTCGCGGAGATCTACCGGCGGGGCGGCACCTGGAAGCTGCGGGCGCTCGGGCAGGGGTACGCGGACGGGCTCGCCGGGCTGGCGCGGGACTTCGGGGTGGATGTCGTGGACGACTCGTCGACGAGTGCGGCGCCTTCCGGGGCGCTCACCGGACCGGGGACCGGCCGGGTCGCTGCTCCCGCAGCGCGGACACCCGGTCGGCCCACGGCATCGGGAGCGCGGCCCGCCGCTCCTCCCGGCGCGGGGACCCGCCCGGGATCCTCCTCGGCCCGCCCGTCACCTCCGAGCCGCCCCGCGGCCCGACCCGGCACCCCCCTGCTCGCGCCCGCCCCTTCCCCCGAGCCGGCCACCTTTCTGACCCTGGTCAACTCGGCGCGCTCCACGGCCGGTTCGCCCCCGGTCACCCTCGACCCCCGGCTCACCGACGCCGCCCGCGCCCACGCCTCGGCCATGGCCTCCGCGGGCCGGCTCGGTGTCGAGGGCCCCGACGGCATCTCCGTCTTCCAGCGGCTCACCGCGACCGGATACGCGTACCTCACCGTCGGCGAGCACCTCGTCTCCGGCCCCCGCAACGCCTCCGAGTTCGTCGAGTACTGCCTGCGCACCGAGCAGCCCCGGCGGACCCTGCACGACCCGGCCCATGTCCACGTCGGTCTGGCACACGCCACCAAGGGCCGCTCCGGCGACACCTACTGGACCGCGCTGTGGGCCAGACCGCTCACGCCCACCGAGCTGACGCGGACGGCGGACGAGGTCGTCGGCCTCACCAACCGGGAGCGCGCCCGGGCCGGTCTGCCGCCTCTCGGCGTGGATCCCCTCCTGGCCCGTGCCGCGCAGGCGTACAGCACCGACATGGCGGTCCGCGCCTTCTACTCCCACACCTCTCCGGAGGGCACCCAGCCCTGGGACCGGGCCGCCGCCGCGGGCGCCACCCGCCGCTCGATCGGGGAGAACATCGCGTGCGGACAGCGCTCCGCCGCCGAGGTCGTCGAGGGCTGGATGAACAGCCCCGGTCACCGCGCCAACATCCTCAAGCCCGACTTCACCCACATCGGGATCGGCTTCGCGGGCGGCGGCCCGGCGGGCACGTACTGGACCCAGCTGTTCGGGGCCTGAGACAGGCCCCGAAGACGCGAGTCGGTCCGCGATCTTGGCGGAGGCAATCCCTCCGGGCCAGGATGCCCCCATGAAGGGTGACCTCTTTTCCAGTGAGCACATGGTGCAGCCGGCCACGCAGCCGGGCATGACGGTCGAGAACTCCAAGTGCATCAGGTACGCGGTGCACGGCGAGATGCTCGCCCGCCAGGGGGCGATGGTCGCCTACCGCGGCAATCTCCAGTTCGAACGCAAGGGCCAGGGCGTCGGGGGCATGCTCAAGCGGGCCGTCACCGGCGAGGGGCTGCCGTTGATGGCGGTGCGCGGACAGGGTGAGGCCTGGTTCGCGCACGAGGCGCAGAACTGTTTCATCGTCGACGTGGAGCCGGGCGACGAGTTCACGGTCAACGGCCGCAACGTCCTGTGTTTCGACGCCTCGCTGGCATACCGGATCTCGACCGTGAAGGGCGCGGGAATCGCCGGCGGCGGCCTGTTCAACAGCGTCTTCACGGGCCACGGCAGACTCGGCCTGGTCTGCGAGGGCAACCCGCTGGTGATCCCGGTCTCGCCGGAGTTCCCGGTGTTCGTCGACACGGACGCGGTCGTCGGCTGGACGGCGGGTCTGAACACCTCGCTGCACCGCTCGCAGTCCATCGGGTCGATGCTGCGAGGCGGTTCCGGCGAGGCGGTGCAGCTGATGCTGCAGGGCACGGGTTACGTCGTCGTACGGCCGAGCGAGGTGACCCCGCAGAAGGCGCAGCAGCACTGACACCTCAGGCAGTGATCTGCGCCTCACAGGCAACCCGTCCGTCTCCGTCCACGTCTTGACCGGCAACGGATGATGCCCCGGCCCCCGGGCCGGGGCTCATTTTCGAGGCACTATGCACACCATGTATACACAGCACGTATAGATGAGGTGTATACGGACGGAAAGGCACGCATGTACGGCAAGGCATTCGCCCCTGAGTACCAGGGCGCGCTCACCACTCTCTCCGTGAACTCCTCGCTGGACGACGTCCTGGCCGCGGGCACCGAGCAGTTGAGAGCGGCCGAGCGGGCCGGACGGCACGGGGAGGCGGCGCGCTCCGGACTCGCCGTCGCCGAGGCGCAGCGCAGGCTCGGCCGGGTCGCCGACGCCGACCGGGCCTGGAAGGCGAGCTACCGGGCCGCCCGCCGGGCCGGGGACACCGCGGGCATGGCCTGGGCCCTGTGGAGCGGTGGCACGCTGGCCCGGCAGCGGGGCGCGTTCGCCCTGGCCCGGCGGCTGTTGGGGCTCGCGGCCGAACTCGGCGAGCGGGGCGGGGACGTCGTCGTGCGCGGTTACTCGCTGGCGGGGCTTGCCGAGACCGGCCGCATCCAGGGCGACTACGAGGCCGTCGGCCGGCTGCACGAGCAGTTGCTGGCCGAGGCCAGGCGGCGCGGCGAGGCACGGCACACGGTGTGGGCGCTGTCGGGCATCGCGCAGATGCACCGCAACACGGGGTCCTACGACACCGCGTACGCCATGTTCGAGGAGGCGGCCCGGATCGCCGCGGGCGCGGACGACCGGCGCGGTCACGCCTGGGCGCTGCGTGGGCTCGCCGACCTGGCCTCGGTGCGCGACGGCGACGCCGAACGGGCCCTCGCCCTGCTCTCCGAGGCGGAGGCGACCTGCCGGGAGATGAACCTGTCCAGCGCGCTGGCCTACAACCACAAGATGCGCGGCAACGTCCTCTACCGGGCCGGGCGTTACCCCGAGGCCCGCGACCTGTACGAGCAGGCGCTGGCCGAGTTCCGCGCCATGAGCGAACCGCGCGGGGAGGCGTTGGCCCGGCTCGGGCTCGCCAAGTCCCTGGCCCGGCTGGGCCGCGACCGCGCCGAGACCGCGGCCGAACTCGACGATCTGGCCCGCACCTTGGAGCGGACCGGGCTGCGGCACGCGCGGGAGATGGTGGCACGAGCCCAGGAGGAGTTCGGCGTGCGGACGGAGGCGGTACGGTGACCACCCTCGCCGTTCCCGAAGTCCTCGTCCGATGCCGCGAGTTGGTGCAACCGGCCCTCCGGGAGGCGGTCGGCCGGCTGCACCCCTGGGTGGGCGAGATGGCCGCCTACTCCTTCGGCTGGTGCGAGGTCGGCGGCGCCCCGGCCGAGGCGTCCGGCGGCAAGGGGGTGCGGCAGGCGCTCGCCGTACTCGGCGCCGAGGCGGCCGGCGCGCCCGGACGGGCCGGGGTGCCCGCGGCGGTCGCGGTGGAACTGGTGCACGTCTTCTCGCTGCTCCACGACGACATCATGGACGGCGACCCGGCCCGGCGCGGGCGCCCCACCGTGTGGAAGGCCTACGGCACGGGTCCGGCCGTCCTCGCGGGCGACGCCCTGTTCGCCCTCGCCGTCGAGACCCTGGCCGACGCCGGCCCCGGCGCCCTGCGTCTGCTGTCCGCGGCCCTGTCCGACCTGGTGCGGGGCCAGGCGGACGACCTCCTGTTCGCCACACGCCCCTGGGCAGGGCCGGAGCGGGTGCGGCCGGAGGAGTACCGGGCCATGGCCGAGCACAAGACCGGGGCGCTGCTGGGCTGCGCGGCGGCGCTGGGCGCCCTGCTCGGCGGGGCGCCCCCGGCCGCGGTGGCCGCGCTGGACCGGGCCGGGCGGCATCTGGGGGTGGCGTTCCAGATCGTCGACGACGTCCTGGGGATCTGGGGTGACCCCCAGGTGACGGGAAAGCCCGTGCATGGTGATCTGCGGGAGCGGAAGAAGACGTTCCCGGTGCTGGCCGCGCTCGACTCGCCGGCTCCCGCCGCGGCCCGCCTGGCGCGGCTCCTGGAGGCGGACGGGGCTCCCCGGGAGATCGCGGCCCTGGTCGAGGAGTGCGGCGGCAGATCGGCCGCGCTCGCCGAGGCGCGCCGTCACCTCGCGTCCGCGGAGACGGCGTACGAACTGCGTCCCTTGGTGGACTACCTCCTGCGGCGCGATCTCTGATACCGAGTTGACCTGCGCCATCCGTGGGGACAGGGTTCGAGGAGAGCTCTCCCGCCGGAAGGAACCGTCTTGATCGGGATCACGGACATCGAGCAGCAGGCCGAGCTGATCGCCGGACACGTCGTCCGCACGCCGACCCTGCCCAGCCCCGGTCTGTCCGCGCTGCTCGGTGCTCCGGTCACCGTCAAGCTCGAACTGCTCCAGCGCACCGGCTCGTTCAAGGCGCGCGGGGCGACGGCCAAGCTGCTGTCGCTGAGCGAGGCGGAGCGGGCGGCCGGGGTCGTGGCGGTCAGCGGCGGCAACCACGGGATCGCCCTCGCCCACATGGCGGCGGCGCTCGACATCAAGGCCACGGTGGTCATGCCACGCTCGGCACCCGCCCGGTCCGTGGAGATCGTCGAGGCGACCGGGGCCTCGCTGCGGCTGACCGACGACATGGACAGTGCCTTCTCGCTCGTCAACCGGCTGCGGGACGAGGGACTGACGCTCGTCCACCCCTTCGACGACCCTCTGGTGATCGCCGGGCAGGGGACGGTGGGCCTGGAGTTCGCCGACGACGCGGACGACCTCACCGACGTCGTCGTCAGCGTCGGGGGCGGCGGTCTGATCGCCGGGGTCGCGGCGGCCCTGCGGGCGCGGCGTCCCGGTGTCCGCGTCTGGGGCGTGGAGACCGCGGGCGCCGAGGCCATGTCCCAGGCACTCGCCGCGGGCGGGCCGGTGCCGGTCCCGCTGTCCTCCCTCGTGACCACGCTCAGCGCCCCGTCCGTGTCCCAACTGACCTACGAGCATGTGGCGGCGCTGGTCACCGAGGTCCTCGTGGTCCCGGACCGGGAAGCCGTGCAGGGCTGCCTCGACCTCGCCGACCACGCCAAGCTGTGGGGCGAACCCGCCGCCGGGTGCCTCCTGCCCGCCGCCCGCGAGGTGCTGGAGCGGGTCGGCGACGGCTGCCGGCTGGGCCTCGTCATGTGCGGCGGCAACGCGACCACCACCGACGTCATGGCCTGGGCCGAGCGGTTCGGGCTGCGGTGAGAGATGCGGTGAGAGATGCGATGTGGGAAGTGGTCGACCGCGTTCGTTCTACTGACTTTTGAGTCAGGAACCGAGCAACCGGAAAGCGGATTCCATCGGTTGACGATTTGATTGAACGCACCCCGCCGCACCCCCCGTACCTCTGTGAAAGGTGAGAGCCAGGGGTTCAGCGAGGGATGACATGGTCAAGGCGCACGTCTCCACACACGAGTTGGTCGCCGGACGGTACCGGCCCCTGGACGTCCTGCACCGCGAGACCAACCGGACCTGCTGGTACGGCGAGGACGTCGCGACCGAACGCCCCTGTCTGCTCACCCAGATCGGGCTGCCCGCCGGCACGGACGAGGAGACCGCGCTGCGCACCGCCGCGGGAGTGGTCCGGATGTCCAAGACCATGCGGGTGCTCTCCCCCGGCCGGATCGCCGCGGTCGTCGACGCCGTCGCGCAGGGGGGCGTCCTGTGGACCGTGACCGAGCCGGTCGACGGCGTCCCCCTGGGTGAACTCCTCGGCCCGCAGGGCACCTTCGACCATGTGCGGGCGGCCCGCGTCGGCCTGGAGCTGCTGGAGGTCCTGGAGGCGGCGCACGGCGAGGGCATCACACACGGCGAACTCAGCCCGGGCCAGGTGTTCGTGCACCACCAGGGCTCCGTCGTCGTCACCGGGTGGGGCCTGGCCGGGGCGACCCTGGCCCCGAGGCTCTCGGCACCGTCGTACGCCTCCCCCGAGCAGGCCCGGGACGAGCGCATCGGGCCCGCCGCCGACCTCTGGGCGCTCGGCGCGATCCTCTACACGCTGGTCGAGGGCCGTCCGCCCTTCCGTGACCGCGACCGTCCCGCGGCCACCCTGAAGGGGGTCGACCGGCTGCCGCTGAGGGCCCCGGTACGCGCCGGGCCGCTCACCCAGACCGTGCAGGGGCTGCTGCGCAAGAACTCCCAGGAGCGGCTGAGCCGCAGCGCCGTACGGAGCGCCCTCCTCCGGGTCCTCGACGAGGATCCCCACACCGCTCCGCCTGAGGAGCCCAGGCCCCGGCTGCGCGTCCTGCACGGCGTGGCCCCGAGCCGCGGCAGCCGGCTCCTCATCGCGGGAACCGCCCTGGCCGTGGTCACGGTGGCCGCCGCCGTCCTCGCGGTGACCAAGGTGCTGCCGGACGACGACGGTACGACGACCGGCGAGGCGCCCGTCCCCTCCCTGACGGCCTCCGCCTCCGCCTCCGCGCCCGCCCCGGCACCCGCCGTCCCGACCCCGTCGGTCTCCGCCTCCGGAAGCCGCACCGACGAGAGCTCCGGCGCGCCCCCGACGCCGGCCCCCACACCCACGCCCAGCAGGACCGCCTCGCCGACCGCGGGCACGGGACTGCCGCCCGGATACAGCGTGTACCGCTCCCCCGAGGGCTTCTCCGTCGCCCTCCCCAAGGGCTGGAAGGCGCTGGAGACCCAGCGCCAGGCCGACATCGCCTACCGCGTCACCTTCGGCGCCTCCGGCGACCCGCGCACGCTCGCCGTCACCTACAGCAAGGCGGTCGGCTCGGACGCCGTGGCCGTGTGGCGGGACGACGTGGAACCGGAGCTGAAGGACCACCCCGGCTACGAGCGCCTCGGTGACATCCGGGCGACGACCTACCAGGGCCGCGAGGCCGCCGACATGCAGTGGGTGGAGCGGGTCGACGGCACCCGGGTGCGCACCTTCGGCCGCGGCTTCCTCATCGGCGGGGGCCGCGGCTACTCACTGCGCTGGACGACCCCGGCGGCCGACTGGAACGACACCGCCGACCGGCAGGCCCTGGACACCTTCCTCAGCACCCTCCGCGTGCCCTCAGACTGAGCGCGGCGCCCGCACCCGCCGCAGCGGACCGGCGTGCAGGGGCTGGGTGCGCCAGCGCGCGGTGAACGTCCGGTCCGGGAGCGAACACGTCACCAGCAGATGGTGCGGGGTCTCCAGGAACGCCAGGTCGACGACCAGGGTCTCCGCGTCGGTCCAGCCGCCGCTCACCGCGACGGGCAGGGGCTCGTCGGCGACCGTCCAGCCGCCCTCCCCGGTACCGAACCCCAGCTCCAGCCGGTCGCCGTCGTCCACGACGGTCAGCCGGCCGCCCGGATCCACCTCGATCTCGGTCAGGGTCGGCTGGTCGGCGCACAGGCCGCCCTCGGGAGTGAAGGCGGCGGCGTTCCACTCCTCCGCTCGCTCCGCGGGGGCGTGCTTGCCGTCCCCGGGCGGCAGGGCGAGCCGTGCCAGACGGTCGGCCAGGGCCGCGTCCGCCGCCTCGCGGCCGGGCAGCGGGCCGTCGGCGAAGGCGGGGAGCAGGTGCTCCCAGGCCAGGTCCAGGACCCTCTGCATGTCCACGGTCTCCGAGGTGATGGCGAGCACCGCGTCCTGTTCGGGCAGCACCACGCAGAACTGCCCGTAGGCCCCGTCCCCGCGGTAACCGTGCCGGGCCATCCAGAACTGGAAGCCGTAGCCCTGCTGCCAGTCCGACCAGCCGGCCACCGGCGGCGCCTCTTGCGTGATCTGGGCCCGCGTGGCCTCGGCCACCCACGACTCGGGCAGCAGCCGCTCGCCCTCCCACACCCCGCCCCGCAGATACAGCAGGCCGAGCCGTGCGATCGCGTCGGTCGTGGCGTGCAGCCCGCTGAAGCCGAGCTCGCGGCCCTTGCGGTCGGCGATCCAGGCCGCCTCGCCGATGCCGAGCGGGTCGAACAGCCGGGGCCGCAGGTACTCGGTGAGCTTCTGGCCCGTGACCCGCTGGACGATCGCGGCCAGGGTGTAGGTGGCGGGCTGGTTGTAGGCGAAGACGGTGCCCGGGTCCCGGTCGGGCGGGATCAGCAGGAAACCCCGGACGAGCTCGTCGCGGTCCTCGGCACGCGCCCGGTCGAACGTCTCCTCCGCGTGTCCGCTGGCCATCGACGCCACATGCCGTACGAGCATCGCGCGGCTGCGCGGGTCGGTGATGTCGGCCTCGAACTCCGGGAAGTACGAGATCACCGGGTCGTCCAGCCGGATCAGCCCCTCGGCGACGGCGAACCCGGCGGCCGTGGACGTGAAGCTCTTGCTGAGCGAGTAGAGGAGCTGCGGCCGGTCCGGGGCGTACGGCGCCCACCAGCCGGAGGCCACGACCTGGCCGTGGCGCAGCAGCATCACGCTGTGCGGCTCGAGGTCCGGTTCGGCTTCGAGGGCGTCGAGGAAGGCCTGTATGCCGGCCGCGTCTACGCCCTGGGCGGCGGGGGTGCTCGTGGGCAGGGAACTCATACGGGCATCCTCCCCCGTTCACCGGCCTTGATCGAGAGGGCCCGGGAAGCCCGTTTTCCCTTCCGGTCACCGGGGACCCGGAACCCATGGTGCAAATCGGATACACGATGATGACCGAGCAGGCGGGCCCCCGTGAGCTGGTGGGCCATGTGGTGCGGGCCGAGGAGGCGGGCTACGACTTCTCGGTGACCTCGGACCACTACTTCCCGTGGCTGCGCTCGCAGGGACACTCGCCGTACGCGTGGAGTGTGCTCGGGGCGGCCGCGCAGGCCACCTCGCGCATCCCGCTGATGACGTACGTGACGTGTCCGTCCTTCCGCTACCACCCGGCGGTGGTGGCGCAGAAGGCGGCGACGATGCAGCTGCTGTCGGAGGGCCGGTTCCGGCTGGGACTGGGCTCGGGCGAGAACCTCAACGAGCACGTGGTGGGCGGCGGCTGGCCGTCGGCCGACGTACGGCACGAGATGCTGGAAGAGGCGGTGGAGATCATCCGCGCGCTGTTCGGGGGCGGTCATGTGAACCACCGCGGGAAGCATTTCGACGTGGAGTCGGCCCGGCTGTGGGACCTGCCGGACGAGCCGCCGCAGATCGGCCTGGCCGTCTCCGGTGAGCAGTCCTGCGAGCTGGCCGGCCGGCTCGCCGACCTGGTCATCGCCACGGAGCCCAAGGCGGGCCTGCTGGAGGCGTTCGACCGGCACGGCGGCGAGGGCAAGCCGCGGGTGGGGCAGCTGCCCGTCTGCTACGACACCGACCGGGACACGGCGATCAAGCGGGCGCACTCGCAGTTCCGCTGGTTCGGCAACGGCTGGAAGGTCAACTCCGAACTCCCGCACCCGGACTCCTTCGAGTCGGCCACCCAGTTCGTCACGCCGGACGACGTGGCGGCGTCGATCCCGTGCGGTGACGACCCCGACGCCTTCGTCGAGGCGGTACGGCCGTACGCGGAGGCGGGTTTCACCGAGATCGCCCTGGTGCAGATCGGCGGCGACTCGCAGCCGGAGTTCCTGGACTGGTCGGAGAAGACGCTGCTGCCCGCGCTGCGCGGCGCGTTCGCCTGAGCGGGCCGGGCTGCCGGGGCGGTCCCTGGGGGTGCAATAGGCTTCCGGTCCGCACATCGTGCGGTCCGTACGAGCCTGCCCAGGAGACACACCCGTGACCCTAGCGATCGACCCGTCCGACACGTCCTCCGAGGTCCCGGCCGAGACGTCCGGCGCGCCCTTGTCCGACCTCGTGGCGCGGGACGCCCGTGAGTTCGGGGTGTACGCGCGGACCGGCGGATGGGCCTTCGGCCTGATGGTGGCGCGCAGTGTCCGCCCCGGCGGCCAGGGCGCGGACGAGACGCCGAAGGTGTCCGCGAAGGAGTTCGCGGAGCTCGCCGGCTGTTCGCCCGAGCGCGTCATGCGCTACTACAAGGCCTGGGACCGGGCCGCCGACGACGGCATGGTCCCGCACTTCGAGGCCCTGGCGCCGGGCCAGGAGGTGGAGCTGCCGGACGCGGACGTGTGGCTCAGCTACTACGTCTCCCGCAACAGCGCCACGTCCGAGCGCGGCACCGCCATCGCCGAGGCCGCGGAGGCCGAGGGCATCCGGCCCACCAAGGCCCTGGAGGTCGCGGAGAACCCGACCGCGCTGCGCGCCGCGATCCTCGCCGACCCCTCCACCGCCCGGGCCGCGCGCAGCGCCCTGCTCGACCGCATCAAGGAGGACCCCGAGCTCCAGGCCTCCCTGGCGCGGGACGTGGTGCGCACGGACGACCTGAAGAAGGCCGTGGCCACCGAGAGCAGGGCGGCCGACCGGATCGGCTACGTGCGCCAGATCGCCGAGTCCGGGCAGGTGAGGACCCCGGCCGGGCAGACCATCGACGCGCCCGTGGACCTGCGCCAGGAGGCCGAGCGGCATCTGTCCCTCCTGGAGGAGCTGGAGGAGGACGAGGACACCGGCGAGTGGGCGGCCGAGGCCTTCGACACCATGAAGTCCCTCGTCGCCGAGGCCGTGGAGGCCGATCCCGAACTCCGGGTCCAGGAGCGGCGGACGAAGTTCTACAGCAGCCTCCAGAAGGCCACCAAGGCGTTCGAGGAGCTGACCTTCGACGACGCCCAGGACTTCTACGAGGACGACATGGTCCAGCAGCTGGAGGAACTCCAGCAGGCCATCGCCGCGTGCATCACGTCCTTGCGCGGTGCGAAGGGGAATCACCCGGAAGGCTGAGCATCTTGGCCGTGGAAGGGGTACTAGAGGGCTCTACGTCGTTCTCCCCGGAGGCCTCCAGGTGAACTCCTTCGTCCACAGGACCGCGCACAAGACTCTCGTCGTGCAACTCCAGGCGGGCGGTACGGGCCGTTGTCCCGTGCTCGCCCACCTGGGGTACGACGCGGCTGACCCGTTCGCCGTCACCGCGGTGTTCAGCCATGACGGCCGGGTGCTGGCGCGGTGGCGGCTGGACCGGGAGATGCTCGCCGAGGGCCTGTGCGGCCCCGTCGGGGTCGGGGACGTGCGGTTCAGCCCCGTCTCGAGCGGTGTCTGGGAGGAACTGCGCATGGAGTTCTTCGGCGACGCCCGCCCCGACGGCGGCCGCCAGCACGCCGTGGTCTTCGCCTGGGCACCGGCGCTGGCGTCGTTCCTGCGCGAGACCCGCGAGATCGTGCCGCCGGGCAAGGAAGAGGTCAGAGTCGACGACTTCCTGGCCTCGGTCATCGCGGGCGGCTGAGACGGGGGCCGCAGCGCACGCGGCCTGAGTAGCCGTACTCATGCCGCCGCCGTGCCCCTGCCCCGACGATGAGGGCTCCTACGACAAGGAGCCCCTCATGACCGCTGTCCGACGGCCCCTGCCCGCGCTGCTCTCCGTGGCCGTGGTCGCCGCGCTGGCCCTGTCCGCCTGGGGCCCGCGCGATCGCACGACGTGGTTCCTGGAGACCGTGTGGGTCCTGGTCGGCCTGCCGCTGATCGTGCTGACCTGGCGCCGCTTCCCGCTGACCGACCTGCTGTGCTGTCTGCTGGCGGTCCACGCGCTGGTGCTGATCGTGGGCGGCCACTACACCTACGCGCAGGTCCCGCTCGGCGACTGGGTGCGGGACACGTTCGGCCTCGACCGCAATCCCTACGACCGTCTCGGCCACCTCATGCAGGGTTTCGTGCCGGCGGTTCTCGTACGGGAACTGCTCAGCCGTACCTCACCGCTGCGGGGCAGCCGCTGGCTGGCGCCGCTGACGGTGTGCGCCTGTCTGGCGTTCAGCGCCGTCTTCGAGATGCTGGAGTGGGCGGCCGCCGTGATCGGCGGTCAGGCGGCGGACGCCTTCCTGGCCACCCAGGGCGATGTGTGGGACACCCAGTGGGACATGTTCTGCGCGCTGATCGGTGCCACGCTGTCCGTGCTGTCGCTGAGCCGTCTGCACGACCGGCAGCTGAAGGGGCCGCACATCACTGCGTCGTGTAGCGGCGCCGGGTCCACAGGGGCACGGCGAACCAGCACACCAGATACCAGGCCACTACTGCCGTGACGAGCCAGGGCACCCAGTCGTCATGGGTGGCGACCCGCAGGATCAGCAGCAGCGCCGCCGTCATCGTGGTCAGCAGGAGGACCAGCCCGACGAAGGTCAGCCGGGAGGCGATCCGCACGGCCTGGGGTTTGATGCGCCGCCCCGAGACGAGGCGGTGCAGGGAGACCGGCCCGATGAGTGCTCCGGTGGCGCAGGAGCCGAGGACGACGGTCACGATGTAGATGACCTGGTCGGTGTGGGTCAGGTGGGCGTACTTCGGGGTGAACACCACGGTGAGCAGGAAGCCGAACAGGATCTGCACACCTGTCTGCGCGACCCGTATCTCCTGGATGAGCTCGCCCCACATGCGGTCCGCGCGCTCGTCCTCGGTCTCGTCGCGGCCTGTCCGTCTCCCCGTCTCCACCATGCGGTACGGGTATCCGGTGGGTGATCGTTCAAACGGCGCGGCTCCGGGAGCGGCGAGCGGCCGGGTCCCGGAGCCGGGCGGGGTCACCAGCGGTTCTCGACCTGGTCCTTGATGCGGCGGTCGTAGAGGTCGCGGATCGCCGCGAGGGTGTCCTCGGACAGCGGCGGCAGCTTGGCGGCGGCCGCGTTGGCGCGGGCCTGCTCGGGGTTGCGGGCGCCGGGGATGACGGTGGTGACGCCGGGCTGCTCGATGATCCAGCGCAGGGCGAGCTGGGCCGGGGTGTAGCCCTCGGGGGCCAGCGCGGAGAACTCGGCGGCGGCCTCGACACCGGTCGTGTAGTCCACGCCGGAGAAGGTCTCGCCGACGTCGAAGGCCTCGCCGTGCCGGTTGTAGGCGCGGTGGTCGTTCTCCGGGAAGACCGTGTCCTTGGTGTACTTGCCGGACAGCAGGCCGGAGGCCAGCGGGACCCGGGCGATGACGCCGACGCCCGCCTCCTGTGCGGCGGGCAGCACCTCGCGCAGCGGCTTCATGCGGAAGGCGTTGAGGATGATCTGCACGCTCGCCACACCCGGCCGGGCGATCGCGGTCAGGGCCTCCTCGCAGGTCTCGACGCTGACGCCGTAGTGCGCGATGCGCTCCTCCTCGACCAGGGTGTCGAGGGCGTCGAAGACCTCGTCCGTGGAGTAGACGGGCGTCGGCGGGCAGTGCAGCTGGACCAGGTCGATGCGGTCGACGCCGAGATTGCGGCGCGAACGGTCGTTCCAGGCGCGGAAGTTGTCGAGGACGTAGTTCTCGGGGATCTGGTCGAGGCGGCGGCCCATCTTCGTCGCGACCAGCACATGCAGGTCGGGGCGGCCGCGCAGGAAGGCGGCGATGGTCTGCTCGCTGCGGCCGTCGCCGTAGACGTCCGCGGTGTCGAAGAAGGTGACCCCCGACTCGGCGGCCGCCTCCAGCACGGAGAGGGCTTCCTTGTCGTCGACATCTCCCCAGTCGGCCCCCAGCTGCCAGGTGCCGAGTCCGACGACGGATGCGTGCTGCTGCGACCTGCCGAATGTGCGCTCGTCCATGGCGTCAGTCTGTCATCCGTCGCCGACTTGCGCGGAACCGGTCGCTCCGGGTCAGGACCTGTGAATGTTTCACTCACATGGGTGACACGTTTCGACGTAGGGCATGCACGTGTCAACATCCGCCTAGCGTGACCCCGTGACCGATCGTGCAGTGAGCAACCACCCGCAGGACACCCAGGCCTGGACCCGTCGCGGCTTCCTCATGAGTGCCGCCGCCCTGGCCGCCGTACCGATGCTGCTGCCGGCCGATCCGGCGGCCGCGGCCGAGGAGCTGCCCGACTTCCCGGCCGGCGTGGCCCTGTACCGCTCGGCGTACCGGAACTGGGTCGGGGAGATCACCGCCGACGGGCTGTGGGCCTGTGCGCCCGCCGGCCCGGACCAGGTGGTCGACGTCGTCAACTGGGCCTGGCGGCACGGCTGGCGGGTCCGCGCGCGAGGCTCCTCGCACGGCTGGTCGCCCCTGACCATCACGGAGGGCACCGCGTCGGACGCACCCGTCCTCCTCGTCGACACCGCCTCCCACCTCACCGGTCTGTCCCTGGACTCCGCCTCCGCCGTGCGGGCCGGCACCGGCGTCACCCTGGAGGCGCTGCTCACCTATCTGGAGGGACACGGGCTCGGGGTCACCGCCGCGCCCGCGCCCGGTGACCTCACCCTGGGCGGCGCGCTCGCGATCGACGCGCACGGCACCGCCGTTCCGGCCGCCGGGGAGCAGCGGCTGCCGGGGCAGACGTACGGCTCGCTCAGCAATCGCGTCCTGTCGCTGACGGCGGTGGTGTGGGACGAGGACAGCGGGGCGTACGTGCTGCGCACCTTCGGCCGCGCCGAGGCCGACAGCGCGGCCCTGCTCACCCATCTCGGGCGGACCTTCGTCACCGAGGTCGTGCTGCGGGTCGGTGCCGACAGCAATCTGCGGTGTGTGAGCCGGGTCGACATCCCGGCCGCCGAGCTCTTCGCGGCGCCGGGCGTCGGCGGGCGGACCTTCGCGAGCTTCCTGGAGGAGGCCGGGCGGGTCGAGGCGATCTGGTTCGCCTACACGGAGTTCCCCTGGCTGAAGGTGTGGAGTGTGGCGCCGACCAGGCCGCTCACCTCGCGGCGCGTGACCTCGCCGTACAACTACCCCTTCTCCGACAACGTTCCTACCCTGGTGGCGGATCTGGCCGGGCGGATGGTGTCCGACGCC
Source organism: Streptomyces sp. NPDC001668 (assembly GCF_042893155.1). NCBI lineage: Bacteria > Bacillati > Actinomycetota > Actinomycetes > Kitasatosporales > Streptomycetaceae > Streptomyces > Streptomyces sp. NPDC001668. The sequence goes on from NZ_JBIAUQ010000002.1 coordinate 552,339, forward strand.
GCCTGGTACCTGGCGCCGGTGCTCGGGAACGCGCAGCTGGACGTGGCGACCGTGGGGCTCACGGCGACGCTGTCGGCGGACATCTGGGGGCCGTCCAAGAACACGCTGCTGTACATCAGACCGACGACACTGCGGGTGACCGCGAACGGGTACGCCGTCCTGACGAGCCGGGGTCAAGTGCAGCGGGTCGTCTCGGAGTTCACGGACTTCTACCGGGAGCGGCTGGCCGCGTACACCGCTCAGGGGAAGTTCCCGGTCAACGGGACGGTGGAGATCCGGGTGACCGGACTCGACGACCCGGGCGAGGTGGAGTCGGAGGGGGCTCGGGCTCCGCTGCTCTCCGCGTTGCGCGCGGATCAGGAGCATCCCGAGTGGGACACGGCGGTGTGGCTGGACATCCTGACGCTGCCCGGGACGCCGTACGCGGAGGCCTTCCTGCGGGAGATCGAGCAGTTCCTGTTCGACGGCTACGAGGGGACGCGGGTCGAGTGGTCCAAGGGCTGGGCCTACACGGACGATGCCGTGTGGGCGGACGAGGAGGTGCTGGGGACGACGATCCCTGGGTCCTTCGGTGAGGCGGTGTGGGGGCAGGCGGCCGGGGTGCTCGACCGGCTGGACCCGCACGGGGTGTTCGGCAACGCCTTCCTGGACCGCCTCTTCCGCTAGCCTCCGCGTTTCGGTGAGGAGTGATCAGCCGGGCTGATCACGGCGAACCGTGTCTGCTGGCCGCTTGCCGTCGGGCGGTGAGGGTGTGCCGGTCAGGTCGCCGGCCGTGGCAGGGTGGCGAGGCGGGCGAACGCTCTGACGAGCTCGTCTCGCCTGGGCCAGGTGGCGAGTAGGTCGACGGCGGTCGGAGCCGGCTCCAGCCAGGCAGCGTTGATGGCGAAGTGGCGGGAGGGGAAGCGGCCGAGGCCGGTGTTCTTGCCGCGGCGGATGCGGTCCTCGATGCGGGCGAGCGCACGGTGGCGGACCTCCAGATGCTGGAGGGAGCCTTCGCCGTGGGGGTGTCGGTGCGGAAGACCTGGTGGCGCATGCCCTCGTCGAGACCGAACAAGGACAACTGGGCGCCGGGATGTGGGCGCTCGCGCCGGACGATGATCCGGGTGCCGTCCGGGTGGTCGGGCAGGGCACGGATTGCGCGTCGGACTGGTTCGGTGACGACTGCGATGTGGTCGGCGGCGGTGTTGGCGTGGCGTCGAGGTCCAGGACCAGGCTCGGCAGGTCGCGGCCACCGGCGCGGGCTGCGGGTTTGCCGCCGGTGGTCTCGGCGGCCTGGAGCCAGGCCATCTCCCGGGCGACGGTTCTCGCCGAGCGCAGGCGAGTGAGTGCGGCCGGACCGATGTCCGCGAGTAGGCGCCAGGCGGTCGCAGTGGAGGCGACAGGGCCGAAAACCCTCGGCCAGGCTGGTGACAGAGCAATGCCCGTGCAAACACAGGGAGTTGAGGGGCCGCACAACCGGCCGAGTCGGAACGCAATCTGAACCCGCCCCGAAGTCGGCCCGACTCAGACGGTCCCAGGTATCACAAGCCCCGACTCGTACGCCACGATCACCAGTTGCGCCCGGTCCCGCGCCCCCAGCTTGCCCATGATCCGGCTGACATGGGTCTTCGCGGTCAGCGGGCTGAGTCCCAACGCGTCGGCGATCTCAGGGTTGTTGAGACCGCGCGCGACCAGCGCGAGCACCTGCCGTTCCCGTTCGGACAGCCCGCTCGGCCCGCCCACCGCGGGTGTCGCCCCGGTGTTCGGCGCGCGCAGAAAGCGGGCGATCAGCCGCGAGGTGGGACCGGGCGAGAGGAGGGACTCCCCCGCGGCCACCGTCCGGATGGCGTCGAGGAGTTCGGCCGGCCTGATGTCCTTCACGAGGAAGCCGGACGCCCCGGCCCGCAGTGCCTCGACGATGTTCTCGTCGGTCTCGTACGTCGTCAGAACGAGCACCTTCACCCCCGCGAGATCCTCGTCGGCGGCGATGAGCCGGGTCGCCTCGATCCCGTCGAGGTCGGGCATGCGGATGTCCATCACGATGAGATCGGCCCGCGCCGACCGGGCCAGCGCCACGGCCTCCCGCCCGGTGCCCGCCTCGGCGACGACCTCCATGTCGCCTGCCGACGAGACGAGCATCGCGAAGGAGGCCCGTACGAGGTTCTGGTCGTCGGCCAGCAGCACGCGGATGGTCATCGAACCTCGTCCTCCCGGGACAGCGGCAGTGTGGCGGTCACTTCGAAGCCTTCGGCGGGCCCCGGGCCGGCGTCCAGTGTGCCGCCCACGCTACGGGCCCGCTCCCGCATTCCGATGAGCCCGAACCCGGGCATGCCGTCGGACGGGCCCGCTCCGCCGCCCGAGCCGTCGTCCCCGCCCGTCCCGTCGTCCCTGACGCTCACCCGCAGTGCGCCGTCCGCGGTCCACAGACCCACTCGCACGGTGAGGTCCTCGCGGCCGCCGTGACGTACGGCGTTGGTGAGCGCCTCCTGCACGATCCGGTACGCGGCGGCGCCCACGGAGGGCGGGATGTCGTCCGCGCGGACGGACAGTTCGACCTTGGCCCCGGCCACCCGGCCGGTCTCCGCGAGATCGGCCAGTCCGTCGATCCCGGGCAGCGGCCCCCGCATGTCCTCGGCCCCGGAAACAGAGCCGGACACGGAACCGGGCCCCGCCCCCGGATCCGCGCCCACTCCCACGACTGTGTCATGCGCCCGCAGCACCTCCAGCGTCGTACGCAGTTCTGCCCGGGCGGTCCGGCAGGTCCCCGCGATGTCGTCCAGTGCCCGGGCGACGGCCTTGCGGTCGAGGCGCTCGGGGTCGGCGGTGAGCACGTGGGCCGCCACGGACGTCTGCACGCCGATGAGCGTGATGCTGTGGGCGAGCAGGTCGTGCAGGTCACGGGCCATCCGCAGCCGCTCCTCGGCGACGCGGCGCCTGGCCTCCTCCTCCCGGGTGTGTTCGGCCCGTTCCGCTCGCTCGACGATGGAGGCGACGTACCAACGGTAGTAGCGGACGTCGATACCTATGAACAGGACCGCGATGATCCAGCCGGAGATCTCCAGGGCATCCAGCGCCCCGTCCGAGTTGGTGAGGCCGTTGCTGATCAGTGTCGGGACGAGGACGGCGACACCGGTGGGCAGCGTGCGGCGTACGGTGCCGGTCGCCGCCACGGTGTAGAGCGCCAGGACAATCGAGGGGGCGGGCAGGGCAGGGTTGTAGTCGAAGGCGTAGTACGGAGCCATGCAGGCCACCACCCCGAGCAGGGCCACCAACGGACTGCGCCGCCGCCATACGAGGGGCACGTGCCCGGCGAGCAGCAGCGTCCAGCCGAGATGGTCGGGCCGGATCCCTTCGCCGCCCGTACGGGCGAGGGCTACGGCCGGCACGGCGACGCACACGGCGAGGACCGCGTCGTTGCGGGTGCGGTGCGGTGCGGTCAGCGGTTCGCGGTTGACGGCGGACATGATGCGCTCGGCGCGACGGGACCATCCGCCGCCACCGGCCGCCGTCTCCGCCGCCGACCGGTCGCGTACCCCGGTGGTCGTTCCCCGTTCTTCCACGGCTCCAACTTCCGGTACTCGTGCGGGAACCCGGGCGCCCCTACGGAAGGAGAGGCGCCTGGGCGGGCCCGCCGGATCAAGGTGCACGATCGGCGTGCTCAGGGGGCACTGACGGTTTCCGGCTGCCGGGGCGGCTCGTTCGGTCCGCTCCTTCCGCTCGTCCCGGCCGGTCCGGCCGGTCCGGGCTGCCGTGAGAGCACGCCCGGCCACCACACTTTCCGGCCCAGGGCGACGCCGGCACTGGTCACCAGATACGTCCGTACGAGGAAGGTGTCGAGCAGGACGCCGACGGCGATCACGAAGCCGAGCTGGACCAGCTGTACCAGGCCCATGTTCGTCAGCACGGCGAAGGTCGCGGCGAGGACGAGTCCGGCGGAGGCGATGACGCCGCCGGTGGTGCGCAGTGCGGTGAGTGCCGCCGTGGCCGGTTCCGCTCCCGCCAGGGACTCCTCCCTCATCCGGTGCATGAGGAAGATGCCGTAGTCGACGCCGAGGGCGACCAGGAACACGAAGGACAGCAGTCCGAGCCCCGGATCGGTGCCCCCCAGGCCGAGGAGCGGTTCGAAGACCAGTCCGCCGATGCCGAGGGAGGCGCCCCACACCGCGACGACCGCGACCACCAGGAGCAGCGGTGCGACCAGACTCCGCAGCAGCCCGATCAGGATGAGCATCACGAAGACGAGGACGAGCGGTACGACGATCTTCGTGTCCCGGGCGTTGGTGTCCTCCAGGTCGATCTGCTGGGCGCTGTCCCCGCCGACGTAGGAGCCCTTCAGTTCGTCCCGCAGGGACTTGATGGTGGTGGTCTCCCCCGCCGACTGGGGTGCGCTCTTCGCGAAGACGGCGATCTCGGTCCAGCCGTCTCCCGTACGCCCCTTCTCCGCGCTGCCGACGCCCGGTGTGCCGCGGACGGTCGCGAGGGTCTCGTCGGCGCGCCCCTGCGGGGTGATCACGTCGATGGGCTGGCTGCCGCTGTCGGGAAAGGACTTGGCGAGGGTCTCCATCGCGACGACGGACTCCGGCTTCTTGACGAAGGAGTCCTCCTGCTTGAGCGCTCCCGGCAGGTTGAACGAGCCGAGGGCGAGGGCGCCGAGCAGTACGGCACCGCTCGCGAGTACCGTCAGCGGCCTGCGTCCGGCGGAGCTGCCCATCGCCGAGAACAGGCTGCGCCGCTGCTTGGGCGTGCTCCCGAAGGCGGGCACGAGCGGCCAGAACACGCGCCGTCCGACCACTACGAGGATGGCGGGGAGCAGGGTCGTCATCGCGATCAGCGCGCACAGCACGCCGACGGCGCCGAGCGGGCCCATGCCCCGGCTGCTGTTGAGGTCGGCGGCGAGCAGGCACAGCAGTCCGGCGGCGACGGTGCCGGAGGAGGCGAGCACGGCGGGCCCGCAGCCGCGCAGGGCGGCGACCATGGCCTCGTACGGTCGCTCGACGCGCCGCAGCTCCTCCCGGTAGCGCGCGATGAGCAGCAGCGCGTAGTCCGTGCCCGCCCCGAACACGAGGATCGTCATCACACCCGAACTCTGCCCCGAGACGGTCGTGCCGAAGGCCTGGTTGAGGCCGTAGGCGACGCCCATCGACATGTAGTCGGCGATCCCGGCGACGAGGAGGGGCACGAGCCACAGCACGGGGCTGCGGTAGATCAGGATCAGCAGTACGGCGACGACGGCGACGGTGGTGTAGAGCAGCGGTCCGCCGAGCGAGTCGTAGACCGCGCCGGAGTCGGTGGCCAGCGCGCCGGTGCCGCCCACGTCGACGCTCAACCCGCCCTCGTCCTGGGCGACTTCGCGGACGTCGTTGACGAGCTTGTCCTGCTTCTCCTCGTCCGCCCCGGGCTCGTTGCTGGCGACCGGGTACATCAGGGTCGTGCCGTCCTTGGACGGAATCCCCTTGGGAGCACCGCCGATCAGCTCGTGCTGCCGCGTGATCTCCGCGACCTGCCCGGCCGCGGTCTTCCGGTCGGCGGCGCTGAGCCCGCCGTCCCGGTGGTAGACGAGCACCATCTCGGTGGTCTCGCCACCGGGCAACTTCTCCTCGATCTTCGCCGCTTGCGTCGAGTCCGCGCTCGCCGGCAGGTAGTCGGTGACCTTGTCGTGCTGCACGCTGCCGAGCTTCGCGGCGAACGGCCCGACGAGCGCGATCACCGCAATCCACAGCCCGAGCAGCGCCCATGGAACGGCTCGCCCGCGCCCCGGCCTCGTCGTAGCGGTTGTCTCTCCGGCCCTCATCGACCGATCTCCCTCCGGGTGACGTCTGCTTCGGTCCCCAGACTTCCGGTGAGAACCACGGCTTTCGTCGGGCGGGAGGGCGAGGTGACGCGTACTGCCGGGGGTGACGGCGGGTGCGGATTACTCCCTGGGGAGTAAGCGGCGGACGGCACGCCGCCCCGGAAGGGGTGCGGGGCTGTTGCGATCTGCGGCTACCGCCGCGATGGGGGGTCCTCCGCTGCGAGGGCGCGAGGGGCCCGGGCACACCCGGGGCTCCCGACGGCAGGTGGGCGCCGGCGGGTCCAGGGTCTCGTGGAATTCCATGGCCAGGCTGGGCCCGCAGGGTTCGCCTAAGATCCGGCGCCCCATGCGGAGGGCCAGGTCGGACTGACCACTCCGTGACAGGCTAGGGCGTCAAGTGGGCCTGCACCGTGGGGGCGTAGCGGTCCACCAACTCCTCCACCGCGGTGGCCCTCAGCTCGGTGCCCCGGGCGATGCCGTACATCACACCGAGGCCCAGGAGAGTGCCCACCGCCAGTTCGGCGCGCAGGGCGGCGTCGGGGCCCGGCAGGCGCCGCGCGAGGCGATCGACCACCTGGGCGCGGAAGTTGACGCGCAGGATGTCGCCGTGTTCGCCCTGGACGGGGGCGAAGGCGATCCGGAGCAGGGGGTCGGCGCCGCGTTCGATCTGGCCGGTGAGGACGTGACGGACCATGTGGCGGCCCAGTTCGTCCAGAGGGGCGTCGAGCAGGTCCGTCGCGTCGGACTCGAAGGACATGACGCGGGCGAACAGGGCGTCCTTGTTGCCGAAGTACTTCACGATCAACGGCGGGCTGACACCCGCGCGTTCGGCGACCGCCTTGAGGGTGATGTCGGCGTGCGGGGTGCGGACCAGCAGGTAACGGGCCGCCCGGAGGATGGCGGCCTTGGTCGCCTCGGCGTCGCGGCGGGCGGGCGTGCTCGTGGGGGGCGTTGCGCTCACGGCACTCATGCTCCCTCCCTCGCCCCGCCCCGCGCGCCCCGGGTACGGCCCCTGTCCCGGCGGGCCTTCTCGGGCGCTGGCGTGGATTCGCCCGAGAGGGCCGGCGCCGCACCCCGAGACCGGCAATCCCGCTGCGGGCGCACTGCACTCACGCCACTCACGCTCCCTCCCTCGCCCCGCCCCGCGCGCCCCGGGTGCGACCCCTGTCCCGGCGGGCCTTCTCGGGCGCTGGCGTGGATTCGCCCGAGAGGGCCGACGCCGCACCCCGAGACCGGCAATCCCGCTGCGGGCGCACTGCACTCACGCCACTCACGCTCCCTCCCTCGCCCCGCCCCGCGCGCCCCGGATACGGATCGTGTCCCGGCGGGGCCCCTCGGGGACGAAGCCGCCCGGGACGACCGGCGCCGCAGCCGGATACCGGCAACACCGCGGGCGCACTGCACTCACGCCACTCACGCTCCCTCCATCGCCCCGTCCCGCGCGCCCGGGGTGCGGCCCCTGGCCCGGCGTACCTTCTCGGGTGTGGAGTCGCCGGGGATGGTGAGTGCCGCCGCGCAGGCCGCGAGGGCGACCGCGCCCGCCATGGCGAAGGCCAGCAGGTAGCCGTGCAGGGTGGGGACGGGCGCGCCGCCGACCAGGCTGGTGTGGTGGACCAGCACCGCCGCGACCGCCGCGCTGGAGGTGGCCTGGCCGATGGTGCGCATCAGGACGTTGACGCCGTTGGCGGAGGCCGTCTGCTCGGCCGGGACGGCGCGCAGGATCAGGGTGGGCAGGGCCGAGTAGGCGAGGGTGGTGCCGGTGGACACCACGGTCGCGCCCAGGATGACCATCCACAGGTCGCGGCTGTCCGCGATGCGCAGCGCGTAGCCGCAGGCGATGACCGCGGCGCCGAGGGCGAGTGTGATGCGCGGGCCGCGGGACGCGGAGATCCGGGCCGAGAGCGGTGAGAACAGCAGCATGGTCACGCCGCCCGGCAGCAGGCACAGGCCGGTGGCCACGATCGACAGACCGAGTCCGTAGCCGGTGGCCTTCGGCGCCTGGACCAGTTGGGCCGTCACCAGGGAGTTGGCGTAGAACGCGAAGCCGGTGAGCAGGGCGGCCACGTGGGACAGGCCCACGCGGGGGCGGGTGACGAGCCGCAGGTCCACCAGGGGCTGTTCGGTGCGCAGTTGGCGCCACCACCACAGGGCCAGGACGGCGACGGACGCCACGAACAGGCCCAGGACGCGGGGGCTGGTCCAGCCCCACTGCCCGCCCTGGGACACCCCGAGCAGCAGGCTGACCAGGCCCACGGCCAGGCCCAGGGCGCCCGGCACGTCGAAGCGGCCCGGCTGCCGTACCGGCGACTCGCGGACCGCCCACGACACGGCCGTGACCCCGAGGGCGCCGAGGGCGCTGGTCATCCAGAACATGGTGTGCCAGTCGGCGTACTGGACGACCATCGCGGCCAGCGGCAGGCCGAGCGCGGCACCGATGCCGACCGTGGAGCTCATCATCGCGACCGCGGAACCCCGGCGCTCGGGCGGCAGTTCGTCGCGCAGAATGCTGATCGACAGCGGCACCACGGACGCGGCGGCACCCTGGAGGGCACGGGCCGCGATGAGGACGGTGATGTCGGACGACAGGGCGCACATCACCGAGCCGACCGTCATCAGGGCGAGGGCGCCGGTCAGCACCCGGCGCTTGCCGTACATGTCACCGGCGCGGCCGAGGACCGGGGTGAGGACGGCTCCGGACAGCAGGGTCGCCGTGACCATCCAGGAGACGGCGCCGGCCGAGGAGTGCGTCAGCCGGGGCAGGTCCGGCAGCAGGGGGACCACGACGGTCTGCATGACGGCCATGAGCGTGCCGCACATCGCCAGGACCGGCACGGTGAGCCGGGTCCGCAGACCTGCTGGGGGTGGCGGGGATATCGGGCCCTGCTGGTCCATCGGCGCTCCGGATCCGCTACGGAAAGGGCGGGTGAATGACAATTCACTTTAGCGGTGAATCGCCATTCACCCAACACTTTCCGAGGCGGCGGGCTACTTGCGGGAGGCCAGCTCCCGCGCGTGCACGCCGCGGGCCACCTTCGGGCCCAGCCAGCGCTTGAGTCTGCGCAGCGCCTCCAGCCGCTCGGCGGCCCTGTCGATCCGGTAGTAGAGCTGCGGCGGCACATGGGGCAGCAGCGGCGAGTGCCGCTGGCCGAGCAGGGCGAACATCTGCTCCGGGGGCAGGCCGATGTAGCGCGGCAGGTTCTCGTACCACTGGGCGCTGTAGCGGGCCGCGCTCTGGATGGAGAGCAGTTCCGACGTGCGCTGCCGCTCGTAGCGGGCGAGTGCCTGCCCGAGGTCGGTGTGCGTGTGCAGGGCGTCGGCCAGGGCGATGGCGTCCTCCAGGGCGAGGGTGGTGCCGGCGCCGATGGAGTAGTGGGTGGTGTGGGCGGCGTCGCCGAGGAGGACGAGGTTGCCGTGGTGCCAGGTGCGGTTGGTGAGGGTGCGGAAGGTCAGCCACTGAGCGCTGCCGGAGCCTGCGGAGCGGCCGATCAGGGGATGGCCGTCGAGGATGTCGGCGAACAGTTTCTCCAGCAGGGCGAGCCCTTCGCCCTCGTCGGCGCCGTCGAGACCGAGGCCGGTCCAGGTCCGCGGCGCGCACTCGACGACCACGGTGCTGCGCTCGGGGCTGAAGGCGTAGCCGTAGCACCAGATCCAGCCGTGGTCGGTCTCGACGAAGGCGAAGGTGAACGAGTCGAAGACCTTGCTGGTGCCGAGCCAGATGTAGCGGTTGCGGCCCTCCTTGGTCTCGGCGCCGAAATGGTCGGCGTGCCCGGTCCGCAGGGCACTGCGCACCCCGTCGCCGGCCACGACGAGGTCGGCCGCCGGGAGGTTCCCGTGCGTGATCTCGTGCTCGAACTCCAGTCGTACGCCCAGGGAGCGGGCCCGCGCGGCGAGGATCTCCAGCAGACGGTGGCGGCCGATGCCGAAGCCCTCGTCGCTGGGGCGCCGGGTGACCAGGTCGCGCACCCGGGCCTCGCCCTCGTTCCAGGTGACCGAGGCCTCCTCGATGGCCCGGGCCGACTCGGGGTCGTGGGCGTGGAGCTTGTCGAGCAGTCCGCGCCAGTAGGTGACGCCCCAGCCGTAGGTGGCGCCCTCCGCGTTGCGCTCGTGGACCGTGATGTCGTGGGACGGGTCCTGCCGTTTCAGCAGGATCGAGAGATACAGGCCGGCGGGCCCGCCGCCGACGCAGGCGACCTTCACACGCACCCCTAGAAGTTACCCAAAGCTGTCAATTGGCAACGCAGAGTAGCAGTCGGGCGGTGCGGGCCCCGTACTCCGGTTCGCGCCACTTTCGGCGCGTGAGGGGGGCCACTGCCAGCAGGTTCGTCCGCAAAGGATCATCGGATCCATGGCTCACGGGAGAAGGAATTCCTCCGTCCGGGTTCCCGAAAGCCCTCTCCACAACAAGATCATCTTCGTTCAACGCTGTACGACATGTAGGTAATTGTCTGGATCACGGCCAACCGGCCACGAGCGATTTCTCCCGCTCTCACCAGGGCCGATAGGCATGCGGAGTCCGTCAACTCAGGAGGTACACCGCATGCCGGAACTCACCCGCCGTACCGCGCTCACCGCGACGGCCGCCCTCGCCGCGGCGACCGTCGCCGCCCCGCGCGCGTCCGCCGAGGAGCACCACCACAACTCCCCCGATGCCTTCGACGAGGTCTACAAGGGCCGCCGGATACAGGGCCGGCCCGCCGGGGGCCACCACGGCGGCCACCACGGCGGCTACCGGGTGACGGTCGACGGCGTGGAGCTGCACCTGATGCGCAACGCCGACGGCACCTGGATCAGCGTCGTCAGCCACTACGACCCGGTGCCCACCCCGCGCGCCGCCGCGCGGGCCGCCGTCGACGAGCTCCAGGGCGCACGGCTGCTGCCGTTCCCCACCAACTGACCGCCCCGCACGCCTCTTTGGAGCACCCGCACATGACCGTCCGCAAGAACCAGGCCGCCCTGACCGCCGACGAGAAGCGGCGGTTCGTCGCCGCCGTCCTGGAGCTGAAGCGCAGCGGCCGCTACGACGCGTTCGTCACCACGCACAACGGCTTCATCATGGCCGACACCGACAACGGCCCGCGCACCGGCCACCGCTCGCCCTCCTTCCTGCCCTGGCACCGCAGATTCCTGCTCGACTTCGAGCAGGCCCTGCAGTCGGTGGACTCCTCGGTGACGCTCCCCTACTGGGACTGGAGCACCGACCGCACCCCACGCGCCTCGCTGTGGGGTCCCGACTTCCTCGGCGGCACCGGACGCAGCCGGGACGGCCGGGTGATGGACGGCCCGTTCGCCGCGGACGCCGGCAACTGGCCGGTCAACGTCCGGGTGGACGGCCGTACGTATCTGCGGCGCTCGCTCGGCAGCGGCGTACGGGAGCTGCCGACCCCGGGCGAGGTCGAGTCGGTGCTGTCCATGGCGACGTACGACATGGCTCCCTGGAACAGCGCGTCGGACGGCTTCCGCAACCATCTGGAGGGCTGGCGCGGGGTCAATCTGCACAACCGGGTCCACGTCTGGGTGGGCGGGCAGATGGCGACCGGGGTCTCCCCCAACGATCCGGTTTTCTGGCTCCACCACGCCTACGTGGACAAGCTCTGGGCCGAGTGGCAGCGGCTCCACCCGGACTCCCGCTATGTCCCCGCCGCCGGGACACCCGATGTCGTCGATCTCGACGAGACCATGCGGCCGTGGAACGACGTGCGCCCCTCCGACCTCCTCGACCACACGCGTCACTACACCTTCGACACCGAATAGGAACCGAAGAGGAGTCGTCTTGCGCCGGTTTGCCCTCCTGGCCATGCGGTACCCGCGCGTCACACACCGAGAGGACGAAGGAGGGATTCACCCGTGTCGCAGGTCGAGGAATCCATCGAGGTCGGCGTGCCGGTGCACACCGCCTACAACCAGTGGACGCAGTTCGAGACCTTCCCCGAGTTCATGAGCGGGGTCGAGCGCATCGAACAGCGCACCGACACGCTCACGCACTGGGTGACCAACGTCAACGGGGTGCACAGGGAGTTCGACGCGGAGATCACCGAGCAGATCCCGGACGAGCGGGTCGCGTGGACCACGATCGCCGGCGAGGCCAAGCAGGCCGGTGCGGTGACCTTCCACCGGCTCGACGAGAGCCACACCAAGGTGATGCTGCAGATGGACTTCCATCCGGACACCATCACCGAGAAGGTCGGCGACAAGCTCGGCTTCGTGAAGCGGCAGACCAAGGGCGACCTGGAGCGCTTCAAGACGTTCATCGAGGAGCGCGGACAGGAGACCGGCGAGTGGCGCGGGGCGGTCATCTGACCGTCGCGCCGCGCACCGGTCGCTAGCCGGCCGCTTCCGTACGGCACTCCGGGTGTCCCCAGCCCTGGGCGTTCTTGGCGATGGGCTCGCCCGCCGCGTAGGGACGTCCGCACAGACACCGGCCGGGGAACTTGGCCTTGATCGTACGAGAAGACGAACCACCGCTCCGCTTGGGCGACTTGGCCCGGGCGGGGCGGTCGGTCTTTTTCGGGGTGTCCGGCGACGGCGGCGGCTCGGGGGAGCCGAGTTCGCTGCTCGCGGGTTCCTGGACGATCGCCGCCTGGCTGGCCGCGCGGTCGGCGAAGTCGTTGAGCGGGTCGCCGTCGACCTGGTGGGCGGGGACGTAGCGGAACTCGACCGAACGGCCGTCGAGGAGTTCGTCGATCCGCATGACGAGGTCCTGGTTGGCGACGGGCTTGCCCGCGGAGGTCTTCCAGCCGTTGCGCTTCCAGCCGGGCAGCCAGGTGGTGACGGCCTTCATGGCGTACTGGGAGTCCATCCGGACCTCCAGCGGCACATCCGGGTCGGTCGCGGCGAGCAGCCGCTCCAGCGCGGTGAGTTCGGCGACGTTGTTGGTGGCCTTGCCGAGCGGCCCTGCCTCCCAGCGGTCCGGCGTCTCCGACCCGTCCGCGATGACCCAGGCCCAGGCCGCGGGCCCCGGATTCCCCTTCGAAGCCCCGTCGCACGCGGCCACCAGTCGTTCACGCATGCGCTCGATCATGCCATGAGCGGCGGGGCGCGGGTTCACGTAGGGCTCCCCGTCCCCAGAGGCCGGTGAGGTCCGTGAGAACTCGTCGACGACGTCACCGGCACGCCTCGGACCCGGTGCGCCACGACCGGGCCCGCCCCGCTGCCCCACCGTGAACGAGTGGCTGGACCCGGTACCCGCCTACGGCGGTCACGGGCCGTCGCCCGCCGGAAATCTCGGCGCGCTGCCGGACGGCTCAGGGCACGTCGGAGATCTGGGGCATGTCCCCCTGGGTCGTGGTCATGTCGATCACCGAGAAGCTCGCGCCCTGCGGGTCGCTGAGGGCCGCGAAGCGGCCGAACGGTGAGTCCATCGGACCGAACCTCAGGACGGCGCCCAGCTTGGTGGCGCGGGCCACCGCGTCGTCGCAGTCGGGGACCGAGAAGTAGACGTTGATGTACGCCGGCACCTCGGGCGGGAAGTCGTCCGTCATCTTCATGCGGCCGAGGACGGTGTTGTCGCCGAGGTTGAACATGCGGAAGTCGATGGCGTCGTCCTGCATCTGCTGGACGCGGTAGCCGAAGACGGCGGGGAAGAACGCGTCGGACTTCTCGGGATCGCGGGTGTAGATCTCGGCCCAGCAGAACGCGCCGGGCTGCCCGGGCGTCGCCTCGAAGCCCTCGTGGGTGCCGCCCTGCCACACGCCGAAGACGACGCCGCTCGGGTCGCGGGCCAGGCACATGGTGCCGAAGTCGCCGACCTGCATCGGTTCCATGAGCACTTCGCCGCCGTTGTCACGGATCTTGCCGGCCGTCGCGGAGGCGTCCGGCGACGCGAGGTACAGGCACCACTGCGAGTGCCCCTCCTGGCCGGGCATCGGCGGAACGACGGCGGCGGCCGCCTTGCCGTCCGCGTAGGCCTGCGTGTAGTTGCCGTACTCCGACGACGCCTCGCCGAAGGTCCAGCCGAGGACGTCGCCGTAGAAGCTCTTCGCTCCCTCGACGTCACTGAACATCGCATCGGCCCAGCAGGGGGTTCCCTCAGGTTGTACGGCCATGATCGCGGCCTTTCCCGAATCGGTGGTCGGTCCGACTCCACACGCTAGTCACGGCTGGGCCCGACCGCGCGTCGAACGGACGATTCCCCTGGAGACGGGACAGAAAGGACACTCGCTCCCCATGGCCGGCCCAGCCCGCCGCGGGCGCTCGGTCCGGCGCGGACAGGTGCGGCTCCCCCTTCAACCGCCCGCGCCTCGCCCTGATCGAGGACGAGCCGCGCACCCACCTCGCGGCCGCGACCGCCGCCACCGAACTGCTCGCCCTGGACCTGCCGGAGGGCCATCCGGCGCCGGCCGTCCTGAAGCGGCAGCTCGGCACCCTGGCCAGGTTGAGCAACGACCTCCTGGACGGCACCCGGGCGGTGATCGGGCGCCTTGAGCTGGTGCGGGAACCGGTCGACATGCGCTCGGTCGCGGAGGGCGCCTGCGCGGACATCCGCGGCCTCTTCGCACACGAGCACCACCCTCGGCGTACGGCTGCCCGCCGCGGCCCTCGTCGTGGACGGCGACCGGCTGGCGGCTCGCGCAGGTGCTGACGAACCTGTGGTCGAACGCGCTCAAGTACACCCGGCCGGGCGGCCGCACGGAGGTGTATACGGGCGGCCCCGGCCGGTCCCGACACGCCGGCGGGCCTGGGGCTTGGGGTCGCCGTCGCGCCGGACCGTCGCGGAGCGGCACCACGGCCGGATCGGCGCGCACAGCGACGGGCCCGGCAGGGACGCCGCGTTCACGGTGGTCCTGCCCACCACCGGCTCCGCAGTCCCGCCGCGCCCCGGCCCCCGGCCGCCCGCTCCACGCCACGCCGGCTGGCTGGCCGGCTGGCTGGCTGGCCCTGCTGATCGTGGAGGACAACGCGGACCTGGCCGCGACCTGTCGCACCCTGCTGGAGCGGCAGGGGCACCGGGTGACGACCGTGCACACCGGCACCGCCGCGCTCACCGCGACCGAGGCGCAGGTATTCGACGTCGTCCTGTGCGACCTGGGGTTGCCGGACATCGACGGCCCCACGGTCGCCCGCCGGATACGGGCCCGGCCGGACGGCGAGCGGCTTCGGCTCGTCGCGGTCCCCGGCTTCAGCCAGGGCACCGACGGCGCACTGTCCCGGGCGGCCGGGTTCGACGCCCGTCTGACCAAGCCGCTGCCGCTGACCGAGCCGGCGGACTTCCTGGAGGGCCCGGACGGCGGCTGAAACCGGTGCCGCGCGTCTTCCCCCCTGGGCCCGGCTGTGCTTGCCTGGGGAACCGTTTTCGGCGACCGGGGCGGGAGTCGCGCATGCGGGCACCGTGGATCGTGGGGTTACTGGGCGCAGTCCTGCTGCTCGGTGCCTGCTCCGACCCCTCGGACGGGCCGGAGACGGCGCCACCGACCCCGGACGTGCCCCGCGCGGCCACCACGCATCGGCGCGCCCAGACCTCGCCGAGCGCCTCCGCGGCCGTCGTCGCCCCGCGGGTGCTGTACCTCGGCGACTCGCTCGCCACGGAGGCCCAGCAGGTCCTCGGGCAGGAGCTGCGCCGGGACCTGCGGGCGACGTACACGAGCGCGCCGTACTCGGGGACCACCCTGTGCGACTACCTGGAGGGCACCGGCAAGAAGTCGCTGGTGCCCGACCGGGACAAGGCGGCCGCGCTGGTCCGTGCACTGCACCCGGACGTCGTGGTGCTGCAGTTCTGGGGCAACGCGTGGGGCTACACATGGTGCATGGACGGGATCACCCATGCCGCCTCGCCGCGGAAGTACTTCAGCAGGTACCGGACCGACCTGCGCCGGCTGACCGACCAGATCGCGGCGGCGGGCGGCGCGCGGCGGCCGCGGATCGTGTGGGTGGCGCAGGGCCCGGACCCGCTCACCCCCGACCGGATCCGGCGCGTGAACGAGCTGTACGAGGAGCAGGCGGCCGCCTCCGGCGACGTGGTCGCCGACGCGGGCGCGACGGTGGCGCCCGCCGGGGCCCGGTACACCTGGGTGCAGTACCTGCCGTGCACCGCCTACGAGCACGAGCATCCCGCCTACTGCACCCAGCCGGACCGCGACCGCACCGCCCTGCACCTCGACACGGACTACCTGCACTTCTGTCTGGCGCCCACGACCCCCAGGCCCAGGCCCTGCCCGGTCCGCTCCCCCGGCATCCTGCGGATCGCCCGGGAGATCACGCGGGTGGTCGGCCGGACGCCCTCCGGCTGACGCTCACCCGCCCGCGTACGCCTTCTCCAGGGCGGCCACGTCGAACTTGCTCATCGCCATGAACGCCTTGGTGACGCGGGCCGCCTTCTCCGGATCCGGGTCGCCCACCATGTCGGCGAGCCCCTCGGGCACGACCTGCCACGACAGCCCGTAACGGTCCTTGAGCCAGCCGCAGGGGCCGGGCTCGCCGCCGCCCTCGGTGAGCCTGGTCCAGTAGTAGTCGATCTCCTCCTGGTCCGCGCAGAGGATCTGGAAGGAGACGGCTTCGGTGAACTTGAACTGCGGTCCGCCGTTGAGGGCGACGAAGTCCTGTCCGTTGGCGGTGAAGTCCACCGTCAGGACGGTCCCGGCGGGCTGCATCGCGCCCTCGGGATAGTGGGTGACCCTCCCGAGGGTGGAGTCCTTGAAGACCGAGACGTAGTAGTGCGCGGCTTCCTCGGCCTGGCCGTCGAACCAGAGACACGTGGTGAAAGGCCTGCTCGCCATGGTTTCCTCCTGAGGCGTCGTAGTGCGGTCGTCTCTGAGGACCGATCCTCGGCGCGGAACTCATCGGTCGGGCAGCCGGTTAATCCACGTGGCTCATACACGGGTGCGGCCTAGCATCCCCGCATGACGTCAAGCGACAGCATCACGCCCTTCCGCCTCGACATTCCGCGGAGCGACCTCGACGACCTGCACGACCGGCTCGACCGCACCCGCTGGCCCGACGACCTCTCGGCCACGGGCTGGGCGTACGGCGTGCCGGCCGCGTATCTGCGCGAACTCGCGCACCACTGGCGGCACTCCTACGACTGGCGCGCGGCCGAGGCGCGGCTGAACGCGTGGCCGCAGTTCACGACCGTCATCGACGGGTCGACCGTGCACTTCGCCCACGTCCGCTCCCCCGAGCCGGACGCCACCCCGCTGGTCATCACGCACGGCTGGCCGGGCTCGATCGTCGAGTTCCTGGACGTGGTGGGCCCGTTGACCGATCCGGCGGCCCACGGCGGCGACCCGGCCGACGCCTTCCACGTCGTCGTACCGAGCATCCCCGGTTTCGGGCTGTCCGGGCCGCCCGCCGACACGGGCTGGGAGGCGGGCCGGATCGCCGACGCCTGGGCCGAGCTGATGACGCGCCTCGGCTACGAGCGGTTCGGCGCCCAGGGCGGGGACTGGGGCTCGGCGATCTCCCGGGAACTGGGCCGCGCCCACCCCGAGCGGATCATCGGCATCCACCTCAACCTGCTGCCCGGCGCACAGGCCACCAGCGAACCGACCGAGGACGAACTCGCCGCGCTCGAACCCGGGGAGCGGGAACGCGCCCTGGAGTCGTGGCGTCGGTGGAGCGCCTGGTCGGGCGAGGGCACCGGGTACGCCGTACTGCACTCCACCCGGCCGCAGACCCTCGCCTACGCGCTGACCGACTCACCGGTCGGCCAACTCGCCTGGATCGTCGAGAAGTTCCAGGAGTGGACCGACTCCGCGGAGCTGCCCGAGGAGGCCGTGGACCGGGACCGGCTGCTGACCAACGTGATGCTGTACTGGCTGACAGGCACCGCCGGTTCGGCCGCCCGGATCTACTACGAGCGGGCCCACGCCACGGGCGCGAGGGCGGCCCGCCCCACCGAACCGTCGACCGCGCCGACCGCCCTCGCCGTCTTCCCGGCGGAGATCCAGCTCCCGCTGCGGCACAGGGCCGAACGCACCGAGAACCTCGTGCGCTGGACCGAGTTCGACCGGGGCGGCCACTTCGCGGCGATGGAGGAGCCGGACCTGCTGGTCGACGACGTGCGGGCGTTCTTCCGGCAGCTGCGCGAGAAGGGCTGAGCACACCCCCGGGGCCCGCGCTCTGCCGGTGGCGAATCTGCCACCGGCAGAGAAACCGCTTCGGGGGGTCGTCCGAGGTCAAGAGTGGAGCCGACGGCATCCCTACGACCACGAGGACCGCCCATGACTTCCATCCGTGCCGAGGGCGACACCCCTCCCACCCGTTTCGACGACCAACTGGCCGCCCAGCTCCTCGCCCAGCGCATCGTGCTGCTGGGCACCCAGGTCGACGAGGTCTCCGCGAACCGGGTCTGCTCACAGCTGCTGGTCCTGTCCGGGGAGGACCCGCGCACCGACATCAGCCTGTACATCAACAGTCCGGGCGGTTCCGTGTACGCGGGCCTCGCCATCTACGACACGATGCGGCTGATCCCCAACGACGTGTCGACGCTCGCCATGGGCTTCGCGGCGAGCATGGGCCAGTTCCTGCTCTGCGGCGGCACGCCCGGCAAGCGGTACGCCCTGCCGAACGCGCGGATCATGATGCACCAGGGTTCGGCGGGCATCGGCGGGACCACCGCCGACATCGAGATCCAGGCGGAGAACCTGGAGCACAGCAAGCAGACCATGGAGCGGCTCATCGCCGAGAACACCGGCCAGACGCCGGAGACCATCGCCCGCGACGGTGACCGCGACCGCTGGTTCACGGCCGAGGAGGCCAGGGAGTACGGCATGGTGGACCGGGTCGTGGAGTCGCTCGCCGATGTCCGCCCGGCCGCCTCGAAGCGACGGATGGGGCTCTGACATGGCGAACTACACGATTCCCTACGTCGTCGAGCGCACCGCGCACGGCGAGCGGTCCTCCGACGTGTTCAGCCGCCTGCTGTCCGAGCGGATCATCTTCCTCGGCACCGAGATCGACGACGGGGTGGCCAACGTGGTGATCGCACAGCTCCTGCACCTGGAGTCGGCGGCGCCGGAGAACGAGATCTCGATCTACATCAACTCCCCCGGTGGATCGTTCACCTCGCTGATGGCGATCTACGACACGATGACCTACGTGCAGGCGCCGATCTCGACGCTGTGCGTGGGCCAGGCGGCGTCCACCGCGGCCGTGCTGCTGGCCGGCGGGGATCCCGGGCGGCGGCTCGTGCTGGAGCACGCGCGCGTGCTGCTCGGCCAGCCCGCCTCCGGCGGCAGCCGCGGAGCGATCTCCGATCTCGCCCTGCAGGCCAAGGAGATGGTCCGCATCCGCTCCCAGGTGGAGGAGGTGCTGGCCCGCCACACCCGCCACGACATCGCGACCCTGCGCGCGGACATGGACCGCGACAAGGTGTTCACCGCGCAGGAGGCCGTGGAGTACGGGCTGGCCGACGAGGTGGTGAGCCGGCGCCTCGTGACGGTCTGAGGCGCCGGGCCCGCCAGTTCAGGCCGCCAGGCACATCCCGTCGTACGGCGATCCCGGCACTGCACGGCGGCTGCGCGCCGAGTGCCGGGTGAGCTCCCCCTGGGCCAGGGAGAGCAGATCGCCGAGGCCGAGGCCCAGGGCGTGGGCGGCGGCCGCGAGGACCTCGGAGGAGGCCTCCTTGCGGCCGCGCTCCACCTCGGAGAGGTAGGGCATCGAGATCCGGGCCGCGTCGGCGACGTCCTTGAGCGTACGCTCCTGGACGAGGCGCTCGCGGCGCAGGACGTCTCCGACGAGGTCACGCCACAGAGGTTCCCTGGCCCTGTCGGCGGAGGGCTCCCCGGGCGGTGCCGCGGCGGGGCGTTCGGACACGGGGCGGGCGGTCCCCGGGCGCGCGGACTGCGGGCGCAGGGGGATCACGCGGGCTTGGTTCGGCGCTTGATTGCTCACCGGGTCAGCCTAAATTCCGTGGCCGCCATGGGAAGGGGGCGGCATTCTGCCCTGGGTGGAATCGACGACGGGAAGGTGGGCCGGTGCTGCGGGAGACGTTCAACGAGGCGGCGGAACTGTACGACAGGGCGCGCCCGGCCTATCCACCGGCGCTGGTCGGGGAGTTGGCACGGGTGGCGGAACTCGGCCCGCGGAGCCGGGTCCTGGAGGTGGCACCCGGTACCGGCCAACTCACCCGGGCGCTGGCCGGGTTCGGCTGTCACCTCACGGCCGTGGAACTGGGCGACGCGATGGCAGCGGTGGCCCGGCGGCGGCTCGCCGGGTTCCCGCGGGTCGAGGTGCACAACGCCGAGTTCGAGCGCTGGCCGCTGCCGGCACAGCCCTTCGACCTGGTCGCCTGCGCGACCGCCTTCCACTGGATCGACCCGGCCGTCCGCATGGAGAAGACGGCGGACGCGCTCCGTGCCGGGGGACGCCTCGCTGTCGTCGTCACCCACCATGTGGCCGGCGGCACGACCGACTTCTTCGCGCGGGCCCAGGAGTGCTACGAACGCTGGGATCCGGCCACACCGCCCGGGCTGCGGCTGCGGGCGTCGTCGGAGATCGATTCGGACACGGTGGACTTCGAGGCCTCTCCGCGTTTCGGTGAGCTCACGGTGACCCGCTTCGAACAGGACATCACCTACACCGCCGACGAGTACCTCGACGTGCTCCTCACCTATTCGGGCCACCGGGCCCTCGACAGCACCCGCCGCGAAGGCCTCCTGGCCGGTATCCGGGAGCTGATCGAGACGCGCCACGGCGGCCGGATCACCAAGCGCTACCTGTTCGAACTGATCGTCGCGACCCGGCTCGCCGCCTGAGCACCGTCGATTTCACGCCACCCCGCAACTCGGTGGGCATGTGTCGTCACTCCCCGGGTACGCGCAACGTGAGGGAGCTGCGGGCTATTGGTCGGCCGGTGGTCCGGGGACGCATATGTCGACGCGTTCCGGGTACACGGCAGGCCTCGTACCATCCGCAGTACCCGAGACAACCCAGGCCGAAGAGGCAGACGTCGAGCCGTGACTTTCGTGGGAGAGGTAATGCATACCGTCGTCACCGCCGTGAACCGTTCGGAGGCACAGGTCACCGAGCACGCCAGCGGGACCAGGACGGGTGGGACGCCCCTGCCGGGAGTCGAGGAACCGCGGTCCGTCGCCCCGCGGGACGCGCGGGAGCTGTCCCGTCAGTTCTTCAGGCGTCTGGCCGAGCTCGAGGAGGGGACGCACGAGTACCAGTACGCGCGCAACACCCTCATCGAGATGAACATGTCGCTCGTACGCTTCGCGGCCGGAAGGTTCCGCGGCCGCGGCGACGACATGGAGGACATCGTCCAGACCGGCATGATCGGCCTGATCAAGGCGATCGACCGGTTCGAGGTGTCCCGCGAGGTCGAGTTCACGTCGTTCGCGCTGCCCTACATCGTCGGCGAGATCAAGCGTTTCTTCCGTGACACCACCTGGGCGGTGCATGTCCCGCGGCGCCTTCAGGAGCTGCGCGTCGAGCTGGCCAAGGCGCGTGAGGAACTCGGCAGCCGGCTGGACCGCGACCCCACGGTGGCCGAGCTCGCCACCCTGATGAACATCTCCGAGAACGAGGTGATCGAGGCACAGATCGCCTCGAACGGCTACAACTCCTCGTCCCTGGACGCCGCCCTGACCGGCGACGGCCCCGAGGGCGGCGAGGCGGTCCTCGCCGACTTCATCGGCGTGGAGGAGGACGGGCTGCGGCTCGTCGAGGACTTCCAGTCGCTCGCCCCCCTGATGGCCGAGCTCAGCGACAGGGACCGGGAGATCATCCACATGCGGTTCGTGGAGGAGGCCACCCAGTCGGAGATCGGTGAGCGGCTCGGCTGCTCGCAGATGCATGTGTCCCGGCTGATCAAGCGGATCATCACGCGGCTGCGCGAGGGCATGCTGGGCGAGCTGGGCTGCGCCTGAGCACACACGGACAGCGAGTACCCACGGACAGCGAAAAGCGGGTGCCGTCCACGGACAGCGAAAAGCGGGTGCCGTCCACGGACGGCACCCGTTCCCTGTGTTCCCAGCGCCCCCGCGGGCTCAGTCGTTGCCGTCGAAGCCCAGGACGGCCCTGACCCGCTTGCCCACCGGTACGCGCTCCGCCCCGACCTCCCGCGCCAGGACGTGCACGATCTCCAGACCGTGCCGGCCGACGCGCTCGGGGTCCCGCGGGAACCTGCGGGGCAGTGCGGCACTGCTGTCGTAGACCGTGACGGCGACCTCGGCGTCGGTGCCCTCCAGCTCGAGGATGTAGGGCCCGTTGCTGTGCCGGTCGGCGTTGGTGACGAGCTCGCTCACCACGAGGAGCACCTCCTGCTCGGCTCGGTCGCCGATGGCGGCACACCACTCGGTCCTCAGCTTGCCGAGGAAGTCCGCGGCGAACGACCGCGCCTCGGCTATGCTTCCCGGCTCCCCGGTGTAGTGCGCCGCCTGCCGTAGGGGTTCCACGGGCACGTCGAAACCAGTCGGTATCACTGCCCCGTCCAGGTGATCGATCATGCGTTTCTCTCTCGGAAGCCGGACTGGCCGGACGCTGCTGCACCAGTGCTCGTACCCAGAGTCGCGCGTCGCAGTCCAGGTGACGCGTCACACCGCCTAGGACACCGGACCGCTGTCCAGGGGACCCGACTGGTTCGTCCCCGAGGTGGTGTCCGAGGCGAGGGGCGGCTGCGGTGACGAGGATCCGGGTGCGACGGGCTCACCTGGGGATTCGCTGCTCGGCGGCTGCTGGGACGGCGAGCTCGGGGGCGGCGAGGACGGGGCGATCAGGGCGGGAGGGCACGGTCGCGGCGACCCGGACGGCTTTCCGGTGGGCGTTCCGGCTCCGGTCGACGTCGAGACGCAGGGCGACGGGGAGGCCGGGGACGTGGGTGCGCTGGGGGTCGTCGGCGGGGTCGGCGTGGACACGGTCACCGACGGGGACGGCTTGACCGGCGGATGGGTCTTGTGGTCCTTGCCCCCGGTGTCGCCGCGGTGCCGGGCGATCCAGTCGTGGTGGTCGGGGTCGTAGATCACGAAGATGTTGATGACGGTCGTCGACGGCGCGACCACGACCACGTTCGAGGGGTGGTACGACGCCCAGGTGTCGCCGGTGCGCTTCGGCGTGGTCTGCTGGGCGACCGGCGGGGTCAGCGGGTTTCCGCAGGCGCAGCGGGTGCGGGGCACTCCGTGGTCGTCGACGAGGACGGCGGTGCCAGCCTGGAGGACGGCCTGGTAGCTGGTGGCGGCGCCGTCCCGGTAGCCGTGGTTGGTGACGCGGGTGTCCATGCGCAGCTGGACGGGTGTGAGCGAGCGGAGGAAGGCGGGGACCTGGGACGGCCGGACACCGGCGACGGAGGCGAACACGCTGTTCTTCTCGGGGTCCGCCCCAAGGGCCTTGATCTGCTTCTCGACGTCGCAGCTGGAGACGTTGCGGGTGCCGCCGTAGAGACCGGGGGCGGCGCCGTCCACTGCGCGCACGGCGTTCGCGGGTTCCGAGGAGCCGGTCGGGGTGGCGGACACCGGTGGCACCGAGCTGTCCTTCGCGGTCGACTCGGTGAAGGGCTCGGGGCCCGTCTTGCCCGCGGCCTGGAGGAAGACCTCTCCGTCACCGCCCGCCGAGGTGGACCCACCGCCGCCGGAGCGGGTGAACACGACCGCGAGGACCACCGCGGCGACCACCGCGGTGGCGATCAGGGCGACCCGGGGCACCGATCTCCACCAGGGGTGCCGCGGCTCGGGCGCGGATGTTCCGCCACTGCTGCCGGGGGGCTGCGAGGGCGGGCCCGAAGGCGGCTGCGAGGGGCCCGACAGGGGGCCGGACGGCGGCCCGGTGGGACGGCCCGACGAGGGCGGTTCGACACTCACGAGTGCTTCTTCCCGACGCGGGACTCCTGCGGCATGCGATCCGATTGCCCCGATTAAGCCGCATTTTTCCGCGACATACCTATTGTTTGCTCCGGTCCGGTACGGCCCGCAAGCGGACGCGGACGGACCTCCCGGCAGGCGGCCCGTCCCCCCGCTGCTTAGCGTGGCAGGGTGAGCCCCCAACGCCCCTTCGACCAGGCAGTCCTCGCCCGCCACGGCTGGGCGCAGGCCGTGGCCACGGTCCTGGTCACGGTGATCGTCATGGGGGTGGTCGCGGCCCTCGGACTGTGGGCGGCGGGCGCGTCCGACCTGCCGGACCACGCGTTCCCGCGGGTCGTCGCGGCGACGGTCGTCACGGCCGTCGGCGGCACGGTCAAGCTCTCGGGAAGCGCGGGAGGGCTCGCCGGCAGCAAGGCCGGCCTGACCGTGATCCCCCTGTCCGTCACCCTGACCGGTGCGCTGGTGCTCGGCGCGGGGTTCCTGCGGCCGCTGCGGCACCGGGCCGTCGCCGGCGGCCGGGAACTCACCGGATGGGCCGCCCGGATCGCCGTCCTGTGGCTCCTGGCGCTCCTCGCCCCGGCCTACGCGGCCCGCCAGACGTTCAAGCTCTCCCTCGGCGACGACACGCTGAGCGACCTGGGCGATCTCTTCGGTGTCTCCCCCGAGGTCGGCTTCACCACGGACGTACCGCAGACCCTCTTGTTCGGACTGCTGTGGTCGGCGGGTGTCCTGGTGCTGGCCCTGCTGGTCTCGCGCCGGGCTCCCCTGCCGGGGCGACTGCTGCGCCTCCAGGAGTCGGTGCGGCCCGCGGCGCACGCCATGGTGGTGGCCCTCCTCGCCTACGTCGTCCTCGGCGCCCTCATCGCCCTGGTCGTCGCCGTGACCCGCGGGCATGTGCCGGAGACCCTCGCGGTGATCCTGCTGGGCCTGCCCAACCTGGTCTGGCTCACCCTGACCATCGGCCTCGGCGCCACCTGGACCGGCCGGGTGGAGGGCCCCTTCGGGCTGCCCATGCCGCACGTCCTGGACGAGGTCCTGCGCACCTCGGACACCGCCACGCTCAACCTGGGCACCCTCGCCGAGCACGACGGCCGGGTCTGGTGGCTGGTGGTCGTCGACGCGGTCCTGCTGCTCTCGGTCGCCTTCCTCATGGCGGCCCGCTCCCCCATCAGCGTCCGCGCCTGGCAGCACGCCGTGCACCTGGCGGCCGCCCTCGCCCTCACCGTCCTCATGATCTGCCTCATGGGCCGGATCTCCGCCCACTACGGCCTGTCGGTCCTCGGCATCGGCGACCTCGGCGGCCTGGGCGGCAAGCTGTTCCTCCAACCCCAACTGTGGTCCGCGGTCGGCCTCGGCGCCCTGTGGGGCCTGGTCACCGGCTTCCTGGGCGCGCTGCTGGCACGGCCGGTGCGACGCAAAGGGGAGATCACACCGGCTGACGCGTGAGGCAGGGCGGGGTGAACTCACCGGACTCGCCGCGATCAAGGAGGCGGCCCTGACGCCGGGCGCCGGGCATCCCGTGGCGCACCACGTCACGAACGTGTTCGTCGAGGGGATCGCCGAAGGC
Organism: Streptomyces sp. NPDC001668; assembly: GCF_042893155.1. Taxonomy (NCBI): domain Bacteria; kingdom Bacillati; phylum Actinomycetota; class Actinomycetes; order Kitasatosporales; family Streptomycetaceae; genus Streptomyces; species Streptomyces sp. NPDC001668. The sequence continues at coordinate 577,408 of NZ_JBIAUQ010000002.1, forward strand.
CGCGTCCATGCCCGCTCCAAGGGCCTCGGCATCGTGGCCGGCCACCGCGGGTTGCCGGCGCGCAGGGTGCCGTTGAACGGACTGGGTCAGGACCGACTACCGTCCCCGGACCACCGGCTGCGCCCAGGACGGCGGGGGCTTGGGGCGGGTCTCCGGGGGTTCTACGGTCTTCAGGGCGATCTCGGTCGGCGGGTGGCCGCCCGTCGCCGCCGAGCGCAGGGCCGCGACGAAGCCGAGGCAGGAGTCGTGGCGCTCGTCGGGGGTCTTGGCCAGGGCCTTCGCGAACACCGCGTCGAGCGGTGCGGGCAGGCCGGGGCGGGAGGCGGAGAGGGCCGGCGGGGCGTCGTACTGGTGGGCCCACAGCAGGGCCATGTCGTCGTCGCGGCGGAAGGGCGGGTGGCCCGTGAGGGTCTCGTAGACCACGCAGGCAAAACCGTAGACGTCGCAGCGGCCGTCGACCGGTCGCCCCGAGATCTGCTCGGGGGCCACGTAGTCGAGGGTGCCGACGAACTGGCCGACCGTGGTGAACCCGGTCAGTGACAGGGACTTCTTCGTGAGGCCGAAGTCGGTGAGGTAGGTGTGCTCGGGGTGGTCGCTGTCGGTGCCCCGGGAGACCAGGATGTTGCCGGGTTTCACGTCCCGGTGGACCAGCCCGTGCTCGTGGGCCGCGTCGAGCGCTGAGGCGATCTGGGTGGCGATCCGCAGCGCGGTCGGCAGCGGCAGCGGCCCCTGGCGGTCCAGGAGATGGCGCAGATCGCTGCCGGCGACGTACCGCATGGCGATGTACAGCACCCCGTCCGTCTCGCCCGCCTCGAAGACGGGCACGATGTGCGGGTGGTCGATCGCGGCGGCCACCCGGGACTCGTGGCTGAAACGGTTGCGGAAGGTGTCGTTGCGGGCGAGCTCCGGGGCCAGCAGCTTCAGCGCGACCGTGCGGTCCAGGCGCAGGTCCCGGGCCCGGTAGACGACGGCCATGCCACCGCGGCCTATCTCCTGCTCGATGCGGTAGCTCGCGACCTGCCGGCCGACCAGTTCCGAGGGGCGGCCGGAGAAGAGGCTGGTCTCACGGGCCATCGTGCGTCACGACCTGGGTCGGGGGGTGCCCGCCCGTGTGGGGCACCTCGGTCGGGGCGGGTCCGGCCGCCCGCGGCCCCTCGTCGGTGGCGTAGGTGCTGAGCCGGGTCCCGTCGGCGTACACCCAGCGTCCGTGCTGCGCGTCGTACAGCCACACATGCTCGCCGTCGACGACCACTCCGATCCGCAGCCCTCGGGTGCGGCCCCGGAAGGCCTCCCCGTCCAGGCCGCCGCGGCCCAGCTCCTCGACGGCGGCCCGGTAGCGGGCGAGGGTCTCGTCGGCGCGGGCCAGCAGGGGACGCGGGTCGGCGGCGCGGGTGAGCGGGCTGTCGGGGGCGGGCGGGTCCTGGGGTACGGCGACCAGGTAGCGGCCGTCGACCCAGGCCGACCAGCCGTTGGCGCACAGGACGTACGCCCAGTCGCCGCGCCGCTCCACGAGCTGGACCGGCAGGAGCGGGTCCAGGGGCACGGTGGGGCGGGCGGGGTCGGGGGCCTCCCAGGCGGGCATGCCGTTGCCGGGGACGACGTGGGTGGGCCGGAAGCCGGGGGGCGTCATCGGCGCCTACTTCCGCATGACCGCGGGTTCGTGGCGGCGCAGCAGCCGGGAGACGACGTATCCGAAGAGCACGGACAGGACGACGAGCATGCCGATGTTCAGCATCCAAACGCCCGCCGAGTGCTTGAACAGCGGGTCGCCGGTGAGGTCGCCGGGCACGATCCGGGCGAGGCCGATGGTGCCGGCCATCGCGCCGAGCGCCCAGCGGGAAGGCACCAGCCAGGACAGCTGTTCCAGCCCGGGCACGCCGTCCAGCTTGAGCAGGGCACCGCAGAAGACGACCTGGACGATGGCGAGCAGCACGAGCAGCGGCATCGTCACCTCCTCCTTGCGCACCAGCGCGGACACGAGCAGACCGAGCATCATCGCCGTGAACGCCAGCAGGGCGACGGCGATCGTGATCTCGGCAAGGGGCGGCATCACCACGCCTTCGCCGTCGGGTGCGTTGAGGTCGACGCCGAGGAGGGCGACCAGGGTCAGGACCACCGCCTGCACGACGGTGATCGTGCCCAGCACGACGACCTTGGACATCAGGTACGCCGATCTGGACAGGCCGACGGCCCGTTCCCGCTGGTAGATCACCCGTTCCTTCACCAGCTCGCGGACGGCGTTCGCGGCGCCGGTGAGGACGCCGCCGACGCACAGGATGAGCAGGGCGTTCATGGCGGTGTCCCGGGTGAGGTGACTGCCCGCGAGGGCCCGGGCCATGGCGCCCATGACGAAGGGGAGCGCGATCATGATGGCGAGGAAGGTGCGGTCGGCGCCGAGGGCCGCGGTGTAGCGGCGGATCAGGGTGCCGAGCTGGGCGCCGCGGCTGCGGGGCCTGGGCGGGGGCGCGATGATGACCGGTTCGGAGCGGGGCGTCCGGGGCTGTGCGGTGGCCTCGGCGACGTACTGGTGGTGGAAGGCCGAGGAGTGGAAGTCGCCCGCCCAGTCGCGGTCCTGGTCGCGTTCGAAGGCTTCGAAGGCCTCGGGCCACTGGGTGAAGCCGAAGTAGGCGAGGGCGTCCTCGGGCGGTCCGTAGTAGGCGATCCGCCCGCCGGGGGCGAGGACCAGGAGGCGGTCGCAGACGTCGAGGCTCAGGACGCTGTGGGTGACGACGATGACCGTGCGGCCGTCGTCGGCGAGGCCGCGCAGCATGTGCATCACCGAGCGGTCCATGCCGGGGTCCAGGCCGGAGGTCGGTTCGTCCAGGAAGAGCAGGGACGGCTTGGTCAGCAGCTCCAGGGCCACGCTGACCCGCTTGCGCTGTCCGCCGGAGAGGCTGTGCACGGGCTGCCGGGCGCGCTGTTCCAGGCCGAGTTCGCGTATGACCTCGTCGACGCGTGCGCGGCGCTCGGCCTTCGCGGTGTCCTGCGGGAAGCGCAGTTCGGCGGCGTAGGTCAGGGCGCTGCGGACGGTCAGCTGGGCGTGCAGGATGTCGTCCTGCGGGACCAGGCCGATGCGCTGGCGCAGTTCGGCGTAGTCGCGGTAGAGGTCTCGGCCGTCGTAGAGGACGGTGCCGTGGTCGGCGGGGCGCTGGCCGGTGAGGGCGTTGAGGAGCGTGGACTTTCCGGCGCCGGACGGGCCGACGACGGCGAGCAGGCACTTCTCCCCCACCGGGAAGGACACGTGGTCCAGCAGGGTCTTGCGGCCGTGGTCGACGGCGACCGTGAGGTCCTGGACGTCGAGGGAGACCTCGCCGGTGTCGACGTACTCCTGAAGCGTGTCGCCGACCAGGCAGAACGCCGAGTGGCCGATGCCGACGATGTCTCCGGGGGCGAGGGGGGCGCTCGTGACGGGCCGGCCGTTGAGGTAGGTGCCGTTGTGACTGCCGAGGTCGGCGATCTCGTAGCTGCCGTCGGGCAGAGCGCGCAGTTCGGCGTGGTGGCGGGAGACGACCAGGTCGTCGATGACGAGGTCGTTGTCGTCGGCGCGGCCGATGCGGACCGTGCGGGTGGGCAGCGGGCGTACGGCGGTGGGCTGCCGGAAGGTGCCGGTCAGGCCCGGCATCGACACGGCCGAGGGGCGCTCGGGGGTGGGCAGGCCCAGCAGGACCGCGCAGGGGCCGTCGGCGGGGCTGCCGAAGCGGATCACGCTGCCGGGGCCGACGTCCCACTCGTGGACGCGGCGGCCGTCGGCGTAGGTGCCGTTGGTGCTGTTCTCGTCCTCGAGGGTCCAGTGGTCGGCCTCGGGCCGCAGCACCGCGTGGTGCCACGAGACCCGGGCATCGTCGATGACGATGTCGCTCAACGGGTCGCGTCCGACGTGATAGTCGTGGCCCGGGCTCATCACCGTGGAGCCGGTGTCGGTCTCCAGGACGAGCTCGGGCGCCGTCGGTGCGGCCGGCCGCTCCACCATGCCTGAATTCTACCGATTCACCCCTTTGGTCGCCCGTCGACGTGGATCGGGGGGCGGGAGCGAAGGGTGGCGGCGCGGCTCGGGGCACGGGAGCGACGAGCAGCGGCGCCGCTCAGGTCATGGGGGGGGGAAGGGCGACGGTCCGCCTCGGGCATGGGCGCAAGGGCCGAGGCGCGCCTCGGATCGCGGGAGCGGCAGGCCGACGGGA